>NZ_JAVAYN010000001.1:0-560795 GCF_054863025.1 Bradyrhizobium sp. 23AC
CCGTTCGGCGCCGTGGTCGGCGGCTTCCTGGTCGGTGTCTTCGAGAACCTCGCCGGCACCTACATCCCCGGCGTCGGCAACGAGCTGAAACTTCCGATCGCGCTCGCGCTGATCATCTCCGTCCTGGTCGTCAAACCCGCCGGCCTGTTCGGCCGGCACATCGTCAAGCGAGTTTGATCATGAGCGCTGCAGAAGAAGTCGTTGCAGAAGGCCACCAGGCGGTCGAGGCCGTTCCGAAGCGGGCCATGACGCTGGGCACCGGCACCTCGCTGGTGGTGCTCGCGGCGCTTTTGATCGTGCCGATGTTCGTCAAGAACTTCGTCATCTTCCAGATGACGATGCTCCTGATCTACGGGCTCGCCGTGCTGGCGCTGAACATCCTGACCGGCGGCTCCGGCCAGTTCTCGCTCGGCCAGAGCGCGTTCTACGCCGTCGGCGCCTATACGTCGGCGGTGCTGATGGAGCACGCCAACATCAACTACGCGCTGACCATTCCGATCTCCGCCGTGGTCTGCTTCGGCTTCGGGTACCTGTTCGGCAAACCGGCGCTGCGACTGTCGGGCGTCTATCTCGCGCTCGCGACCTTCGCACTCGCGACCGCGATGCCACAGTTGCTGAAGCTGAACTTCCTGGAACACTGGACCGGCGGCGTGCAGGGCCTCGTCGTCACCAAGCCGGACGCGCCGTTCGGCCTGCCGATGTCGCAGGACACGTGGCTGTACTACTTCACGCTCATCGTCACGATCGCGATCTACATGCTCTCGGTGAACCTGTTGCGCTCGAGGTCAGGCCGCGCCTTCATGGCGATCCGCGACAACGAGATCGCGGCGTCCTCGATGGGTGTCAACGTCTCACTCTACAAGACGCTGGCTTTCGGCGTGTCGGCGGCGATCACGGGCATTGCCGGCTCGCTCGGCGCCATCGCGGTGCAGTTCGTGGCCCCCGACAGCTACACCATCACGCTCGCGATCTCGCTGTTCCTCGGCATGGTGGTCGGCGGCGTCGGCTGGCTGCCCGGCTCGTTCGTCGGTGCGGCCTTCATCATCTTCGTGCCGAACATGGCGGAGAGCATCTCCAAGGGCCTCTCCGGCGCGGTGTTCGGTGTGCTGCTGTTCCTCGTCATCTACCTCGTGCCGCACGGCGCAAGGCAGATCGCGATCATTGGCCAGCAACTCGTCGGCAAGCTCAAAAAGAACTGAAGTCCCGTTAAATTAAGCAAGGAGACCGAATTGCATTTTGGAAGAACACTGCGAGCCGCCGCGCTGGTCACGGCAACGGCAGCCATCACTCTCACCTCCGGCGCAGCACTCGCCCAAAAGAAATACGACACCGGCGCAAGTGACACCGAGATCAAGGTCGGCAACATCATGCCGTACAGCGGTCCGGCGTCGGCCTATGGCATCATCGGCAAGACCGAAGAAGCCTATTTCAAGATGATCAACGACAAGGGCGGCATCAACGGCCGCAAGATCAACTTCGTCACCTATGACGACGGCTATTCGCCGCCGAAGGCCGTCGAGCAGGTCCGCAAGCTGGTCGAGAGCGACGAGGTGCTGGCCGTGTTCAATCCGCTCGGCACCCCCTCGAACAGCGCGATCCAGAAGTACCTCAACGCCAAGAAGATCCCGCAGCTCTTCGTCGCCACCGGCGCCACCAAGTGGAACGATCCGAAGAACTTCCCCTGGACCATCGGCTGGCAGCCCTCCTATCAGAGCGAAGCCCAGATCTACGCGAAATGGCTGATGAAGGAGAAGCCCGACGCCAAGGTCGCGATCCTCTATCAGAACGACGATTTCGGCAAAGACTACCTCAAGGGCACCAAGGACGGTCTCGGCGCCAAGGGCGCGTCCATGATCATCATGGAAGAGAGCTATGAGGTGTCCGAGCCGTCGATCGACGGCCATATCGTCAAGATCAAGGCCGCCAATCCCGACGTTCTGCTGATCTATGCGACGCCCAAATTCGCGGCGCAGACCATCAAGAAGACGGCCGAGCTCAGCTGGAAGCCGCTCCAGATCCTCACCAACGTCTCGATCTCGGTCGGCAGCGTGATGAAGCCCGCCGGCTTCGAGAATGCACAGGGCGTGCTGTCGGCGGCCTATGCCAAGGACTCCACCGATCCGCAGTGGGCCAACGACCCCGGCATGAAGAAGTGGAACGAGTTCGTCGACAAGTACATGCCGGGTGCCGACAAGTCCGACACCAGCATGGTCTATGGCTACGGGGCGGCCTCGACCCTGGCCAAGGTCCTGGAGATGTGCGGTGACGATCTCACCCGCGCCAATCTCATGAAGCAGGCGGCTTCGCTGAAGGATTTTGCGCCGGATACGCTCCTGCCCGGCGTCAAGATCAATACCAGCGCTACCGACTTCGCCCCGATTGCGCAGCTGCAGATGCAGCGCTTCAAGGGTGAGAAGTGGGAACTGTTCGGCGAGATCATCAGCGGCGACGTCGCCTCCGAGTGACACGCTGACGCAATAGTCCGACCCTCGAGAAGCCCCCGCGAGCGATCGCGGGGGCTTTTTGTTGACGGCAGGCGCTAATCTTGTTCAATGCGGCGCCGATCCAACTCGGGGCAGGAGAACAATGTCCGCCGTTCGTTTTCAGGTTGCGGCCCTCTGGACCGCGCTCGCTTTGTGCACTGCGATGAGCAGCCCGGCACTGGCGCAGAAGAAGTACGACAGCGGCGCATCCGATACCGAGATCAGAATAGGCAACATCATGCCCTACAGCGGCCCGGCCTCGGCCTACGCCGCGATCGGCAAGGCCGAGGAAGCTTATTTCCGCAAGGTCAACGCCGAGGGCGGCATCAACGGGCGCAAGATCAAGTTCATCTCCTATGACGACGCCTATTCACCGCCGAAGACGGTGGAGCAGGCGCGCAAGCTGGTCGAGAGCGATGGGGTGCTGCTGATCTTCGGCTCGCTCGGCACGTCCACCAACGGCGCCATCCGCAAATACATGAACGAGAAGAAGGTGCCGCAATTGTTCGTGGCGAGCGGCGCCTCGAAGTGGAACGATCCCAAGCAGTATCCCTGGACCATGGGCTGGCAGCCGAGCTACGCGAGCGAGGCGCGGATCTACGCCAAATACATCATGAAGGAGAAGCCGGACGGAAAGATCGGCGTGCTCTACCAGAACGACGATTTCGGCAAGGACTATCTGAAGGGGCTAAAGGATGGCCTCGGGCCCAAGGCGTCGATGATCGTGCTGGAAGAGGCCTACGACACGTCGGAGCCCGCCATCGACGAGCACGTCGTGAAGCTGAAGGCCTCAGGCGCCGACGTGTTCATCAGCATCACCACGCCGAAATTCGCCGCGCAGGCGATCAAGAAGGCGGCGGAGATCAACTGGCGTCCGGTCCACATCGTCTCCAACGTCTCGGCCTCCGTCGGCGGCGTGATCGAGCCGGCGGGCCTGGAGATCTCGCAAGGCCTGCTGTCGGCGAGCTACACCAAGGACGGCTCCGATCCGCAGTGGAATGCCGACGACGGCATGAAGAAATTCTATGACTTCCTCGCGCAGTATGATCCCAAGGCCAACAAGCTCGATGCCGGCGTCGTGTTCGGCTATGCCGCCGCGCAGACCATGGTCAAAGTGCTGCAGATGTGCGGCGACGACCTCACCCGCGAGAACGTCATGAGGCAGGCAGCCTCCTTGAAGGATTTCGAGCCCGACACGCTGCTGCCCGGCATCAGGATCAACACCGCGCCGGACAATTTCGCCCCGATCGAGCAGTTGCAGATGATGCGTTTCAAGGGCCGGAAATGGCAGCTGTTCGGCGAGATCATCTCCAGCGAGATGGGCCACTGAAGCGGCGCAACCCAAAATCGCTCCCAGATTGGTTAAACAACTCAAGACAGCCGGCCCTTCTCGCAGTCGCACACGAGAGCCGGCCGTCCCTGACTACTAAAGACGCACCCCCCGCGACGCCGTCCCGGGGGCTTTCTGTTGAAGGCATCAGCCAAATCGTATTGAATTGCGGCAGCGTCGCCAAGAAAATCGAGACAAGAAAAGGGGCGCACACACACCAAGAAAATAGGGAGATAGGAATGCCCGCTGTCACCGGCAAACTTGCAGCCGCATCACTGGCGCTTGCGCTCATTGCGGCCTCGGCCTCCACTGCATCGGCCCAGAAGAAATACGATACCGGCGCGACCGATACGGAGATCAAGATCGGCAACATCATGCCCTACAGCGGACCGGCCTCCGCCTACGGCATCATCGGGCGGACCGAAGCCGCCTATTTCAAGAAGATCAACGAAGAGGGCGGCATCAACGGCCGCAAGATCAATTTCGTCTCCTACGACGACGCCTATTCGCCGCCGAAGACGGTGGAGCAGGCACGCAAGCTGGTCGAGAGCGACGAGGTTCTGCTGATCTTCAATTCACTCGGCACGCCGCCGAACTCGGCCATTCAGAAATACATGAACTCGAAGAAGGTGCCGCAGCTGTTCGTCGCGACCGGCGCCACCAAATGGAACGATCCGCAGAACTTCCCCTGGACCATGGGCTGGCAGCCCAATTACCAGAGCGAGACGCAGATCTACGCGAAATACATCCTGAAGGAGATGCCCAATGCCAAGATCGGTGTGCTCTACCAGAACGACGATTACGGCAAGGACTACCTGAAGGGCCTGAAAGACGGGCTCGGCGCCAAGGCCGCGAGCATGATCGTGCTGGAGGAAAGCTACGAGACCTCCGAGCCGACGATCGACAATCACATCGTGAAGATGAAGGCGACCGGCGCCGACGTCTTCATCAACATCACCACACCGAAGTTCGCGGCGCAGGCGATCAAGAAGATCTCCGAAATCGGCTGGAAGCCGACCCACTTCCTCAACAACGTCTCGGCCTCGGTCGGCAGCGTGATCAAGCCCGCCGGCTTCGAGAATTCGCAGGACATCATTTCGGCTGCGTACCTGAAGGACGTGTCGGATCCTCAGTGGAAGGACGACGCCGGCATGAAGGGTTTCCTGGAGTTCATGACGAAATACTTCCCTGAAGGTGACAAGCTCGACGGCGGCACCATCGTCGGTTACGGCGTGGCGCAGACGCTGGTGGAAGCGCTGAAGAAGTGTGGCGACAATCTCACGCGCGAGAACGTCATGAAGCAGGCGGCGAGCCTGAAGGACTTCCGCACCGAGGTGCTGCTGCCCGGCATCAAGATCAACACCGGCGCGAACGACTTCGCACCGATCAGCTCGCTTCAGCTCATGAAGTTCAAGGGCGAGAAGTGGGATCTGTTCGGCGACGTCATCAGCGCTGACGCCGGCGGCTAGCCTCCAGCCGGATCGCAATGTTCAAAAGGGCCCTCCGCGAGATCATCGCGGAGGGCTTTTTGCTACGCGGCGATTATGATCACGCGATTGCATATTCGAATGATGACACAGCCGGCTTACGCTTCGGCCGCCGATGCGCTAGGCAGGTGAACGGCGGCGTGTGTCGCCAGTTTGTTCCGTCTGCCGAAGGCCATCGTCATGACCGACCGTCGTCCCCTGCTCCGCGCGCTCTACGACGCCGCCGTTGCCGCCGCCCATCCCAATGTGGTGCTGGCGCCGCACCTGGGGCCCGCGCCGAAAGGACGCGTGATCTGCCTCGCCGCCGGCAAGGGCGCGGGCGCCATGGCCGCGGCAGCCGAACGGCATTACCTCGACACGCTCAAGCTGGCGCCGGAACGGCTCGTCGGCATCGCCACCACGCGTCACGGCTACGGCGTGCCAACGCGCCGCATCCGCGTGGTCGAGGCCGGGCATCCCGTGCCGGATGAGGCTGGCCTCAAGGGCGCGGCCGACACGCTCGCGCTCGCAGGCGAGGCCGGGCCGGACGATCTGCTCCTGGTGCTGCTCACCGGCGGCGGCTCGGCGAACTGGATCGCGCCCAGCGACGGTATCAGCTTCGCGCAGAAGCAGGCGGTCAATAAGGCGCTGCTGCGCTCGGGCGCGCCGATCGGCGAGATGAACGTCGTGCGCAAACACCTGTCGCGGATCAAGGGCGGCCGTCTCGCACGCGCCGGCAAGAATGCCGCCGAGATCGTGACGCTCGCGATCTCGGACGTGCCGCATGACGATCCTTCCGCGATCGCCTCCGGCCCGACCGTGCCTGATCCGACCACGCTGGCCGATGCGCGCGCCATCGTCGCGAAATACAAGCTCGACATCGACGATGCCGTCCGCCGCGCGCTCGACGATCCCGCCAACGAAAGCTGCAAGCCCGGCGATGCCGCCTTCGCGCGCGCGCATTTCGAATTGATCGCGCGGCCCAAGCAGTCGCTCGACGCCGCGGTGAAGCTCGCGCGCGAATCCGGTTACGAGACCATCGACCTCGGCGCCGATCTCGAAGGCGAGGCGCGCGAGGTCGCCGCCGCTCACGCCAGGCTGGCGCTGCAAGCGCGCGCGCAAGGCAAGCGCCTCGCGATCCTCTCCGGCGGCGAGCTCACCGTCACGGTGCGCGGCAATGGACGTGGCGGGCCGAACCAGGAATACGCGTTGGCGCTCGCCGCTCTGCTCAAGGACACGCCTGACATCTCGGCGCTGGCCGGCGACACCGACGGCGCCGACGGCGGCGCCGGCAACCCCACCGACCCCGCCGGCGCGCTGATCGACGCGACGACGTTCGCGAAGATGAAGGCGCAGGGGCTTCAGCCGCAAGCGTACCTGGACAACAACGACGCCACGACGTTCTTCGAGGCGACCGGCGACCTGCTGCTGCCGGGCCCGACGCTGACCAACGTGAACGACATCAGGGTGATTTTGGTGGATTGAGGCGCCCGCCCCAACAACGGTGTCATTCCCCGCGGAAGCGGGGAATCCAGTACGCCGCGGCTTCTCGATTCCGGCTGTGCCGTCTCTGGAATACTGGATCGCCCGGTCAAGCCGGGCGATGACAGCGGAGGGTCAGAATTCGCTCGCGACCTTCGCGAGCATCGCGATCAGGGCTTCGCGATTGGCCTGCCCGAGCAGCTCGTTGAGCCGGGCCTCGTGCTTGGTGGCGACCAGCTTCTTGGCGCGGGCCAGCACCGCCTTGCCCTTGTCGGTCAGCACCAGGATGTGCGAGCGGCGGTCGTTGGTGGAGCGGATCCGCGCGCAAAGGTCGCGGCTCTCGAGATTGTCGAGCATGGCCACGAAGTTCGGCCTGAGGATGCCGAGGGTGGAGGCGATCTCGGTCTGGTTACGGCCGGGATTCTTCTCGACCAGCAGCAGCACGGAGAACTGCGCCGGCGTGAGCTGGAGCGAGGCCATGCAGCGCAGGAAGTTCTCGAACACCTTGAGCTGCGCCCGCTTCAGCACATAGCCGAGCTGTTCCGAGAGCTCGCCGAGCTGGAGCGCTTCGCCAGCAGCCCCCTGGCCTTGCACCTCGGCCGCGTCCTTGCGGCCCTTGGCCGTGTCGGCAGGCTTTTCGGAGGACTTTTCAGCGGCTTTGGAAACGGTCATCGCCTCGTGCTCGTAATCCCGCTAAATTCGGGAGGGATCGTTCCCGCCCTTGATGTTATATTTGATAATTGTTATGGACCATATCAAATATCGCATGCGTTTTTCAATGGCTGTGAGCGGACCGTCCACCGCGATCGAGGGGACTGGTCCGTAATCTTAAGGGGGAGCGTCCGGTCTTGAATACCACCATCATGCTGTTCCTGGTGCAGGACGGCATCACCAATGGCGCGATCTATGCGCTGCTCGGCCTGGCGCTGGTGCTGGTGTTCGCCGTCACCCGCGTCATTCTCATTCCCCAGGGCGAATTCGTCACCTACGGCGCGCTGACCTACGCCTCGCTGGCCGCAGGCCAGATGCCGGGCACGGCAAAGCTCGCGCTGGCGCTCGGCATCGGCGCCTTCGCCTTCGACCTGTTCGTCGCGCGCAAGGCGCTGCACGGCCGCCTGATCGTGCGTAGCCTCCTCACCAATATCGTGCTGCCGGCCATCGTGCTGGCGCTGACGGTTTACTTCGCCGCGCAGAAGCCGCCGGTCGCGGTCTCGATCGCGCTGTCGCTGGTGATCGTGGCGATGATCGGCCTCTATCTCTACCGCGTCGCATTCCAGCCGCTGGCACACACCTCCGTGCTGGTGCTGCTGATCGCATCAGTGGGCGTCCATCTGGCACTGCAGGGCCTCGGCCTGCTGTTTTTCGGCGCCGAAGGCCAGCGCGGACCTGCCGTGCTGTCCGGCGCGTTCACCGCGGGTTCGCTGCGCTTCACCGGCCAGAGCCTTACCGTCTACGGCATCACCATCGCCTTCATCGTCGCCCTCTGGCTGTTCTTCGGCCTGACACTCTACGGCAAGGCGCTGCGCGCGACCGCCGTGAACCGGCTAGGGGCGCGGCTCGTCGGCATCCGCACCACGCTGTCGGGGCAGATCGCCTTTCTGCTGGCATCCGTCATCGGCGCGCTGTCGGGCATCATGATCGTGCCGATCACGACGCTCTACTATGACAGCGGCTTCCTGATCGGCCTGAAGGGCTTCGTCGCCGCGATCATCGGCGGCCTCGTCAGCTACCCCCTCACCGCCGCCGCGGCGCTGGTCGTCGGCCTCGTCGAGGCGTTCTCGTCCTTCTATGCCTCCAACTACAAGGAGGTGATCGTTTTCATGCTGCTGATCCCCGTGCTGCTGCTGCGCTCGCTCGCCGCGCCCGCCGTCGAAGAAGAGAAGGACTGAGGCTGAAATGCAGAGCCGCCTTCCCATCATCGTCTTCGCAGCCGTCATGGCCGTGATCCCGTTCGTCCCCGGCATGCCTCCGTTCTGGATCGTGCTGCTCGACAATATCGGCCTCGCGGCCCTCGTCGCGATGGGCCTCGTGCTGTTGACCGGCGTCGGCGGCCTGACCTCGTTCGGACAGGCAGCCTTCGTCGGCTTCGGCGCCTACACCACCGCGGTGCTGTCGACGGCCTACGGCCTGTCGCCCTGGCTGACGCTGCCGCTGTCGCTATTGGTCAGCGGATCACTGGCGGTGCTGCTCGGGCTGATCACCGTCCGCCTCTCCGGCCATTATCTGCCGCTCGGCACGCTCGCCTGGGGGCTCGGGCTATTCTATCTCTTCAGCAAGCTGGAGTTTCTCGGCCGTAACGACGGCATCTCGGCGATCCCGCCGCTTTCGATCGGCACGTTCAAGATGCTCTCGCCCGGCTCGATCTATTACGCGATCTGGGTCGCCGTGATCCTCTCGGCGCTGCTGACGATGAACCTCTTGGATTCCCGCACCGGACGCGCCATCCGCGCGCTACGGCGCGGCCATGTTGCCGCCGAGGCGTTCGGCGTGCACACCCCGCGCGCCAAATTGCTGGTGTTCATCCATGCCGCGGTGCTCGCCGGCCTGTCAGGCTGGCTCTACGCGCATCTCCAGCGCGCGGTGAACCCGACGCCGTTCGGCGCACAGGCCGGCATCGAATATCTCTTCATCGCGGTGGTCGGCGGCGCCGGCTATGTCTGGGGCGGCGTTTTGGGCGCGGCGATCGTCGTAGTGCTGAAAGAGGTGCTGCAGAGCTATCTGCCGCTGATCCTGCCCGGCTCCGGACAGGTCGAGACCATCGTGTTCGGCATCATGCTGGTGGCGCTGCTGCAACTTGCGCCCGGCGGCCTCTGGCCGTGGCTGATGTCGTTCCTGCCGGAGCGGACCGGTGGCAAGAAGCCGGACACCTCACTGAAGCTGGAGCAGCGTCCCCGCGCGCTCGGCCAGTCCAGCATCCTGCTCCAGGTCGACAAGGCGCGAAAACAGTTCGGCGGCGTGGTCGCGGTCAACAACGTCTCCTTCGACGTCCAGGCCCGCGAGATCGTCGCGCTGATCGGCCCGAACGGCGCCGGCAAGAGCACGACCTTCAACCTGATCACCGGCGTGCTGTCGGCCACGTCAGGCTCGGTCTCGGTGCTCGGCAAGAAGGTCGACAAGGCGCCGCCGCAGGAGATCGTCAAGCTCGGCATCAGCAGGACTTTCCAGCATGTGAAGCTGGTCCCTGACATGACCGTGCTGGAGAACGTCGCGATCGGCGCGCATCTGCGCGGCCATTCCGGCCCGATCTCCTCGATGCTGCGGCTCGACCGCGCCGACGAAGCCAGACTGCTGGCGGAGGCCGCCCGCCAGATCGAGCGTGTCGGCCTTGCCGACCAGATGCACCAGCTCGCAGGCAGCCTCTCGCTTGGCCAGCAGCGCATCGTCGAGATCGCCCGCGCGCTCTGCGTCGATCCGATGCTGCTGCTGCTCGACGAACCGGCCGCCGGCCTGCGCCACATGGAGAAGCAGCAGCTCGCCAAGCTGTTGCGGGAGCTGCGCGACGGCGGCATGAGCGTCCTCCTGGTCGAGCACGACATGGGCTTCGTCATGAACCTCGCCGACCGCATCGTGGTGCTCGATTTCGGCACCAAGATCGCCGAAGGCACCCCCGCCACGATCAAGACCAATCCCGAAGTGATCAAGGCCTATCTCGGAGTGGCGGCATGAGCGCGCTGTTGTCCGTCACCGACGCCCATGTCGCCTATGGCAAGGTCGAGGCGGTGCGCTCGGTCTCGCTCGAGGTCGGCCAAAACCAGATCGTCACCATCGTCGGCGCCAACGGCGCCGGCAAGACCACGCTGCTCTCCGCCATCATGGGCATCCTGCCGCTGAAAGGCCGCGTCACCTTTGCCGGCCAGGATCTCGCCCGGCTCGACATCGAGGACCGCGTCGCGATGGGCCTCGGTCTCGTTCCCGAGCACCGCGAGTTGTTCGTCACCATGAATGTCGAGGACAATCTCGAGCTGGGCGCCTTCCGCATCGAGCGCAGCAAGGCGAAAGCCTCGATGGAGCGCGTCTACGCGCTGTTCCCACGGCTGAAGGAGCGGCGCAAGCAGTTCGCCGGCACGCTCTCCGGCGGCGAGCAGCAGATGCTCGCGATGGGCCGCGCGTTGATGGGCGAGCCGAAACTGCTGATGCTGGACGAGCCGAGCCTCGGCCTCGCGCCGATCATCGTCGCCGACATCTTCCGCATCGTCACTGAGCTGCGCGCCAGCGGCGTCTCCGTGCTGCTGGTCGAGCAGAACGCCCAGGCCGCGCTGAAGATCGCGGACCAGGCCTATGTGATGGAACTCGGCGAGTTCGTGCTCTCGGGCAAGGCGAGCGACATCGCGGCGAACGAGCGTGTCGCGGCGAGCTATCTCGGCTTCCAGCACGAAGGCGAGAGCGCGATTTAGTCTTGCACGCCCGGACGGTATGACAGCCACCGTCCGAGCGTGCGCATCTCAATAGTTCTGGTAGGGGTACTGACCCGGGCACACCCAATTGCCGTAGGTATCGTAGGTGCAATTGCTGTTGTTGTAGTAGCCGTAGGCGCCGTAGGCAGCAGCGGCTCCGACGGCGGCCGCGCCATAGCCCCAACCCGGGCGATAGCCGGCACCATAGCCCGGATAACCTGCGATCGGCCGCCCCGGGCGGCCGGCAATCGGACGACCCGGGTATCCCGGTCGTCCCGGACGCCCCGCGATGGGATGCGAAGGCCGCGGCCCTCCCGCTACGCGATAGCCGCGTCCGGCGTAGCCGCCACCGCGATGGATGCCGCCGGCATGCACCCCGCCGTGGAATCCCCCGGCGCGCATGGCGCCGCCACCGCCGCGGAACCCGCCACCGCCGCCACGTCGGGCGAATGCGTCATCCGGAATGAGGCTGACAGTGAGCAAAACGAGCGCTGCCAAAGCAACCAGGATGTATCGAAGCATGATGTGCCTCCATAAAGCGCGTCACTAGTCGTCGTCATCTTCCGCTTCGCTATGATGCTCGATCGCATCTCGCATGCCGCGCATGGCGACATACGAGACGAATGCCATTCTCCTCCTCTGGTCTGGAGTCAGTGTCTTGTAGAGAGGCTCCCAGGCGTCGGCGAGCTTCTTCAGGTCCGCCCCGCGCTGAACCAGCAGATCGGCTCTGCGTTGCATCAACTCGACCGGATTTCGCTCGTTGAGGGCATCCATCGGGCCGTTGTCATGCAACTGGGCCAATCGCTTCAGCCGGGCCTCCCGATTCTTCGCTCGCGCGCGGATCGCGTCTTCGATCGCTGGCCAGTATTTCTCCTGCTCGGCTGTCATCTGCAGGGCAGCCTTGACGATGCCGACACGCATATCCGTCAAGCTATTCATGTCAGCGACGCTGGGTTGCCGCATTCCGACGGTGGCAGACGTCTCCGCTGCATAGGCAAGCGGTGACGTCGTCAAAAGGATTGCAATCGTCGCAACGGCTGCTTTCTTCGTCATCGCGATCTCCATTGTCTTGCCGTGCCCCACGGCAAGACATCGCGCGTGCTCATTGCGGATTGATCTAGGTCAAGCACAAATCGTTCAATATGAACGTGATCCTGACCATTGCGGGATCCTTCTCGCTTGCGGTCACGCACGCAAGTGCGCCAGACGAGGGTCCTCTCCATGAATGACGACGTGGGACTGTCGCCTGCGGAGATGACCCTCTCACCCGTCTCGCGGCTATGACGCGAGCCGCTCTCTCATAAGGGGAAAGGTGCAGCGAGGGTATCGCACTTGCTTGCGACTAATGTCCGGCCGCCCTCTCATTCTTCAACGCCGCGACCTCCGCCTCCAGGTCCGCGATGCGCTGGTCCCTCGCCGCCAGTGCTGCGGCAACGTCCGCGGCATCGAACTTCTGCGGAATGTGCTGCGGGCAGTTGGTGTCCCAGGCTGCGATCTTGAACAGGATCACCTGCTCCGGTCGGGCGCGATAGCCCTTTGGCATCAGCGCTGTGGTCATTGCCTCGTCGTCCTCGACCACGCGGGCCTCGCCCCAGATCTTGACGCGGCGGCGATGGGCGTAATCCATCACGAAGATATACGCCTTGGGATTCTCCGAGAGATTTCCTTGCGTGATGTATTGCCGGTTGCCGGCGTAGTCGGTGAAGGCCAGCGTCTGCTTGTCCAATACCTTCAAGAAACCCTTCGGACCGCCGCGGTGCTGGATGTAAGGCTGGCCGTCGGCCGAGGCGGTGGCGAAATAGAAACTGCTGGCGTCAGCCAGGAACGCCGCGAGGTTCTCATCGACCTCGGTCCGCCATCCTCGCTGCTCGGCATGGGCATACCCTTCGCGCGATCCCTTTCGGGTCTGGATCGATTTCACCGCCGGCGAAAATGCAACGTCGCTGGCGTAGGTGTGAGTTGCCGTCATCGGCATATCTCCTCGAATTCCGGCGCATTGCTGCGTCTTTCGCGGTCTAAAATGGACCTTTCTCCGACTAAAACAATCTACCCGCTTGACACTTCATCATTGCAATATATGCAATAGTGACATGGACCGCCTTGAAGCCATGCATGCCTTCGTCACCGTCGCCGATCTCAGCGGCTTCGCGCCGGCGGCGCGCAAGCTACACCTGTCGCCCTCGGCGGTAACGCGGCTGATCGCGGCGCTGGAGGAGCATCTCGGCGCCCGGCTGTTGCAGCGGACCACCCGGCAGGTGAGATTGACCGACGTCGGTACGCGCTATCTGGAGCGCGCGCGGCGCATCCTCGCCGATGTCGAGGAGGCCGACGGCTCCGCGCGGGAGGAGCGCAACCGGCCGAGCGGACGGTTGGTGGTCTCGGCGCCGGTCGGCTTCGGCCGGCTGCATGTCGGGCCGGTCATGACCGACTATCTCAAGCGCTATCCCGAGGTCGGCGGGGAATTGCGCTTGTCCGACCATCTCGTCAATCTCGTGGAGGACGCCGTCGATGTCGCGGTGCGGATCGGTCATCTCGCCGATTCCTCGCTGGTGGCGCGGCAAGTTGGCGAGATGCGGCGGATCGTGGTGGCGACGCCGGGCTATCTGAAGCGCCACGGCGAGCCGAAGACGCCAGACGCGTTGCTCGAACACCAGACCATTCAGTTCGGCCCGTCCGCCAGCTGGCACTTCGTGCACGACGGCCGCGACATCGAGGTCACGCCGTCGCCCCGCTTCATCAGCAACAGCGCCGACGCCGCCCTGCAATACGCCGAAGCCGGCGGCGGGGTGACGCGCGTGCTGGCCTACCAGGCCGCCGAGGGGCTGAAGCGCGGACGGCTGAAAATCGTGCTGGCGAAGTACGAGCAGCCGGCGCTGCCGATTCACATCATCTACCCGACCTCGCGCCTGCTCTCGGCCAAGGTGCGCGCATTCGTCGATCTCGTGGTGGAGACGGCGGAGTGGAGGTTTGCCTAGGCGTGTCCCGGACGCGCCGCGGAGCGGCGCACAGCCGGGACCCAGAAGGCGGCAGGGTGACATGTCGAGACATGGGTCCCGGCTCTGCGCAGCAGCGTTGCACGCTGCAGCGCGTCCGGGACACGGAGAGATCATCCCTTCTTCGGCACCACCCGAAACGTGCCGCTCGCCCGCGCGATCACGGCATCGTCGACCTTCACAAGGCACTGCGCAAAGCAGATCGTCTTGCCGGTCTTGATCACGCCGCTCTCGATCGAACACCACTGGCCGATCTCGGCGGAGCCGGCAAAATCGACCGAAAGCGAGATCGTCACGAACGACGTGGTCCAGTTGGTCACCAGCGCACAACTATAGCCCATGGCATTGTCGGCGAGCGCCGCGATGAGGCCGCCATGGATCAGCCCGCGGCCGTTGGTGTGGGGCCTGGCCAGCCGGAGGCCGATGATGACGGCCTTGTCGGTGTTCTTGGAGTAAAGCGGCTCCCAGGGTTCGGTGAGAGGGCTCTTGCGAAAGAGCGGCTCGAAGCCGGCGGGAATGTCGGTGGCGGTCATGGTTGTCTCGCGTTGCTGAGTCGTCAGCATTGAACGCGATGGCGATGACGGTTGCATCAATTACAAAGTTTTAAACGGGATTTGCTCGCGTGTTTGAAACACGGGTGGCGCCACAATGACCGAGCCGTAGGGTGGGCAAAGCGAAGCGTGCCCACGCGCTTTCGCAATTATGGGAAGGTGGTGGGCACGGCGCAAGGGCGCCTTTG
This sequence comes from Bradyrhizobium sp. 23AC, assembly GCF_054863025.1. Taxonomy (NCBI): domain Bacteria; kingdom Pseudomonadati; phylum Pseudomonadota; class Alphaproteobacteria; order Hyphomicrobiales; family Nitrobacteraceae; genus Bradyrhizobium; species Bradyrhizobium sp. 23AC. The sequence continues at coordinate 14,888 of NZ_JAVAYN010000001.1, forward strand.
CCCACCCTACGGCACCGTCGGCCCCGTCCTAAAACGGCAGTCCGACATAATTCTCCGACAGCGACGTCATCGCGGCCTGCGACTGCGTGACGTAGTCGAGCTCGGCGAGTTGAATGCGCGCGCCGATGGTGCCGGTGTCGGGGAATTTGTGCAGCATCGAGGTCATCCACCAGGAGAAGCGCACCGCCTTCCAGACCCGCGCCAGGGCCGTGGTGGAATAGGCGTCGATGCCGGCGCTGGATTTCTCGTCGTAGAATTCGCGCAGCGCGCCCGACAGATAATGTGCGTCGCTGGCAGCGAGATTCAGTCCCTTGGCGCCGGTCGGCGGCACGATGTGGGCGGCGTCACCGCACAGGAACAGCTTGCCGAAGCGCATCGGCTCGGCGACGAAGCTGCGCAGGGGCGCAATGCTCTTCTCGATCGAGGGGCCCGTGACGAGGCTGTCGGCCGCCTCCTGGTCGAGCCGGCGCTTCAATTCGTCCCAGAAGCGTTCGTCCGGCCATTGGTCGACATGGTCGTCGAGCGAACACTGCACATAGTAGCGGCTGCGTCTGGTCGAGCGCATGGTGCAAAGCGCAAAGCCGCGGGCGTGGTTGGAGTAGATCAGCTCATGGCTGACCGGCGGCGTCTCCGAGAGGATGCCGAGCCAGCCGAACGGATAGACCCGCTCGAACTCCTCAATCGCCCCGGCCGGGACGCTGGCGCGGCTGACGCCGTGAAAGCCGTCGCAGCCGGCGATGAAATCGCAATCGAGCGTGTGGGTGACGCCGTCCTTGACCCAGGTTACGCGCGGGTGACTGCCGTCGAAATCATGCGGCTGCACGTCCCTGGCCTCGTAGACCGAGACGAGACCGGCGGCCTTCCGCGCATTCATCAGGTCGAGCGTGACCTCGGTCTGGCCGTAGATCATGACCGTCTTGCCGGTCGCCGCCTTCATGTCGATGCGGTGACGGCGGCCGGAAAAGGCGAGCTCGATGCCTTCATGCACCAGGCCTTCGGCATGCGCCCGCGCACCGGCGCCGATCTCGTCGAGCAGCGCGACGGTTCCCTCCTCCAGCAGACCGGCGCGGATGCGACCGAGCACGTAATCCGGGCTCTGCCGCTCCAGGATGACATTGTCGATGCCGTATGCGTGCAGCAGTTGCCCAAGCAACAATCCGGCCGGTCCGGCCCCGATGATTGCGACTTTTGTCCGCAATACTTGCTCCTTCCGATCCTGTAGGCTTTGCTCGTGGCTCGCTTGTCGCGTTGCTCCGCGCACGATAATTATATCATATAACGGTTGGGCAAAAGGGGAGGGCCGTCGCCGGGCAGCGACAAATCCATGCAGCATGGCTGACGCAGACGGCGCGGCGAAGTGCGCGCCAGTTCCGGCTTGAACGCGCCGGCCGATTAGATAACATGTTAATTAACGAGACCGGGCCATCGAAGCCCGCCGTCGAAAACAGGGAGAGACGTGTGATGAGGAAAGCCTGTCTGGCGTTGCTGCTGGCCGCAAGCGTGACGCCTGCCTTCGCGCAGGACAAGACCTTCGATTTGAAGATCTCGCACTGGGTGCCGGCTTCGCATCCGCTGCAGAAATCGCTGGAAGACTGGGCTGCCGCGGTCGAGAAGGATTCCGGCGGCACCATCAAGGGCAAGGTGTTTCCGGCCCAGCAGCTCGGCAAGGCATTCGACCATTACGACATGGCGCGCGACGGCATCGCCGACGTCACCTATGTCAATCCCGGCTACCAGCCCGGCCGCTTCCCGATCGTCGGCGCCGGCGAGCTGCCGTTCCTGATCTCGGACGCCAAGGGCGGCTCGATGGGGCTGGACGCCTGGTATCGCAAATATGCCGAGAAGGAGATGAAGGACGTCAAATACTGCCTCGCCTTCGTCCACTCACCCTCCTCCTTCCATTCCAAGACCAAGAAGATCGTGCTGCCCGAAGACGTGAAGGGCATGAAGATCCGCCCGGCGCACGCCACCATGGCGAACTTCGTGACGTCGCTCGGCGGCACCAATGTGCAGTCCTCGGCGCCTGAGGTCCGCGACATCATCGAGCGCGGCGTCGCCGACGGCGTCACCTTCCCCTGGGGGTCGCTGGTGCTGTTCGGCATCGACAAGGTGACCAAATACGACATGGAGGCGCCGCTCTACACAACGACCTTCGTGTTCGTGATCAACAAGGACAAGTACAACGCGATGTCCGACAAGCAGAAGGCCGCGATCGACAAGAACTGCTCGGTCGAAATGGCGGGCGTGGTCGGCGAGCACTGGGGCAAGTTCGAGGATGCGGGCATCGACAAGGTGAAGGCGGAATCCGGCCACGAGGTCTACAAGCTGACGCCCGAGCAGACCGCCGCCTGGAAGAAGGCCGCCGAGCCGCTGGTGAAGACCTGGTCCGAGGGCGCCAAGAAGGCCGGAGCCGATCCGGACGCCGCGCTCGCGGACCTCAAGGCCTCGCTGAAGAAATACAACGCGCTGGCGGAGTGAGGCCCACACTCGCTCCACCTCTCCCGCTTGCGGGAGAGGTCGGCGCGTCCGGGCGATGCGAAGCATCGTCCCGCGCGCCGGGTGAGGGCTCTCCCCCCTTGGGGAGTCTCCCGTTCGGGAGTCTCTCTGTGGAGGCACCCCCACCCCAACCCTCCCCCGCAAGCGGGAGAGGGAGCGCAGCACGGTCGTGGATGCAACGCACTCATCTTGAACAGGACCACCCCATGAAGCGCTCCTGGATGGACCGCATCATCGACACGATCGAATGGATCGCGGCCGGCTTCGTCGGCATCGTCGCGCTCGACATCTTCCTGTCGGTGCTGCTGCGCAACACGCTGAATTATTCGATCCCCGATTCGTTCGACATCGGCCGCATGCTGCTCGGCATCCTCATCTTCTGGGGCATCGCCGCGACCTCCTATCGCGGCACCCACATCACGGTCGACCTCGTCTGGGGCAATGTCGGACCGCGCCATCAGCGCTGGATCGACGTGTTCGCAACCCTGGTGCTGCTGTTCGTCGTGACGGTGCAGACCTGGACGCTGTTCGACAAGGTGCGCGGCACCTACAACGACAATGTCCTGACCTTCGACATGCACATGCCGACATGGCCGTTCTTCGCGATCGCCTGGGTCGGTGACGTCTGCGCCGTGCTGCTGATCGCGATCCGCACTTACCGCCTGATCTTCCACCCCGAAGACATGCACGATCCCAAATTGAAGGCGACGGAGTAATCATGAGCACCGATGCCGTCGCCGTAATCGGCTTCGTCTCCCTGTTTGTCCTGATGCTGCTGCGCGTGCCCGTCGGCATGGCGATGGGCCTCGTCGGCGTCTCCGGCTTCGCCTATCTCGTCAACGGGACGGCGGCCCTGAAGCTGGTCGGCCAGACCTCGATGCGTACGGTGACCGACTACACCTTCGGCGTCATCCCGATGTTCCTGCTGATGGGTTCCTTCGTGTCCAATTCCGGCATGAGCCGCGAGCTATTCCGCGCCGCCAACGGTTTCGTCGGACATTTGCGCGGCGGCCTCGGCATCGCCACCGTCGGGGCCTGCGGCGGCTTTGCCGCGATCTGCGGCTCGTCGGTTGCGACCGCCGCGACCTTCTCGGCCGTCGCCTATCCCGAGATGCGCCGCTTCGGCTATCCGCAGTCGTTCGCCACTGGCGTAATCGCCGCGGGCGGCACGCTGGGCGCGATGCTGCCGCCCTCCACGGTGCTCGCCGTCTACGGCATCATCACCGAGCAGGACATCGGAAAGCTCTTCATCGCCGGCATCATCCCGGGCCTGCTGGCGATGAGCATGTACATGATCACGATCTTCCTGATCGGCTATTTCCGTCCCGACTTCCTCCCCAAGGGCAAGGTGACGCCGTGGCGCGAGCGCTTTGCCGGCCTGAAGGAGATCTGGGCGCCGGTGCTGCTGTTCATCTTCGTGATCGGCGGCCTCTACGGCCTGCCCTATTTGCCGCGCTTCACGCCGACGGAAGCCGGCGGCGTCGGCGCCGCCGGCGCGTTCATCATCGGCGTGCTGACGGGCCGGCTCGACCGCGAGAAGATCCTGGCCTCGCTGCTCCAGGCGACGCGCACCGCCGCGGCGGTGTTCACGGTGCTGATCGGCGCGCTGATCTTCGGCTATTTCCTCACGGTGACGCAGACGCCACAGAAAGTGACCGAATTCCTCACCGGCCTCGGTCTCGGCAGCTACGGCGTGCTGGCGCTGATCATGGTGATGTATCTCGTGCTCGGCTGCCTGATGGATGCCATGGCGATGATCATCCTCACAGTGCCGATCATCTTCCCCGTCATCACGCATCTCGGCTTCGACCCGATCTGGTTCGGTGTCATCATCGTCATGACCGTCGAACTCGGCCTGATTCACCCGCCGGTCGGGATGAACGTCTTCGTCATCAAGAGCGTGGTGAAGGACGTCTCCTTCTCCACGATCTTCAAGGGCGTGATTCCGTTCGTGGTCACGGACCTGATCCGCCTCGTGATCCTGATCGCCTTCCCGCTGCTGGCGACCTGGCTGCCGACGCGGATGATGGCGCATTGACGGGGTGAAGCATGACGACACCGACGCTCGAGACGAAGTACGTCTTCACCATCACCGCGCGCATCGGCGACGTCGTCACCGCCGGCGAGACCGGCATCGGTGTCCGCCGCATCATCCCGATCATCGGCGGTGAGGTCACGGGCGCGATATCAGGCAAGGTGCTGCCGTTCGGCGCCGACTTCCAGACCATCCGCCCCAACGAGCTGATCGACCTGGAGGCAAAATACGCCTTCGAGACCGACGACGGCGCCATTGTCTATGTCGAGAACAAGGGCATGCGTTTCGGACCGGTTGAGCTGCTGCAGAAGCTCAAGCGCGGCGAGCCGGTCGATCCCAAGCTGATCTATTTCCGCACCGTGCCGAAATTCGAGACCGGGCATGAGACATATCGCTGGCTGATGGAGCACATCTTCGTCGGCTCAGCCGCACGCCACGCCGATCGCGTCGTGATCGACGTGCATCAAGTGGTATAGCGCCGTCGTCCCTGCGAACGCAGGGACCCATACCGCGTGGTCCATCGGTTGCCGGTGGTCGGAGTACCGAACGACGGGTCCCCCGCCAAATTTCTCCCTGGGGTTATGGGTCCCTGCGTTCGCAGGGATGACATAGTGTGCGGAGCAGCATTGTGCCGTCCCAAGCTTGACTCCCCCAAAATTCGTTATACAACATAACTATTCTGACAAGGACGCAAATGACACAGGGAAACGCCGAGACCGCTGACGCGGGTGCCTCCGGGCTATTGAGGATCGAGCGGGCGGACCGGGTTCTGACTGTGGGTCTGAACCGGCCGGCCAAGCGCAATGCGCTCAACGACGGCATCATCCTGGAAATCGGCGAGTGTTTTGCGTCCCTGCCCGAGGATATCGGCGCGGTCGTCATCCACGGCATCGGCGATCATTTCTCCAGCGGCCTCGACCTGTCCGAGCTGACCGAGCATGACGCGACCGGCGGCCTGCTCCATTCCCAGATGTGGCACCGGGTGTTCGACCGCATCCAGTACAGCCGCGTCCCCGTGATCGCAGCCCTGAAGGGCGCCGTGATCGGCGGCGGGCTGGAGCTTGCCTGCTCGGCGCATATCCGCGTCGCCGAGCCCTCGACCTATTTCGCACTGCCGGAAGGACAGCGCGGCATCTTCGTCGGCGGCGGCGGCTCGGTGCGGCTGCCGCGATTGATCGGCGTCGCCCGGATGATGGACATGATGCTGACGGGTCGCGTCTACAGCGCCACCGAAGGCGCCTCCTACGGCTTCGCGCAATATGTCACGGAGGCCGGCAACGGCCTCGGCAAGGCGATGGAGCTTGCGACCAAGGTCGCCTCGAACGCGCCGCTGACGAACTTCGCCGTGCTCCAGGCGCTGCCGATGATCGCGGAGGCCAATCCGCAGACCGGCCTGCTGATGGAATCGCTGATGGCGACCGTCGCGCAGAGCGACAAAGAGGCAAAGCGCCGGATCCGCGAGTTCCTCGAACACAAGACCGCAAAGGTAAAGCCCAAGTCATGAGCGCGCAGCCGTCCTCTTCCAGCATGGAGCGCGGCGCGAGCACTTTCCCGCTGCGGCCCATTTCATTCGGCGACCCCGTCGTCGACATCGAACGCCGCGACGACGGCACGATCTACCTCAGGCCGAAGCAGCCGCTCGGCGACTATCCGGTTCGCCTCACCGACCGCCTGCATCACTGGGCCAGCACCACGCCGGACCGTGTCTTCATGGCCGAGCGCGAAGGCGGCCGCGGCTGGCGCAAGATCACTTACGCCGAGCTGCTCGTCGCGAGCCGTCACATTGCGTCCGGCCTGATTGCGCGCGGCCTGTCGGCGGAGCGGCCGGTCGTCATCCTTTCCGGCAATTCGATCGACCACGCATTGCTGGCGTTCGGCGCGTTCTATGCCGGCATTCCGTTCTGCCCGGTGTCGCCGGCCTATTCGCTGGTGTCGAAGGATTACGGCAAGCTTTCTTACCTGATGAAGCTGCTGACGCCCGGCCTCGTCTTCGCCGAGGACGCCGACAAGTTCGCCGATGCGCTTGCCGCCAACGTCTCGCTCGGCACCGAGATCGCCGCGTCCTACGGCCAGGTGCCGGGCCGCGACGTCGCCACGCTCGCCGACCTCATGGCGACGCCGATCCGCGCCGATCTCGACGAGGTCCACGGCAAGATCGGCCCCGACACGATCGCCAAATTCCTGCTGACCTCGGGCTCGACCGGCAACCCCAAGGCCGTCATCAACACCCAGCGCATGATCTGCGCCAACCAGGTCATGCTGCGCGAGACGCTCGCCTTTCTGAAAGACGAGCCGCCCGTCATCATCGACTGGTTGCCCTGGAATCACACCTTTGGCGGCAACCACAATATCGGGCTGACGCTCTACAATGGCGGCTCGATGTATCTGGACGCCGGCAAGCCGATGCCCGGCGGCATCGAGGAGACCGTGCGCAATCTCCAGGAGATCTCGCCGACGGTCTATTTCAACGTGCCCAAGGGCTATGAATCGCTGCTGCCCTATTTGCGCGACGATCAGGGCTTGCGCGCAAAGTTCTTCGACCGGCTGCACGCGATGTTCTTCTCCGGCGCAGCGCTGTCGCCCTTCATCTGGGACAGCCTCGACGAGCTCGCGGTGAAGGAAAAAGGTTATCGGGTTCCGATGCTGACCGGGCTCGGTGCGACCGAGACCGCGCCGTTCTTCATGTCGGTCAATCCGCGCACCAGCCGCTCCGGCCATGTCGGTCTGCCGGTATCAGGCAATGACGCCAAGCTGGTGCCGAACAACGGCAAGCTGGAAGTGCGCGCCAAGGGGCCGAACGTCATGCCCGGCTACTGGCGCCAACCCGACATCAGCGCAAAATCCTTCGACGAGGAAGGATTTTACATGATGGGTGATGCGCTCAAGCCCGCCGATCCCGAGGATCTCAACGCAGGCTTCGATTTCGACGGCCGCGTCGGCGAAGACTTCAAGCTCGCCAGCGGCACCTGGGTCAGCGTCGGCCCGCTGCGCGCGCGCCTCACTGCGGCCTGCGCCCCGCTGGTGCGCGACGTCGTCATTGCCGGCATCAATCGTGACGAGGTCTCGGCGCTGGTCGTGCTCGACCTCGACGGCTGCCGGCTGATCAATCCGACGCTGCCGACCGACGATCTCGTCGTCGCAACGCGCGACCGGCTGGTGCGCGAGGCTTTTCGCGAGCGCCTGACCCGTTTCCTCAGTCAAGCCACGGGTTCCTCGACCCGGATCACGCGCGCGATCCTGATGGACGCGCCGCTCTCGATCGACAAGGGCGAAGTCACCGACAAGGGCTCGATCAACCAGCGCGCCGTGCTCGAGCATCGCGCCGAATTGATCGAGGAGCTCTATGCTGCCAATCCGTCCGACCGTGTGATATCGGTCGGCTAACCCGGACATAAGCTACAGGAGAACGCCATGTTGTTGAAAGATCAGGCAGCCATCGTCACCGGCGGCGCATCGGGGCTGGGCGCCGCCACCGCGCGAAAACTGGCGGCGCAGGGCGCCAAGGTCGCAGTGTTCGACCTCAACGCCAAGCTCGCGGAGACGGTTGCCGCCGAGATCAAGGGCGTGGCAATCACCTGCGACGTGTCCGATGCCGCTTCCGCTGAAGCTGCGATCGCGCAGGCGACCAAGGCTCTTGGCGCGCCGCGCGTGCTGGTCAATTGCGCCGGCATCGGCGTTGCCAAACGCGTCGTCGGCCGCGACGGCCCGATGGCGCTCGCCGATTTCGACAAGGTGATCAAGGTCAATCTGATCGGCACCTTCAACATGCTGCGCCTGGCCGCGACCGAGATGTCCAAGCTGGAGCCGCAGGCGACAGGCGAGCGCGGCGTCATCATCAACACGGCCTCCGTTGCCGCTTATGACGGTCAGATCGGGCAATCAGCCTATTCGGCTTCCAAGGGCGGCATCGTCGGCATGACGCTTCCGATCGCGCGCGAGCTCGCGCAATTCGGCGTCCGCGTGCTGACCATCGCGCCCGGCCTGTTCCTGACGCCTCTGCTCGCCAACCTGCCGCAGGAAGCCCAGGACTCACTCGCCGCCGCGATCCCCTTCCCGCGCCGGCTCGGCCATGCCGACGAGTTCGCCGCGCTCGCGCTGCACATGGTCGAGAACTCCTACCTGAACGGCGAAGTGGTGCGCCTCGACGGCTCGCTGCGCATGGCGCCGAAATAAGGCGCGCGACACATGTTCGTGAACCGGCGCGACGTACAGATCCAGTGGGGCGATTGCGACCCCGCCAACATCGTCTACTACCCGCGCTATTTCGCGATGTTCGACGATTCGACCTCGACCCTGTTCGAGGTCGCCGGATTCTCCAAGCAGGATCTGGTCCGCAAATACGGCCTGGTGGGCATCCCGATGGTCGACACGCGATCCAAGTTCTACATCCCCTCGACCTATGGCGACTGGATCACCATCGAAACGAAGATCGAGAGCATCAGGCGATCGAGCTTCGAGGTGAAGCACAACGTCTACAAGGGTGACGCGCTGGCGATCGAGGGGTTTGAGACCCGCGTCCTCGTCGGTCGCGATCCCGTTAACCCCGACAAGCTGAAATCGGCACCGTTCCCGGCGGAAATGGTAGCCAAATTCACGGGGAGTTAAGTCCGGAGCTAATCGCCGCATCGCCAAAAGAGGGGGCTGAATTACCCCCCGATTTCTGCTTTCAAAGAAACACGTAAAGGGAGGAATAGATGAAACGCTTTTACTTGACCGCCGCCATCACCGCGGCGACGCTTGCCCTGCCGGCGCTGCCCGCGCTGGCCCAGACCAGCGAAATCACCATCGGCATCACCACCACCACGACCGGCCCCGGCGCCGCGCTCGGCATTCCCGAGCGCAACGCGCTGGAATTCGTGCCGAAGGAAATCGGCGGCGTGCCGCTGAAGGTGATCGTGCTCGACGACGGCGGCGATCCCACCACTGCGACCACCAACGCGCGCCGCTTCGTGACCGAATCCAAGGCCGACATCATCATGGGCTCGGCGCTGACGCCGCCGACGATCGCGGTCTCCAACGTCGCCAACGAAGCCGGCATTCCGCATTTCGGCCTGGCGCCCTTCCCGATCACGCCCGAGCGCATGAAGTGGTCGGTGGCGATGCCGCAGCCGATCCCGATCGTGGGCAAGGTGCTGTACGAGCACATGAAGAGCAAGGGCGTGAAGACGCTCGGCTATATCGGCTATTCCGACTCCTATGGCGACCTCTGGTTCAACGACCTTAAGGCCCAGGCCGTGCCGATGGGCATGACCATCGTCGACGAAGAGCGCTTCGCCCGTCCCGATACCTCGGTGACCGGACAGGTGCTGAAGCTGGTTGCCGCCAATCCGGATGCGATCCTGGTCGGCGCGTCGGGCACCGCGGCCGCGCTGCCGCAGACCGAGTTGCGCGAACGCGGCTATCAGGGCCTGATCTACCAGACCCACGGCGCAGCCAGCATGGACTTCATCCGCATCGCCGGCAAAGCGGCCGAAGGCGTGCTGATGGCGTCGGGTCCAGTGATGGACCCCGAGGACCAGCCGGACGAAGCCGCCACCAAGAAGCCGGGTCTCGCGCTCAACGCCGCGTATGAGGCAAAGTACGGCCCGAACAGCCGCAGCCAGTTCGCCGGCCATTCCTACGACGCCTTTGAGATCCTCAAGCGCATCATCCCGACCGCGCTGAAGACCGCAAAACCCGGTACGCCGGAATTCCGCGAAGCGATCCGCCAGGCCTTGCTGACGGAGAAGGAACTGGCGGCAAGCCAGGGCGTCTACAACTTCACCGAAAAGGACCGCTACGGCCTCGACGAGCGCTCGCGCATCCTGCTGACGGTGAAGAACGGCAAGTACTCGCTGGTGAAATAGACGCAGCGAAAGCTGAGAGACGACGAGAGCCGGCCCAATGGGCCGGCCCTTTTGTTTTGGCCTGTAGGAGCGAACTGCTTCCACGGTGTCGCTGCGCTCCCTCTCCCGCTTGCGGGGGAGGGTTGGGGTGGGGGTGCCTCCGCGTTGGGGCTGTCTCCGAATTTCCGAGGAAATCCCCCAGAGGAGAGAGCCCCCACCCGGCGCTTCGCGCCGACCTCCCCCGCAAGCGGGAGAGGTTGCACCGAGCCCGCGGATACGCCGCGGTCCTAAGCCGCCTGCCGCAGCGGGGTCCAGGCGAACTCCGGATAGTAATTGTCCATCATGCGATCGACATAGGCGGTAAGGTTCGGAAAGCCCTCGGCGCGCTCGCGCAGGGCCGATTCGAAGAACGGCGAGAGGATGCCGGCGAGCATACCGAAGGCGGTGGCGTCGACGCCGCAGGGCTTGTTGCCCATCAGATAGGATTTGTCGCCGAGCTGCACCGAGAGCGCGAACAGCGAGCGCACGGCGAGCTCGACATCGTCATCGGGCCCATGGCGGCCGAGGCCCGAGAGCAGATAGTTCTCGGCGACGCGGAATTGCGCATCCTCGCGCAGTTTCTCGCGGTTGTGCTCCGGTGCGCCGTCGAAGAAATGCGCAGGCCCCTTGGCGAAATTGACCGGATCGACCCAGCGCGCGCCGACCAGCCCCCAGTAGATGTGGTGCTCGATCATTCGCTCGAACGCCCAGGCCTGCGCGCGCTCGGTCAGCGACAGCCCGGCATCGAAATCAAAGCCGTAGCGGCGCTCGATATGGGCGCGAATGAAGGTGGAATCGGCCACCGCCTCGCCGCCGTCGTCGATGAAGGGCAACTGCCCCTTGGGCGAGGCCGGCGGCATCGCCCGCTCCTTCCGGTAGGGCAGTCCCGCCATCTTGAGCTGCACCTCCGTCTTGGTGACGAAGGGGCTGATTTCCGGCAGGCCGAAGCCGGTGCCAAATCCGTAGAGCGTGATCATGAAAGCTTCTCCTGAACCACCGAAAAAGTTGACGGAACCTAGTGCCGGGCTGCTGCCACCATGGTGGCAGCAGCCGTGATATCTTCTGCGAAACGGGCCCCCCGCCAGGCACGGCCCATCACGTGGCGGACCAGCGCGTCCGCGGCCTGGATCAGCGGGCGTACCACCACGCTTGCGAGGGCAAACCGGAGGTCGACGGCCATGAGATCGAGCGAAACGAGGCGGCCGAACGCCGATGCGGACCACGCCTGTGCCCGCAACATCGGAATAGCCGGGCCGAAATGGGTCGGAATGATCATGGACAAATCCTCTTCAGTCGATGTGTTGTCCCGGTATAGAACCCCCCTGCTGCCAACATCCTGTCAGCAGCCGCGCGCCGCCTTCTGAAAAGATCACCGACAAGGGACCCGCATGAGACGCGCCGACCGGCTGTTTCAAATCATCCAGGTGCTGAGGCGCACGCGTAAGCCGCTTACGGCGGACGCCATCGCGGCCGAGCTCGAGACCTCGAAGCGCACGATCTATCGCGATATCGCGACGCTGATCGGCCAGCGCGTGCCGATCCGCGGCGAAGCCGGCATGGGCTACATCCTAGAAAAGGGATTTGATCTCCCGCCCTTGATGCTCACGCCCGACGAGATCGAGGCGGCGGTGCTGGGCGCACAATGGGTCGCCGGCCATGCCGATTCGGCACTGGCGCGCGCGGCCGAAGATCTGATGGCCAAGATCGCCGACACCGTGCCTGAGCGCCTGCGTCCCTTCGTGCTGGAGCCGGCGAGCCGGGCACGGCCGAGCTGGAACAGGGAGCCGGACCGCCTGGACATGGTACGCACGCGCACCCAGATCCACGAAGGCAAGAAAATCATGCTGCGCTATCGCGACGAGCAGGGCCGCGCCAGCGAGCGCATGATCTGGCCGATCTCGGTCGGCTATCTCGAAGCCGTGCGCCTGCTGGCAGCCTGGTGCGAGCTACGCGGCGACTTCCGCAGCTTCCGCACCGACCGCGTGGTCGACGCCAACTATCTCGACGAGAGATATCCGGAGCGGCGCGACGTGCTGCGCGCGAGATGGCGGCAGAGCCTGGTCTGGGGCCCGCCCAAAGACACCTGACAAGGACATTTGAGGACGATGGAAGAGAACTCCCCCGTCGATCTGTCGAGCTTTTGCCAGAGTTGCGGCGCCTGCTGCGGCTATTCGGCCAACTGGCCGCGCTTCTCGATCGAGAGCGACGAAGAGCTTGCCGCGATTCCGGAGGCGCTGGTCAACGACCGCCAATCCGGCATGCGTTGCGAGGGCGACCGCTGTTCGGCGCTGCAGGGGGAGATTGGAAAAGCGACCGCATGCGGCATCTATGCGGTGCGGCCGGAGGTGTGCCGCACCTGCATGCCGGGCGATGCCGAATGCGCGATGGCGCGGCGGAAGTTCGGGCTTCCGGCTATCGAGGCAAGTTAGGCCGGAACGGCTTCGCCGATTTCGTCGTCGATCTCGTCATCCAGCGGTGCGAGCACCGAGAGCGGCTTGGTCGACAGCGTGATCGGCTTGCGCCCGCCCGGCAGCGAGGGCGAGGATTTCGCCGTGCCTTCGCGCGACAGCGCATAGAGCGTCGAGCCGACGCGGCCGCCGTTCTCGATCAGGTCGCGCTCGTTGCAGCTTGCTGCGATCGCGACCGCCAGCGAATGCAGATGGCTGCGGCGATAGCAGAACAGCGCCAGCCTGGCGCGCGCGTCAGGGGAAACACTCTCAACCAGCCTCGGCAGGCCACTCTCGCTGGCGCGATACATCTCGCCAAGGAGCTCGTCGCGAACCGGGCAGAAATCGCTTTCAAAAGTGTCGCGGCTTGAAAACATTGCAGTTCTCCCTCGTGTGCGGAAGATGCAGCGCAATTCTCTAATGAAAGGTTAACCACGCTGCCCGGTAGTCACCCGGGGTGCTTGCGCGTGGGCCGCGAATCGGAGGCGGCGAAGAGCTTCCCCGTGGCCATCCTTCGAGACGCCCGCCTTCGGCGGGCTCGTCAGGATGAGGAGCTGCTGAAAGACACTATCCCCTCATGGTGAGGAGGCGCGTAGCGCCGTCTCGAACCATGCAGGCCCGACCGTCGCCCAGAGGCCACTACCCTCAGTTCGCCGCCATGAAGATGGAGAGGCCGAAGCCGGTGAGATGATGCAGGGCCTGGTCGACGCCGATCAGGGTCCAGAACCAGGGATGCGCAAGGTCGACGCCGAAATTGGCCGAGACCAGTCCCTTGGCGCGGTCGATCGTGATGTGGATCACGAAGTCGATAAAGGCCACGAACCAGAATTTCGGCGCGACGATCAGGATCAGCGGCAGCGCAACCGCAAGGTGAATCAGGCAATGCACCAGAAGCGGCAGGGCCCAGCCGTGCTTCTGGTCCTTGCCGTGCGCCATCCAGGCGGTCTGAAGGACGAAATCGGCGATGATGTGCTTGAAGGTGAGCAGCAACATCCAGCCAATGAGCGCTTCGACCGGAATCGCCGATGACATGGGTGGAAACGACAAAGCCGACGCCCTCATTGAGGTGACAAGAAAAATTGGAGCGTTCAGCGCAACTTCTTCTTGGACCGGGTCAAATCGCCGGGACCTTCGATTTATGACATCTCCCGCGGCGGAATGCAGCCGGGGGGAACCGGAAAATCGCCAAGTGTGGCTAACCGGTGATAGGATGACCTTTCGCCGCGTCCGCGTCGAGTAAGGTTACCCTCGGCTCGAAATTTGCATTCCGGTCCCGGCGCGCTATCATTGCCGGTACAGAATATCATTCTTTTTTCAGACGTTTAGGAATTGCAGGGCGCCCGCCGCGATCACGTCCGCGAGCCGTCCGTCACCGGAGATTAAGGCCAGAGTGCTGCCATGAGTACTGAAGGCCCCACCACATCCCCGATCGAGCCGCCGCCGCGGCGTCCCAAGGTGATCAAGACCAATCAGCAACAGGTCTTCCTCTACGTCGTGCTGACCCTGCTGCTGTCGCTCGCCACCGTCTGGGGCGGCCGCGCCATGCTGCATAATTCGGAAACGCTGATCTTTGCCGTCGGCGCTCCCAACAGCGACGAGGCGCTGTTCGCGGCAAAGCTCGCCACCCTGCTGAAGACCAACGCCTCGCGCTTCCGGATCAAGGTCGTCAACAACGCCGACAACCCCAAGGCGCTCGCGCAGTTCGACCGCAAGCAGGCCGATCTCGCCGTGCTGCGCACCGACGCCAAGGTGCCGCTACGGGCGCGCACGCTCGCGATCCTCGAGCACGATCTCGTGCTTCTGCTCGGCCCCGGCACCAAGAAGATCAAGTCGATCGCCGAGCTGAAGAAAAAGAAGGTCGCCGTTCTCGCCGAGAACGAATCCTCCCTTGCCTTCGTCCGCGGCATCCTCGACATCCCCGACGGTCCGGACGCCGCCAAGATCCAGATGGCGCCGCAGGGCACGACGCTCGACAAGCTGTTTGCGCCGTCAAACGGCTTTGGCGCGGTGATCGCCATCGTTCATGCCTCCAGGGCGGTGCGCGACAAGGCCTATGAGCAGGTCGCCAAGCGCGGCGGCTTCACGCTCAACGCGATCGACGAGGCCAAGGCGCTGGCGCGCAAGCTCCCGGGCATTTCCAGCGAGACGCTGACGGCGGGCACGCTGTCGACGTCGCCGCAAATTCCCGATGACGATCTCGACACGATCGGGCTCGAATGGCTGCTGGTCACGCAATCCAGGATGTCGCCATCCACGGCGGGCGAGCTGGCGCGCACCATCTACGAAAACAAATCCGCGCTCGGGCTCGACAACGGCTTTGCCAGCAGAATTGAGCCGGCCTCGACCGAAAAGGACGCCTTCGTGATGGCGCACCAGGGGGCGGCCGACTACATCAACGACGACACCAAGTCATTCATGGATAAGTACAGCGACTTGATGTATCTGGGCGCCGCCGCGCTCAGCGTCATCGGCTCGATCTTCGCGGCGATCTACGCCAAGATCACCCGCATCGCGCCGGAGAAGGCCAGCGAGCTCTCTACCGCCATCCTCGACATCGGTGAGCGGATCGAGCACGCCCACTCTCTGGATCAGCTCGAATGTCTCCAGGACGAGCTGGAGGGCATTTTACGCGGGGCAGTCATCGGGCTCAGGGACGGCACGATCAGCACCGACGGGCTCGACACCTTCAAGCTCGGCTACGAATTCGTCCGCGACGAGATCGGCATGCGCCGCGACTATCTGAAACGCCATGCCGGCGAGACCGAGAAGACGGTGCAGGGCGGCGGCCCTGCCCAGCACGACGACAGCAATGTCGTGGTGGTGAAGACTGCCCAGAGCGCCTGACGGCCGCGCCGGTTGGCGCCGCCACCGTTCTCTTGTCCCGGACAAGCCGCAATGCCGAAGGCGTTGCAGCGCCGAGCCGGGACCCAGGAACCGCAGCTTGCGCTGCTGGATGGGCCCTGGCTCTGCAGCGCATCACTCCGTGCTGCGCTGCGTCCGGAGCACGAGAGGGAGATCGAGACGACCGCCGCCTGGAACCCAGCCCATCTGCAACCGTTGGTTCGCGACTACAACCGGAGACCGCAGCATGCGTGCACTCCTCATCATCCTCCTTCTGGGAATGCTGGCGGGGGCCGGCTACTTCGCCTATTCCGCAATGGCGGTCGAAGGTGAGCCGATCCCGACGGAAGGCTATGTGGCGCTGGCACTGGGCGCGGGGTTTTCCGTCATTGTCGGCGTCGGGCTGATGGTGCTGCTGTTCTTCAGCAGCCGCCGCGGTTACGACGAGCCACCCCATTTCAGGTAAGGCACCACGCCAGCGACGGCGGCACGGACCGGCAGGCCCGGCGCAGCAGCGCCGTTCACGCAGCCTGCCCGTCGTTGACGGCCCCCGCCCGGGCGGGCACTTTGACACCGGCGTCCCCGCCGGGACCCGAAGACTTGTCTCAAGATCGAGCCGCCTTTCCGCATGTCCAAGCCGCTGATTTCCGCTCTGGCCCAGTTCGCGGCCGCCACGGCCGGCCGCAACATGACCAAGGCGGCCTATGTGGCTGTGACCGTCGGCGTGCTCAGCATGGTGTTGCTGTCGGACAAGGGCGCCCAGGAGGCGCACGGCTGGATCAACGCCCTGCTCTGGACCTGCCTCGCCTATTTCGTGTTCGAATGGCTGGTGCGGCTGCGCCACATGACGCAGCAGGGGCGGCTCTCGCTGTATATGTCCTCCTCCGCCGGACTGGTCGATGCGATCGGGGCGCTGGCGGTGCCAGTCGCGCTTCTCCTCGGCGCCGAGCCGAAGACGGCCTGGCTGCTCAGCGTGCTCTGGGTGCTGAAGGTGGTGCCGGGCATCCCCGGCCTGCGGCAGCTTCGCCGCGTGCTGGTGCTGGAATCGGGCCCGCTGCTCAGCGTGCTCGTGATCTTCCTGATGGTGGTCTTCCTCGCCTCCGTCGCCGAATATTTCCTGGAGCGGGACGTGCAGCCGCAGACTTTTGGCAGCGTCCCCGCCGCGCTGTGGTGGGCCGTCGTCACACTCACGACCACCGGCTACGGCGACGTCGTGCCGGTCACGCCGCTCGGCCGCATCGTGGCGGCCGCGGTGATGATCTCCGGCCTCGGCGTGTTCGGCCTCTGGACCGGTATTTTGGCGACCGGATTTGCCGCCGAGACGCGGCGCGACAATTTCCTCAAGACCTGGGAATCCGTCAGCAAGGTGCCATTCTTCGCGGCGCTCGGCCCCGCTGCGATTGCCGACGTCACCCACATGCTGCGGACCATGGAGCTGCCGGCGCGCACCATGATCATTCGCAAGGGGGCGCAGGGCGACTGCATGTATTTCATCGCCGCGGGCGAGGTCGAGGTCGAGCTGCCCGGCAAGAAAGTGCAGCTCGGCGAAGGCGCCTTCTTCGGCGAGATGGCGCTGCTCGGCAACAACATGCGCGGCGCCAACGTCTCGACCACGAAAGTGTCGCGGCTTCTGGTGCTCGACCTCGTCGACTTCCGCGTGCTGATGGCACGGCATCCCGATCTCGCCGAGACCATTGACGCCGAGGCGAAACGGCGCGCGCTCGAAAACAGGTAAAAGGAGACAAGAATGTCGGACATCACCGACGCAGCCACCGGCCCTGTGCTCGACCGCGACGGCGCACGCGCCACCATCCGCCTCAACCGGCCCAAGCATCTCAACCGGCTCCAAGCGGAAGACCTCGACGAGCTCGTCAGACTGTTCGATCTGATCGAGGCCGACCCAGCCATCCGCGTGCTGGTGCTGACCGGCACCGGACGCGCCTTCTCGGCCGGGTATGACCTCAACTCGGTCGCCGAGCGCGCGGTGAGCGCCAACGAGCAGCAGAGCGCGGGCTCTGCCTTCGAAGTCGTCGTCAACCGGTTGGAGGATTTGGGCGTGCCGACGATCTGCCGGCTCAACGGCGGCGTCTATGGCGGCTCGACCGACCTCGCGCTCGCCTGCGATTTCCGGATCGGCGTCGACACCGCCGAGATGTTCATGCCGGCGGCGCGGCTCGGGCTGCATTATTACAGAAGCGGCATCAAACGCTACGTCACCCGGCTTGGCGTCGACAATGCGAAGAAACTGTTCCTGACGGCGCAGAAGATCAGCGCGCCGGAGATGCTGCGCATCGGCTATCTCACCGCGATGGTACCGGTGGAATTCCTCGACGAGGAGGTCGACAAGCTCGCCAACATCCTCGCCGGCAATGCCCCGCAGGCGATGCGCGGCATGAAGCGCGCGATCAACGAATTCGCCCGCGGCGAGCTCGATGACCGCGCCGCCGACCAGCGCCACCGCGACAGCATGCGCGGCGACGAGATCAAGGAAGGCATCAAGGCGTTCGCGGAGAAGAGAGCGCCGAGGTTTTGAGGGGATTGGTCAGGGAGTACGAGGAGGCGTCTCATACTCTGCCGTCGTCCCGGACAAGCGAAGCGCAGATCCGGGACGACACCGAGTGTAGGGCTGACCTACACTCCCGCCGCCTCCGCATGCAGCGCCGCCATCTCGTCGTCCGCCGCATTGATGCGCTGGAACGCCGGCCGCGCCGTCATGCGTTCGGCATAGCGGACGAAAACGTCCTTCTTCGGCACGATGCCGAACATCATGGTCCAGCTGAACGCCACGCCCCACAACACGTCGGCAGCCGTCATCCGCTCGCCGAGCAGATACGGTCCCTTCGACAGCTGCGCTTCGAGCGCGCCGAGCATGGTGTCGTAGTCGGCATAGGGCGACTGCGTGATCGGCGCCGGCTCGCGCTGCATGAACTTGTCGATCAGCGCCGGCTCGAAGGAGGAGCCGTAATAGGCGATCCAGCGCAGATAAGGACCGCGCAGCGGATCGTTCAGCGCGGGCGTCAGACCTGCCTGCGGGAAGAGATCGGCGAGATGGATGGTGATCGCGACCTGCTCGGTCACCAGGGCATCGCCGTGGCGGATCGCCGGGACCTTGCCGAGCGGATTGATGGCGAGATAAGCGGGCTGGCGCTGCTCGCCGGCCTTCATGTTGAGGACATGCAGATCGTAGGGCGCACCTAGCTCCTCCAGCAGCACCCGCGTGCCGGTGGCGCGGCTTTGCGGCGAGTAATACAGCGTGATGCGGTTCGGATCGGTCATGGCAGGTCTCCATCGGGCCAGCGGGCGGTGGCGCAGCTTGTAGCGGGCCATACCTGACATCCTGTGTCAGGTATGGTTTAAGCAATCATGCGCGCGAGCCGAATGTTGTCGATCCTCACCACCCTCCAGGCCAGGGGGCAAGTCACTGCGCCCGAACTCGCGGAGGCCTGCGAGGTCTCGGTCCGCACGATCTATCGCGACATCGACGCGCTCGCGGCGTCCGGTGTCCCCGTTTACGCCGACCGTGGCGCGGAGGGCGGCTATCGGCTGCTCGACGGCTATCGCGTGCGGCTGAACGGCCTGTCGCAGAGCGAGGCGGAGACGCTGTTTCTGGCGGGCTTGCCGGGCCCGGCGGCGGCGCTCGGGCTGGATGCGGCAATGATCGCCGCGCAGAACAAGCTGATGGCGGCGCTGCCCGTCCATCTGCGCCAGGATGCCAGCCGAATGCAGGAACGCTTTCATCTGGACGCGCCGGGCTGGTTCGGCGAGGCCGAAGAGCCGAAGCATCTGCGCACGATTGCCGGCGCGGTGCTGCGCGGGACACTGATCAAGATCCGCTACCAGAGCTGGCGCGCGGAGAAGCAGCGTCGGCTCGCGCCGCTCGGCCTCGTGCTGAAGGGTGGAAGCTGGTATTTCGCCGGCCAGGTCGACGCCAGCGTGCGCACCTATCGCGTTGCGCGCGTGCTCGACTGCACGGCGCTCGACGACGGCTTCGATCGTCCCGCCGATTTCGATCTCGCCGCCTATTGGCAGGCCGCGACGCTGCGTCTCGAGGCCGAGATGCATCCCAATGTCGCGATCGTCCGGTTGTCGCCGTTCGGCGTCAAGCTGCTCGACGCGCTGAGCCAGCCGTACATCAAGGCGCGCACGCAGCTCGAGGAGACCGTTGATGCGGACGGCTGGCGCATTGCGCGCGTGCCTGTTGGCAAGACGTCCTGGCACGCCGCGGCCGAATTGTTGCGGCTCGGCCCCGAGGCCGAGGTGCTGGAGCCCGCCGACCTCCGCGACAAGATGGCGGAGCTGACGCAGGCGATGGCCGCGCGCTATCGCGCGGCGCGGAAAACATGAGGCCGGCATATTTCGCCGCAGCCCACGAAACATTCCTGAAACACGATTCTCCTCCTCCCGGGTGAACGCATTCGCGTCTCGGCCCGACCGAGATGCAGGGACACAACAACGGCCTTAGCGCCACACTGGAGAATGAAGATGTTTCGTAAGCTTGCTCTCGGTCTGATCGCCGCCGGTTCGCTCGGCGTTGCCGCTCTCGCGCCCACCGCCGCCTCGGCTGGCGGTTTCCACCATCACCATTGGGGTCATGGCTGGGGTCCGGGCTGGGGCTTCGGCGGCGTCTACGTCAACACCGGCGTCAGCAACTGCTACCAGGAGCGCCTCGTTCAGACCCGCCACGGCATGCGCGTCCGCGTCGTGAATGTCTGCGCGTACGGGATCTACTGATATCTCGCCTTCCAAACAAAGCTCCGGTCGCGCTGCGGCCGGAGTTTTGCGTTTGGTTAACGGCTCCTCAGATTCCGGCGAAACCAGGCCCAGGTTTCGCGCGTCGTCTGGATGTAGCCGCGGCCGCGATAAACGATCTCGCCGTCGACGATCTCGTTCAGCTTCGGCAGCGCGTGAAACGGGATCGAGGGATAGGCGTGGTGCTCAACATGGTAGGGCATGTTCCACGCAAACCATTTGACCAACGCGGCGGTATAGGTGGTGCGGGTGTTCTGAAAAGCACTGCGAGTGCGCTCGCAGCCGGTATGCTCAGCATAGAGATAGGGCCGCAGGAACAACTGCCCGATAACAAGCGGGACGATCCAGACCCAGAGCAGCAGCCCTGACGAGAACCACAGCGAGAGCGCGAGCAGCAGGACATAGACCGCGACATAAACACGCGCCTCTCTCACAATGACGGCGCGCTTATTTTCGGGGATCCAGGGCACGGTGACCTTTCCGGTGACAGCATGGCCGAGCATCAGCCGAAGACGGCCGGCGACCTGGAGCAGGCCGCTATAGGCGATCGCGAGCTGCGTGTCGGAGGTCGGTTTCACGCCGACGATCAGCTCGGGATCCTTGTCCGGATCCTGGGTGTAGCGGTGATGGTCCCAGTGAAACAGGCAGTAATATTCGTAAGGCAATCCGATCAGGAAGGCTGAGAGATGACCGACGACGAGATTGAGGCTGCGGCTCCTGAACGCGGTCTTGTGCGCGGTCTCGTGCACCGCCATGAACAGGAAGGCGACGACATAGCCCTGCACCGCCATCAGCGGCAACGCCCAGAGCACGCCCCAGGTCGACGAAATCTTCCAGATCAGCGCGCCCACTAGCACGATCGCGCCATAATGCCCAAGGCTCTGCGCCGCGCCTCTGAGATCGGAGCGGGCCGACAATTCGCGCAGCATGGCCGGCGTCAGCGGCTTCAGGCGGTGGCCGGACTCTGAAACGGCTGTGTCGGTCATGATCGGTTGCCTGCCTGTTTGCCGAGTAGGTCCGCGATTTCGGCCTTGATGAAAGCCTGGTCGCGCGGATTGCCGACGGGGTTGCCGGCGCGATGGCCATGCAGCGACGGGATCGGATGCAGCACCGCGGATTTCGCGTTGACCAGCCGGCCAAGCTCGTCCTCGTTGTCGCGGACGTCGAAATAGCGGTCGGTCGCGCCCGGCATCAGCAGCATGTGCGCCTTGATCGCCGCCAGCGCGCGATTGAGATCGCCACCGAACGCCTCGCAGCGGCTGATGTCACCCCGCTGCCAGATGCCGATCTGCGCCAAGAGATCATTGGCGTCGCGCCGCGCAAACGTCGCGTCCCAGACGCGGACGAGATAATCCTCCAGCGAGGTGAAGCCGGCCTCGCGCCAGAGCTCGTCGCGATAGAAGCCGTGCGACATCGCCCAGCCGGCATAGACGCGCCCCATGGCGCGATAGCCGGCAACGGGCTTGTCTGCGAAGCGGCCGTCGCGGAAGGCGGGATCGGCGGTCAGCGCAGCCTTCACGCTCTCCAGGAAGACGTAGTTGTAGGGCGCGCAGCGGGCACTGCCGCAGACCACGGCTGCACGCTCGACCATATCAGGGTGCAGGGCCCCCCAGTGATAGGCCTGCATGCCACCCATCGACCAGCCATAGACGAGGGCCAGCTTTGAAATGCCGAAACGCTCGGTGAGGAGCCGATGCTGGACCGCAATCGCATCGTGATAGGTCACCTCGGGAAACGGCGCTCGGGTATTCGACGGCGAGGACGACAGGCCGTTGCCGAACAGGTTCGGGATGACGATGAAGTAGCGCGTGGGGTCGAGCACGCCGTCCGGGCCGATCAGCCACTCGGTGTCAAAATGCTGGGCGCTGAACGAGGTCGGATAGAGGATGACGTTGTCCTTTGCAGCGCTCAGCGTGCCGTAGGTCTTGTAGGCAAGCTTCAGCGAAGGGAAAACGGTCCCGGACTGGAGGACAACGTCGCCAGCCTCGAAGATCTCGTAGTGCGCCGTCATGAGCCGAACTCCCGCTCGCAGCCAAAGAATACGCCGCTGAGGCGGCGATGCATCGATCATGCCGAGCCCCGCCGACGCGCCGGCGCGCCACGTCAAATACTGTACATATAGTACAGAAATAAAGTCAAGATGAAGTGGACTCAACTTAAGCAGGCGTCGTCGAGGGCGGCAGCGACAACCGCCCACGTTAGCGAAATGAGACGAAGTGGTCCCAACACAACGGCTGGCCTTGACGAGACGGTAGCTCTCGCTAAGGTAGCGACATTTCCTGTGACACGCGAAAGGACTTTTCGTCCTCGGTGTCGTGTCCTCGTTGCCACCGCTTACTGCCCATATCGATTTTTGAAGAATTATGGATAGACTCTCATGACAGACATTGGGCCAGCAGGTGCGGCGCCCCAGGAGCAGGCCACTCCGCAGCAGGATTCCGCGACAACTGCAGAAAAGCTATTGATGCGTCGCATCGAACTTTCGGCGGCGCCCATTGGCCGTATGATCAACGTCATCAGCTTGATCGCCGGAATCATCGCCGTCGCGGTTATTGGTTCGGTCATCACCCTGGCGATCATCGGAAAGGACATACCGGATCAGCTATCCAACTGGGGCGGGATCATCCTTGGCTTCTATTTCGGCCAGTTCATCAACCTGGTTAAGGATTACATGGGCATCATCCAAGCCGGACAGGGCGGACCGCGCAGTGCATAGCATTCACCGGAGATGTATCGCCTCTTTCTTTGTTGCGCTGGCAGCCTGGGTCGCGGGATTCAATCCAACTCTGGCCCAAGATTGCCAGAGCGGCACGACGAGGGTTGCCCACCGCACCTTCTTTTCATCCGCTTACGCCGGAAGACTGGCAATTGCCGTCAATGCTGCAAGCAAAGAGAGAGCACGAGCCGCCGAAAGCTACTGCGTTCTGGACGAGCAGTATGGATCAATGGTGCAGGTAAGGCCCCGTTACGATCAAATCTATCTCGTCTTCAACAACCAACCCGTGGTTTCGCCCGAAAACGCAGAGACATCCTTTCTAGGCATCCAGGTCAAAAAGCAATCCGAGGATGGCATACCGTCCGTGACAATGCGACGAGAGGGTGAAAGTTGGGTCGATCGCCCGCTTGACCGAAGATACGCCACTCGACAGTTCACAAGGCGAGGCGATGACACCACTGTAGTAGCACAGGCGCACCAAAGGACGCAGATTGCCTCGACGAGGATCACATCTGATCTGCTGGCGGGATTTACGGATGCGGCCGAGCAGGACTTTGCTGGGCGGGTGAGTGGAAGTGTGCATGGCGCAGTGAAGCCAAGGGAGGGCATAGATATCAAACGAACATGGGATTACCGTGATCGAATGACGTTTGTCGGCGGTCAACTTCCCGGCAGTTCGCCTCCTTTCAACATAACAGCGATCTGGATTTCCTTTGCGCAGCGCTCGGCAGGCCAGGGAATATGGACGCCCGATAGAAGGGTCGTGACTGGGATCCGCCGCGGCGGCGCCAACGAGATGGACATCGAAATGTTCGGCTCCAATCCCGAAATTCCATCCTACCGCTATCTCGTAAAATTTGCGAACTGACCGCAATTTCCCGTCTTCTCAAATCTCCGATCCGCTCGCCGGCTCAGGCGATGGCGGCGATGTAGCGCTCCACCGACGCCGCGAAGGCGGCCTTGGCGCCGCCAGCGATGTTGCGGCCCCACCAGGCGCCATAGATGCGATCGAAGGCGAGCGGCTCGACGGCGGCCGCGATCCGCCGCACCGCGGCGGCATTGAGCGGCATGTAGTTGGGGTAGGAATACATGAAGCTGACGAAGCGGCGGTCCATCGTCACCTGGGCGATATCGCCGGTGAGCAGCGCGCCCCTGCCGTCCGCACCGCGCGCAGAGTGCAGCATGGTGGCGCCGGCGAAATGACCGCCGGTGCGCAGCAGCAGCACATCGTCTGAGATGCGGTGGCTTTCGCCGGTCCAGTGCACGATCGAGGGATGCAGCCGCGTGACGAAAGCGCGATCGTCGGCATGCAGATAGACCGGCACGCCGCCAAAGGTATCGCTCCAGTCTGCGACCGCGCCGTAGTAATGCGGATGCGAGATCGCGATCGCCTTCAGCCCGCCGAGTGCGGCGACGTACTGGATGGCTTCATCGGTCGCGAGCGGAATGCAATCCCACATCACGCAGCCGTCGCTCTGAGGCACCAGCAGCGCGCGCTGTCCGATCGCGAAGCTCGGCTCCAGGCCGATCCCGGTGAGACCAAGATCGTCGCGTCCCACCAGTCGGTGCCCCCGCGCGAGTTCCTCGCGCGTGAGAAAGGTCTGCCCTTTCCAGTTCACGAACTGCCGCTCGTCCTCGCAGATGACGCAGGAGGTCGGCGGATTTCCGCCGTTCGGGAATTGCGCGCCGCAGGTTTCGCAGGTCCAGAGAGGCATGACCAGAGCTCCATGGGAAGATCGCAGGATGACATTGCGACCGCGCTTTCGGCAAGATCGATGAGCGCAAGGAGACGACTGGAACCAACGCGGCGAGCGCCCGTTACGTTCAGGTCCACGCCGGAAGGATGGTCAAGAGGATCGCGACACACGAAGAGCATGTTTAGGTATCGATGACATCGCGGCCTCCCTCCTCGTCCCGTATCTGGCCTCTGTTTGCGCTCAACTTCTTCATGGCCGACATGCAGTCGGGCATCGGGCCGTTCGTCGGGGTCTTCCTCCAGGAACGCGGCTGGGCAACCGGGCTGATCGGCACCGCGATGACGATCGGCAATGTCGCGGGCATGCTGGTCACGACGCCGATCGGCGGCTTCATCGATTCCAGCCGCAACAAACGGCTATGGGTCGTCATTCCCGGCATCTGCGTCGTTCTCGCCTCCGCCATCATCCTGATCTCGCAAAACTTCTGGGCAGTGACGTTCTCGCAAGTGGCGCAATCGCTGGCGAGTGCCGCCATCGTGCCGGCGGTAACAGGCATCACGCTCGGCATCGCCAAGCAGAAGGGGTTCAACGCGCTCAACGGCCGCAATCAGGCCTTCAACCACGCCGGCAACATGATCGGCGCGGCATTGTCCGGCTATCTCGGCTACAGGTTCGGCTATGTCGCCGTGTTCGTGCTGGCGGCCGTGTTCGGCGCCATCGCGATCGCCTGCGTGATGATGATCCCCGCCAAAGCGATCGACGACCGTGCCGCACGCGGCAGCAAGGAGGACGACTCCAAGGCTCCGCCGGATGCGATGACGATGCTGCTCAAGCACAAGGCTCTGCTCGTGCTGGCACTCGCGCTCGCGGTCTTCCACCTCGGCAATGCCGCCATTGTACCGCTCTACGGGCTTGCGGCCGTGGCCGAGGGACAGGCCAACGGCCCGAGCTTCGTCGCGACCACCGTGGTGATCGCGCAAGGCGTCATGATCGTGACCTCGCTGATCGCGATGAAGGTCGCGAGCAAGCGCAACTATTGGCCGGTAATCCTGGTGTCCTTCATGTTCCTGCCAATCCGCGGCGTGCTGGCCTTCTTCGTGACGGGATGGTGGGGCGTCATACCGATGCAGGTGCTCGACGGTATCGGCACCGGTCTGCAGACGGTCGCCGTTCCCGGCATGGTCGCGCGAGCGCTGAACGGCAGCGGCCGCATCAATCTCGGCCAGGGCGCCGTGATTACGGTGCAGGGCATCGGCGCCAGCCTCAGTCCCGCGCTCGGCGGCTGGATCGCGCAATGGATCGGCTACGGGCCGACCTTCCTGCTGCTCGGCGGCTTCGGCCTCGCATCGATGGCGCTGTGGTTCGCGTTCGGGTCGACGGTGAAGAAGTATTGAGCTTCATCGCCGTGGCCGACCTCACGGCGTAAATTGCCGGTTCAGGCCGACCCTGAAGGTGTGAAGCTCGATGTCGCCGGCGGGCATGCTGCTCGCAGGGATAGACAAGGAGAGCTGGCGGCCAAGGTTGAGATACAGATACTCCGCCTTGAACGACCAGTGCGGCGCGAACGCCCATTCGCCGCCGCCGCCGACCGCATAGCCGATATTGTAGCCGCTTGCGGAGGCATGACCGTCCAGTGCGCCGGGAAAACCGGGAATCGGGAAATTATTGGTCAATCTGACATGAGAACTGTCGAGGCTTGCCTTGACGTGGGCCCAGGCGAGACCGCCCGTGGCATAGAGCAGCCAGTTGTTGCTGGCATAGCCGATACGTCCGCGCAGCGTACCGAGATAATCGATGTCCTGGGTCACCCTCACGGTGCCGGTGTAATTGTCGAAATCGCCGACCAGGAAAACGGGACGAAACGCATATGAGCCAGATGCCCGCCCGCCGATCCCGGCAGCGCTCACATCGGCTTCGACGCCGGCGACCAGATGCCCGCTCTGCCAGTTGTAGCCTGCCTGCAATCCGCCCAGCCAGCCGGACTGATCGACCCCCAGCGTGAACGACGCCGATGCCGTCGACGTGAGATTGTTCACGCCGGGAAACAGCGCCGGCAGCGCACCGGGATCGACCCTCGCGGCGTTGCCATCGCCGGTGCCATAGCCGGCGTGAACACCCGCATAGAAGCCCGTCCAGCTGAAGCCGACCGGCAGCGGCGCAGGCGGAGCCTTGAGCGAGATGTCGGCAGCCGTTGCATCAATGGCACAAGCCGCGCCAAGGCCAAGCGCCAGCAGAGCCGGTAGCAGATCGCGCACACGAGGTGTCATCCGGTCATTCCCTTCCAATCGGTCGATCACTCGCTCGCCACGATAGGCGGGAAGCGATCCGCGTTCGTGGCAGGGCGCGAACCGCCGAATGGACTGAGCTGAAACGCAGCGACAGCGGCTGCGCCTGTTGCGATCCGGGCACACCGGACTGCGGCACCTGGTCGCGGTCGCAGCGCGTCATCGCAAGTGGCTTATCACGCAATTTCCCGCTTTTGCCGTTGCGGAGCAGCAGCGTGACGATACAACCTGCCGTAATCGCCAACAGACCTGCCCTTCCCGATCGATGATCCAGCCTCAACTCTCCTTTGATGGCGACCCGAATGGCCCGGCCTATGAAAGATGGCGCGAGCAGTTTTGCCGTCAGGTGGCGAACGTCGATTTCGTGCCGGTCGGGGAAGGGCGAGTCCACCGGACCATTGCGCCGGCCATTCTTCCCCGCATCAGGCTCTCGGCCTCGTTCGGCTCGCCGATATCCTTCGTGTCGTTGGGGACGAACGACGAATTGGTGATTACGACGTCGCCCAATTCGGCGTTGAGCGGGACCATGGGAAAACGCCCGCTGGAGATCGCGGCGGGGGACGTCACAATTGGCGATCCCTCGATCAAAGGCGCCTACATCACTCAGACCGGGAACGGCAATTTTCGGACCGCGCTGCTGCCGCGCAAGGCGCTGCTACGCGTTTGCCCGAATGCCGAGGACCTGATTGCGCGGTCGATCCCCGGCGCCAATCCGATCACGTCGATGTACCTGCGATATTACGATCTCGCGCATGCTTATGCCGACAAACTCGCCCCCGCGGAACTCGACGCGGTCTCGCAGCACCTGTTCGACCTTTCGGTGCTGATGATCGGAGCGCGCGGCGATGTCGCCGAGCAGGCTCGAATGCGCGGCCTGGCGGCAGCGCGTCTCGAAACCCTCAAGTCCGACATCCTGGCGCAGCTTGACAGCCCCGCGCTGTCGCTCACCGTCCTTTCAGCCGCGCACCGGGTCAGCCCGCGCACGATCCAGCTGCTGTTCGAGCAGGCCGGCATCACCTATAGCGGCTTCGTGCTGGAGCAGCGCCTGCTGCGTGCCGAACGTCTCCTTCGAAATCCGAGCCTGCGCACACGCAAGATCATCGAGATCGCGCATCTCGCCGGTTTCCACGACGTCTCCTACTTCCATCGCGCGTTTCGCCGCCGGTTCGGACAGACGCCGGACGACGTCAGGAAGCTGGCCGGCGACGCCGGCTAGCGAACTCGATCACGACGCAGCCAAAAGCTGCCCGCCCTTACACGCCAAAATTCTTCTGGATCGCCTTGTCGAGCGTCTCGCCACCGACGAAGCGCTGGCGCAGCTCGCGCTTGAGCAGCTTGCCGCTGGGATTCTTCGGCAAGGCATCCACGAAGATGACGCGCTTGGGCACCTTGAAATGCGCCATCTGGCCGGCGCAGTGCTTGATGACGGCGTCCTCGTCCAGCTTTTCGCCGCTCTTGACCACGACGATGGCGGTGACCGCCTCGATCCAGCGCGGATCGGGCAGGCCGACGACGGCGACCTCGGAAACCGCCGGGATACGATATACCATCTCCTCGACCTCGCGGCTGGCGACATTCTCGCCGCCGGTCTTGATCATGTCCTTGACGCGGTCGACCACAGTGATGTGGCCCTCTTCGTCGACGGTGGCGAGATCCCCAGAGTGAAACCAGCCGCCGGTGAATGCTGCCGCAGTCTTCACGGGATCGTTGTAATAGCCGGACAATAGATGCGGCGAACGGTGCACGATCTCGCCGACCTCGCCGACCTCAACGTCTTCCATTGACGTGTTGACGACGCGCGTCTCGACATTGAGAACCGGCTTGCCCGCCGAGCCGGCCTTGCGCAGCTGGTCCTCCGGCCGCAGTACGGTCGCGAGCGGCGCGATTTCGGTCTGACCGTAGAAGTTCCAGAATTTTACGGCGGGCAGGCGGCGCTGAAGCTCGAGCAAAACTTCTACCGGCATGATCGAGGCGCCGTAATAGCCCTTCTGCAGGGACGACAGGTCGGACTTGTCGAAATTCGGCGAGCGCAGCATCGCGATCCAGATCGTCGGCGGCGCGAAGAACGACGTGATCTTGTGGGCCTGGATCAGGGCCAGGATGTTGTCGGCGGTCGGCTTGCCCGTGATGACGCCGGAGGCGCCGAGATAGATCTGCGGCCCGAGGAACACGTCCAACTGGGCGCAGTGATACAGCGGCAGCGCGTGCAGGAACTTGTCGTCCACGCTCATGCCGCCGTCGATGATACAGCTGACATACTGCCACATCACCGCTTCATGGGTCAGCATCGCACCCTTGGGCAGCGATTCGGTGCCTGAGGTGTAGACGATCTGCGCGAGATCGCGGCTATCGACCGAGGCTTCCAGGAACGAGCCGTCGGAATGAAGCAGGTCGTCGAAGGTGGTGAGGCCCGCCGGCGCCGACGCGGGATCCTCGCCCGGCAGCCAGATCATTTTTTCGACCGCGCAGTCTTTCGCGCTGGCGGCCTTCGCCGGCTCGACGAAATCGGGACCGGTCGCGAGCAATTTTGCCCCGGAGCTCTTCAGGATGAAATTAATCTCGTCCGGATTGAGCATGAAGTTGATCGGCACCAGAACCGCGCCGATCCGCGCCACCGCGAAGCGCAGCGCGGCGAAGGCGTGCGAATTGCGCGACAGCACGGCGAGGCGGTCGCCCTTCTTCACGCCGAGCCCGAGCAGACCGCGGCCGAGCCGGTTGCAGATCGCGTCCATCTCGGCAAAGGTCCAGCTCACATCCCCGCAGCTCACCGCGAGCTTGTTCGGATCGCGACCTGCCGAGCGGCGCAGGAGATCGCCGATGGAATGTTCGCGGGCCTTCGCGATGGTGGCTGCGGTCTCGGTCATGTGTCCCTCCGGGTGATGTCTTTGTTTGTTGGATTTCTTGCTTGATATCTTGCGTTATCTTCGCCGGGCCGCCTGCGCGTGCTCCATGTACATGTGCTCGACCGAGCGATCGAGCGAAGCAATCTTCTCGAAGCCGCGGCGCCAGTCCTGCAAATGCCGGCGCGTCCAGAGCACGCCGGCCTCGCGATCGCGGCGGCGGATCGCGTCGATGAGATGGCGGTGCGCCGCGACGAGACGCGGGCCGCCTTCGGCGACACCGGTCACGATCATCTCGGTGGTCGGATAGAACAGCTGCGCCGCGGGCTCGCGCGCGAGCTGGAGCACGCGGTTCTGCGAGGCTTTTGCGACCAGCACGTGGAATTCGGCGTCGCATTCGGCAAGCATCGCGGGACTGCCAACGGCGGCCTCGCTGCGCGCGAGATTGCCGGCGAGCTCGGCGAGGTTCTCCTCGCTCGCCCGTTCCACCGCGCCCTCGATGCTGGCGACCTCCAGCGTCATCGAGGCCTCATAGAGCTCGCGGAAGGTGACCTCGTGCAGGACCAGGGCGCGGCTGAGACGGCTTGCGAGCTTGCTGTAGCGCGGCAGGCAGGCGTGCAAGCGGCGCGAGGAATCGCGCCGGATCAGCCCGCCCTCCTCCAGCACACGGATGCCCTCGCGAATGGTCGAGCGATTGACGCCGAACTGGCGGACCAGATCGTGCTCGGTGCCGATGGGATCGCCGGGCTTGATGCGGCCATTGACGATCTCGCGCTCGATGGCGTCGGCGACCTTCTGATAGGCCGGCGCGACATCGATCGGTCGGAACAGCGGCGCGATGGGCAAACCGGCCTCCAATGGTGATTGTCGGACAAAGTATAGGCACCGACGTCGGGTGCGTCAAACTACGTCATTTATAACACCTACGGAGCAAATTGACTCCGCCGGAACCCCGCTCTAGCTTTGTCGGACAAAGGGACAGAATAGTCCCGCTCAAGAGGAAACGTATCCATGAGACCCATCGCAGCACTCGTGTCTGCGGCCGGCCTGCTGTCGGCTGCCCTGATCACCCCTGCCTCGGCCCAGCAGGCGCCGCTCAAGATCGGCGTGCTCTCCGACTTCTCCTCCGTCTATTCCGACATTGGCGGCATGGGGAATGTCGAGGCGACCAAAATGGCGATCGAGGATTTCGGCGGTCAGATGTTCGGCAAGCCGATCGACATGGTCTCGGCCGACGTGCTCAACAAGCCCGACGTCGCCTCCACCATCGCGCGCAAATGGTGGGAGACCGAAGGCGTCGACATGATCATCGACCTGCCGACGTCGGCCACCGCGCTGGCGGTGATGGAGCTGTCGAAGCAGTACGAGAAGATCATGATCGTGACGGATGCGGCCAGCTCCGACATCACCGGAAAATCCTGCTCGCCCTACACCGCGCACTGGACCTACGACACCTATGCCAACGCGCACACCGTCGGCAGCGCCATCGTCAAGAACGGCGGCGACACCTGGTTCTTCCTCACCGCAGACTACGTGTTCGGCCATTCGGTCGAGCGCGACACCGGCGATGTCGTGAAGGCCGCGGGTGGCAAGGTGCTGGGCAGCGTCAAGCACCCGCTCAACACCGCCGATTTTTCCTCGTTCCTGCTCCAGGCCCAGGCCTCCAAGGCCAAGATCATCGGCCTCGCCAACGGCGGCGGCGACACCATCAACGCGATCAAGCAGGCCGGCGAGTTCGGCATCGTCGCCGGCGGACAGAACCTGGCGGCGATCGTGATGTTCATCTCCGACGTGCACAGCCTCGGCTTGAAGCTCGCGCAAGGCCTGATCATCACCGAGGCCTATTACTGGGATCTCAACGACAAGACCCGCGCCTTCGGCAAGCGTTTCCTCGAGCGCGTCAAGCGCATGCCGACGATGAACCAGGCCGCGACCTACAGCGCAACACTGCACTATTTGAAGGCAGTGCAGGCCGCAGGCACGAAGGACACCAAGACCGTGATGGCGAAGATGCGCGAGTTGCCGGTGCGAGACGCCTTCACCGACAATGGCGTGCTGCGCGAGGACGGCCGCATGGTGCACAGCATGTACCTGTTCCAGGTGAAGAAGCCGGAGGAATCCAAGGGGCCGTGGGATTACTACAAGTTGCTCGCCGAGGTGCCCGCGGACCAGGCGTTTCGGCCTCTGAAGGATGGCGGCTGCCCGCTGGTGAAATAGGGCGTGCTGGATCGCGCCGATAGTAATCCGTTCAGCAAGCCTCGCTCGTCCGCTTGACCAATCTGGGCGGACGAGCGGCGGCGATGGCGCGCAGCCCAAAATGGAGGCAAGAACGCTACGCGCCGCCGTCTGATCTGCATCAAGTTGCGGTGCAAAATTTCGCTGCAGTGTTGAGCCCGCCTTTCCGCGCCATCAGCGGCCGGGCGTTCGTGTCTCAACAGTGGGCGCCGCCTCACGGCGTTTTGATCAAATGAACTTCACTTCGGGTCGCGTCATCGCCGCGATCGCCGTCCTCGTTGCTGGCGGCGGCTATTACTATTGGCAGCATCGCGATACCAACACGCTGCCGGCAGGCTTCGCCCGCGGCAACGGCCGCATCGAGGCGGTCGAGATCGACATCGCGACCAAGACGCCGGGCCGGATTCGCGAGATCCTGGTCAACGAAGGCGACTTCGTGCGCGCGGGCCAGATTCTGGCGCGCATGGACACCGAGCAATTGCAGGCCCAGCGCCGCCAGGCCGAGGCGCAGCTGCAGCGCGCATCGATCAACGTCGAGACCGCCAAGAGCCTGGTGAACCAGCGCGAGGCTGAGCGCAGGGCTGCCGAAGCCGTGGTCGACCAGCGCATCGCCCAGCTCGACACCACGAGCCGCAAGCTCGATCGTTCCGAACAATTGATCAGAACCAGTGCGGTATCGCAGCAGGTGCTGGACGACGACCGCTCCGCCAACGCCACGGCCAAGGCGGCGCTCGCCGCGTCCCACGCTCAGGTCGCCGCATCCGAGGCCGCGATCAGCTCCTCCCGCGCCATGGTGATCGACGCCGGCGCTTCGGTCGACGCCGCGAAGGCCGCGATCGAAAGCATCAATGCCGACCTCAACGACAGCGTGCTGAAGGCGCCGCGCGACGGCCGCGTACAGTATCGCGTGTCGCAGCCCGGCGAGGTGCTCGCCGCCGGCGGCCGCGTCCTCAACATGGTCGATCTCGGCGACGTCTACATGACGTTCTTCCTGCCGACGGCCGATGCCGGGCGCGTCGCGATGGGCGCCGAGGTCCGCCTCGTGCTCGACGCCATCCCACAATATGTGATCCCCGCCAAGGCCACCTTCGTCGCCGACGTCGCGCAATTCACGCCCAAGACCGTCGAGACCGAGGAGGAGCGTCAGAAGCTGATGTTCCGCATCAAGGCGCATATCGCGCCGGAGCTGCTGCGCCAGCACATCGAGCATGTGAAGACCGGCCTGCCCGGCATGGCGTATGTGCAGCTCGATCCGGCCGCGCAATGGCCTGACAATCTCAAGATCAAGCTGACCCGATGAGCGCGACTGTCACAGCCGATGCATCGGCTGCCGCCGGCAGCGTGGTGCATCTGGAAGGCGTGGGCCTGAGCTATGGCAAGGCCCGGGCGCTCGATGCCATCACGCTCGACCTGCCGTCCGGCTGCATGGTCGGACTGATCGGCCCCGACGGCGTCGGCAAATCGAGCCTGCTCTCGCTGATCGCCGGGGCCCGCGCGATCCAGCAGGGGCGCATCAACGTCCTCGGCGGCGATATGGCGAGTTCGCGCCATCGCCGCAACGTGTGCCCCGACATCGCCTACATGCCGCAGGGCCTCGGCAAGAATCTGTATCCGACACTGTCGGTGTTCGAGAACATCGACTTCTTCGGCCGCCTGTTCGGACACGACAAGGCCGAAAGGCACCGGCGGATCGCCGGCCTGCTGCGCGACACCGGGCTCACGCCTTTCGCCGACCGGCCGGCGGCAAAACTCTCCGGCGGCATGAAGCAGAAGGTCGGCCTGTGCTGCGCCCTGATCCACGATCCCGAGCTCTTGATCCTGGACGAGCCGACCACCGGCGTCGATCCGCTGTCGCGCCGCCAGTTCTGGGAATTGATCACCTCGATCCGCGACGGCCGGCCCGGCATGAGCGTGATCGTATCGACCGCCTACATGGAAGAGGCCGCGCAGTTCGACTTCCTGATTGCGATGAATGCCGGCCGCGTGCTGGCGACCGGAACGCCTGCCGAGCTGAAGCGGCAGACCGGAGCGGATACGCTCGATGACGCCTTCATTCGTCTTTTGCCTGAGGCGGATCGCAGCAACTACACCAATGTCGTCATCCCGCCGCGCGCCGAGGACCAGGACGAGATAGCGATCGAGGCCGACCACCTGACCCGACGGTTCAACGGCTTCGTCGCCGTCGACGACGTCAGCTTCCGCATCAGGAAGGGCGAGATCTTCGGCTTTCTCGGCTCGAACGGGTGCGGCAAGACCACGACTATGAAGATGCTCACCGGCCTCCTGCCCGTAAGCGAAGGCACCGCGCGGCTGTTCGGCAAGACCATCGATGCCGGCGACATGTCGGTGCGGCGGCGCATCGGCTACATGTCGCAGGGCTTCTCGCTCTACTCGGAGCTCACGGTCGCGCAAAATCTCGACCTGCATGCGCGGCTGTTCGAGCTGCCGGCGGACACCGTCGCCGCGCGCATCGACGAGATGATCGGCCGGTTCGACCTCGCCGACGTCGCCAATTCGCTGCCCGATGCGCTGCCGCTCGGGCTGCGGCAGCGATTGTCGCTGGCGGTGGCCATGATCCATGCGCCCGACATCCTCATCCTCGACGAGCCGACCTCCGGCGTGGACCCGGTCGCCCGCGACCGCTTCTGGCAGATCCTCGCCGAGCTCTCCCGCAAGGACAACGTCACCATCTTCGTCTCGACCCATTTCATGAACGAGGCCGAGCGCTGCGACCGGGTCTCGCTGATGCATGCGGGCAAGGTGCTGACGTCGGACACCCCCGCCGCGATCGTGGCCGCGCGCGGCACCGCGACGCTGGAGCAGGCCTTCATCGCCTGCCTGGAGCAGGCGATCGCGGATACGGCGGAGCCGGCCGGCCAGCCTGGGATCGCATCGCCCCTACCGGCCGCGACAGCGGAGCCGCCGCGCAGGCGCGGCGCGACGTTCAATCCGACCCGCATGCTCGCCTATTCCCGGCGCGAGGCGCTCGAGCTGCGGCGCGATCCGATCCGTGCCACGCTCGCGATCCTCGGCAGCGTGCTGCTGCTGTTCGTGCTCGGCTACGGCATCAGCATGGACGTCGAGAACCTGACCTTCGCCGTGCTCGACCGCGACGACAGCGCGATCAGCCGCGACTACAGCCTCCAGATCGCGGGCTCGCGTTACTTTACCGAAAAATCCCCCATCACCGATTACGCCGATCTCGACCGCCGCATGCGCGCCGGCGAGATCGGCCTCGCCATCGAGCTTCCGCCGGGCTTCGGCCGCGACGTCAGCCGCGGCCGCCATGTCGAGGTCGGCGCCTGGGTCGACGGCGCCAATCCGACGCGTGCCGAGACGCTGCGCTCCTACGCCCAGGCAATCCACGCCACCTGGCTCGCGCAAAAGGGCCGCGAGCTCTATGGCGAGGCGGCGATTGCCGGCGCCTACCAGCTCCAGCTGCGCTACCGCTACAATCCCGATGTCATCAGCGTCGTCGCCATGGCGCCGGGCATCATTCCGCTGCTGCTGATCATGATTCCGGCCGTGCTCGCCGCGCTCGCCGTCGTGCGCGAGAAGGAGCTCGGCTCGATCGTCAATTTCTACGTGACGCCGGTGACGCGGCTTGAATTCCTGCTCGGCACGCAGCTGCCCTATGTCGTGCTGGCGTTCGGAAACTTCCTCCTCCTCGTCGGCTTTGCCCTCGTGGTCTTTCGCGTCCCCTTCACCGGGAGCTTTCCGACCTACGCGCTCGCCGCGCTGCTCTACGTCACGGCGACGACCGGCATGGGGCTGGTGATCTCGGCCTTCATGAACAGCCAGATCGCGGCCCTGTTCGGCACGGTGCTGGTCACGCTGATCCCGGCCATCCAGTATTCCGGGCTGATCGACCCGGTGTCGTCGCTGCAGGGGGCCGGCGCGCTGATTGGGCGGCTCTATCCCACCACCTATTTCGTCACGATCTCGCGCGGCACCTTCTCCAAGGGGCTGGCGTTCGACACCCTCAACGACGATCTGCTGGCGCTCGCGATCATGGTCCCCGTCGTGGTGATTGCCGGCGCGATGCTGCTGAAGAAACAGGCCCGCTGACCATGCGCTTCGACAATGTATTTCAGCTCGGCATCAAGGAATTGCGCGGCCTGGTGCGTGACCCCATGCTGCTCGTGCTCATCGTCTATTCCTTCACGCTGGCGGTCTATGCCGGCGCGAAGGCGCTGCCGGAAACGTTGAACCGCGCCGCGATCGCGGTCATCGACGAAGACCATTCGCCGATCTCGACCCGCATCGAGATGGCGTTCACGGCGCCCTATTTCTCCGCGCCGCGCCTGATCTCGCAATACGAGATGGACCGGAGGATGGACGCCGGCCTCGATACCTTCGCGCTGGACATCCCGCCCGACTTCCAGCGCGACCTGCTGGCGCGCAAATCGCCCACGATCCAGCTCAACGTCGATGCGACGCGCATCTCGCAGGCGTTCAACGGCGGCGGCTATATCGAGCAAATCGTCAGCGCGGAGGTCGCGGAGTTCCTGGCGCATACGCGCAATGCCCAGACCGTGCCGATCGAGCTGGCACTGCGGGCGCGGTTCAATCCGGAGCTGAAGAAATCCTGGTTCGGCGCCATCGACCACGTGATCACCTCGATCACGATGCTCTCGATCATCCTGACCGGCGCGGCGCTGATCCGCGAGCGCGAGCACGGCACGATCGAGCACCTGCTGGTGATGCCGGTCACGCCATTGGAGATCATGGTGAGCAAGGTCTGGTCGATGGGCGCCGTGGTGCTGATCGCCTCCGCGCTGTCGATCGCCTTCGTCGTCAAGGGATGGCTGCAGGTCACGATCGACGGCTCGCTGGCGCTGTTCCTCGTCGGCGCCGCGCTGCAGCTGTTCGCCACCACCAGCATGGGCATCTTTCTTGCCACCGTCGCCGGATCGATGCCGCAGTTCGGACTGCTGCTGATCATGATCCTGCTGCCGCTGCAGACCCTGTCGGGCAGCATGACGCCGCGCGAGAGCATGCCGCAATTCGTCCAGGACATCATGCTGGCGGCACCCAACACGCATTTCGTGATGCTCGCCCAGGCGATCCTGTTCCGCGGCGCGGGCCTTGAGGCGGTGTGGCCGCAGCTGGTCGCGCTCGCCGTCATCGGCGGCGTCTTCTTCGTGATCGCGCTGCGGCGCTTCCGTGCGTTTCTGGCTTAGGCCGTAGCTTTAGAGCTTATGCCCCTTCTGGCGCAGCGCCTCGATCAGGCGTTGCTTCAGTTCGTCGGCGGCCTTCTGGCTGACGTCCTGGCCGATCTGCGCACTCGCCTGCGCCAGCGCATCCGACTTCTCCAAAAACTTCTTGCCGGCCGGCTGGGCATAGAACGCCTCGATCTGGCGCAGCTCGTCCACCGTGAAGCTTTGGGCATAGAACGCCGCGATCTGCTCGACCATGGACGCAACGAACGGAGCATAGATCTCGGAGCCGGGTGCCGTCACCGCATCGTAGTCGCGCTCGATCTCCGGCCTGTCCTGCGCGACCACGGGCCGGAGCTTGAGCAGGAGCTGCGGCAGCAATGCGCGGTACTGATCGGCGATCTTCAAGGTGACGACGAGCTTGCGCGCCGCGCTCATCGCCTCCGGCGACGGCGCCTGCGCCGCTGCACCGCAAACGAGAAACAGGAGAGCGCCGGCGATCGTCAACAAACGTTTGGACATTGGGCTCTCCAGGAAATGCGGACGATGCTTCAGCGGCTCGCGGGAGCCGCGCCGGCGGTCGCGGCCTGCGCGCTCTCGACCATCTCCGGCTCCTCGACCTCCGTCACCTTCACGAACAGGTTCGGCACGCGCTCGGCGCGGTTGAGCAGCCAGGCCGCGCCGACCATGATGACGATGCCGACGATGGAGACGGCGAACTGCTCCCAGACGCCCTTGGTGTATTGCGTCAGGATCCAGTGCGCCGAGAACGACAGGAACACACCGAGACAGAAGATCGGCAGCGAATGCTGGCCGCAGAGGATCACGGGGCGCAGCCAGACCCCATGCAGCGCCCGCCATTTGCGCGAGAGGAAGTGGGTGACCCAGATTGCCAATGCCAGGAAATGCGTGAAGCGCAGCATGTCGAGGTCGGTCTTGTCGATCGGGTAGATCGCCTTGATCATCCATTTCGGGATCAGCGCCTCGAGCGCGTGGACGTGCCAGGTCATCACGATCAGCAGCGCGAACACCAGCCAGGCCGCGGCCAGACCCATCGCCGCCCTCGACCACACCCATCTGGCGACCTTGTCGATCTGGCCGACGCCGCACCAGGCCGCGAACACGAACATCAACTGCCAGCAGAACGGATTGAAGTACCAGGTCGTGCCGGGCGGGTAGGAAGCGATGTTCCAGTTGAACCAGCGCGCCAGCACGTAGAGCACGACCGAGGCGGCGAGCGTCAGGTTCGGCCGGCGCACCAGGCACCAGACGATGAAGGGCGAAGCCACCACCAGCGTGATGTAGAGCGGCAGCACGTCGAGATTGACCGGCTTGTATTTCAGCACGATCGCCTGCCCGATCAGTTCGTCCGGATGCGCCAGGAAGTTGAACACGTTGAACTCGTGCTGGTACATCGGATTGTCGAAGCGACGCGCGGTGCGGGCGATCTGCGCGGTGAACAGCAGGAACAGCATGATGTGCGCGACATACAACTCGGCCGCACGCCGCCACAGCCGCTTCGCCGCGGCGAGAAACCAGCCGCCGGCGACGATCGGCCCGTAGATCCAGCCGACCAGATAGCCGGAGATGAAGACGAAGAACTCGGCGGCGTCGCTGAAGCCGTAATTGCGCAGCGTCAGCCAGGCCACGACGTCGTGCGGGATGTGATCGAGGAAGATCATCCACAGGCCGATGCCGCGGAAGAGATCGAGCCTGAGGTCGCGCTCGACCGGCGCCAACAAAGCTGACTGGTCCCGTGTGATCATGGCCCCGCCTCATCCGGTAGGCGTCGCGCCATCGCGGCGCCGGCAAAATGCGATGCTAAAAAATCGAGATCAAAAGTCACCTGGCCCTGCGGCTAGTCACCGACGGTAGCCCACCTTGGCGTCGGTGCAAGGGGCTTTGTCACTGCGGTGAGCGGGGCTGCCTCTCGCAGCCGTCCGGAGGCGGCGCCCGACCAATTATGTCGAAAACAACCCCATGCACAGTAGCTAACCCCTTGTGCTACCTATGAGATTCATTTGGCATTTTGGGCCGACGGTTCGATCCCGCGGCGACAAGGTGCAGACCCGGCGGGACGCGGCGTCAGATGAGCTCGCTGCCCTGGGCGAGCACCTCGGTCAGCATCGTTTCGGCCTTGCGCTGGAGCGGCCGCGCGCCGCTTTCGGAGGCGATCGCGATGGCCGCGCGCAGCGCGGTAAGGATGGCCACCCTGCTCTCCGTACTGGAGGCGGGCGTCACAACGGCTTCACCGAACAGGGCCTCGGCCTCGAGGCCCGAAAACCCCTGCTGGCGGGCGGTGTTGCGGGCCTCTCGCAGCATGTTCTGCGCCGCCCTGACATCGCCGAGGCGACAGGTCGCGAGCGCAAGGTAGATCGAGCTGCGCAGCACCGCCGAGGTATAGCCGACCGCCTTGGCCTCCTCGCGCGCCTCGGTCAGCATGCCGCGCGCCCGATCGAACAGCCCCTGCTCCAGATAGGCCATGCCGAGGTGGCAGGCGAGCACCGGCACGAACAGGCGGATGCCGTGCTTCTGCGCCAGCACAAACCCGTCTTCGAGAATGGCGGCGGCCGCCTCAGGGTTGCCCCGGCCGAGCATCAGCCAGCCGCCGCTATAGGCGGCGGCGACGCGATCGTAGGGACGGCCGGTCTCCTCCGCGATCGCGGCGGCCTGTTGCTGGAACTGCTCGGCGGTGTCGAGCTCGCCCATGACGGTGCTGTTGATGGTGTTCATCATACAGCAGAGCAACAATGCGGATTTCGGGGTCGAGCCGGAAGGAGCACTGGCCTCCGGTCCCGTCAATTGAGCGCAGGTCCGTGCGAAGAACCGATCAGCTTCCCGGTAGCGCCCGGCAAGGAAATACACCTGGCCGAGACCGTATTGCGCAGCATTGAGCCAGCCCGGATTGCCCCACTCCTGCGCAAGGCGCACGACCTCCTCGCCGATCGTGACCGCTTCGATTGGCGTCCCGTAGAAGTTCTGCGCGGCCGCCATGACCGTCATCGCGGCTACTTTGCGTCCGATGTCGCTGATCGCATCGGCACGACGCTCGGCCTCCTTGCCGAGGTTGAGCCATTCGGCAATCTGGCCAGACGCAATGAATGCCGAACGCGCCTCGATACGAATATCCACGGCATTCGCCTCCCTGGAAGGATTTTCCGGCGTCATGTCCAGACATCTCATGGCGATCTCGAAATAGTCAGCAGCATCGGTAAATGCCGAACGCGCCAAACATCTTCTCGCCGAAGCTCTGCCGTAGCTGAACGACTTCTCCCAATCCTTCGCCCGCGTGGCATGATAGCAGAGCTTATCAGGATCGTCGGCACCGCCTTCGCTGCCCTCCAGAGCCGAAAGAATGCGCGCGTGGATGTCGTCGCGCACCTTTTCGACCATCGCGTCGTAGGTGACTTGCCGGACCATCTCATGCCGGAACTCCAGCGAATTTTCCAATTCGCTATCGATCCTGACGAGCAATTCGGCGCGATCAAGCCCCGCGAGGCATCTCTGGAGAACATCGCCCGACAGCGCTGCGATCTTCCCCAGCATGGCTTCGTTCGATCTCGTCCCCAAACTGGCGGCGATCTGCAGAACGGATCGTTCTTGCTTCGATACCCGATCGAGACGCGCTGCAATCACGCCCTGGATACTGGTAGGAATGCCGAGTTCGTCAATCGGACGCGCGAGTGCGAGGTCGCCCCATTGGCCACGCAGCGTGCCGCTATCCTTCAATCCGCGACAGACCTCCTCGATGAACAGGGGGACGTTGGCGGTATGAGAAATGATCCGGCTCTTCAAATCGGCATTCGTCTCGGAAGAGCCAAGCATATCTGCCAGCATGGCCAACCCTGAATCGTCGTCGAGGGGCCGCATTGCGACGATCTCTGCGTGACAGCGCGCAATCCAGACCGGCATGCCATTTGGCCGAGAAGTGAAGAGCACGAGAAGACCGGCCGCCTGCAGCGATGCGATGGCGGCAACGACGACATCGCTGGCCCGGTCGATCCAGTGCAGATCCTCGAGCAGAACCACCGTCCGCTGGCGATTGGCCAGGCCTGCGACGATCGCACAGCATGCCTCGGAGATCGTTCGTCCCCGTGCGTGAGGCTCCAGCTCGTCCCAGAGCGGATTCGATATCGGCAGATCGAGAACCGCGTCGAGCGCGGCTTGCTGGATCGCCGACAAGTCTTTCCGCGGATCCCTCGGACCGTCAGGGTCCTTCGCTGCCCCATCCATTGCCGACAGCAAAATCCGCTTGAGGGTGCTGAAAGGCGCGCCCTGGAGGTTCGGGCTGGACTCGGCGTCGATCAATTTCCAGCCGCCGGCCTTCAGCCCCTGGGCAAACTCATGCGCAAGCCGCGATTTTCCGATCCCCGCATCGCCCAGCAGCAGGACCGTCTGCCGGCTCGTCCTGGCGCTTTCGGCGGTGCGCTCCAGCAGAGCCCGCTCAGTGGTGCGATCGACGAAGCGAGAGACGCTGCGAGCCCGACGAACCCGCCAGCTCGACAGATCGCTCGCGCCTACGATCCGGTAGACCGGCACGGGCTGGCTGAATCCGCGCAGGGACTTGCCGCCCAGCGCTTCGAACCGGACATGCCCCTCGGCGAGCTCCTGGCAGGCTTCGGAGACGTAG
This sequence comes from Bradyrhizobium sp. 23AC, assembly GCF_054863025.1. Taxonomy (NCBI): domain Bacteria; kingdom Pseudomonadati; phylum Pseudomonadota; class Alphaproteobacteria; order Hyphomicrobiales; family Nitrobacteraceae; genus Bradyrhizobium; species Bradyrhizobium sp. 23AC. Next base: position 56,882 of record NZ_JAVAYN010000001.1, read on the forward strand.
ATCTGGTTCGCCTCTGCCGCCGCCTCCAGCCGCGCGGCCAGATGCTGGGCAGCGCCGCCGATCTCGTAGACCTTGGAGAACTCGCTGGCCACCATGTAGGCAACGACATGACCGGAGTGGAGGCCGACCCGCACCTGCAGTCCGGGGTCACCCAGGCTTGCGACACGGCGGACGAGCTCGATCGCCGCGTGGCAGGCCATCGGCGCATGGTTGTCGTCCGCGATCGGGGCACCGAACACCGCGGCGAGCCCGTCGCCCAGCTCCTTGCTGACGATGCCGCCGAACTGCCTGACCGCCCCTCTCATCGCCGCCAACGCCGGCTCCAGCCGCGAGACCGCCTCCTCCGGGTCCAGTTCGGCAACGAGCCCGGTGGAATCGACCACATCGGCCCGGAGAATTGTGACAAACCGCCGTTCGCTGTCGGGATCGGAGCGGCGCACGCTCGCACCGCAATTGGGGCATCGGCTGTCGCCTTGGCCGATCGTCGACTGACACGCCGTGCAAAGCATTCCCGTGCTCTCAAGACTTTGCAGCGGCATCCTCGGTCGGCCTCTGCAAACGATGGCGATAAGATCGCTTAAGCAAACCTGCTTAGCAACGGGGCATGCAATTCATCTTGGGCATGGCGTCCCCGAACCGGTTGGTGATCTGGACGATTCACAGTCCCAGGTGGTAGCTTGCCAGAAGCTGCGCGAAAAAGAGGCTGCGAACGACGAGCCGCCAGGCTCCTGTCCTCGCCGTCAAGCTTCGCAGAGCTGCATATTTCCCAGGGAAGCCAAGCACTCATGGAGGGGCAAAATACATGGGCATGATAGTCTATACTGGTAAGCCATTTAAAGACCTGATGAACAGCAATTACTATCCGCTGGCGAACATGAAGAAGAGCGTGGCCAAGCTCAAGGCCTCGGACGACATCCATCTACCGACTTTGGAATACGGCCAGTACCACCTGATCTTGAACCCGCCGTCGAGATGGCCGCAAGGCAGCGCCAAGTACTGGCACAAGGAGAAGGGCCGGGCCCGCGTCGACCTCAGCACCCAGCCTAACACGATCCCCCTGTCCAGGGACGAGCCCGGCGTCATTCCTCTGACGCGATGCGATCTGCTCGATGCCTGCGTGCGGAAGTGCTTCAACTCCGAGCCGCCGATCCCGATGAAGACCAACATCATCACCCACGCGCCGAGCGACGCCTATGCCCATCGGCACGAGATCAGGTTGGAGTGGGAATACAAGAAGGGCTCGGACAAGCCGACGTTGCTGAATCTGACGATGGTCTGTCCGTACAGGGAGTGAGCTGCAGACGCGATCGGCTTCGATCGTCGCCCGCGCACTTGAGGTGCGCGGGCGTTTTGTTTGCCAGGGCCGCGCGCGCGTCGCGCCCGTCCCGCCTCCCGTCGTGGGCCCGTCGCAGCAAGATGATCCGCTGCCCTTCGCTCGCGCGCGCGGGTCGCCGCCTCAAGGGAGCGACGCGCCGGTTTGAGAGGAGCGGCCGATGACCGTTGGACTCTTGGAGGTCGAAGGCACCATCGAGGTCGGCCAGTTCTGGCCGGAGGGGCGGTCGGACGCCGACACCACAGAGGTCGTGGGAGCATCGCGCCGGACGCGAGCGAGCCATCTTCGCAGGTTGCGGACGCGCGACTAGCTATCGCTCCCGAAGAACCGATTCAGCTCATGGGCCGTCTGCTGCGGAATATCCTCCGGAAAGAAGTGCCCGCCATCGAGTGGCTTTCCTTGCACGTCATCGGCCCAGGTCCGCCATAGCCCCAAGGGGCCGCCCTCGCTCGCATACCAGGAATTCAAGGGGCCGCGGCCGCTCCAGAGGATCAGGACAGGGCAATCAATCCGGCGGCCGGAATTGCGATCCGCCAGATCGTGCTCATGATCGATCGTCGCCGCCGCGCGATATTCCTCGCAGATCGCGTGAACATGCGCCTCATCGCGCAACGCCTCGACATAGGATGTCCGGACGGCCTGACTGAAACTGTCTGCTCGCGACCCCCAGCCATGGAGCGCATTGTCGATGACGGCATCGGGAGCTGCGGACACTAGCCGCTCAGGGAGAGGTTCAGGCTGCGCGAGCAACGACCAGGGCCAATAGCCGACCGCCAGTTTCTTGTCGGCGCGCTCCCAGGCATCGGCGATCGGAACGACGTCGAGGACGGCGAGCCGCTCCACGCGTTCGCCGTGGTCGAGTGCGAGCCGGTAAGCGACACGGCCACCGCGATCATGGCCCGCAACCGAGAAGCGATCGAAGCCAAGCTCCGTCATGATGGACGCCATGTCCTTTGCCATCGCCCGTTTCGAATATGGCGCGTGGTCCCGGCTGGAGGGCGGACAAGCGCTGCGACCATATCCGCGAAGATCGGCGCAAACGACGGTGAAGTCTTGCGCGAGCAATGGCGCAACGTCTCGCCACATCAGATGCGTCTGGGGAAATCCGTGCAACAGGAGAATGGGCGGTCCCGAACCGGCCCGACGGATGAAAATCCGTGCTTCCTCCGCCTGAACATCGGCGGCCTCGAAATCCTCGAACTTCATGGGACCAGTCCTTCCGAATGACAGACAGCCGGAAAGCAAGTGCCGGATGAGCCCGGCGACAAAGATGACGCGCGGATCGAGACCGTGTTCCTTCAATCATGCAGTGCTGTTGCGCGCGGCATGCACGCCCAAGGAGCGGCGGCCCGTCATGTCCTGTCCGAACCAGCACCAACGAATCGCAGCTCCGCGCGATCGCCCTCAAACAAAAATGGCCCGCTTCAAGCGGGCCATTTTCGTCTCGGATCCGGTGAAATCCGAATTTGGTTGCGGGGATAGGATTTGAACCTATGACCTTCAGGTTATGAGCCTGACGAGCTACCGGGCTGCTCCACCCCGCGTTAAACACTTGCTTTGCCTTCAGTTGGATCCCGGGGACGGTCGGTTGAGGCCGGCGCTGTTCGCGTGGCTTTTCTCGTCCGTCCCAAAGGCTTCCTTGGAAGGCAACCCCGGGCAAAGCCCGTCGGGTGCGGGGCGTATGTACCAACCCGAGCTGCCTTTGGAAAGGGCCGCGGGAACGTTTTTTTCGACTTTATGACAGGGGAAGCGACCGATTTCGGCTGCGTTCCCTGTGCTCTTGCCAGAAGTTCCACAAAGGGCCAGCTTGCGGCAACAAGATTAAGGCTGAAACGCGCGCTTGAGGGAGGAACGCCCGTGGACAAATCCCTGACGAGCGCCCCGGTCGGAGCGCTGGAGGAGGCCTTCCACGCCATGGTCGCGCGGTCGCGGGACGAGCCGCCGGCCGGCCTTGCCGAGCGGCTCGACCGGCTGGCGCGGTTGCGCGCCGTGGTCGCCGACAACGAGGAGCGCTTCCGGCAGGCGATCTCGGCCGATTTCGGCCACCGCTCGGCGGTCGAGACCACCATCGCCGAGACGATGCTGCTGTTCTCCGAGATCCGGCACGCCACCAAGCACCTCAAGAGCTGGATGGCCCCGCAGCGCGTCGCGACCGCGCTGCAATTCCTGCCCGCGCGCAACCGGCTGATGCCGCAGCCGCTCGGCGTCGTCGGCATCATCGCGCCCTGGAATTATCCGCTCCAGCTCACGCTCGCGCCCGCGATCGGCGCGCTCGCTGCCGGCAACCGCGTCCTGATCAAGCCGAGCGAGCTCACACCGCACTTCGCAGGCCTTCTGAAGGAGACGGTCGCCGCGCGATTCGATGCGACCGAGCTACTCGTCACCGGCATCGAGGGCGAGATCGCAGAGGCGTTTGCGCGCCTGCCGTTCGATCACCTCGTGTTCACCGGCTCGACCCGCGTCGGGCGGCTGGTCGCGGAGGCTGCTGGGCGTAACCTGACGCCTGTTACCCTCGAGCTCGGCGGCAAGTCGCCTGCGATCATCGACGCCTCGGCCGACCTCGATGAAGCGGCCGAGCGCATCGCCTACGGCAAGCTGCTCAATGCCGGGCAGACCTGCATCGCGCCGGACTATGTGCTGGTGCCGGAGCGCTCGTTGCAGGCCTTCGCCGAGAAGGTGCGCGCCCAGATGCGGCGGATGTTCGGCACCGATCCCTCAAACAAGGACTACACCTCGATCATCTCGGACCGGCATTATGCGCGGCTCGAAGGCCTGGTCGCGGACGCGGCGCAGCGCGGCGCAAAAATCCTGCAGCCGGCGAAGGCGGACGATCCGAACTGGAAGGCGCATCGCAAATTCCCGCCGACGCTGATCGTCGGTGCGACCGAAGCGATGGCGGCGATGCAGGAGGAGATTTTTGGGCCGGTGCTCCCCGTTCTCAGCTATCGCGATCCCACTGATGCCATCGCCTTCATCAACCATCGCGACCGGCCGCTGGCGCTGTACTGGTTCGGCAAGGACGGCACCGCGCGCGACGAGGTGCTGGCGCGCACCGTCTCCGGCGGCGTCACAATCAACGACTGCCTGTTTCACTTCACGCAAATCAACCAGCCGATGGGCGGCGTCGGCGCATCCGGCACCGGCGCCTATCACGGCGAATGGGGCTTTCGCACGTTCAGCAAGCTGAAGCCGGTGTTCTATCGCTCCAAGTTCAACCGCCTCGCCGATCTCTATCCGCCCTATGGCGGCAAGATCGCGCGGCTGGAGAAGTTGATGCGGTTCATGTCGTAGGGGGGCAGCGCGTCATTGCGGGCGCAGCGAAGCAATCCAGAATCCCTCCGCGGAGACATCCTGGATTGCTTCGCTACGCTCGCAATGACGAAAACAACAAAGAATTTTCGTGGGGGAAACAAGTGATCGACACATTCGATTTCGTCGTCGTAGGCGCCGGCTCCGGCGGCTGCACGGTTGCGGGGCGGCTGTCGGAGGATGCGGCGACATCCGTCGCGTTGCTCGATGCGGGCGGGACGAACGACAATTGGCGCATCACCACACCGTTTGGGCTTGCTCTGCCTTACAAAACGGCCAACTGGGCTTTCGATACCGTGCCGCAAAAGGGATTGAACGGCCGCATCGGCTATCAGCCGCGCGGCAAGGGTCTTGGCGGCTCCTCGGCGATCAACGCCATGGTCTACATCCGCGGCCACAAATGGGACTACGACCACTGGGCTTCGCTCGGCAATGCCGGCTGGTCGTATGCGGACGTGCTGCCCTATTTCAAGCGCTCGGAGAACAACTCGGATTTCGACGGCGAGTATCACGGCAAGGGCGGCCCGCTGCATGTCAACCGGCTGCGCGCGGACAATCCGATCCATGATGTCTTCCATCAGGCCGCACGCGAGGCGCAGTTCCGCATTCGCGAGGACTTCAATGGTGAGGATCACGAAGGGCTCGGCAGCTATCAGGTGACGCAGCACAATGGCGAACGCTGGAGCGCGGCACGCGCCTATGTGCATCCCCACATCGGCAAGCGAGCCCATCTGCGCGTCGAGACGGGCGCACACGCCACGAAAATCCTGTTCGAGGGCGGGCGCGCCGTCGGCATCGAATATGTGCAGGGCAAGCAGACCAGGCAGCTGCGCGCGCGCCGCGAGGTGATCCTTGCTGGCGGCGCCTTCCAGTCACCGCAGATGCTGATGTTGTCGGGCATCGGCGATGGAGATGCGCTTGGCAAGCACGGCATTGGCGTCGTGCACCATCTGCCCGGCGTCGGGCGCAATCTGCAGGACCACCCGGATTTCGTGTTCGTCTACGCCTCCGACTATCCGCACTTGGTTCATGCCTCGCTCGGACGGTTGCCGTCCCTGCTCCGTGCCATCCAGCGCTATCGCAGCGAACGACGCGGCCTGATGACCACCAATTTCGCCGAGTGCGGCGGCTTTTTGAAAACCCGGCCTGATCTCGACGTGCCTGACATCCAGCTCCACTTCGTCATCGCGATGCTCGACGACCACGGCCGCAAGAAGCACAAGGAGGCGGGCTTCTCATGTCACGTCTGCCTGCTACGGCCGAAGAGCCGCGGCAGCGTGTCCCTGAAGAGCGCCGATCCGCTCGCAGCGCCCTTGATCGATCCGAACTTTTTGGGCGAAGAGGAGGATCTCGAGAGGATGGTCGCGGGCTTCAAGACCACGCGGCGGCTGATGGAGACGCCGGCGCTGCGCGCGCTGCAGAAGAAGGACATGTTCACGTCCGACGTGCGAACCGACGACGACATCCGCAACATTTTGCGTAGTCGCGTGGACACCGTCTATCACCCCGTTGGCACCTGCAAGATGGGGACGGATGCGATGGCCGTGGTCGATCCGGCACTGAAGGTGCACGGCGTCGAGGCCTTGCGCGTCGTCGACGCCTCGATCATGCCGACGCTGATCGGCGGCAACACCAACGCGCCGACCATCATGATCGGGGAGAAGGCGGCGGATATGATCAGGGCGGAGATGCGGGCGAGTTAGGCGATGCTGCCGCGTCATTCTCGGTGTCGTCCCCGCCTAGTGCGCAATTGCGCACGGGCGCGGGGACCCATAACCACAGGGAGGAGTTGTGGCGCGAGATGATAACTCCGAGTCCTCGCCAAATTTCTCCCTGTGGCTATGGGTCCCGGATCTGCTCGCGCTTGAGGCGCGCTTGTCCGGGACGACAGCCGGGCTCAATTGAGCAGGAAACCACCGTCGACCGTGATCACACTCCCCGTCATGTACCGCGACGCCTGTGACGCCAGCAGCAGAATCGCACCGTCGAGATCGGACTCGGCGCCGACACGGCGCTGCGGGATGCGTTTGGCCAGGCGTTCGCCGGCCGGCGTCGACCAGAAGGCGTGGTTCATCTCGGTGTCGATATAGCCGGGCGCGAGCGCGTTGATGCGGATGTTCTGGCCGGCGAGCTCCAGTGCCATTGCCTTGGTGGCCTGGATGATGCCGGCCTTGGAGATCGCGTAGGGCGACACCGCCTTCAACACGCCGGTGCCGAGCACGGAGGCGATGTTGACGATGTTGCCTGACTGCTGGCGCGCGATCATGCGCCGCGCGAGTTCCGTCGCGAGGAAATAGGCGCCCTTCAGATTCGCGCCAATCACCGCGTCCCAATCCGCTTCGGTCTGCTCGGTGGCGAGTTTCTCGATGGCGATGCCGGCGTTGTTGATCAGCACCGTGACGGGACCGAGCGCGGCCTCTGCCGCGTCGACGGCCCGCGCGATCGAGGCCGTGTCGGTGACGTCGAGCGCGACCGCGGCGGCGCGGCCGCCCTTGCCGCGGATCTCCTCCTCCAGGCTCTTCAGCTTGTCGGCCTGACGCGCCGCGAGCGCGACGGCTGCCCCGTGGGCGGCGAGCACCCGGGCAAATTGCCGCCCCAGCCCCTGGCTCGCGCCCGTGACGAGGATGGTTTCTTTACTGACGTCAAATAGGTCTGACATTGGCGATAACCCTTGCGCTCTTGGAGCCATCAATACAGACGATTTTAGCGATCTGAAACCGGAATGATCGGTCCGGCGTTCATTCGTTCCATCGAGGCTGGGTTTTGCTGATGAACAATTTCGATCTCGCCGTCTACGCCGCGCTCGCTATCGCGGTCGGCTTCGGCTTCAGGACCGGCCTGCTCCGCAGCGCCATGACCATCCTCGCTTATCTGCTCGCCGCGCCGATCGCAGTCGCGCTGATGCCGCTGATCGTGCCGCAGATCGCCGGCAACCCGAATGGGCCATTGCTGCAGAACTGGATCTGGCTGTTCGGCATCTTCGTGGTGGTCGGCATGCTGTTAGGCTATATCGGCCGCCTGGCGCTGAACGACACGATCCGCAACGCCGGCATCGGCGACCGGCTCGGCGGCGCCGCGCTCGGCGCCGTCAGGGTCGGTCTCGTCGCCACCACGCTGGTGCTGGTGTTCGACCAGATCGTGCCGGCCAACAAACAGCCGCCTTTTCTCGCCGGCTCGCATCTGCGGCCGCTGTTCTCGACGGCGGGTCAGATGGGCTTCAAATCGCTGCCCCCGGAAGCGACCTCCGCGATCGACCGCCTCAAGCAGGAGCGGCGGATCTGAAGCGCGATAAGATCGCGCCTTTGTTGTTGGGCATGATCTTTTCGGAAAACCGCTACGCACTTTTCAGGATCATGCCTGCGCATTTGCATCGCCGCGCGGACGCGCCATGCATTTTGATGCGAGCCCATGCCTTATCAGCGGCACCGATGTTGGCTAGAATAGCGGCATCCAAAACCTGCCTGACATTTACGGGAGTGAAACAGTGGATCTTGGGATCAAAGGTCGCCGCGCCATCGTCTGCGCATCCAGCAAGGGCCTCGGTCGTGCCTGCGCCATCTCGCTGGCGGAGGCCGGCGTCGACGTCACGCTGACCGCGCGCGGCGCGGAAGCTTTGAAGAAGACGGCGGACGAGATCCGGAAAGCCTATCCTGATGTGAAGGTCACTGAGATCGTCGGCGACATCACGACGCCGGCCGGGCGCGAAGCCGTGCTGAAGGCCTGCCCCGAGCCCGACATCCTGATCAACAACGCCGGCGGCCCGCCGCCCGGCGATTTCCGCAACTGGACCCGCGACGACTGGATCAAGGCGATCGACGCCAACATGCTGACGCCGATCGAGCTGATCAAGGCGACCGTGGACGGCATGATGGCGCGCAAGTTCGGCCGCATCGTCAACATCACCTCGGCCGCGGTGAAGGCGCCGATCGACATCCTCGGCCTCTCCAACGGCGCGCGCGCCGGTCTCACCGGCTTCATCGCCGGCCTGTCGCGCAAGACCGTGATCAACAACGTCACCATCAACGGCCTGTTGCCCGGCCCGTTCGAGACGGATCGCCTGACCGGCACCGCAAAGGCCGAGGCCGACAAGCGCGGCGTCTCGGCCGAGCAGATCCTGACCGAGCGCGCCAAGCTCAATCCCGCCGGCCGCTTCGGCCAGCCCGACGAGTTCGGCTATGCCTGCGCCTTCCTGTGCGGCGCCAAGGCCGGCTTCATCACCGGGCAGAACATTCTGCTGGATGGCGGCGCGTTCCCGGGGACGTTGTAAATCGCATCCGCAACGGCGCATTCCACGAAAGATCGTCATGCCCGGGCTTGTCCCGGGCATCCACATTCTTTGTTCAGCAAAGTAAGACGTGGATGGCCGGGTCAAGCCCGGCCATGACGATGTGGAGGCGTCAGAGCCCGATCATCACCGCCGTTTCGTCGGTTCGTCTTCGTCCCGTTCGCTCGGGTCGGACGAGTCGGCCGTCGTGCGCTCGTCTGTCCAGTCGATGCCGAATTCGTCGAGCCCGCCTGCGAGCAGATCGCCCAGCATCGGCTCGCCGAGCAGATAGTGCACCGTTTCGCGGCGCGGGCTGCGATATTCGGTGCGCGCCTCCACCGCACGGGCGCGCAAATCGTCCCAGTCATCGATGGTGCCGTCGCCGCGACCGAGCCATGTCAGCGTGACGAGATCAAGCTGCTCGTCCTCGTTCAAGGCGATCATGAAGCTGCCGAGCTCTTGGACAACAGGATCGGAGCCGTCATCTTCGAGGACGTCGACCGCGTCGTCATCGGTCGGGTTCGAGCCGGAATCCGGATCGGAATCCCCCTCTTTGACGTCGAATTCACGCGCCTTCTCGATGATGAAGGCGACCTTCTCCGCGGAAATCGCAAGCTCTGGCATGGCTTCCTCTTCGGCTTTTTCCTGGGGTTCCCGCGATAACGCCGCACCGCGTCAGATGATCCATTGCGCTTGATGGCGGAAACGGCGCATCTTTCGGCATCAAGGCAAAAACATGGGAAAGCGGCGGATGCAGTGGAAGGTCGGCCAGGTCAAAATCACCAAGATTGTGGAGCTGGAGACGGTCGGCTCGACCCGCTTCATCCTGCCGCTCGCGAGCAACGCAGAGATCCAGAAGCTTCCCTGGCTGATCCCGCATTTCGCTACCGAAGAGGGCCGGCTGAAAATGTCGATCCATTCGCTGGTGGTGGAGACGCCTTCGCGCCGCATCGTGGTCGACACCGGCCTCGGCAACGACAAGCAGGGCCGCAATGTTCCGACCTGGAACAACCGCACCACGCCGTTCCTGGCGACGATGATGGCAGCAGGCTTTGCGCCCGACAGCATCGACACGGTGCTGTGCACGCATCTTCATGTCGATCATGTCGGCTGGAATACGCGGCTGGTCGACGGCCGATGGATGCCGACATTTGCCAAGGCGCGCTACGTCTTCGGCAAGACCGAATACGAGCACTGGCTGGAGCATTCGACCGAGCCGGACAAGCGAGCCGTGTTCGAGGATTCCGTGAAGCCGATCGTCGATGCCGGCCGGGCCGATCTGATCCCGAGCGATCACCGGCTCTGCGAGGAGATCAGCATGATCCCGACCCCCGGCCACAGTCCCGGCCATATGAGCATTCTCATCCGATCGGACGGCGAACAGGGCCTGCTCACGGGTGACGTCGCCCATCACCCCTGCCAGATGGCGCATCTCGACTGGTCCTCGACCGCGGATTCCGACCAGAGCCAATCTGCAAAGACACGGCGCGAATTGTTCGGCCGCTTTGCCGACACGCCGACGCTGGTGATCGGCGGCCATTTCTCGGCCGGGCATATCAGGCGGGATGGAGAGGCATTCAGGTTTGTGGCGCTGCAATCGTAGGCTTCGTAGGGTGGGCAAAAGCGAAGCGTGCCCACCATCCCGGGCGACCAAAATGAATTGGTGGGCACGGCGCTCCGCGCCTTTGCCCACCCTACAAGGAAGGGCTGCAATGCGCCCCGCTCTGGGCGGTTGAATTTCCCGTCGCCCTGTTCCATGAAGCTGTTTAACCGATCGGTCCATTCCTAGGGAGAAACGAGAATGAAGCTTGTTCGTTATGGCGAGAAGGGTGCGGAAAAGCCCGGCCTGATCGACAAATCCGGCCAGTTGCGCGACCTGTCGGCGCATCTGAAGGACCTCACCGGCGAGGCCTATTCGCCCGAGAGCCTGAAGAAGCTGGCGGCGCTCGACCCCGCCTCGCTGCCCGCGGTCTCCGGCAAGCCGCGGTTCGGCGCCCCCGTCACCGGCATCTCGAAATTCGTCGCGATCGGCCTCAACTACAGCGACCACGCCAAGGAGACCGGCGCCGATATCCCGAGCGAGCCGATCATCTTCATGAAGGCCAACACATCGCTGTCCGGCCCGAACGATGCGGTCGAAAAGCCGCGCGGCTCGACCAAGCTCGACTGGGAGGTCGAGATCGCCGCGATCATCGGCACCCGTGCGAAATATGTCTCGGAAGCCGACGCGCTGAATCACGTCGCCGGCTACTGCGTCTGCAACGACGTCTCCGAGCGCGCCTTCCAGATCGAGCGCCTCGGACAGTGGACCAAGGGCAAGTCGCACGACACGTTCGGCCCGCTCGGTCCGTGGCTCGCTACCAAGGACGAGATCAAGGACGTGCAGAACCTGTCGATGTGGCTGGACGTCAACGGCCAGCGCCGCCAGACCGGTTCGACCAAGACCATGATCTTCTCCATGGCCAAGTGCATCTCCTATGTCTCGCAGTTCATGACGCTGCTGCCCGGCGACGTCATCACGACAGGCACCCCGCCCGGCGTCGGCCTCGGCATGAAGCCGCCGACCTTCCTCAATGTCGGCGACGTCGTCAGCCTCGGCATCGAGGGTCTCGGCGAGCAGAGGCAGGAGATTATCGCGGCGTAGGGCGCCGCCCCTCATCCTGAGGAGCGCGCAACGCGCGCGTCTCGAAGGATGCGCCACAAGCACGGTTGCCCGGCGTTCGCGCCGGGCGACGAGAGAGCGTCCCTCGTTGTCCATCCTTCGAGACGCGCGCCCAGAGGCGCGCCCCTCAGGATGAGGACTGTGTGCCTGGATAGAGGTTATTTCCAATGAAACTCACCTTCTCCCCCGCCTCGCCCTTCGCCCGCAAGGTGCGCATCGCCGCGATCGAGCTCGGGTTGATCGACAAGATCGAGCTCGTGCCCGCAAGCGTCGCGCCGGGCACGGCCAATGAGGATTATTCGAAGATCACGCCGCTGAAGAAGCTGCCGGTGCTGATCACCAATGACGGCGACGTCATTCTGGATTCCTACGTCATCGTCGAATATCTCAACGAGATCGCCGGCGGCAGCCTGATCCCGGATTACGGCCCGCGGCGCTGGAAGGCCAAGACCAATCATTCCCTGATCAACGGCATGCTCGATTCCATGCTGCTGTGCCGCTACGAGAAGATGGTGCGGCCGCAGGGCCTGCAATGGCAGGCGTGGTCGGACGACCATTGGAACAGGGCGTGGACCGGCATGGCGCGGTTCGAGAACATGCCCGAGGTGCTGAACGGCCCGTTCGACATCTCGCAGATCGGCCTCGTTTGCGTGCTCGGCTATGCCGACTTCCGCTTCGCCGATTGCGGCTGGCGCAAGGCCTATCCGAAGCTCGACGCCTTCCATCAAAAGATGCTGGAGCGGCCCTCGGTCAAGATCTCGGTGCCACCGGCTGCCTAAAGCGCGATGAAGATCGACGCGCTTTAGGATTGTTGCTTGAGCATGATCTTGTCGGAAAACCGCTGAATACTTTTCCGGATCATGCTGTACAACCGGAGTTCTCATGAGCCTGAAGTTCTCGGTCGGCGATCTCACCATCCATCGCGTCATCGAGCAGGAAACCTCGTTCGTCCCGGCGCTGGAGATGCTGCCGGGATTGACGGCCGAGGTACTGGCCCAGAACCGGGCATGGATGCGCGAGAGCAAGGCGCTGGATGACCAGGACGTGCTGCTCCTGTGCTTTCAGTCCTATGTGGTGAAGACGCCGCATCACACCATCCTGGTCGACAGCTGCATCGGCAACGACAAGCCGCGACCTCGGCCGAAATGGAACATGAAGACCGACGACACCTATCTGCGCGGACTGGGCGCCGCCGGATTTGCTGTCGAGGACATCGACTTCGTGATGTGCACACACCTGCATGTCGATCACGTCGGCTGGAACACGCGGCTGGAGAACGGCCGTTGGGTGCCGACCTTCCCCAAGGCACGCTACGTCTTCGCCAGGCAGGAATTCGACCACTGGATCGAGCAGAACGCGAAGGCCGAGGTCGCCCCCTTCGCCGACAGCGTGCTGCCGGTGGTTGAGGCCGGACGCCACGAGCTCGTCGGCAATGATCATGAGATCGGCGATCACGTCCGCATCCTGCCGACGCCGGGCCACACGCCGGGTCATATCGCCATCACGATGGGCCGCCGCAAGGACGATGCCGTGTTCTCCGGCGATCTCATGCACTCGCCGTTGCAGACGCTCTATCCGGAGCTGTCGATCAAGTTCGACGTCGATCCAGCCGCGGCGGCGAAAACGCGCCGCAGCTTCCTTGAACGCTATTGCGACACCGACACGCTGTGCTGCACCGCGCATTTCCCCTCGCCCTCGGTGGGGAAGATCCGGCGCAAGGGCAATGCATTCGAATGTGTGAAAGTGTGATTTAGCCGAGATGCCGTAGGGTGGGCAAAGGCGCGCGCTTCGCGCGCCGTGCCCACCACTCTTTATGGTGGGCACGCTCCGCTTTGCCCACCCTACGGTTCCACCCGAGTGGAGAAACATGATGACTACACTCCCCCAAATCCCCCTGCCCGCCGGAATCCGCTCGCGTTATGTCGACGGCATCAACGGCTTGCGCATGCATGTGCTGGAGGCCGGCTTCGAGACCAAGGGGCGGCCATGCGTCCTCTTGCTGCACGGTTTTCCCGAGCTCGCCTTCTCCTGGCGCAAGGTGATGCCGACGCTGGCTGCGGCCGGGTATCACGTGATTGCGCCGGACCAGCGCGGCTATGGCCGCACCACGGGATGGCGCGCGGAATACGACGGCGATCTCGCGCCGTTCTCTCTGCTCAACCTGGTGCGCGACGCGCTCGCTCTGGTGTCGGCGTTCGGCTACAGGCAGGTCGATCTGGTCGGACACGATTTCGGCAGCCCGGTCGCATCCTGGTGCGCGCTGATAAGGCCTGATGTGTTTCGTTCGGTGACGATGATGAGCGCGCCGTTCGGTGGGCCGCCGCCCCTGCCCTTCAATACGGTCGACACACCGGCAAAGCCGCCCGCCGAAGACCCCGTGCATCGCGAGCTCGCCGCGCTGCCGCGGCCGCGCAAGCACTATCAATGGTACTATTCGACACGCGAAGCGAACGCCGACATGCAGCACGCGCCGCAGGGCGTCCATGATTTCCTGCGCGCCTATTATCATCACAAGAGCGCGGACTGGACCGACAACAAGCCGTATCCGCTATCATCGTGGTCAGCGAACGAACTGGCGAAGCTGCCGACCTACTATGTGATGGACCTGAACCAGACCATGGCCGAGACGGTTGCAAAGGAAATGCCCTCGCCCGCCGCGATCGCCGCCAACCAATGGCTGCCGGACCGCGACCTCGCCTATTACAGCGCCGAATATGGCCGCATCGGATTCCAGGGCGGGCTGCAATGGTATCGCTACGGCACGTCGGGCATGCTCAACAGCGAGATGCGGCTGTTTGCAGGACGCAGCATCGACGTGCCCTCATGCTTCATCGCGGGCAGGCAGGATTGGGGCACTCATCAGCGTCCGGGCGTGTTCGAGGCGATGCAGGGGCGCGGCTGCACAAGGATGCTCGGCTGCCATCTCGTCGACGGCGCCGGCCATTGGGTGCAGCAGGAGCAACCCGCCGAGGTGAGCCGGCTGCTGCTCGACTTCCTGGCCAAGGCCGGCAAGGCCTGATTTGACCCGGGAACCCCGGCCCATTATATAGTTTAGAATAATTCTAAACTACTGATACAGGGCCGCCGTGAAGAATTTTGCCGATCTGACCGAGCGCGAGGTGCTTGCGGTCGCGATCTCCTCCGAGGAGGAGGACAGCCGCATCTACATGACCTTCGCCGAGGACCTCCGCGAGCGTTACCCGGACACGGCAAAGATCTTCGAGGAGATGGCCGAGGAGGAGCGCGGTCACCGGCACATGTTGCTGGAATTGTACGAGCAGCGCTTCGGCAAGCATCTGCCGCCGATCCGGCGCGAGGACGTCAAGGGATTCCTGCGCCGCCGCCCGGTCTGGCTCACCAAGAACCTCTCGCTCGACGCCATCCGCAGGGAAGTCGAGACCATGGAGATGCAGGCGGAGCGCTTCTACGTGAAGGCCGCCGAACAGGCCCAGGACGTCGGCGTGCGCCGCCTGCTCGGCGATCTCGCCGAAGCCGAGAAAGGTCACGAGGAGACCGCCGCAAAGCTGACGGGCGAGATCCTGAATTCCGACGTCCGCGCCGAGGAGGATCGCACCAACCGCCGCATGTTCGTGCTGCAATATGTGCAGCCGGGCCTCGCCGGATTGATGGACGGCTCGGTCTCGACGCTGGCGCCGCTGTTTGCAGCGGCCTTCGCCACCCACCAGAACTGGCAGACGTTTCTTGTGGGCCTCGCCGCATCGATCGGCGCCGGCATCAGCATGGGCTTTGCCGAGGCGCTGTCCGACGACGGATCGCTTACGGGCCGCGGCTCGCCCTGGCTGCGCGGCGTCACCTGCGGCGCGATGACGACGCTCGGCGGGCTCGGCCACACCGCGCCCTATCTGGTGCCGGATCATTGGGCCAATGCGTTCTGGATCGCGACCGCGATCGCCTGCGTCGTCGTGTTCTTCGAATTGTGGGCGATCGCCTTCATTCGCTCCCGATATATGGACACGCCGTTCCTCCAGGCCGTGTTCCAGATCGTGCTCGGCGGCGCGATCGTGCTGGCGGTGGGCGTGTTGATCGGGGCGGCGTAGCGACCCGCCCGCGGTGTCATCGCCCGCGAAGGCGGGCGATCCAGTACGCCGCGGCGGATATGGTGAGAGCGAGCTTCCAAATGAAGGCCTCTGGAATACTGGATCGCCCGCCTTCGCGGGCGATGACGGCGAATTCCTGAACTCCTTCCGTTCCGGCTCGACCGGGACATCAATCGCGATCAAACGGCGGTTGTAGCATTCGGGCAAACTGCGCATCATCCTCCGACAACAAGAGCAGGAGAAGCGCCGTGGCCAGATCGGAATGGAGTTTCAAGAGCGCGGTCGAACTGTCGGCCGCATTGACCGCAAAGAAGGTCTCCGCGGTCGAGCTTACACAGGATGCCATCGACCGCATCGAGCGTCACGACGGCAAGGTCAACGCGATCTGCGTGCGGGATTTTGATCGCGCCCGCAGTGCGGCACGCGAGGCCGATGTGGCGCTGGCGCGCGGCGAAAGAAAACCGCTGCTCGGAATTCCGGTGACGGTGAAAGAATCCTTCAACATCGCGGGCCTGCCCACAACTTGGGGCTGGACGCCGCAAAAGGATTTCAAGCCGACCGAGGACGCGCTGTCGATCTCCCGGGTGAAGAACGCCGGCGGCGTCATTCTCGGCAAGACCAACGTTCCCGTGGGCCTGGGGGACTGGCAGAGCTACAACGACATCTACGGCACAACGAACAATCCATACGATCTCGGCCGCACGCCCGGCGGCTCATCAGGCGGCTCGTCGGCTGCGCTTGCGGCCGGCTACGGACCGCTCTCGCTCGGATCCGACATCGGCGGCTCGCTGCGCGTGCCGGCATTCCATTGCGGCGTCTATGCGCACAAGCCGACATACAATCTCTGTCCCACGCGCGGCCACACGCCGCCGCCATTTCCGGCGGTCCCGATGGAACGCGATATGGCGGTGATCGGCCCGATGGCCCGGAGTGCAGCCGATCTGACGCTGTTGCTCGACGTGATGGCCGGTCCCGATCCGGTCGACCTCGGCATCGGATACAAGCTGGCGCTGCCGGACGCACGCCACGACAAGTTGAAGGATTTCCGCCTGCTCGTGATCGACAGCCATCCGTTGCTGCCTGCGAATGCCGACATTCGCGGCGCGATCGAGACGCTGGCGGGACGATTGACGGGCGCCGGCGCGAGCGTCGCGCGCGAAAGCCCGCTGTTTCCGGACTTCGCGGAGGCCTCGCGCCTCTACATGCGCATGCTGATGAGTTTTCTCGGCGCGTTCTTTCCGCCGGACATTCTCGCCGGCGCACATGCCGGCGCGGCGCAGCTCTCACCCGAGAACAAGAGCCTAGCGGCCGAGCGCCTGCGCGGCATGACCTCGAGCCATCAGGCCTGGGTGTTCGACGAGGGCGCGCGCGCCGGACTACGCGCGCAATGGCGGCAATTGTTCCGGACATTCGATGCGGTGATCTGCCCGATCATGCCGACCCCCGCTTATCCGCATGATCATTCGCCGGAGCAGGAGAAGCGCCGGATCAATATCGACGGCAAGGACCATGTTTATCCGGACCAGCTTGCCTGGCCCGGCATCGCCACCCTGACGGGCTTGCCGGCCACGGCCGTTCCACTCGGTCTGTCGAAGGATGGCCTGCCGGTCGGCGTTCAGATCATCGGCCCTTTCCTCGAAGACCGTACGCCGCTCAAGCTCGCTGAACTGATCGAGCGTGAGTTCGGCGGGTTCCAGCCGCCGCCATTATTCAATGATTAGCTCTTCCCGTCATTGCAAGCGAAGCGAAGCGAAGCGAAGCAATTCAGAATTTTTCCGAGGCGACAGTCTGGATTGCTTCGCCGCCAGCGCAAAATTGCTTCGCAATTTTGTCGCCGGCTCCTCGCAATGACGGAGGACGACAACGTCGCGATTCTGGGCTCGCGCGTCGCGCGCCCCGGAATGACGGAAAGGAAGCACCATGAGCCAGGACCTCGACCAACTGACCGCCCTCAACCGTGACTACGTTGCCTCCGTGCAGAACTGCGACGTCAAGCGTTTCGACGAAATCTTGGCGGCGGAGTTTTATTGCTCCAATCCCGACAAGACGCTGGTCGACCGTGCCGCCTTCCTGGAGCAGACAGCGCGGCCGATCGCGATCCGGAACTTGAAAGAGCGCGACGTCATCATCCGCATCATGGGCGACTTCGCCGTCATCCACGCCGCGACGAGCTACACCACGGCGGATGGCCAGCAGGCGACGGGGCGCTATACCGATTGCTGGGCGAAGCAAAATGGCAAGTGGCTCGCGGTGTCGGCACACGTGTCGCGGTGAGGCGAGCACGCTGCCGTTCCCCCTCGGGCCGCGGGGCATTCGACGACTGCCATAAAGAAATCGCTAACCAAATAATCTTTTCGCGAGCAATGGGCAAACCGCTGATCTGACCTTTATCCAGCTGGCAATCGTTCGCCCGTCAAAATTGCAATTGGCGAGAGGTCCCTCAGGGCATCGATCTCGAGCATGTCACGAGGACACGCTGCGAAGCTCGGAGTGCTTCTGAGCCTCGGCGAGGGTACCGCTCAAATCCGGCGAGAGTGATTGCGTGACAAACGATACAATTGAGATAGGCGCGCTCCGCGACCCCTATCGTCGCGTCAATCCAGATGAGACGCTACCCGAGAGATGGCGCATTCCGATTGCGGTAGCGGTCGCGTGCGGGCTCATGGGCATCGTGCTCCGTTACCTCGCGCGGGAACACGCAACCGCCGACGCCGCGGAGTACATCACCTGGTATAGCTTCGCGCGAGATCACGGCATTGGCGGGCTGGCCGAGGCTTTCACCAACTATACGCCGTTCTACAGCTACCTGCTGCTAATCGCCGCCCGATTTGACTGGCTGGGCCAGCCGCTTTCCCTCGTGAAGATGATCTCGGCCATATTCGAGTTCGGCTGCGCGATCGTTGTGGCCCGGATGGTCTGGCGCGTTACAGGCGTGCCGTTGCGCGCGTCCCTGGCCTTCTGCGCGGTGTGGCTTGCGCCGACGGTGCTCTTCAACGGCGCAATGTGGGGACAGGCCGATTCGATCTGGACCTTCTTCGCGCTGATCTCCGTGGCGATGTTCATGCGGGACCGAAACGGCGTTCTGCCATTCGCAGTGGCCTGCTCGGTGAAGGCCCAGGGCGTCTTCCTGGGGCCGTTCGTGCTAGGCATGATCCTGCGCCGCAAGATCCACCTGGCATGGCTTGCCGCTATTCCCGCAGCCTATGCGATCCTCGCCGTTCCGGTTCTCGTCGCCGGCAGACCCCTGGTCTCCGTACTCGGAATCTATCTCGGCCAGGCCAACACATTTCATCACCTGACCATGAATGCAGCGAATATCTGGGTGTTCGCAGGAGGAACGCCGTACGCGGTCGGGGTCGCCGCCGGCCTCGTGCTCGCGGCGGCGAGCGGGCTCGCCCTATCGATCTTCATCGCACAGTCCAGGCGGACGGGGCCGGAGTTCATTCTTCTGGTCGCGTGCGTATCGCTCATCCTCATGCCGTACCTGCTTCCGAAGATGCACGAGCGCTATTTCTACGGCTTCGAGCTTGCGGCGATCGCCCTGGCCTGCCTCAATCTGCGCTATCTGCCGTTCGCGGTGATTGCCCAAGTCGATGGCGTGTTATCCTACCTCGCATTCGAGAGCGAGATCGTCATGGGTCTGTTGCCGGCCGCGCTCTGCAACACCTTTCTGGCGTTCTACCTTGTGCTCGATCTCCGCCACGGCGAACGTGGATTTCGCTTTCCGAGGTTTGCGTGGCTTGGCTTCACCGCGTCGACTGCGGGATTGTTCTCCTATTTACTGTTCGCGGGTGCCGGCCTGAACGTATCCGTCGCGTATATGCTTGTCGCGGGACTTGCCACGGCCATGACGCTGCTGCTCGTCAAGGAGACGCGCTGCGCCTCGGCCGACGGTCCGGGCGCGTCGCGTTGACTTCAATTTTCGGGCGACGACGGCGTCCGTTGTGCTAAAGCATGATCCGGAAAAGTGCGCAGCGGTTTTCCGAAAAGATCATGCTTAAACAACAACCTAAAGCGCGATGACGATTCATCCTGATCGCATCGCGCTTTAGCTGTCGAATACGATCACGCTGCGCAGCGTCTTGCCGGCTTTCATATTGGCAAAACCCTCGTTGATCTCGGACAGCTTCAATTTCGCCGAGATCCAGTCCTCCAGGTGCAGCCGGCCCCGCAGGTAGAAGTCGACCAGGCGCGGCATGTCGACGCGAAAATGGTTCGAGCCCATCGAGGAGCCCTGGATCCGGCGCTCGCGCAGGAAATCAAAACCGTGCAGCTCGATCTTCTGGCCGAACGGAATCATGCCGACGATGGTGGCGGTGCCGCCGGAGGCGAGCATACCGAACGCCTGCTCGGCGGTCTCCTTGCGGCCGAGCACCTCGAAGGAATGATGCACGCCGCCATTGGTGAGATCACGCACCTGCTTGACGACATCGCCGTCGGCGGGGTTGATGATGTCGGTCGCTCCCAGCTTGGTCGCGAGCTGAAGCTTGGCCGGATTGGTGTCGATGGCGATGATGCGGCCGGCGCCTGCGATCTGCGCGCCGTTGATCGCCGCCATGCCGACGCCGCCGCAGCCGATCACCGCCACGGTCTCGCCGGCCGTCACCTTCGCGGTATTCACCACCGCGCCATAGCCGGTGATGACGCCACAGCCGATCAGCGCGGCGAGATCGAGCGGCATCTCCTTGCGGATTTTGACGATCGCGTTCTCGTGCACCAGCATCTGTTCGGCAAAGGACGAGAGATTGAGGAACTGGTGCAGCTTCTCAGGCTTGGACCACTGCATCCGGTTTGAGGCGCCCGGCAGCAACTTCACGGTGGTGTCGGTGCAGAGCACGGTGCGGCCCGTGGTGCAGTTGTCACAGGTGCCGCAGAACACCGACAGGCAAGTGACGACGTGGTCACCCGGCTTGACGTAAGTGACATCGGAGCCGACCTGCTCGACCACTCCGGCAGACTCGTGGCCGAGCACCGCGGGCAGCGGATGCGGATAGAGCCCTTCCATGAAATGCAGATCGGAGTGGCAGAGCCCGGCGACCGTGGTGCGGATCAAGACTTCGCGCGGGCCCGGCTTCGGCAGGCTGACATCCTCGATGACGAGCGGCTGGTTGACTTCATAGAGGACGGCGGCCTTCATCGAGCTCTCCCTGTCGCGTTTCTTGGTTTGATCGTGGAGTGCAGCCTACGCTGCCAGAACCAGTTCGCCAACCTCGCTCATGCCGCCTGAGCTGTCGCCGAGCAGCAGCGCGGCGATCCTGGCTTGCGTGGCATTTTCCGTCAGCCGGAACGGATCGCTCGGTGATACCCGATGGTCGATCACCAGCCGCGACAACAGCAGCCGGCGCGCATCGCCGCGCATCTCGTGGATGCGGTGTGCTTCCCAGGCGAGCGCGACGGCGCTGGCGACATGATAGAGCAGGCTCGTCGCACGACGCGCATCGGCCTCGTTCTCGGATTTCCCCGCAACCTGGCGCGCGAAGCCGACAGCGCGATCGACGAGGCCACGCAGATTGTCGCGCCAGGCCTGCGGCACGGATGCACTGTCGTCGAGCCGCGCATGCAGATCGGCTGACAGCGCGGATTCCGCGCCGTGGCGGCCGACCGCGCGCCGGAGCGCATCGATCGCGACGATGTTGCCGGTGCCTTCCCAGACCGAACCGAGATGCGCGTCGCGCAGCAGCCGCGGCGTCGCGAATTCCTCGATATAGCCGATGCCGCCGCGCATCTCGAGCGCATCGCCGCAGACCTTTCGCGCATCGCGGGTGGCGCGGAATTTCAGGGTCGGCGTCAGGATCCGCAACAATGCTGCCGCCTCCTGGCTGCCGGCCTCGGCGCGGTCGAGCGCGTCCGCAGTGAGGAAGCTCATCGACAGCGCCTGCTCGACCGGCAGCATGATCTTCAGCATCTGCCGCCGGCCGAGCGGCAGGTCGATGATGCGGTTGCCGAACACGACGCGATTGGTCGCAACCGTCATGGCATCATGATAGGCGCGGCGCATCAGTGCGGTCGACTTGACGCCGTTGGAGAGCCGCGACGAATTCACCATCTCGGCCATCTGCACGAAGCCGCGGTCGAGCTTGCCGACCGCATAGGCGATCGCGCCTTCGAGCTTGATCTCGCCCGAGGCCATCGAGCGGGTGCCGAGCTTGTCCTTGAGACGCACGATCCGGTAGTGGTTCTGCGAGCCGTCGTCGAGGAAGCGCGGCATCAGGAACAGGCCGACGCCGCGCGTGCCGGGGCCGGCGCCTTCGGGGCGCGCGAGCAGCATCACCACTTTCGCATCCGCATTCGAGCAGAACCATTTTTCGCCAGTGAGGCGCCAATGGTCGCCCTCCTGCACCGCGCGCGTGGTCAGCGTGCCGACATCGGAGCCGCCCTCCTTCTCGGTCATGAACTGGCCGCCTTGCGTCAGCTTGCTCATGTCGGTCGAGGTCAGGCCGTCCAGATATTTTGCCTTCAGCGCCTCGCTGCCGAAATTCGCCAGCAGCTTTGCGCAGCCGTCGGTGACGTTGATCGGGCAGCCCATGCCGAATTCGGTCTGATTGAACAGGAAGGTGAAGGCGTGCTTGGCCACCACGGGATATTTGTCCGGCCAGCCCATGATGCCCTTGCGGATCGAGAGCGCATGGATGCCGAACTCGCCGAACGCTGCGTTCTCCAATTCGCGATAGGCCGGGTGATATTCGATCCACTGCATGTCGCGGCCGAACTTGTCGCGCTGGTGCAGCACCGGCGTGTGACGGTCGGCGAGCCGCGCGCAGTCGTCGAGCCGGCCGCCGGCGAGTTCGCCGAGACGATCGAGATGCGGCTCGATATGGCGGAACAGATTTTCCGGCAGATGGATGCGGAGCAGGTCGGTCAGCGCAGGATCGGCGCGGTAGAAATTCATGCCTGTGGTGTCGGGCGCCAGCAGGCCGGATGGTGCGGCCGCGACATTCTTTGGCTGCGCTGGGGCCGGCTTATGCATGATCGTCCTCTTCGTTCCGCGAGCTGCGGACGTTCTGCGCCACTTTAGCGCTTGCCGCTTGGGATGATGTCGATCATGCTCCAGTCGCGGGTAGCGATAAAGCCGCAAATCGTCAGGGAGGCATGATCACCGTGAAGGAGCAATTCGCTCTGCGGAATTGCGATCGCGCCGGCTGGTTGTTCGCGAAAGCCATGCATAGATCAGGGGCTCCCCGCTTCCGAGAGACCACACATGGAACATCCGAAATACAAGATCGCCCTCATCGTCGGTGCCGGCGAAGGCCTGAGCGCTTCGCTGGCGCGCTTGCTCGCTGCGCAAGGCATTCGCGTCGCGCTCGCGGCGCGCAAGATCGAGAAACTGGGCGCGCTCTGTAGCGAGACCGGCGCCAAGGCCTATGCCTGCAACGCCACCGAGCCCGATGAGGTCGAGCGGTTGTTTGGCCTGGTCGAGCGCGAGATCGGCACGCCCGACCTCGTCGTCTACAACGCCAGCGGCCGCACCCGCGGGCCGTTCGTCGACCTCGTTCCGGCCGACGTCGCCAACGCCATCGCGGTCAGCGCCTATGGCGGTTTTCTGGTGGCGCAGCAGGCGGCCAAGCGCATGCTGCCGAACAAGCATGGCGCGATCCTGTTCACCGGCGCCTCCGCCAGCGTCAAGGGCTACGCGCAGTCGGCCTCGTTCGCGATGGGCAAGTTCGCGCTGCGCGGCCTCGCACAGAGCCTGGCGCGTGAATTGTCGCCGCAAGGCATCCATGTCGCGCATTTCGTGATCGACGGCGGCATCCGCAGCGCGGCGCGGACGGAAGCCGAAGACAAGCCGGATTCGATGCTCGATCCCGACGCGATCGCGCAGAGCTATTGGAACGTGTTGCAGCAGCCACGCAGCGCCTGGAGCTGGGAGCTCGAGCTGCGTCCCTGGGTGGAGAAGTTCTGAGGCGAGATGCCGTAGGGTGGTTTAGCCGAAGGCGTAACCCACCTCTGTTGTCACCGCGCATTAGAGAAGGGGTGGATTACGCTTCGCTAATCCACCCTACTAGTCCAACTAGAGCAGGGAGGATCAATGACCACGGAAACCACCATCGACACCGGCACCAACGAGCTCCTCTGCGCCATCCGCGACCGTGTCGCTGTCATCACGCTGAACCGGCCGGAGGCGCGCAATTCGCTGTCGGATACGCTGACACCGGCGCTGCGCACGATGATCCGCAGCTGCGGCGAGAACCCCGGCGTCGGCGCGCTGCTGATCACCGGCGCGGGCGAAGCGTTCTGCGCCGGCGGCAACGTCAAGGGCATGGGCGCGCATCGCGACAAGGCAAAGCTCGAGATGCCGCTGGAAGATCGCATCGCCGATCTGCAGGAGCGGCAACGGCTGCTCACCGGCGCGCTGGTGTCGGTACGCAAGCCGACCATCGCCGCAATGCCCGGCCCCGCGGTCGGCGCCGGGCTCGCCATCGCCATGGCCTGCGATATCCGCATCGCCGCGCAATCGGCCTTCGTCGCCACCGGCTATGCCCGCATCGCGCTGAGCGGTGATTACGGCATCGCCTGGCTGTTGACGCGGCTCGTCGGCACAGCGCGGGCGCGCGAGCTGATGTTCACCGGCGACCGCGTCGATGCGGTGCGGGCCGAAGCGATCGGCCTCGTCAACCGCGTCGTGCCTGACGAGAAATTGCAGACAGAGGCCTTTACATTGGCCAAATCGCTCGCCGAAGGCCCGCGCCTCGCGCTGCGCTACATGAAGGACAATCTCGACGAAGCCGTGCTGTTCGACTTCGAAACCGCGCGCGACCACGAAGCCGAACGGCTGATCCGCCTGACCACGACCGCCGATCACAAGGAGGCGGTGCAGGCGTTCATCGAGAAGCGGAAAGCGGTGTTCACGGGGAAGTAATCGTCATTCCGGGGCGATGCGCAGCATCGAGCCCGGAATCCATCGAGCCGCAAAACACGCCGTGAAATGGATTCCGGGTTCGCGCTACGCGCGCCCCGGAATGACAGTGTGGAAACAGCTCACCCATCCAATAACAGCGAGAAAGCAAAAAAAGCCCGGCACTGGAAAACCAGGCCGGGCTTGCAGTTGTGTCAAACCGAGGCTGAGGGGCTTGCGGCCTGACGGGAAAGCGCGGCAAGGCGCCAGCTCGCGCAGGGGATATCCTTTGCCGCGACGCTGATCTCCTTGTCGAAGCGCACCAGCTTCCAGTCATCAGGGTGATTGACGAAAGCGAAACCGGATTTGCGCGCAAGCGAGATCATGGTCTCGTTGGAGCGCAGCGTTTCGCCAAAGATGTGCTCGGCGCCAAGCGCGGCCGCGCGGCATTCGAGATTCTTCAGAAGCGCTGTGGCGATGCCGTGGCCCTGCCAGCGATTTTGCACCGACAGGCCGAATTCGAGCGTGGCAGTTTCGGCGTGCAGCGCATAGCGCGCCTCGGCGACGATGGTCTCGAAGCCGTCGACCATCATGGTCGCGACCACGGTGAAACGTTCGCGCTCGCCGATCTGAAGGAAATCGTGCAGCAGTCCATTCGGCAACTCGCTGATCGCGCCGAAGAAGCGGTTGTAGCGGGAACGGGTCGAGAGCGAGCGGAAATAGTGCTGAAGCTCGTCGGTATCGCGCGGCTCAACGAAGCGTACGTTGAGCGCCTCACCTTGCCGGGTGCGCAGCGTGTCCGAAAATTGCTTCAGATCTTCCAGGCGAAGAGCGGTCATGACACATGCTCGGGGCAAAAAGGACCGCCGGCGTCCCTCTGATGAGGCGGCGCCGGCCTGGCGGCCAATCAGGCCCGCCAGAAGGGTTTGTCGGCCTCGTAGGCGATGTCGGACCAGGACAGCCCGACATCGTGGAGATCACGCGCGGTCCAGTGCGTGAGTTCGCGCCTGGTCCGGTAGCGCTCGTGCCAGACGTGAAGCGTCTCGCCGATCTGCTCGGTCAAACCCGGCGCATGATGATTTGTCATCGAATTGTCGGTCAAAGTAGACATTTTCAGCTCCTGGAGCTAAGTTGACCGCTAATATCTGCTTCCTGCTGCACCGCGACAAACGACAATTTGTACCTTTTAGCATGAAATAACGTC
The DNA here is from genome assembly GCF_054863025.1 of Bradyrhizobium sp. 23AC. NCBI lineage: Bacteria > Pseudomonadati > Pseudomonadota > Alphaproteobacteria > Hyphomicrobiales > Nitrobacteraceae > Bradyrhizobium > Bradyrhizobium sp. 23AC. The sequence goes on from NZ_JAVAYN010000001.1 coordinate 82,545, forward strand.
ATGTATCCTACTGCCAAATGACTGCCAGATTGCCGTCCCTGAACGGATTGCGGGCGTTTGAGGCTGCCGCGCGCCATCTCAGCTTCACGCTGGCGGCGGCCGAACTGAACGTGACGCAGACCGCGATCAGCCATCAGATCCGAAGGCTCGAGGAGGAGCTCGGCATCCGCCTGTTCATCCGGCAGAACCGTGCGCTGGCCCTGACCCCGGAGGCGCGCGACTACCTCCCCGGCGTCCGCGCCGCCTTCAACGACCTCCGGCTTGCGACCGACCGGTTGCTGCGCAAGGACGACGACAAGGTGCTGACGGTCTCGACGCTGGCCTCGCTCGCCGCAAAATGGCTGTTGCCGCGGCTGACGGATTTCCAGGAGCAGCATCCCGGCATCGACGTTCGTATCACCACCTCGACCAGCTTCGTCGACTTCCAGCGCGACAATGTCGATGCCGCGATCCGCTACGGCCGCGGCCAGTGGCCGGGCCTGCGCGCCGACTGGCTGATGGCGGATGAGCTGTTTCCGGTATGCAGTCCGTCGCTATTGCGCGGCGACAAGCCACTGCGCCGGCCCGAAGACCTGGGAAACCATCCGCTGCTGCACACCTCAAGCGCCAACAGCGACGATTGGCGGCTATGGCTGACCGCGGCGGGCCTGCCGGCCGACATCGCGAGGCACCCCGGTATCACCTTCGACATGATCTTCATGACCATCCAGGCCGCGATCGACGGCATCGGCGTGGCGATGGGACGGACCTCCTACGTCCAGGACGACATCGCCAAGGGCCGCCTCGTGGTGCCCTTCAAGATCGCGCTGCCGGCCGACGCCGGCTTCTACCTGGTCGCGCCCGAGGGACGCCGCGAAGCGCCGAAGCTGACCGCATTCCGCCAATGGATGCTCGCTGCGACGCAAAATAAAGCCTGAAAAATCATCAGCTTCCTCCGCAAAACGGATTGACTCGGCCCGCCTCGCGCGGGAAGAGGCGTGGCAGATTGTCGCAGTCTCTGTCGCCTTGCCGTGGGATGATTTCCCGGTCCGGCCAGACCTTTCCAAGGGGAGCAACACCATGGCTGGACCAGCCGCATCGACCAATCCACCCGCGATCAACTCACGCATCGGCGCCATCCTGCGCGCCACGTCAGGCAATTTTCTCGAACAGTTCGACTTCTTCCTGTTCGGCTTCTATGCGGCCGCGATCGGCAAGGCGTTCTTCCCCTCCTCTGATGAGACCGCATCGCTGCTCAACACCTTCGGCGTGTTCTGGCTCGGCGCGTTGATGCGGCCGGTCGGCGCGATCGTGCTCGGCGCTTACATCGACCGCATCGGCCGCCGCCAGGGCCTGATCGTCACCCTCGCCATCATGGCCTTCGGCACCGTCGTCATCGCGTTCTGCCCGAGCTATGCGACCATCGGCATCGCCGCGCCCATTATCGTGCTGATCGGACGTTTGCTGCAGGGCTTCTCCGCCGGCGTCGAGCTCGGCGGCGTGTCGGTCTATCTCTCGGAGATCTCCACCCCGGGCAATCGCGGCTTCTACACCTCGTTCCAGTCGTCGAGCCAGCAGGTCGCGATCTTCGTCGCCTCGATCCTCGGTTACATCCTCTCGGAGGTGATGCCGGCCGACACTGTCGCCGCCTGGGGCTGGCGCATTCCCTTCTTCGTCGGCTGCCTGATCATTCCCCTGATCTTTGTCCTGCGGCGGACCCTGGAGGAGACGCCGGCCTTCCTCGCCATGAAGAAGCATCCGACGGCCAGCGAAGTGTTCGCCTCCGCGCTCGCCAACTGGCGCATCGTCATCCTCGGCATGATGATCGCGATCCTGACCACGACCACATTCTACTTCGTCACCGTCTACACGCCGACCTTCGGCAAGACGGTGCTGAAGCTATCGACGCAGGATGCGCTGCTGGTGACGTTGCTCGTCGCTGTCACCAACTTCTTCTGGAACCCGATCGGCGGCGCATTGTCCGACCGCATCGGCCGCAAGCCGGTGCTGCTCACCATCGCCGGCCTGTCGCTCGTCACCGCCTACCCGGCACTGCACTGGCTGGTGGCGGCGCCGAGTTTCGGCAAGCTGCTCGCGGTCGAGATGATGTTCTCGTTCTATTTCGGCGTCTACAGCGGCACCATGCTCGGCGCGCTGGTCGAGATCGTGCCGGCGGATGTGCGTACCACCTGCTTCTCGCTCGCCTTCGCGCTCGCCGCCGCCCTGTTCGGCACCTTCACGCCATTCGCCTCGACCTTGCTGATCGAGCATACCGGCGACAAGGCCTCGCCCGGCTTCTGGCTGATGCTCGCTGCACTGCTCGGCATCATCGCGGCCTCGACGGTGTACCGCGGCGGCGGCAAGACCGTGCCGACATATGATGCGGTGGCCGAGCCTGTGGCGGGGCGTTGATGGTCGCTTAGATCATCGCCGCCTCTCACCCTCCTCTGGAGGGGGAGGGTCGGCTCACATTGAGCGCAGCGACAATGTGAGACGGGGTGGGGTGAAGGTCCCTCCGCATCGAACGCTGCCCGTGGGGAGAGATCACCCACCACGCTCGCGCTCCGCGCGATCGACCCTCCCCCTCCAGGGGAGGGTGAAGAGATGAGGCTCAGAGCTCCACCACCACGTAGTCGCTCTCGACTTTCACCGGAATCGTCTCGGCCACATACGGCCCCTTCATCACGCTCGCGCCCGGCTCGACATGGGCCGGATAGGCCTTCACGCGGAAGCGGCGGGGATCGCAATAGGACTGGCCGGTGCGGATGTCGAACTCCCAACCGTGCCAGGGGCAGCGGATGATCTCGCCGAGCTTGGTGTATTCGATCTCGCCGGGCTCCTTCGACTGCGCGAGACCGATCAGCGGGCCCTCGCACAGCGCCGCGCCCTGATGCGGGCAACGGTTCATCAGGCCGAAATATTCACCCTTGATGTTGAAGACCGCGATCGGCCGCCCGTCGATCTCCAGAAATTTTCGCGTACCCGGCGGCAGTTCATCGACCGGCGCGATCACATGCCGCGCCATCAACCAATCCCGTACAGCGCGCGCGCATTGCCTAGATAGAACGCCTCGCGATTGACTTCGCTGACGCCCGCCGGCAAGACGCGGGAGGGCTCGTCATAGTCCCAATGCGGATAATCGGTGGCGAACAACAGGCGGTCCCAGCCGATCCAGTTGATGACGTCGAACAGATCCTCGCGCCGCTCCGGGTCCTCCATCGGCTGCGTGGTCCACCACACCTGCTCGCGAATATATTCCGACGGCGGCCGCTTCACATGCGGCACCTCGCTGCGCAGGCGCTGCCAGGTCTTGTCGAGCCGCCACGCCAGCGACGGCGCCCAGCCGAAGCCGGCTTCGATCATCACCATCTTCAGTTTCGGGAAGCGCTCGAACACGCCTTCCAAAACAAGACTGGCCAGCGCCGATTGCTGGCATTGCGAGTGACCCACCATCTCCTCGATATAATAGGACGGCCAGCCCGACGGCGTGATCGGATTGCCGCCGAAGCCGAAGGCGTGGACGCCGACGGGAAGGCCGGCTTCCTCTGCGGCCTGGTAGATCGGCCAGTAACGGCGCTGGCCGAGCGGCTCGACATTGCGGCTGAGCAGCAGCACCTGCACGAAGTTCTTGTCGCCGGCGCGCTCGCGGATTTCGGCGGCGGCCGACAGCCCGTCCTCATTGCCGACGACGATCGAGGCTTTGAGCCGCTTGTCCTTGCTGGTCCATTTGTCGATCTGCCAGTCGTTGATCGCCGAACACAAGGCGGCCGAGAGTTCGTGATTGCGGATGCCCTGCCCGGTGTTGAGCGGATTGAGCACACCCAGCTGCACGTTGTTGGGATCGAGCAGCTGCTTCTGCATGAAGGACAGCGAGGAGCCCTGCGGGCCGCCTTCGGGCGGATAGGCATCGCGGCGCGAGGCGTTGGGCTGGGCCTTCGGATAGGGCGGGCCCTCCATCATGCCCTGATAGGCATGGACGCCGTAGACTTCGAGATGATGCTGCCAGCGTTTGGCGAGATAGGGATAAAGCTCGGTGCGGGTGGCGCGTGCCGGATGGATGTCGCAGTCCGCGATCGCGGTTTTGACGGTCAGTGGCGAAGCGGCTTCTTGGCTCTCGCGGAATTGGATATTCATCGCCTTGCCTCCTTTGGCAGCGGGCTCATTTCAGGCGGGGATAGGTCGCATGTGGATTTTCGATCATGATCTTGCGCACGAGATCGGGGGTGAGACCTTCGGGCAGCGCGTCCTGGCCCTCGAACTGCCAGTGCGGATAGTCCGTGGAGAATAGGACCAATTCATCGGACTGCATATGATCAAACAGGCGAATTAATGTCGCCTCGTCTGGCGGCGCATCAAATGGCTGTAAGGAGAAGCGGATGTTGCTGCGCACAATATCCAGCGGCGCGCGATCAACCCAGGGCGTCTCCATCCGCACCCCGCGCCAGAACTTGTGCAGGCGCCAGAGATAGGGAGAGATCCAGGAGACGCCGGATTCCAGCATCACCATTTTCAGCCGCGGATATTTGGCGAACACGCCCTCGACGATCAGGCTGGTGAGCTGGGCCTGGAACGCCTGGGCCTGCCCGACATAGTCCTCGATGTGGTAGGAACCCCATCCCACGGCAGTGGGCGGATTGTGATAGGCGGAACCCGCGTGAATGCCGACGGGTAGTTCCAGCCGTTCAGCGGCTTCATAGATCGGCCACAGCGCGCGCTTGCCGAGCGGCGTGTCGCCCATCACAAGCATCAGCACCTGGACGAAGCGCTTGTCTTGCGCGCAGCGCTCGATTTCTGCCACGGCCTTCTCGACGCTTTGCGTCGGGATCACGATCGAGCCGCGCAGCCTCTTGTCGCGATCGAGCCACTCCTTCACCAGCCAGTCGTTCAGCGCGCGGCAGAATGCGGCCTGCAAATCTTCCGAAAACACCATCTGCACGCCGTAGAGCGGATTGCAGATGGCGTAGCTGACCTGAAACGGATCGAGCACATGGCGCTGCATGTCGTCGAGGCTCTCGCCCGGCTTGCCGCTCTCGGGGCGCCAATCAGGGCGCGCCACGATCGGCGAGTTCTGCGGGTAGGATTGCGAGACGAGGTCGACCATGCCGCGCGTCGTCACCTGATCGCGCCAATAGTCGTTCAGGTAGGGCAGCAGGCTGGTCAGATGCGGCACGGCCGGATGCACGTCGCAATCCACCCCGCCGGCGATCAGGGACGCCATGACGTCTCCCTTCTCACGTTTCCTCGCATGTCTCTTCTTATACCGCCATTCAAGCAGGCCTGCCCGTCGCCCGCAACTCGGCCAAGCGTCCTGTCATATGCTAGGAAGGCCGAGCTCGGTTGCGAACGGACAAGGGGTTAGGAATGAAAGAGCTCGTCGGCATTGCGGAACAGGTCGCAGCGAAGCTGATCGCGCGCAAACAGACCATCGCCGTGGCAGAATCCTCAACCGGCGGCCTAATCGCGGCCAGCCTGCTCGCGGTGCCCGGCGCGTCCGCCTATTTCCTCGGCGGCGCGGTCGTCTACACCCGCGATGCCAGGCGCGTGTTGATGGATATTTCGGACGAAGGAATGAAGAGCTTTCGCTCCTCGTCGGAGCCCTACGCGCAACTGCTGGCGGAGCAGATGCGAACGCGCTTCGACAGCGACTGGGGCCTGTCCGAGACCGGCGCAGCCGGCCCCACCGGCAACCGCTACGGCGACGCCGCCGGCCATAGCTGCATGGCGGTGAGCGGGCCTGTGACGGAGGTGATGACGCTGGAGACCGGCAACAACGACCGGTTCGGCAACATGCAAATGTTTGCTGCGACGGCGCTGAGGCTGTTGTTGAGGAAACTGGAGGGGGAGCTGCGCGGGTGAGTCGGGACAGCCTCACCACCACGTTGCTGTCATAGCCCGGCTCGACCGGGCGATCCAGTACTCCGAGACGGTTATGATTGAATCGACCGGCCGCGGCGTACTGGATGCCCCGCCTTCGCGGGGCATGACAGCGGAGAGTGAGGCGAGAGCTCACCGCCCCAAATGCCGCATGAAGATCCGCACCACATATCCCTGGAATCGCGGTGCTTCGTCGTAGAGATCTGACGCGATCCGCTCGATGGTCTCACGCAACGACAAGAACTGCGCCTGCCGTGCGCTGCTTTCGGTGCCCTGCATGCCCGCGAGCTCGTCCATGGCGGCGTCGCTGATCTGGCACTGCACGACCTCGTCGCCGCTCAGCATGGTGAAGCGAAAGGCCAGCCGTTCGAGGTCATGGCCAATGATCTTGTCGCGCGTCAGCGGCATCCAATTGTCCCGTCGCGCCCCCGAACGGGACAATGCTGAAAATCTGACGCCTTGTCACTATCCGCGCCGAAGGACGTGGCGGTCATCCGACGCCCATCAGCAGCGGTCCAGCTTCAGTAGACGAGCGCCGTGCCGGTCGGCCTGTCGAGCGCGGCGGCCAGCGACCGATACTCCTCGCAACCGGTCCCGCAGATGGAGGCAATCCGGCTCAAATGATAGAGCGCCTGCTCGCGATTACCCCGCTCGAGCTGCCACAGCCCGTAATATTGCCACGTCAGCACATGGTTTGGATCGGCCTTCAATGCGCGCTCATACCAGACCTGCGACTGCTCGTAGTCGCCGAGCTTGCGATAGGAGTAGCCGATGAGATTGGCGACGTTCGGATGGTCGTCATGGCCGAGCGACGTCAATTGCGCGATCGCGGCCGCATAGTCGTTGCGCTCGTAGATCGTGTCATAGGCCACGCGGTAGCCGGCCGCGAATGCAGGATCGCCGATGCTGGACTGATTGTTCGGCTTCTTGCCCTTCTGGGTTGCCTTGGCGCCCGGGCGCTTCGGATAGGTCGGCTGCGGCTTCTGATCCGAATAGGCGCCGGCGTACGGATCCGTGGAACTAGCGCCGCCCCCGCCTCCACCACCGCCGCCTCCGCCCGCGGCAAATGCCGGCGAGCACAATAGGGCTGCCGCGAACGCACCCAACACGACGCGCTTGATCATCGCTGCGATCATGTCTGCCTCCTCAGTGTTTCAAGCGGCCCCGGACCAATTGATAACCCTATCGCGGCGGCAATATTCCGGGACGCTGCGCTCACGGAGGCGTCAGCATGCGTACGACAGTTCCTGTGTCCTTTACTGAAAGGCGACCTCGGCAAAACTGCGCAGCTTTCGCGAATGCAACCGCTCCGATTCCTGCTGCTTGAGCCGTTCCAGCGCCTTCAGGCCGATCTCGAGATGCTGGCCGACACGGCGGCGGTAGAATTCGCTGGCCATGCCCGCGAGCTTGATCTCGCCATGCAGCGGCTTGTCGGAGACGCAGAGCAGCGTGCCGTAGGGAACGCGGAAGCGGTAGCCATTGGCGGCAATCGCGGCCGATTCCATGTCGAGCGCGACCGCGCGCGACTGCGACATGCGTCGGATCACCTCAGGCCCGGAGATCTCCCAATTGCGGTTGTCGACGCTCGCCACCGTCCCCGTGCGCATCAGCCGCTTGAGCTCGAAACCTTCGAGGCCGGTAACGTCCTCAACCGCCTCTTCGAGCGCGACCTGCATCTCGGCCAGCGCGGGGATCGGCACCCACAACGGCAGCTCGCGATCGAGCACGTGGTCTTCGCGCACATAGCCGTGCGCGAGTACGTAATCGCCGAGGCGCTGCGTGTTGCGCAGGCCCGCGCAGTGGCCGAGCATCAGCCAGGCATGCGGGCGCAGCACGGCGACATGGTCGGTGACGTTGCGCGCGTTGGACGGACCGGTGCCGATGTTGATCAGCGTGATGCCGCGATAGTCCGGCGTGACCAGGTGGAAGGCCGGCATCTGCGGCATGCGCGCGGGCGCAACGCCGCTGGTTGCGCCGCCGCTACGCGTGATGACGTTGCCCGGCGCGACGAAGGCTTCAAGACCAGCCTCACTCGACTGGAGCCGCTGCTGACAGAGCTGTGCGAAGGCGTCGACATAGAACTGGTAGTTGGTGAAAATGACAAAATTCTGGAAATGTTCGGGGTCGGTGCCGGTGTAGTGATAGAGCCGGCGCAGCGAGTAATCGACACGTGCGGCGCGGAACAGCGACAGCGGCTCGGGCGCGCCAGGCTGAAGCTCGAAGGTGCCGTCGGCGATCGAATCGTCCATGGTGGCAAGATCCGGCACGTCGAACGCGTCGCGCAGCGATCGCGCGACAGGGGAATTCTCGCTCGTGGTGATCGCAGCTTCGATGTTGATGTCGCGCCGATAGGCGAAGTGGATCGGGATCGGCTCGGCGGACTCGCCGATCTCGACGGGCACGCCGTGATTCTGGATCAGGAGGCCGATCTGCTCGACAAGGTAGCTCCAGAACAAATCCGGACGCGTCACGCTGGTTTCATGCACGCCGGGCCCGGCGACGAAGCCGTAGGCGAGACGCGAATCCAGCCGCGCATGCGTCGCGGTGGTGAGGCGGACGAAGGGATAATAGGCTCGCACCCGTGTCGTGATCGCTTCGCCGCCGACATAGGCCTCGAACCGGTCGCGCAGGAATTTTGTGTTGCGCTCGTAGATTTCTTCGAGCCGCGCGACCGCGAGGGAGGCGTCGGAGAAGGATTCGGTGGCGATGGAGGATGGAGATTGCATGGTCGACCGCCGAGGTTGATGGGCTTGAGTCGAACTATAGCAAAGAAGTCAGTGCCGTAGGGTGGGCAAAGCGGAGCGTGCCCACCAATATGCTCGTCGTGTAAAAGATGGTGGGCACGGCGCATCGCGCCTTTGCCCACCCTACGAGACCGCGCATCACGCGTACCGCTGTCATGCCCCGGCTTGACCGGGGCATCCAGTACGCCGCAGCCTCTCGGCTCAATCGCTGGCGTCTCTGGGATACTGGATCGCCCGGTCAAGCCGGACGATGACAGCGAGCTTGCCGCTCGAGATCCCGGATGCGCGCTAAGCGCGCTCCGGGATGACGCGCTTTCGCCCGTCACTTCTCCCGGAACGCTCGCATCAGCTGGTCGTGCAGCGGCTTCATCAGATAGGACAGCATGGTGCGGTCGCCGGTCTGGACGAAGGCTTCCACCGGCATGCCCGGGATCATCTTGACGTCGCCGAGACGGGCGATCTCCTCGGCCGGCATCGAGACGCGGATGGTGTAGTAGCTCTGGCCGGTGCGCTGGTCGGTGGTGACGTCGGGCGAGACGCGGCTGACGAGGCCGTTGAGCTCCGGCGTGGTGCGCTGATTGAAGGCGGAGAGGCGCAGCAACGTCTTCTGGCCGATCTGGAGCTTGTCGATGTCGACCGGATTGACCTTGGCCTCGACCTGGAGATCGTCGGCCTGCGGCACGATCAGCATGAGAGCGTCGCCGGCGGTGATGACGCCGCCGACCGTGTGCACCGTGGATTGCAGCACCATGCCGTCCTGCGGCGCGCGGATGTCGATACGGCGAAGCTGGTCTTCGGCGGCGACCTTGCGCTCGATCAGCTCGCCGATCTTGTCGTTGGTCTCGCGCAGATCCTTGGAGACCTCGCTCACCACGTCCTTGTCGACCTGGATGATCTGGAGCTCGGTCTCGGTGATCTTGCCCTTGGCCTGGGCGCGCGAAGCGATGTATTGCGCGCGTTCGCCGTTGAGACGGGCCGAGTCGCGTTCGAGCTGGGTCAGGCGCGAGATCTGCACCAGACGCTTGTCGTAGAGCTCGCGCACGCCGGTGAGCTCGTTCTGCACCAGCGCGATCTCCTGATCCTTGGCCTTCTCCTGGGCGCTGAGACCCGCGATCTCCTCGTTGAGCTGCGTGATGCGCTCGCGAAGCTGGGCCTTCTGTCCGGTGCGGCCGTTGACGCGGACGTCGAACAGCTTGGTTTCGGCGGAGAGCAGCAGCTTGACGTCGGGATCGCTGGCGCGCTCGATCAGGGCTTGCGGAAATTCGATCCTGTCGACCCCGCGCTGCTCGGCCTGCAAGCGCGCCGCACGCGCCTGCGCGGCGTCGAGATTCTTGGTGACGATGGCAAGGTTGGCCTTGGTGACGGTGTCGTCGAGCCGCACCACGATGTCGCCGGCCTTGACCAGGTCGCCGTCGCGGGCGCGCACCTCGCCGACCACGCCGCCGGTCGGATGCTGCACCTTCTTGACGTTGGATTCGACCACGATCTGGCCCGGCGCGATCAGCGCGCCCGAGATCAGCACGGTCGAGGCCCAGCCGCCGAGACCGACGACAAGCACCAGCACGATCACGAAGCCGAGGATCAGGTGAAACTTGATGGATTCGCGCACGGTCTTGTTCGCGGCAGGCTTCGGGCCGCCAATGGCCATCGTGCTCATGGCTTTGTGCTCATGGTTTGGCCACTCCACCTTCGCTGACGATCTTGATCGGGGCCGGCGGCGTCACGCGCGGCTGCAGCACCTGGGCGAGCACCTGCTCCTTGGGGCCGAACGCCTGCATGCGGCCGTCACGCAGCACCAGGACCTGGTCGACCGCCTCGACGCCGATCGGGCGGTGCGCGACCACGACGACAATGGCGCCGCGCTCGCGGGCGGCGCGGACGGCGCGGGTCAGCGCCTCGTCGCCTTCGGTGTCGAGATTGGAGTTGGGCTCGTCGAGCACGATCAGGAAGGGGTTGCCATAGAGCGCGCGCGCCAGCGCCACGCGCTGCGCCTGGCCGGCGGAAAGCGCCGTGCCCTGCTCGCCCACCTGGGTGTTGTAGCCCTCGCGCATCTTGATGATCATCTCGTGCACGCCGGCTTCTTTCGCAGCCGCGATGATGCCCTCGGACGTCGCCTCGGGATCGAACCGGCTGATGTTCTGGGCGATGGTACCGCCGAACAATTCGACGTCCTGCGGCAGATAGCCGATGTGCCGGCCAAGCATGTCGGACGACCATTGATCGAGCGCCGCGCCGTCGAGCCGCACCTTGCCGCGCACAGGCTGCCAGACCCCGACCAGCGCGCGGATCAGCGACGATTTGCCGGAGCCGCTCGGGCCGATCACGCCGAGGCCGTTGCCCGCGGCGAGCGCGAAGGTGATGTCCTGCGCGATGAGGCGCTGGTCGCCGGGCGGCACCATGGCGACGCCTTCGACCGAGAGCCGGCTGGTGGGCGCCTGCAGCTGGGTCGGCATGGTCTGCGCCGGCATCTGCTCCAGCAGGCGCGTGAGGCGGTGCCAGCTCTGGCGCGCCGCGACGAAGGATTTCCAGTGCGCAATAGCGAGATCGACCGGCGCAAGCGCGCGGGCGGACAGGATCGAGCCGGCGATGATGATGCCGGCGGTCGCCTCCTGGTGGATGACGAGATAGGCGCCGACCGCCAGCACGGCCGATTGCAGCATCATGCGCAGCACCTTTGCGACCGCACCGAGACCGCCAGCGACGTCGCTCGCGCGCTGATTGCCGGCGAGATATTTTTCGTTGGTCTCGCTCCAGCGCTGGTTCATCCGGCCGGCCATGCCCATCGCCACCATGACTTCGGCATTGCGGCGGCTGGCCTGGGCGAGATCGTTGCGCTGGGCGGCAAGCCCCATCGCCTCGCGCGCCGGCTGGCGGGACATGAACTCGGTGACCAGCGTCAGCCCGACCAGGATGATGGCGCCGACCAGCGCGGTGACGCCGATCATGACGTGGAAGGCGAAGCAGATGGCGAGATAGAGCGGCAGCCAGGGCAGGTCGAAGAACGCGCTTGGGCCCATGCCGCCGAGGAAAGAGCGGACGTTGTCGAGATCACGCAGCGGCTGGAGGCCTTCATTACGGCTGCCGACCAGCAGCGGCAGGCGCACGATGGTGTCGAACACGCGCTTGTTGAGGGCTTCATCGAGCGCGGTGCCGATCCGTCCCAGGATCCGGTTGCGGATCATATCGAGCACGCCCTGCGCCATGTAGAGGAAGCTGGCGAGGATGATCAGTCCGACCAGGGTCGGGACGCTGCGGCTCGGCAGCACCCGGTCGTAAACCTCCAGCATGAAGATCGACCCGGTCAGATAGAGCAGGTTGATCATGCAGCTCATGAAGCCGACGCCGATGAACGCCGTGCGACAAGCGCGCAAAGCGTCACCGAGCTCTGAACGGCGGACGCCAGGACCGGCTGCCATCAGTCTGATCTCTTTCAGGTGGGGGCCAAGGCCCCTGATTTCACGGGCAATTCAGGGTACTCGCCCCGGATTAACATCATGTTCGCCCTGCGTCCAACGCAGCCGGGTTCATCCAAAACCCTGATGGCCCACATCTACCCCTGATGGCCCCGCACGCAAGTCCGGTATTTCACAGTCTTTGCGGCTTTTTGGTGCGTGGCCGCCGCCCCTCCCCAGTTCTGGAGAGGCGGCTAGTTCCGATCGATCGAACCGGGCGGCTGCTAGAACCGGCCGCCGCCCCGCACCAGCCGCACCACCAGCAGCAGGATGACCGCGCCGATGGCGGAATAGACGATCTCGGATACCAGGCCCGTGCCGATGCGAATGCCGAGCTTCGGAAACAGGAAGCTCGCCACCAGCGCGCCGGCGATGCCGACCACGATGTCGCCGATGATCCCGAACCCCGTTCCGCGCACCACCTTGCCGGCGAGCCAGCCGGCCACCAGGCCGACGAACAGGATGACGAGCAGGCCTTCGTTTGAAATGTACATAAGTCTGGTCCCTCTGCATGAACGGCCGCATGGAACGGGAACCGGGATGAATGGCGTCTGAATGCTAGTCGCTTCACCCGGCTCCGACAAAAATGTCGAAAACAACCCCATGCAAAGTAGAACGGCTTCTGCCTGCAGTCGCCGGCGAACTGTGACAACTCGGTGTTGCCGTGGAGGAATTTCAAAGGAAGGAGCGCTGCTGCAGCGCCGTTCAAATATTATGACAGCGCCGCCTGCTCCGCCAGCACACATCGCGCCGCCCGGCCCGGCCCGACCGCCACATTGGCAGGCAATTGCTCCAGGCAACGGGGCTGCGCCACGGCGCAGCGCGGGGCGAAGGAGCAGTTGTGGGGTTTCTCGGCCAGTGAGGGCGGCGTGCCGGGGATGGTTTCGAGGCGGGCGCCACGCTTGGCGCCGTGAATAGTCGAGGCGAGCAGGCCCTTGGCATAGGGATGCACCGGGCTGCGGACGATGTCGCGAAGCGTGCCCTGCTCCACGATCTGACCGGCATACATCACCGCGACACGGTCGCAGATCTCGATGGCGACGCCGATGTCGTGGGTGACGAAGATGACGGACATGCCGAACTCGCGCTGCAGCTCGCGCAGCAAGAGCAGGATCTGGATCTGCACGGTGGCATCGAGCGCGGTGGTCGGCTCGTCCGCCAGCAGGATTTTTGGACGGCAGGCCAGCGCCAGCGCGATCATGGCACGCTGGCGCATGCCGCCGGACATCTCGTGCGGATAGGCGTCGAGCCGGCGTTTTGCGGAGGGAATGCGCACGACCTCGAGCATTTCGAGTGCGCGTGCCCTGCCCTCAGCGTAACTTTTGCCCTCGTGGCGCACGACGCTTTCGGCGATCTGCGCCCCGATGGTGTAGACCGGATCCAGTGCCAATGCCGGCTCCTGGAAGATCATCGACACGGTCTGGCCGCGGAACGACGACAGCTCCTCGTCGTTCATGGCGAGCACGTCGCGGCCCATGACGTTGACGCTGCCCGATATCTGCGTGCGCTTCTTCGGCAGCAGCCGCATCAGCGCACGCAGCGTCACGCTCTTGCCCGAACCGGACTCGCCGAGCAGGCCCAGCACCTCGCTGTTGCCCAGCGAGAGACTGAGATCGTTCACGGCATAAACCGTGCGCTCCCCGGTGAAGCGGATGTTGAGGCCTGAAATCTCGACGAGCTTTGTCATGACGGCAGTTTCGGCAATCGATCGTGATAGTCGGTGACGCGCTGGAAGGCGGCGCCGATGGTGAGCAGGGTCGCTTCGTCGAAGGAGCGGCCGATCAGCTGCATGCCGACCGGCAGGCCGCTTTTGGTGAAGCCGGAGGGCACGGTGAGCGACGGCAGGCCGAGGAAGTTCACCGGGCGGGTGAACAGCGTCAGCCGCTGCACCATGGCCGGTGCGTTCGGGCCGCCGCCGACATCGCTCTCCTCGATCGTCGGCGCCGGCACTGGCGAGGCCGGTGCGATCACCGCATCGACGCCAGCAGTGGCCGCATGGTGCGCAGCGAGTGCGGGACCACGCCAGCGCATTGCCTCGAGATAAGTGATGGCGGGAACGGCGAGTCCGTTCTGAAGCCGCATCAGGACTTGCGGGCCATAATCCTGCGGACGCTCGATCATCCAGCGCTTGTGGAAGGCGGCAGCTTCGGCGGCAAGCACGAGCTGGCTCGCCGAGGACAATTGCCGCTGGTCCGGCAGCTCGACCGTGACGATGTCGGCGCCCTCGCGCTTGAGCACGGCGATGGTCTCGTCCAGCACGCGCGCGACCTCGCTGTCGAGATCGTCGACATAGAACGAGGTGGGCACGCCGATCTTGAGGCCTTTCAACGAGCCCTTGGTCGCGCCGACATAGTCCGACAGCGGCTCGTGGCTGCAGGTCGAATCCAAGGGGTCAGCGCCAGCCATCAGCGCCAGCAGCAATGCGCAATCCTCGGCGGTGCGGGCAAGCGGGCCAACGGTGTCGAGCGACTGCGACAACGGCATCGCGCCGGCCCGGCTGACGCGACCGACGGTGGTCTTCAACCCCGTGACGCCGCAGAAATGCGCGGGCATCCGGATCGAGCCGCCGGTGTCGGAACCGAGCGCCGCATAGGTCAGCCGCGCGGCCACCGCCGAACCGGAGCCCGACGAGGAGCCGCCGGTGATGTGCGCGACATTCCAGGGATTGCGCACCGGGCCGTAATGGGCGTTGTGCCCGGTCGGACCGTAGGCGAACTCAGCGAGGTGCAACGTGCCGAGTCGGACCTGGCCGGCGTCCTTCAACCGCTGCAACGCCGTGGAGGTCACGGTCGGCACGAAGTCGCGGCGGATCAGCGAGCCGCAGGTCGCGACGTGGCCGGAATCGTAGTACATGTCCTTGTGCGCGAGCGGCACGCCGTGCAGCGGACCACGGACATTGCCCTTGGCGAGCTCGGCATCGGCGGCCTCGGCCGCCTTCAGTGCAGCCTCCCCCTCGACCGACATGAAGGCGTTGAGATGCGGCTGCCATTGCGCAATGCGGTGCAACAACGCGCGCGTCACCTCATGCGAGGACACCTGCTTCATCGCGATCGCGCGCGCGATCTCGGTGAGCGTCATCAATGCAGGCTCAGTGCTCATTTCGACACCTTCTGCGTCTGCGCGATCGGATAGAGCGCGGGCTCGAGGTCGAACGGCAGCGTGCCGGCGATGGCCGCGAAGCCTTCGAAGGCAGGCCCGATGGAATTGGAGATGCGCGTCGCGATCTCGTCGTCCACGGGGACGCCGGCAACCAGCGCAATCGGCTTGATCTCTTTCGGTGTCGGTCTCGTCATGCGGTCTTCTCCCTGGGCGCGCGGCTGTGGCCTGAACCCGGTATCGCCATATAGCACGCGGCCTCGTGGCCCATATTATCCAGCGCGGTGAGCTTTGGTGTCGCATTTGCGCAGAGCGGCTCCGCAAACGGGCAACGGGTGTGGAAGCGGCAGCCCGGGGGCGGGTCGATCGGGTTGGGCGGATCGCCGGTGATTGGCGGTTGCTCGGTGCGCTTGTCGGGGTCGGACGACGGCATCGCCGCAAGGAGCGCGCGCGTGTAGGGATGCGCAGGACCATCCCAGACCTGGTCGACCGGGCCGAGCTCGACGACTTCGCCAAGATACATCACCAGCACGCGATCGCTGATGTAGCGCACGACGTTGAGGTCATGGCTGATGAAGAGATAGGTCAGCCCGAACTCGCGCTTGAGATCGGCGAGCAGGTTGAGCACCTGCGCCTCGACGGATTTGTCGAGCGCGGAGACGGCTTCATCAAGGATTACCAGCCGCGGCGACAGGGCCAGCGCGCGTGCGATGTTGACGCGCTGGCGCTGGCCGCCGGAGATCTCGTGCGGATAGCGGTTGGCGAAGTTCTCCGGGCGCAAGCCGACCTTGCCGAGCAGCTCGCGCGCCAATGCGCGTGCCGCGCCATCGCCCATGCCGTGCACCTTGGGGCCGAAGGCGATCGATTCCTCGATCGTCAGGCGCGGGTTGAGGGAAGCATAGGAATCCTGGAACACCATCTGCATGCCGCGGCGCAATTCGCGCAAGCTCAGCGACTGGCCGACGGTCATGCCGTCATAGATGATGTCGCCGGTGTCGCGCGGCATCAGATGCATCAAGAGCCGCGCGGTGGTGGACTTGCCGCAGCCGGATTCGCCGACGATGCCGACGGTCTCGCCCTTGGCGACGGCGAAGGAGACGTTGTCGACGGCGCGCACGGTGCGCTTTGCGGCGAACAGGCCGCCGCGAACAGGGAAGTGTTTGGTCAGCCCGTTGACCTGCAGCAGCGGCTGCGCGACACCGCCGCGGTCCTCGACCGGCTCCAGCATTTCAACGGATGTGTTGCTCTCGCTCATGGCCTAGTTCCTGATGTCCATGGCGCTGCGCAGGCCGTCCGAGAGCAGGTTGAAGCAGATCGAGACCGCGAAGATCATCGCGCCCGGCAGCGCGGCAACCCAGGGATTGACGTAGATCGCGGTGCGCAAGGTGTTCAGCATCAGGCCCCATTCCGGCTCCGGCGGCTTGGTGCCGAGACCGAGGAAGGAGAGACCTGCGGCCAGGATCATCGAGACCGAAATCAGGCTCGTCGCATAGACGAAGATCGCGCCGAGCACGTTGCCGAGGATGTGCACGCGCATGATGGTGAAGGGCCCGGCGCCAGAGGCACGCGCGGCCTCGACGAAGTCCATGTTGCGCACGCCCGTGGTGACGCTTTCGGCGACGCGGGTGATCTGCGGCACGAACACGACCGTCAACGACACGATGGAATTGAGGATGCCGGCGCCCAGCGCGCCGGAGATCGCGATCGCCAGCAGCACCGAGGGAAAAGCGTAGAACACGTCGATCGTGCGCATGATCGCGGTGTTGAGCTTGCCGCCGACATAGCCGGCGACGAGACCCAGCGAGGTTCCGATGCAGAAGGCGAGGATCACGGGCAGAATGCCGATGACCAGCGACAGCCGCCCGCCATAGATCAGCCGCGCCAGCATGTCGCGGCCGAGCTCATCGGTGCCGAGCGGGTAACCAACGGTGCCGATGTGGCGCAGGCGGCGAATCATGGAGCCCTTGTAGGGATCTTCCAGACCCAGCCACGGCGCGAGGATCGCGGACAGGAAGATCAGTAGCAGCACCAGCGCGCATGCCATGCTGACCTTGTCGCGCCGGATGCGGCGGCCGACGGTCGCCCAATAACCGCGCGCCTTGGTTGCCGGCGCGGCCTGCAGCGCGGCATCGGCGGTGGCGGACAACGGAAGCTCGCTCATTGGCTGGCTCCCAGTCGTTGGTACGATCGATGCGAGCCAAGGAGGTGGTGCACCTCTCCCGCTTGCGGGAGAGGTCGGCGCTCCGGGCGATGCGAAGCATCGTCCCGTGCGCCGGGTGAGGGTTCTCTCCTCTTGTGGGTCCTCGATTGCGGAGACACCCCCACCCCGACCCTCCCCCGCAAGCGGGAGAGGGGGAGCACCTTTTGCGTGGCGACAGCTGAACTCATTATCAGCCCCGCTTGATGCGCGGATCGATCGCGGCTTGCGCGATGTCGACCATGAGATTGAGGAAGACGAAGAACAACGCCAGGATCAGGATCGTGCCCTGCAGCAACGGCAGATCGCGCTGGAAGATCGCCGAATTGAGCAGGAAGCCCGAGCCCGGCCAGGAGAACACGGTCTCGATCAGGATCGAGCCGCCGAGCATGTAGCCGAGCTGAAGCCCCATCACCGCGAGCGCGGTAGGCGCGGCGTTCTTGATGACGTGGCGGAACACGCCGCGCTCATGCAGCCCCTTGGCGCGCAAGGCCTCGACAAAATCCTGGCTCAGGATGTCGCCGGTCAGCGCACGCACCGTGCGGGTGACGATGCCCATCGGGATCACCGATGTCGTGATCGCCGGCAGCACGAGGTATTGCAGGTGTGCCCAGTCCCAGGCCCAGGTGGCGGAGCCGCCGGGCCCGGCGCCGACCGCGGGCAGCCAGTTCAGCTGCACCGAGAAGATGATGACCATCACCATGCCGAGCCAGTAGTGCGGCACGGAGACGCCCGCGATGGCAAAGGACGTCGCGAGCTTGTCGATCCAGGTCTCGCGGAAATAGCCGGCGATCAGGCCGAGCAGGATGCCCATGGTGAAGCCGATGATCGCGGCGGCAATCGCCAGCGTGACGGTATTGCTGACGGCGCGCATGACTTCGGCGAGCACGGGGCGCCCCGTCGCAATGGAATTGCCGAGATCGCCGTGCAGCGCGCGCATCAGCCACAAGCCGAACTGCACCGGCAGCGGGCGGTCAAAGCCATAGGCGGAACGGAGCTGCGCGGCGAGCTCCTGCGAGGCATCGGCCGGCAGCACCGCGACCAGCGGATCACCCGGCGTGATGTGCACGAGCAGAAAACACACCAGCGCGACGCTGATGACGATCGGAACGACATAGACGATGCGTCTGGCGATATAGGCGAGCACGTTGTTTCTTTCTTCCTTCTCCCCTTGTGGGAGGAGGTGGCATAGGCCGCCTCCGGCGGCCGTTTTTAAGTCGACGCCGAAGCAAAGCTTCGGCTACGGCGCCGGATGGGGGGTTCTACCCGCGGATACAGCATTATCGAATGAGAGAAAGGGCCACTCGCGGAGAGAGACCCCTCACCCGGCTTCGCTGTCGCGAAGCCACCCTCTCCCACATCCGCCTTCGCCAAGGCTTCGGCGGACAGGAGGGAGAGGGTGCACTGTTCGTGTGGTGCGAACTACTTCATCGACACCAGCGAAAAGTCGATAAACCAGCTCTTCGGCTGCACCACACCCGAGACCTTCGGGCTGATGGCGCGGGGGCCGACGTCGTGGGCGACGTAGAGGAAGGCGGCATCGTCGACCGAGGCCGCGTGCAGTTCGGCGAGCGCGGCGTCGCGCGCGGCGGGATCGAAGGTCTGGCGCGCTTTCTTCACCAGCTCGTCGAACTTGGGATTGTTAATGAAACCCCAATTGTTCGAGACCGGCGGCGCCATGCCCGATTGCAGGAAGCGCACCAGGGCGAAGAACGGATCCATGGCCGCGTAGGTCACGTTGGTCGCGTGCGAACCGTTCGCCGACGGATCCTTGGCGCCGCGGCGCCAATTCGTGAACAGCGTATTCCATTCGATGACGTCGAGCTGCACATCGAAGTAGCATTCGGCAAGGGCCTGCTGGAGATACTCATTCATCGGCAGGGGCTGCATCTGGCCCGAACCCGAGGCGGAGGTCTGGGTCTTGACCGTCAGCTTCTTGTTGGGGCCGAACCCGGCCTCCTGCATCAGCTTCTGCGCAGCCGCCTTGTCATACTTGATCTCGAAGCTCGGCTTGCCGCGCCAGGGATGGCCGGGTTCGAAGGTGCCGGTCGCCGGCACCATCAGGCCGGCGAGCAGGCCGTCCTTGAGGCCTTCGCGATCGACGCAGAGGTTGGCGGCCTTGCGCACGCGAATGTCGTTCCAGGGCGAGCCCTCGACGCGGGAGAACTGCCACGGCCAGACATGCGGCTGCTCGTTGGCGTAGAGCTTGAAGCCGCGCTGCTTCAGCTCGGGCAGTGCGTCCGGCGCCGGCGCCTCGACCCAGTCGACCTGCCCGGAGAGCAGCGCCGCGGTGCGCGCGTTGGCTTCCGGCATCGGCAACAGCACCATCTTGTCGACCTTGGGCACGCGCGCCTTGTCCCAATAGGCCGCGTTCTTGACCAGCTCGAGCCGCTCGCGCGGCGTGAAGCTCGCCATTTTCCACGGGCCGGTGCCTGCGGCGTCCTTGGCAAACGCCGTCCACGCCGCCTGCGACTTGGCCTTGGCGTCGGCGCCTTCGGCCTTGTCGTAGAAATGCTGCCACTTCGCCGGGCTCGCCATGAACAAATTGGTGAGGTTGATCGGCAGGAAGCTGTCGGGCTCCTTGGTGGTGAGCTCGACCGTCATGTCGTCGATCTTCTTCGCCGAGGCGAGCGTCGGCATGCGCGAGGCCGTGACGCCGACCTGGCTGGCGTCGAACTGCGGCGCGTCCTGCTTCAGCACCTTCTCGACGTTCCACACCACCGCATCCGCGTTGAACGGGGAGCCATCATGGAAGGTCACGCCGGGGCGCAGCTTGAAAACCCACTTGGTCTTGTCGGCATCGTCGACCTTCCACTCGGTGGCAAGGCCGGGAATCACCACGCTCGCCTTCTCGGCGGAGGACAGGTCCCAGCCGGTCAGCGCGTCGTACATGGTGAGGCCGGTGAAGCGGTTGCCTTCAAAACCCTGATCGGGCTGGCCAAGCGTGCGCGGAATATCGGCAGCGGTCATGCCGATGCGCAGCACGGTGTCGGCACTGGCCTCACGCGGCCATGCAGCCGCCGTCGTTAGAGCGAGCACCGCGATCCATGCCGCGCGCGTGTTCTTCTTCTTAGTAAGCATCGCCTCAATCCTTTTCCGGCTTCGATGACTATTTTTGATGCAATCGTATGCAATGGCTATGCCAAAGAGAAACTTATTCTGCAATTTGGCCCTGCGACGACAAGTCCTTGTAGGTCGCAGGCGGGTGCACGCGCCGCGCTGCCTATTCTGGCATCAAGATTGCAAGTTCGGTCCCGAAATCCCTGGGAGCTTGGACCATGCGTGTTCGTCTATCGATTTGTCTCGCCGTGCTTGCACTGGCGTTATCCGCAATCTCGGCGCGCGCCGAAATGGTGGTGCGCTACGGCATCTCGATGGCGGACATTCCGCTCACCACGGGTCAGCCCGATCGCGGCGCCGGCGCCTATCAGTTCACGGCCTACACGATCTACGATCCCCTGGTGGCCTGGGAGATGGACGTCGCCGACCGGCCCGGCAAGCTGGTGCCGGGGCTTGCGACCGAGTGGAAGGTCGACGATGCCGACAAGACCAAATGGCGCTTCACGCTTCGCAAGGGCGTGAAGTTTCACGACGGCAGCGAGTTCAACGCCGACGCCGTGATCTGGAATCTGGACAAGGTGCTCAACGACAAGGCGCCGCAATTCGACAAGCGGCAGAGCGCGCAGGTGAAGACCCGCCTTCCCTCCGTTGCGAGCTACGCCAAGCTCGACGATTTCACCGTAGAGATCACCACCAAGACGGTTGATTCCTTCTTCCCCTATCAAATGCTGTGGTTTCTGGTGTCGAGCCCCGCGCAGTATGACAAGCTCGGCAAGGATTGGGACAAGTTCGCGAGCCAGCCCTCCGGCACCGGCCCGTTCAAGCTGACCAAGCTGGTACCGCGCGAGCTTGCAGAACTCGGCAAGAACCCGGACTACTGGAACAAGAAGCGCATCCCGAAGGCCGACAAGATCGTGCTGGTGCCGATGCCGGAAGCGCTGACCCGCACCAACGCGCTGCTCGCGGGGCAAGTCGATCTGATCGAGACGCCGGCGCCAGATGCCGTGCCGCAGCTGAAAGCCGCCGGCATGAAGCTCGTCGACAACGTCACACCGCATGTCTGGAATTATCATCTCAGCGTGCTGCCGGGCTCGCCCTGGACCGACATCCGCCTGCGCAAGGCGCTGAACCTTGCGATCGACCGCGACGCCGTGGTCGGGCTGATGAATGGCCTCGCCAAGCCCGCGAAGGGCCAGGTCGACCCGTCCAGCCCGTGGTTCGGCAAGCCCGGCTTCGAGCTGAAATATGATCCGACCGCAGCCAAGAAACTAGTCGAGGAGGCCGGCTACTCCAAGGCCAAGCCGCTGAAGGCCACCTTCATCATCGCACAGGGCGGCACCGGCCAGATGCTGTCGCTGCCGATGAACGAGTTCCTGCAGCAGAGTTTTAAAGAGATCGGCATCGACATCGACTTTAGGGTGGTCGAGCTCGAGACGCTCTATACGCATTGGCGCAAGGGCGCGGCCGACGAGATCAACGCCGGCATCACCGCCAACAACATCGCCTACGTCACCTCAGACCCGCTCTACGCCATCGTCCGTTTCTTCCATTCGGGCCAGATCGCGCCTGTGGGCGTCAACTGGGGCGGCTACAAGAACCCGAAGGTGGATGCTCTGATCGACGAGGCCAAGCAGACGTTCGATAGCGCCAAACAGGACGAGTTGCTGGCCCAGGCGCACGCGCTGATCGTGGACGACGCCACGCTGGTCTGGGTCGTGCACGATACCAACCCGCACGCGCTGTCGCCGAAGATCAAGCAGTTCGTGCAGGCGCAACACTGGTTTCAGGATCTGACGACGATCGGGATGGAGTGAGAGGCAAACACAGGTGTCGTAGGGTGGGCAAAGCGCAAGCGTGCCCACCATTTCTACATTGCCGAGCAAGATCGTGGGCACGGCGCTACCGCGCCTTTGCCCACCCTACGAGAGCGGTGATTGTGGCTACTACTTCGTCAGCAGCGCATACGCCCCGGTCCAGCCTTCCGGCGGCGGGTTGAGCTGGAAATCCTTGATCCTCGCCTCGTAGAGCCTGAACAGCTTTTCCAGCGTGTCAGCATCTTCGCTGCGACGGCCGCGTTCGATCGCATCGAGTGCGCCCTGCCAGTCGCGGCCGCGGTAGCAGCCGAGCATCTCGATGGTGATGTTGCGCAGGCGCTGGAAGGCGCCTGAGTGCATCACGTCCTCGCGCCCGGCGATGGCGTAGATCACCTCCGGCTCGGTCTTGCCCTTGACCATGATGAAGTCGAGCTCGAGGATCGCGAACTTGTCCTTGGCGGCAAGCGCGGTCCTGGATCCGACGATGATCGGGAAGCCGTATTCCTTCGACTGGCCTTCCAGGCGTGAAGCCAGGTTCACGCTGTCGCCGAGCACCGAATAATTCTTCTTCAGGTCCGATCCCATATTGCCGACCACGCCGATGCCGGTGTTGAGGCCGATGCCGACATTGAGCGGAATGTAGACATGACCGCCGTCGGCGGCTTCCTGCTCGCGCTCCTTGTTGACCGCGTCGATCTGCTCCAGCATCTGGATCGCGGCCTCGCAGGCGTTGACCTCGTGCTCGGCATCGTCGAGCGGCGCGTTCCAGAACGCCATGATGGCGTCGCCCATGTATTTGTCGATGTAGCCCTTCCGCTCGATGATCACATCGGTGAGCGGCGTCAGAAAGCGGTTCATCAGCGCAATCAGGCCCTGCGGGTCCTGCTTGTAGCTTTCCGAGATCGTGGTGAAGCCGCGCACGTCCGAGAACATGATCGTCATCTCGCGCTCTTCGCCGCCGAGCACGAGCTTTTCCGGCGACTGCGCCAGCTGCTCGACCAGAACCGGCGACATGTATTGCGCGAACTGCCCGCGGATCTGCACGCGCTGGCGCTGCTCGCGCACGAAGCTCGCGAAGATCAGCGTCAGATAGACCGCGGTGGTCGAGAGCAGCGGATAGGTGAAATCGATCAGGTAGCGGTACTGCGCGTAAAAGAACCAGGACACGCCGACCAGGATCGCGGCGAAGGTCGCACCCGCGAGCACGAGGCGCACGGGGCCGAGATTCGGCGTGAAGATGATCACGAGCAGGCCGATGACGAGCGCGGCCAGCAATTCGACGCCGAGCGCATAATTCGGCTGCGAGATCACCGCGCCGCTCAGCACACTCTCCAGCACCTGGGCGTGGATCTCGACCCCCGGCATGGCCCGGGACACCGGCGTGGTCTTGATGTCGTTCAATCCGCCCGCAGAGGTACCGACCAGCACCAGCTTGCCGGCGAACCTGGAGGGCGGCAGGCTGTTGTCGAGCACGTCGACCGCGGACACATAGATCGAAGGGTCCCGGCGGGCATAGTGCACCCAGAGCTGACCGTTCTTGTCGGTCGGAACTTCCAGACCCTTGAGGCGGATCGACCTGATACCGGCCTTGTCCGTGCGGACCAGCAGGGTCGGCGTTCCCGTGACGACACGCAGGATCTCGAGGCTGAGCGAGGGCATGATGTTGCCCTGGGCGCGCATGATCATCGGCACGCGGCGGATCAATCCGTCACGCTCGGTCCGGATCGAGAACAGCCCGCGACCGGCCGCGATCTTCTCGATGATCGGCACGTTGCGGAGCAGGCCGGGGAATTCGAACAGGAAGCGCTCGGCCCCGTCCTCCCCGAGCGTAGCCACGCCCGTGAACGGAAGCGATTTGTCGAGCTCGGACAGGACCTCTGGAAGCCCGGTCTCACCCAGCACCACCCGCGAGCGCTTGATCGCGTCAGCGAGGACCTGGTCATTGCTCGGCAGCTCGCGCAGCTTGGCGCGGGTAGCGTCGTCCAGATAGCGCATCTGGCTCGCGACCAGATCCGGGTTGAGCCGATCGGGCTCCGAGAACACCACGTCGAAGCCGATCGCCACCGCGCCGCTATTGGTGAGGTTCTGGATCAGGTCGGCGATGCGCGTGCGCGACCACGGCCACTGCCCGAGCCTGGCGAGGCTCTTGTCGTCGATGTCGACGATGACGACCGGCCGCGATGTCTTGTGCCTGGGATCGATCAGCTGGAACATGTCGAAGGTACGCAGCCGCAATTCCTGGATCGGCGGCGGGTCCCACAGGCGCGCGCCGGCGAACACGACCAGCAGCGCAAGGCACATCAGCCGGGCAAAGCCGAACTTGCGCGCAAACCACCGCCGCAGGATCTTGAGACGCTTCATTTCAGTAGGACTTCCTGCCCCGGACCATGCCGGGCGCACCGATCATGGAGCGTCGGCGCGGGATTGGCTATGCCCTGGCGCCTGAGGCTTATGGATTTTTTGCCGTGGTCACGAACCGGCGAGCCGAGGCTCAGGTGGTGTGGAAGATGAAATCGCTGGCCCGAAGATTTGCGGCAACCACATTCTTGAGCAGAAGCGACTCGTGTTCCTGTATCGGTCCGGATTGCTGCGTGATTTCCTGATTCCAGGTGATCAGGGTGTCGCCATTCAACTGCTGGGCGATGGCGAGGTTACTCGTCGAGCTCACATCCGAGAACTGACGCAGGTCGATTTTGTCCAGGCCCACCGTGAAATCGGTGATGGTGTGCGAGAAATCGGTGACGGGCTGTCCGTTGCCATCGTACATCAACCCCGGCGCAAACACGAACTGATCCTTGGCACCGCCGCCGGTCAGCGTATCGTTGGTATCGGTCGCGAAGATGACGTCCTTGCCGCTGGTGCCTTCCAGGATGACGCTCTGGCCGGTGTCGTCGGCCTCGTTGAAGATGAAGTTGACGGTATCGGACAGGCCGGTGGTCTTGTCCGTAACCGTCAGCGTGATCTGCTCGATGGCCGGCGGCGTGTCACCCGGATCGTAGGTGATGCCATCTGCGAGGAGCAAATTGATGTCGTCGAGGCTGCCGCTCGCCGCCGCCGGAGAGACAGTGCTATCCGGATCATGCGCGGTCACGGCCGTGATCTTGAAGTCATCCGTCGCGGCGCCGGGATCGGTATCGGCCACCGCAAGACCCGTGATGAAGTCGGTGTTGCCTTCGTTGTCGTGCCAGACGGAAAAGCGCGTGGTGTCGATGACGGGGCCGGCGGCCTCATTCGCCCCGGTCACGTCCACCGTGAGCGTGGCCGTGCCGGTTGCACCGTGCACATCCGTAGTCTGGACCGTGAAAATATCCGCGTAGGATCCATCGGCCAGCGCGTTGATCGCGGCGGCGTTCGGAACGTAGCTGTAGCTGCCATCGGGATTGACCGTCAGCGTCCCGTAAAGTCCGCCAGCTGTCGTTGCCGCATGGTGATCCGCGTTGATGACGGCATAGGTCAGCGTCGCCGTCTCGCCGGTGTCGACATCGTTGCCCGCCAACATTCCGGTCAGATCGCAGAAGGTGTCGGCAGCAGCCGTGTCCGAGAGCGGACCGATGTGGAGATCTGCAAGCGTCGGCGCGTCGTTGCTGCCGGCGATGTTGACGGTGACGACTGCGCTCGTGCCAGCGCCCTCGGCATCCGACGGAACGATGGTGTATTGCAGCGACAGCGTCTGGCCGGCGGCGAGGAAATCGAACGCCTGCCCGTGCGAATTGAAGTTCCAGGTGAACTGCGTATGAGTCGCGGTGCCGTCGAGGATGTCGCCCGAGGGGACCGTGAGATCGCCCAAGAGGTCGGCATTCGACAGCCCGCCGACGCTGCCCGTTTGCAGCACGCCACTGAGATAGGCCCGCACCTGGCTGACCGACACCGTGACGTGATCGGTCACATCGACGTCGGAGACCGCCAGCACGCCATGCGCGAGCTGGCCGGCATTGGTTTCCATCAAATCGGCAACGGCGCCGCCCGGCCCGGAGGTGCCGCTGGCCCAATCCGCATCGCCCTCGATGGCGAGGCTCTTGGCGGGGTTGACCGTATTGGCGACCGTGGTCCCGCTGCCGTCGCCGAGTTGGTAATACCCGGCCAGATTCGCCTCGTTGCCGGTGAGCGCGGTGAAATCGATCGACTGGATTTGCACTTGCGTGAGCGCGGTGGTCCAGACGCTGACATCGGCGATCGAGCCGGTGAAGCCCTGCGCCCCGAAGCCGGGGGCGTACCTGTCGCTTGCGGCCCCGATCATCATGTAGGACGGATCCTGGCCGCTGCCGACCGCGTTCACGCCTCCACTGTGGGAGTAGACGGCATTCCCATCGACAAAAAGCGTGAAGGTGCCCTGATCGCGCGTCAAGGCGAGGTTATGCCATTGCCCTGCAGTGAGCGCGAAGCCGGTATCCAGGATATCGACGCCTCCCTCGAGAATTTCGATCTCCAGATTGCCGCTGACGACGGTACCGATAAGACCGAAGCCGGCTGTCGAGGTATTGCCGTTGTAGAACAAGACCTGGCCGTCGGGCGCAGCGCCGCCGTTCCAGTTTACCCAGCCATCCAGCGTAACCCCATCGGACGCGACCGTCGGCACCTCGCCGACCGCGATGGTCTGGCCGTCGAAGTTCATGTAGCTCGATGTGACATAGGACACCGCCGGCGCATCGTTGGTGCCGGTGATGGTGACGGTGACGTCCTGGCTGATCTTGCCGCCGTGCTGGTCGTCGAACGTGACGGTGTAGACCTGCGTGATGGTCTGGTCTTTCGCCAGCGACTGCAGCACGGGATCGCTGTTGTCGAGCGTGAAGTGCCAGCCCAACGTCGCACCGTTGTTACCGTCAGTGCTGGATTCGGACACCGACGAATCGATCGTGAAGGTGCCGATATGCGAGCCGGTCCCGAAGCCCGGCAGGTCCGAGCTGACGAACGAAGATTTGAACGACCACGCCGCCGTGTGGGTGTCGGTCAGGTCCAAATCCTGGATCGCCAGCGTGCCGTCGGCTGTGAGCGAGGCGCTCTCATCCGCGGTCACCGCGCCCGTCGCTGCGGCGGCATCGCTCGTGATCGTCGGTGCATCATTGACGCCTGTGATCGTGACGGTGACGTCCTCGCTGACGGTACCGCCATGATGATCGTCGAACGTAACGGTGTAGACCTGCGTGATGGTCTGGCCCTGCGCCAGCGACTGCAGCATTGCATTGCTGTTGTCGAGGCTGAAATGCCAACCCAGCGTCGCGCCATTGCTCGTGTCGGTATTGTACTCGAGCACCGACTGATCGATCGTGAACGTGCCGATGTGCGTGCTGTCGGCATCGAAGCCCGGCAGAGCCGAGCTGATGGATGAGGACTTGAACACCGCCTGCGCCGCATGGGTGTCGATCAGGTCGAGATCCTGGATCGCCAGCGTGCCGTCGATCGACAGCGTCAGGCCGGTATCCTCGATCACTTTGCCCGTTGCCGCCGCGGCACTGCTGGTCACGGTCGGCGCGTCGTTCTTGCCGGTGATGACGACCGTGACGTCCCGGGTGACCGTCCCACCGTGATGGTCGTCGATCCTGACGGTATAGACCTGCGTGATGGTCTGCCCTTCGGCCAGCGACTGGAGCACCGGGTCGTTGTCGTCGAGTGTGAAGGTCCAGCCCACTGACCCGCGGGAGCTGGCGCCCGGGCTTTCAACCACGGGGGCGAGCGCGAACGTGCCGATATGCGAGGTGCCGTCGCTGAAGCCCGGCAGGTGCGCGCTTGAAATCGTCGACTTCAGCGAAAAACTCGCGGTGTGCGTATCCGTGAGATCAGGATCGTTGAACGTGATGGTGCCGTTGGCGGCGAGCGTGGCCGCCGTATCCTCGGTCACCGCACCGGTCGGCGTGGTCAGATCTTCGACGATCGTCGGAACGTCGTTGGTGCCCTCGACATTGACGTCCGCGCCGTCGATGGACACGGTAACCGGCGTGCTGACGACACCGCCGTGCCCGTCATCGACCTGCACCACGTAATTGAGGGTCAGTTTCTCGCCTTTGGCGAGGAAATCGAACAGATGGTCGGGAACGCTGTAGGTCCAGGTGGCCGAGCCGTTGTTGCCGTTTCCCGCGCCCTGTACCACGGTCAGCGGCACCTCGACGGCGGCGATCGCCGCGAGCTGCTGCGGTGTCAGGGTCGACGTGATATCGTTGCCTTCGGCATCGAGATATTTGAACGGCTGGGTCGACGAGAGCGCCGCGCTCACGATCGGGCGGTCCGTCAGATCGACGTCGGTGAAGGTGACGGTGCCCGTGATGGTATCCAGAGTCTCGTTGCCCGTTCCGACCTTCTCGATGACGGTTCCGCCCAACGTCGCGACGGTGGGCTTGTCGTTCGTTCCCGTGACCGTGATGGTGATCGGGATGAATCTGGACTCTGGATTGACTGCGAAATTGGTGTCGACGCGGACCAGATAGGTCAGCGTCAGCGTTTCGCCGGCCGCGAGGAAGTCGAAGACTTTGTCCGGGATCGTGTACGTCCAGACCGCCGAGCCGTTGTTGTTGTTGCCGGCGTCGGGGGCGACGTTGATCTGGATCTGGGTCGCCGCAATGTCCTGCTTCTGGAGCGCGGAGAGCGAGCCGGTGACGTCGTGCTGGCCGGCGTCCTTGTAGACGTAGTTCGGCGCTTCGGCGAGGCTGATGCTCACCGTCGGCCGGTCGCCGAGGTTTTGATCGACGAATCTGATCAGGCCGGAAATCGTATCGGAATGCGTGTCGCCGGTCGCGTCAGCACGCTCGGTCAGCGCGAACGCCGTCTTCACGTTGCCGCCGGCGTCGAAGCTTTGCACAATCGGCTGGCCGGGGATACGAACGATGGGCGGCGCGGACGTGCTGGGCGCCTCCGATCCCTGCGGATTGAGATTGACGAATGTCGCGGTCGCGACGGCGCCGCCCCCCGACTTGAACACCACGTCCAGGCTCATCGGCGTGAGCGTGTCGGTGAAGTTCGTGGTCAGCTTGGTGTTGGTGTTGTTGTCGGTGAACTTCAGCGTGAACACGTCGGTGATCAGCTTCTGAACGTCCGGCGACATCAGCGCATTGGAGATCGAGACGTTGCCGCCGCTGATCTGGATCATCTGGCCGGCCTGGTTGACCGTCGCGATCGGCAGCAGCGTGACCTTGTCGAACAGGATATAGGAGCCCGTCGTGCCGTTCGGCTCGACCAGTACCTGGAAGCTTGCCTGCGGCTGCGGATCGCCGCCACCGGCAGGAACGACGAAGTTGATCTGGGTCAGCACGGCGGTGCCGCGGATGCCCATGGTGGCAACCGGCGTGTCGATCTTCATGTCGCCGTGCTTGGCGGTCTCGCCGGCGACGAAGGTGATGGTGCCGGCGACCAGGCTCAGCAGCGAGGAGTTGCTCGACCCGTTGGGGTCGTAGACCATCTCGTTCAGCACCATCCGCGCATTCGAGGACAGGCCGAACACGGTGCCGTCGATGAAGGTGATGCCGAGCGTGGAATCCGCGCCGGTCGAGACCACGTCACCCTTCTCGACGTTGTCGCCGTTGTTCAGGATGACCGAGACGCCGTTGCGGATTGCGGTCGCGCTGCCGGACAGTTTTGTGACGTGGCCGATGACCTGGGCCGCGGCAGCGCCGCCGGGGGCGGCTTGAGCGACCTGGACATGGCCCGTGAGCGCGTTGACAATTTCGCCGGTGAGATGGGCGCCGTCGGGTGAGGCGAGCGCGGCACGCTTGTCGCCCCTGAAATAATCGTGAACGACGAATTCGTGTCCCTCGTGGGACAGCACGAGATCGAGACCCGCCCGCTTGAATTCGCCGTTGAAGATCAGGTTGGGGTCGGGAACAACGAACGCGCCCTCAGGCACGTGGCCATGCGCTTTCGCCGTAAAGGAATCGACATGAGCGCCGCCGGGCGAACGGGAACCCTGGCCGTCCAAAGGAATCGCGGCGTCAAATTGGCCAGCGTAATTCAACCGGTCACCGTATAAAGGGTTAAAATTTAGGTAAGTATCAACTGCCTAAGCTTGCATAGCATTAGCAAGTCCTTAGCGATACCATCTATTGCTTGTGTGATTTCGCATCACTTGGCCCCAGGAGGCCCCACAGCCTGGCGCCGCCGCAGAGAAGCGAAAGTAATCGTTGAAATACTCGGAAGTCGAATTCGGCCTGTTTCCACGCATTTCCAGTCATCCAAAGTAATCTGCCGTATAGTGACGAAACAGATACTTGCGTTATCTTTCCTTCGCGAGGTCCCGCAGCATCCTGCGGCAAATACGGAGTTAAATCTGTGACCTAACTAACAGAACCCCATGAAATAGGGGGTCGGTAAAGCCATAGGGCCCAGATTCGGCACTGCCACAACTTGTGTCTGCAATTGGCTCGATTTCGCGGCGGCCGGACACCTCTAGCCGTCGAATCGTAAAATTTTACGCAATTTGGACGGGGCCGTTTCAGCCTGTTCCCCGGTTTTGGAACCCCAGCCGGGTGCGTTAAGCAGAACAAAACGGCCCGTCTCGCACTATCTCCGCGAAAGCAACAAAGCCCGGCACGTTCAGGTCGAGGGGGATCTGGCGAAGCTGGAAGGGGATGTCAGATGGAGACCGCTGCTCGCTCGCGCGCCTGGCGCGCAATCCTTGTCCTGTGCGGATTGGTTCTGTGTGGATCGACCGCCGAGCTTCGCGCCGGCACGCTGCTGTCGCCGGGCGCAGGCCTACTCGTGCGCAAATCCGCCGAGCCGTTCGGCGTGTTCGCCTTCGCCATCTCCGCCGGCAGCCTGCAACAGAAATGGCTC
This sequence comes from Bradyrhizobium sp. 23AC, assembly GCF_054863025.1. Lineage (NCBI taxonomy): Bacteria > Pseudomonadati > Pseudomonadota > Alphaproteobacteria > Hyphomicrobiales > Nitrobacteraceae > Bradyrhizobium > Bradyrhizobium sp. 23AC. Next base: position 113,518 of record NZ_JAVAYN010000001.1, read on the forward strand.
GCGGTGAAGGACAAGCTCGACGGCGACATGGTGCAGCTCGCGCTATGCGACGGTGACCGGGACAATTGCGCTTCGCCGGCGGCCCTGAAGCTGCTCGCCATCGTCGACCAGGCCCGCGCCCGCGACGGCCGCGCCCGGCTCGGCGAGACCAACCGCGCCATCAACCTTGCCATCCGGGCCGCCAATGACGGCATCGACGACGTCTGGAGCTCGCCGCTGGCGACCTTCGCGCGCGGTGCCGGCGATTGCGAGGACTATGCCATCGCCAAGCTGGCCGCGCTGCGGTTGGCGGGCGTGGCCGCCGAGGACCTCCGCATCCTCGTGGTGCGCGACGTCAGGGCCGGCGAGGAGCATGCGGTTGTCGCCGCGCGCCTCGATGGCCACTGGCTGATGCTCGACAACCGCCGCATGGCGATGGTCGAGGACGACGCCGCGCGGAACTACCAGCCGCTGTTCGCGCTCCATCAGTCGGCCGTGATGAAATATGTCGACGAACCGATGCAGGTCTCGATGGTCGCCGCCGAGGCGCGCTGATCCATCTTGCAGTCCGGATGGAGCGCAGCGCAATCCGGGGCCGCTGTCGCTTGTCGCACGAATCCCGGATTACGCTTCGCTCCATCCGGGCTACGAACCTCCGTTCACCAAAAACCCATTCCACCACGCGATCCGGGCGGCTAGCATGGCCACGGCTTTGCGGGGGCGACGGGAATGCGGTTCATCGTGCTGACTGTGATTGCGCTGCTGGCGCTCGCCTCACCCGCATCAGCGCAGTCCGACCGCTCCATCGCCGATCGGCTGCCGCTGTTCGCCAAGAACAACTGCCAGCAGATTCGCGACCCCGGCAATCAATTGTTCTGCGGTGATGCCACGCTTGCCGCCGCCGCCGAGAAGCTGAACACCGCGATCGAGGCGCGGCTCGCCCGCCTGCCCGATCGCCTGCCTGCGATCGAGGAGAATGCGATCTGGATCCGCCAGCGCAATCTCGGCTGCGGCATCGTCGGCCAGACCGCGATCCGCCCCGACGATTTCGAGCGGGTGAAGGCGTGCCTGCTCAAGGTGACCGAGGAGCGCGCCGCGATCCTGCGCGATCCGGATTTCGACTGCCTCGCAGCCAACACCGCGGCGGGCGCGGTGATTTGTGCGGACCCGTCGCTGGCACTTGCCGAAACGGAGCTCAATGGCCAGGTGCTCGGCCTGATCGGCAAGCTGGACCCGACCGCAGCGCGCTTTGCCTTCGCCGAATATGGCAGGTGGACACGAGAGCGCGATCGCAAATGCAATCTGGTCGGCAAGGAGAACGTGCCGCTCCAGGAGCTCGAATCCGCAGAGGATTGCCTCGCCGATCATTTGAAGCACAAAGCCGACGACATCCGCGCGGCGAAGGGCGATCCCAAGAAGGTGTTCGGCCGGCAGGTCGCGGCCCGCATCCCCGACACCGACGCGGTCGACTTCTGCGCGGCACGGATCCATGCGGCCAATTCGTGCGGCAGCTTCCTCCGCATCAACCGCGTCTACGCGCTCGACAGCCAGGTGACCGAGCAGGAGGCCCAGGTCACCGGCGAAATCGAGATGGCGGTGCTGGCGCCCTTCACCATGTGCAGCAAGGTCGCATCCAGCTGCACCGGCACCTGCTGGGATGCCAGGACGGGTCTTCCGCAGCCGGGCGCCGCCAACAAGGAGCGTTCGGCGGAAGCCTTCAACGTGACGCGCCGCTTGAGGATCCAGCGCACTTTTGCGTTCGTCAAAGCCGCCGACGGCTGGCGCTGCCGCGAGGACGAGCTGGCGCCGGTGAATTCCGGGACCGCGAGCGGGGGATCGTAGGTGCTTCTTCCTTCTCCCCGTTCTTACGGGGAGAAGGTTGGGGTGAGGGGCTGCTTCCGCAAATTCAGTACGAGCGAGACTCGCGGAGGCTCCCCCTCACCAGCCTCTCCCCGCACGCGGGGAGAGGCGAAGATCAAAACATCAGATTGTCCTTCACCAGGACCCAACGACCGTTCTTCACCTGCTGCACCTGGGTGACGGTGGTGGCGAGATGGTTGGTCTTTGAGAACACGGTCGGCGGCGAATTGAAGATATCCTGGAACTTGTCGCCGGACTCCAGCGCGTCGAGCATCTTCTGGCCAGTGAGTTCCTTGCCAGCCTTGTTGGCATAATGCGCGAACGTCATCACCGCATTGTAGCCGATGATCGCCTGAGTGTTGGCGTCGGCGTTGAACATCTTCTTGTAATTGACGAGCCAGTCCTTCACCTTTCCCTTCGCGGTGTCTTCGTAGGGAATTTCGAAGTTCGAAGCGGCATACAAGCCTTCCACCACTTCCTTGCCGAGCGCCGGCACTTCGAGCACGTTGACGGGCGTGGCACCGAGGAAGGTGACCTCCCAGCCGAGCTTCCTTGCCTCGGTCATGGTGCCGATGGGCTCACGGAGGACCGCGCCGAGCACGACGAGGTCGCAGCCGTCGGACTTCATCTTGGCGACCTGCGCCGAGAAGTCGGAGGCGCCGCGCTTGTAGCTCGTGATCGAGGCCGGCTGCACCTTCATGGCGGCGAGCTGCTGGTTAAAACCATCGAGCACGTTTTTTCCGTACTCGTCATCCTGATGCATGATGCACGGCTTCTTGAAATTCTTTGCCTCAATCATGTATTTGAGCGCCGCGCGCGTGCTCTCGACATAGGGCAGGAGGTTGTTGAACTTCAGCCGCTCCTGCGGCTTAGCCGCATCGAACTTGAAGGTGAACTCGGCCGCCGTCAGCGGGAAGAGCTGAAGCACGCCGGCGTCGAGCAGGATATCCTGCGCAGCGAGCACGGTCGGCGATCCCATTGGTCCCACCATCGCGAAAATCTTGTCGCGCTCGATCAGCTTTTGCGAAGCCAGCACGGCTTTCTTCGGATCGTAGCCGCTATCCTCGACGACAAGCTTGATCTTGCGACCCTGGACACCGCCCGCCGCGTTGATCTCCTCGACCGCCATCTTCATGCCGTTGGAGACCGGCACGCCCCAGCCCTTGATCGGGCCCGACAGGTCCTGATGCGTGCCGATGACGATCTCGGATGCCGAGATGCCCTCGTTGGTGACCTTGGTTTGAGCGGCGGCCGGCAGACAGGTCAGCGCAAGGGCGCTCACCGCCAGGCCCAGCGCCTTCAGCGATTTCGACATTGCAGTCTCCTCCTTCAGTGGCCCGTGTTGAGCGAAGGATCGGGCCTCTCAAGCCTTCGCCGTTTTCTCAAATCCATCTCTCTTGAGCATGATCCTCCGGATCATGCTCAAGCAACCGCGCGCTGGCGATACATCGCCTCGATCTCGGCGGCGTAGCGCTTGTTCACGAAGCCGCGCTTCAGCTTCATGGTCGGCGTCAGCTCCTCGTCCTCCGGCGTGAGCTGGCGCTCGATCAGATAGAACTTCTTGATGGTTTCGACGCGAGCAAAATTGCCGTTGACCTGCTCGATCTCGCGCCCGATCAGGTCCTGGATCTCCGTCGCTCGGCACAGGCTCGCGTAGTTGGTGAAGGGAATGTCGTGGTCCTGGGCGAACTTCTCGACGTTCTCCTGGTCGATCATCACGAGGCAGGTCAGATACGGCCGCTTGTCGCCGACCACGACGGCATCGGAGATGTAGGGCGAGAATTTGAGCTGGTTCTCGATCTCGGACGGCGTGACGTTCTTGCCGCCGGAGGTGATGATGATGTCCTTCATGCGGTCGGTAATGCGGACGAAGCCTTCATTGTCGATGGTGCCGACGTCGCCGGTGTGCAGCCAGCCGCGTTGATCGATCGCTTCCGCCGTTTTCTCCGGCTGGTTGAGATAGCCCATGAACAGGAAGTCGCCCTTGATCAGAATCTCGCCTTCGGGCGACAGCGCGACCTCGCCCCAGGACACGGCGGTGCCGACCGAGCCGAGCTTGATCCGCGTCGCCGGCATCATGGTGGCGACGCCGCAATTCTCGGTCTGGCCGTAGAGCTCGTGCATGTCGATGCCGAGCGCGAGATACCAGCGGATCAGCTCCGGCGCGATCGGCGCTGCGCCGGTGAAGGCGACGCGGCAGCGATCGAGCCCGATCATGCGGCGGATGTTGCGGAATGCGACCCGGTAGGCGATCCGGCTTGCGAGGCGCAACGACAGCGGCGGCGCCTTGCCCTCGATCCGGTAATCGACCATGCGATAGCCGATGCCGATGGCGCGGCGATAGACCCATTGCTGGAGCGGGGTCGCATCCTTCAGCGCGATGGTGATGGCGGAGTAGAATTTTTCCCAGATGCGGGGGACCGCGAGGAAGACGGTCGGCTGCACCTCGCGCAAATTGTCCGGCACGGTTTCCGGGCTCTCGGCGAAATTCATCACCGAGCCGAGTGCGACCGAGATGTAGTATCCGCCGATGCGTTCGGCGACGTGGCACAACGGCAGGAAGATCAGCCTGTCCTCGTCCTCTTGCGCCGGGATGAAGTCGTTGGCGTGACGCATCTGGTGCGTGACGCTGCGGTTGGCGTGCATCGCGCCCTTAGGGGGACCGGTGGTGCCGGACGTATAGACCAGGATCGCGAGATCGCCGGCGCCGCGGCTGTCGATCATCTCCTGCCACAGCGCCTCGCGGCCGACCATGTGATTGCGGCCGAGCGCGCGAAACTCGTCGAGCGACATCACCATGTCGTCGGAGAAACCGCTGAGGCCCTCCATATCGAACACGATGATCTTCTGCAGGCTCGCGCAGCGCGCGCGGCAGGCGAGGATCTTGTCGAGCTGCTCCTCGTCCTCAGCGAAGATCACTTTGGTCCGGGAATCGTTGATGAGATATTCGACCTGGGACGATGCGTCGGTCGGGTAGATGCCCGAAGCGACGCCGCCGGCGCACAGGATGCCCATGTCGGCATGGACCCATTCCGGCACGGCGTTGGCGATGATGGAGGCGACGTCGCCGGGCATGAAGCCGGTCGCATGAAGCGCGTAGGCGATCTCTTTCGATATCGCCAGCCATTCGCGCCAGCTGGTCGGCTGCCAGATGCCGAATTTCTTCTCGCGGATGGCCGGCCGATCGCCCCGCGTCTCCGCAGCGCGCAAGAAGCTCTTCGCGATCGTATCAGCGACCGTCAGCACCGCCGGTCGGGCCATGCACCTCTCCTCCTTGTCGCCTGCCTCCGCTGCCTGCCTTGCCGGCGGTCTCTATTGCGGATGGCAAGCTCATCTTACTGCCAGCTCTTCCTCACCGCCACGTCTTCTTCTTTTTCCAGCGCCGCTCGCCCCGCGCGCCCGCTTCCTTGGCGCCAAGGTAGAACTCCTGGATGTCCTGGGAATGCATCAAGCGGTCGCAGGTGTCGTTCATCACGATACGGCCGATCTCCAGCACGTAGCCGTAATGCGCCGTCTCCAGCGCCACCTTGGCGTTCTGCTCGACCAGCAGGATCGACATGCCCTGCTCCTCGTTGACGCGGCGGATGATGGTGAAGATCTCCTTCACCAGCAGCGGCGACAGGCCGAGCGACGGCTCGTCGAGCAGCAGCAGCGTCGGCCGGTTCATCAGGGCGCGGCCGATCGCCAGCATCTGCTGCTCGCCGCCGGAGAGCTGGCCGGCCGGCTGGTTGATGCGCTCCTTCAGCCGCGGAAAGTAACCATAGACGCGCTCGAGGTCCTCCGCGACGCCGTCACGGTCCTTGCGCGGATAGGCCCCCATCATCAGGTTCTCGCGCACCGACAGGAACGGAAACACCTCGCGTCCCTCCGGCACATGGCTGAGGCCGAGCCGCACGATGCGGTCGGCCTCCATGCGCTGGATCGGCTTGCCCAGGAATTCGATCGAGCCCTTTTGCGGGTCGAGAATGCCCGAGATGGTCTTCAGCACCGTGGTCTTGCCGGCGCCGTTCGCCCCCAGCAGGGTGACGATGCGGCCGCGCGGCACCTCCAGCGAGATGCCGCGGATCGCCATGATCGGCCCGTAATAGCTCTCGATGTTGGAGAGCTTCAGGATGATCTCGGGCGTGACGGCGGCGTCCATGCGTCAAGCTCCCAGATACGCGGCGACGACGTCGGGATGCTGCTGCACCTCGGCGGGCGAGCCCATCGCCAGCACGCGACCGTAGTTGAGCGCGATGACGCGGTCGGAGACGCGGTTGACCAGCGACATGTCGTGCTCGACCATCAGCACGGTGATGCCGAGCTCGCTCTTCATGTCGCGGATCCAGAACGACATGTCGTCGGTCTCCTCGACATTGAGGCCGGACGACGGCTCGTCGAGCAGGATCAGCTTCGGCTCCGAGCACAGCGCGCGCGCCAGCTCGATCACCTTGCGCACGCCGTAAGGCAGGCCGGAGATGAGCTTGTCGCGGTAGGGTTCGAGATCGAGGAATTCGATGACCTGCTCGACCCTGCGGCGGTGCACCTTCTCGTTGGCCCGCACGCTCGGCAGGAACAAGAGCTCCTGCCAGAGCTGCGTGGTCGAGTGCCGGTGACGGCCGACCAGGAGGTTGGAGAGCACGGTCGCATTCTCAAACAGCTCGATGTTCTGGAAGGTGCGGGCGATGCCGAGCTTGGCGATGTCGTAGGGCGGCTCTTCCGTGATATCCTGGTCCTCGAAGAAGATGCGGCCCGAGGTCGGCCGGTAGATCCGCGAGATCAGGTTGAAGATCGAGCTCTTGCCGGCACCGTTCGGCCCGATGATCGACAGGATCTCGCCCTTCTCCACCGCGAACGAGACCGCATCGACGGCCTTGAGGCCCCCGAAATGCAGCGACAAATTCTCGGCGCGGAAATAGCTCATCGGTTCCGCTCCGACTTCACGTAGATCTTCTGCCGCTTGAAGGTGGCGCGCTTGTAGAGCGGGAACAGCTGGAAGAAGAGTTTTATCTTCAGCCAGCGGCCATAGAGACCCAGCGGCTCGAACAGCACGAACAGCACGATGATGATGCCGTAGATCGCGCCTTTGAGGCCGTTGAGCGAGGCGAAGGCCGCGACCTTCGACTGGATGTTTCCCGCGGTGGCCGTGCCGGCCCCGAACGTCGCGGCAATACCGGCGATCATGCCGGGCATGTCGTCCTTCAGATACGTCAGGAACGGATCGATCATCACGATGAAAATCGCTCCCAGCACCGCGCCGTGCAGGCTGAAGGTGCCGCCGATCAGGATCACGATGATGAACTCGATCGAGAGCTGGAGCGTGAACATCTCCGGCGAGATGAAGGAGAGCTTGTGGGCGAACAGCACGCCGGCAAAGCCGGTGATCGCCGCCGAGATCGCAAACGACTTCACCTTGTAGAGCGCGACGTTGACGCCCATGCTGCGCGCCGCCGTCTCGCTGTCGCGGATCGCGACGAAGGCACGCCCCGTCGGCGAGCGCAGCAGATTGAGCGTGCCGACGATGGTCAGCACCAGCACTGAGAGGCAGAGGAAATAGAAGGTGGGGCTGTCGCGCGGGACGGTGACGCCGAGCAGCGACAGCGTCTTCACCCGCATGCCCTCGTTGCCGTGGGTGACGCTCTCCCAGCGCGCCAGGATCTCCTCGACGATCAGGGCAAAGGAGATGGTGGCGATGACGAGGTAGATGCCGGTGAGGCGCAAAGCGGGAAAGCCGACCATCGCGCCGATGATGCCGGTCAAACCTCCGGCGGCGAGGAAGTAGACCGGGAACGGCACGTTGTACTTCTGCAAGTATGCCGCCGTGTAGGCCCCGATGGCGAGGAACGCGGCGTGACCGAGTGAGGCCTGGCCGGTAAAGCCGGTCAGGATCAGCAGCGCGACGCCGACGATCGCATAGATGCAGACGAAGACGAGCTGGCTCATCAGATAGCTGGAGAGCACAAAGGGCGCGATCAGCAGCAGTGCGAGCAGGATGCCGTACGAGACCAGATAGCCCGAATGCGGAAACAGCTTGATGTCGTCCTCATAGTCGGTCTTGAACAGGAAGCGCATGGCGTTCAGACCTTCTTGCGGACGTGGTGGCCGAACAGGCCTTCTGGCTTCAAGAGCAGCACGGCGAGCAGCACGAGGTAGGGCGCCACATCCTTCCAGCCTTCGGGCAGGTAGAAGCCGGCCATGCTCTCGATCACGCCGATCAGGACGCCGCCGACCACGGCGCCCGGGATCGAGCCGAAGCCGCCGAGGACCGCGGCGGGAAACGCCTTCAGGCCGAGCACGAGGCCGACATTGGAATGGATGAAGGTGATCGGCGCCAGCAGCACGCCGGCGCAGGTCGCGACGGCCGCGCTGATCGCCCAGACGACCGACACCACGCGCTTGACCGGGATGCCCATGTAGTAGGCCGCGAGCATGTTCTCGGAACTGGCGCGCATCGCGGTGCCGAGCGTTGTCTTGTTGAAGAAGAGATAGAGCAGCGTGCACAGGATCATCGTCGCCGCGATCACCGAGAGCTTGTCGTAGGCGAGCACCAGCGAGCCGATGCGGAGCACACCCTGGCTGAACGGAGTCTCGATCTTCAGATCATCGGTGCCCCAGATCATGCCGGCGACCGAGCGCAGGAAATAGCCGAGCCCGATGGTGGCCATGATGATGGAGAATTGCGGATAGCCGAGGATCGGCCGCACCACCACGCGCTCCGCCAGCATGCCGAACAGCGCCATCGCGGCCACCGCACCGGCAAAGCCGATCCAGTAGTTCAAGCCCATCATGCCGATGAAGGTGAAGGCGAAGAAGCCGCCGAGCATCATCAGATCGCCCTGGGCGAAGTTGACGACCTCGGTGGCCTTGTAGACGAGCACGAAGCCGAGCGCGATCAGGCCATAGACGCAGCCGAGCGCAACACCGCTGACCAGCTGCTGAACGAAATCCAGCATTGACGCGCGTCCTCCCGATGCGACCGCCGGTTCTTCCTGACCGCCTTGCCGCATCTTGTGTCCAGTCGCTGCGCAGTCGTTTCGCTGCGTTAGCGCCATTTGTCCGGAACCAATTCAGCCTGAACCGTTCAGCGCTGTCAACAAACGGTGACTTGCCATTAGTCGAAACCGGATGGCGGAATTTGTGGGCCGTAGATTCACGGTGCCGAAACATCTTGGGATCATGGTCACGAGCGATGCAAAACCGGATAGTGTGGCCGTCATGAAGCGGGACAAGTCGGCACTGGAAGTCCTGGGGTTAACGAAGCGTTTTGACCGTCTGGCGGTCGACAGCCTCGATCTCACCATTCACGCCGGCGAATTCTATGCGCTGGTCGGCCCCAACGGCGCCGGCAAGACGACCACTTTGCGCATGGTTGCGGGCCTGTTGCGGCCCGATGCCGGCGCGGTCTCGATCTTCGGCATCGATGCGCTCGAAAATCCCGTCGCCGCCAAGCAGGTGATGGCGTGGGTCTCCGACGAGCCGATGATCTACGACAAGCTGACCCCGCTCGAATATCTCGAATTCGTCGCCGGCCTCTGGGGCATCGCGCCATCGGTCTCGAAGCCGGTCGCGCAGGACCTGCTCGGCTCGCTCGGCCTGGAGCCGCATCGGCACGAGCGCTGCGAGGGCTTTTCCAAGGGCATGCGCCAGAAGGTCGCTCTCGCCGGCGCGCTGGTGCACGATCCCCGCCTCATCATTCTCGACGAGCCGCTGACGGGGCTCGATGCCGTCTCCGCCCGCCACGTGAAGGGCCTGCTCAGCGAGCGTGTCCGCGCCGGCTGCACCGTCATCATGACCACGCATATTCTCGAAGTCGCCGAGCGCATGGCCGACCGCATCGGCGTGATCGCCTCGGGCCGCCTGGTGGCCGAGGGCACGCTGACCGAGCTGCGCCAGCAGAACGGCCATGCCGACACCAGCCTGGAAGATCTCTTCATCGCGCTGGTGACGCTTCCGGAAGCCGCATGAGCTCGGCAACCGCGCTCTCCTGGTTCGCACGCCACGAGCTCCGGCTCGCCTGGCGCGAATGGTTCGCCATGATGACCGGCGGACGGCGCAAGCGGGCGCGCGCCGCCGTCATCGGTCTCATCTGCTTCGCCGCACTGCTGCATCTGCCGGCCTGGGCGGTGATCGGCCGTTTCGCCGATCTGCAGCTGCCGCTCGACAAATCCTCGCTGATCGTGATCTCGGCGACGATCTTTCTCGCCTGGACCTTGATGCTGTCACAGGCGATCGAATCGGTGACGCGGGTGTTCTACGCCCGCGCCGATCTCGACCTGATCATGTCCTCGCCGGCGACGCTCGCCAATCTGTTCTCGGTCCGCATCGCCGCGATCGCGCTGACCGTCACCGCGATCGCGCTGCTGTTCTCGACGCCCTTCATCGACGTGCTCGTGATCGGCGGCGGCGCGCGCTGGCTCAGCGCATTCGGGGTGGTCGTCGCCATGGGCCTGTCGGCCGCGGCGGTCGCGATCGCCGTCACCATCCTGTTGTTTCGCCTGATCGGCCCGGCGCGCACGCGCCTGATCGCCCAGATCCTCGCCGCGATCATCGGCGCCGGCTTCGTGATCGCGCTCCAGATCGCGGCGATCATGTCCTACGGCACACTGTCGCGCTTCACCATCCTGACCTCAGGCAGCGTCGCCGCCCATGCCCCCGATGTCGACAGCATCTTGTGGTGGCCGGCGCGGGCGGCGATGGGCGACAGCGAAGCGCTGCTGCCGCTCCTGGCGCTCGCTTTGGTGCTGCTTGGAAGCGTCATGGCGATCTTCTCGCACCGCTTTGCCGACACGGCGATCGATGCCGCCGCTTACGGCACCTCCGGCAGCAGGCGCGCGAAGGAGCGCCCGTTCCGCGCCGGGTCGCGGCAGCAGGCGCTGCGGCGCAAGGAATTCTCGCTGCTCTGGCGCGATCCCTGGCTGATCTCGCAGACCCTGATGCAGCTGCTCTATCTGGTGCCGCCGGCGCTGCTGCTCTGGCGCAATTTTGCCGACAGCTCCGCGGCGCTGACGCTGATCACGCCGGTCGTCGTGATGGCGGCCGGACAGCTTGCCGGCGGGCTGGCCTGGCTGACGATCTCCGGCGAGGACGCCCCCGACCTGGTCGCGACTGCGCCGCTGACGCCATCCGCCGTCATCCGCGCCAAGATCGAGGTGGTGCTGATCGCGATCGCCGTGATCTTCTGCCCGCTGATCGCCGCGCTGGCCTTGGCCGCACCGATCCAGGCTGCCGTGAGTGCCGGCGCGATCATCCTCAGCGCGGCCTCCGCGACCGCGATCCAGCTCTGGTTCCGGGTGCAGGCCCGGCGCAGCCAATTCCGCCGCCGCCAGACCTCGTCGCGGCTCGCGACCTTCGCGGAGGCGTTCTCCTCGATTGGCTGGGCCGCAACCGCGGCACTGCTGCTTGCGCTCCCCATCGCCGGCCTCTTCAGTGGCCTGATCACCGCCAGCCTCGTTGCGATCACCTGGAAGTTCAGCCCAAGGCGGGACTGAAGGCGTGTGAGAGGCGCCTTGCCTGCCTCACTTGAAAGTAAGGCTAAATTACCTTACCTATCGACTATCAAGGATTGAGGATCCCATGGGCACGCTTACTGTCACGGCAAAGGGGCAGGTTACGCTGCGGAAGGATCTCCTGGAGCACCTCGGTGTGCATCCCGGCGACAAGATCTCGATAGAGAAGCTTCCTGGAGGGCGGGTTGAGGTGAAGGCAGCTCGGCCCGTCGGAAAGATTTCGGATGCCTTCGGTTTCCTGAGAGGAAAAACGAACGGTCGATCATTGTCGATCGAGGAGATGAACGAAGTCATCGCTGACGCCTGGACCGGCAAGCGATGAAGATAACGCCCGACACGAACGTGTTGGTGCGCGTTCTGGTCGGGGATGACGCCGAACAGAGCAAGGTGGCCGAAGCCCTTCTCAAGAAGGCAGACCTAATAGCCATCTCGATCCCCGCACTGTGCGAGCTGGCCTGGGTTCTCTCTCGAGGCTACAAAACTTCGGCTGAGAATATCTCGGCTTCGATCCGGCATTTGATCAATGCCTCCAATGCCGTCGTCGATCGGCCGGCAGCCGAGGCTGGATTGGCGTTCCTCGATGCCGGGGGCGATTTCGCCGATGGCGTCATCGCCCATGAAGGCAATTGGCTTGGAGCCGACACTTTCGTGTCCTTCGACAGGAAAGCCGTGAAACTGATCGAGACAAGCGGCGGATTGGCGCGGCTGGCCGGCGCCACATGACGCGAGGATAATTCGTAGATACACTCAGCAGATCGTCGATGAGCGGCGGACGGTTCTGCATGTTTCGACCATTGCTGGCGGCTCTTGCGTTTCTCAGTTGGCTGGCCGCCCCTGCCTTCGCCCAGCAGCCACAGCGCAGCGAATGCCTGGCGATGGCCAACGCGGCACCGCAGGCCATGCCGGTTGCGTTCCGGCCCGCGGCCGGCACGGCCGAGGTCGAGATTACCTATGCCGGCCATTCCACCTATTTCATCGACACGCCCGGCGGCTTGCGCATCGCGACCGATTATAGCGGCGCCTACCAGGTCGGGCCGCTGCCCGACGTCGTGACCATGAACCGGGCCCACAGCACGCACTACTCTCTGTTTCCCGATAAGCGCATTCCTCACGTGCTGCATGGTTGGGGCGAGGACGGCAAGCCGGCGATCGTGTCGGAGCGCATCAGTGACGCCTTCATCCGCAATGTCACGACCGACATCCGCCGCTATTTCGGCGACGACGCCGGCACCGACATGATCCGCGACGGCAATTCGATCTTCATCTTCGAGGTCGCCGGCCTCTGCATCGGCCATCTCGGCCACCTCCATCACAAGCTCGACGACAGCCATTTCGCCCAGATCGGACGGCTCGATATCGTGATGGTGCCGATCGACGGCACCTACACAATGTCGCTGGACGGCGTCTCCGAGATCACCAGGCGGCTGCGCGCTTCGGTGGTGCTGCCGATGCATCGCTTCGCCACCCCGCTCGACGATTTCATGCGCCGGATCGGCCAGCAGTTCGAGATCGACCGGCGCTCCGAGCGGTCGTTCCGGATGTCGCGGGATGCGCTGCCGTCGAAGCCGACGGTGATCATCCTCGACGGTGTCTGAGGCGCAATTTTCTCCAAGCCTTCTGCCGTCTTTCGGTGCTGATCTCCTCGCAACAGGAGATCGACATGAACGACTTTGCGCGACTATTGCACGCCGATGGACCGAATTCCGAGCACGCCGCGGCGCTGCAGCTTTACGGCCGCTTTGTCGGCGATTGGGACGCCGAAATCACGGCGCACGGCCTCGATGGAACCAAACATACCGCGCGCGGCGATATCCATTTTGGCTGGGTGCTGGAGGGACGCGCGGTCCAGGACGTCTGGATCATCCCGCGTCCCGCAGGCTCTCAGGCCTTTCCGATTGCCGGCAATTGGTACGGCACGACGCTGCGCGTCTACGATCCGACCATCGATGCGTGGCGGATTTCCTGGTTCGATCCCGGACGCAGCGTCTTCCGCCAGCAGATCGGCCGGCCGCGCGGCGCCGACATCGTGCAGGAAGGCACGACGGAGGCCGGCGAACTGACGCGCTGGAGCTTTACGGAAATCACCGGCGATTCCTTTCACTGGCTCGGCGAGGTCAAGCCATCCGCCGTGGCCGATTGGCGGCTGATGGTCGATGTGAAGACGGAGCGGCGGAAGAGCTAAAGACCTGATGGCTGTTGGTTGAAGCCGCGGGCTCCGGGCTCGCTGCAACCTCTCCCGCTTGCCGGGGAGGTCGGCGCGCAGCGCCGGATGGGGCTTTCTCCGCATCGGGAGTGTCCCATTGCGGAGACACCCCCACCCCGGCCCTCCCCACAAGCGGGAGAGGGAGCGCACGTGCTACGCCGCTGCTGTGGTGCTCTGAGCAATACGCGCTGCTGTGCGTGCGTGTGAGATGTTAGGCTCCGCCCTCAAAAGACAACAGGGAGCGGACACCGATGGCTGCAAGCAGCGTGCCCGGCAATACGAGCGGGCTGTTCGTCGAGCCGCGCGAGGACTGGCTCGCGCTGCATCAGGAGGAGACCATTGATCCCTTGCGACCGATCGTCGATCCCCATCACCATCTCTGGAATCGCGGCCACCGCTATCTGATCGAGGAAATGGCGGCCGACATCGCCTCCGGCCACAACGTCATCGCGACCGTCTATGTCGATTGCCGCTCGATGTATCGCGCGCATGGGCCGGAAGCGTTCCGGCCCGTCGGCGAGGTCGAGTTCGCCAACGGCGTCGCCGCGATGAGCGCGAGCGGCGCTTACGGCAAGGCGGCGATCTGCGCCGGCATCGTCAGCCACGCCAATCTGCTGCTGAGCGAGGCCGCCAAGCCGGTGCTGGAAGCAGAGATCGCCGCCGGCAATGGCCGCTTCCGCGGCATCCGGCATTCCTCGGCCTGGGACGAAGACCCCGTCGTCGCCGGCATGTATGCGAACCGGCCGAAGGGGCTGTTGCAGGATCCAGCTTTCCGCAAAGGCTTTGCCTGCCTGGCCCCACTCAACCTCAGCTTCGATGCGTGGCTGTTCCATCCGCAGATCGGCGAGCTGACCGAGCTTGCGCGCGCCTTCCCCGACACCAGGATCGTGCTCGACCATTGCGGCGGCCCGGCCGGCGTCGGCCGCTTTGCAGGGCGGCGCGAAGAGGTGTTTGCACAATGGCGCGCCTCAATCCGCGAGATCGCGACATGCGAGAACGTGGTGGTCAAGCTCGGCGGCCTCGCCATGTGCCTGCTCGGCTACGACTTCCACTTGCGCGACAGGCCGCCGTCATCCGAGGAGCTCGCCGCGGCCTGGCGGCCTTACGTCGAGACCTGCATCGAGGCGTTCGGACCCAAGCGCGCGATGTTCGAGAGCAACTTCCCGCCGGACAAGGGCCAGTGCAGCTACCAGGTGATCTTCAACGCCTTCAAGCGCATCGCCTCACCCCTGAGCGAGGCCGAGAAGACCGCGCTGTTCTCGCAGACCGCCACCGACGTCTATCGGCTCGCGCTGCCGTCATGACGAGAAGAGGGGCCGGGATGTTGATCCCGACCCCTCTTCCGTCGTGGCCGCTGGGAAGCGTTCTTGAATTGAGATTATTGTTTGAGCATGATCTTTTCGGAAAACCGCTGCACACTTTTCCAGATCATGCTCTAGCCGGCACCCATCAGGGAGGCCGGACGGCGCTCGCCGGTGGAGGCGAAGATCTTCTTCAGCTTGTTGACGGCGCGGATCAGGAAGCCGATCATCACGGGATTGGTCTTGCGGCAGAAGGCGATCTTCTTGACGTGGCCTTCGACATGCCATTTGGCATGCGCGCCGTCGCGGAAGAAGATCACGTCGCCGGGGCCGTAGCGCTTGGGCGGCATGCCGTCGCTTTCGAGCACGATCGATCCTTCCATGATCATGATCGTCTCGTCGATATCGTAGTACCAGTTGAAGCGGCCTTCGGTGCACTGCCAGATGATGGTCGAGGCGGTGCCGTCGGCACTGGTGGACAGGATGTGCGAGCGCGACACGGGATTGCCCTCGATAATCCAGGACGGCTCGATCGGCCGCAGCTCGAGCTCGACATTGCAACTACCGATTTCAATCAATGCGCGCGACATCTTCTTCCCCAGCGGATATATAAAAAATTGCCGGGTCTCGGCCCGGATTGTTTCGAAAGATGCCGGGAACGCTAGTCATCGGTTTTTAATTCTTTCTTACGCAGGCCCCGACAATCAGCCGGAAGTTGCAGGCGCGAAGCGGTTAACGCGGCGATTTCCCTGCAAATTCGAGCACATGAACCGATCTTTTCCGGGGTGCGACAAAGTGCGCGGAAGCATAAAACGGAGCCACGCCGATGCCCCTCACGCCCGAGGTTCTGACAGCCAATCGTGAGGCCGTCGCCTGGCTGGTCAGCCTCGATGTCTCCTTCGCGCCGGACGAGGAGCCCTGGTTCACCATCGACGGCATCGAGACCCCCCGGCAGATCGGCAGTGACGGCTCCGGGGGAGCGTTCGTGCTGCTGCCGCCGCAGAATGTGCTCTACGTCTCATCGGAGGGCCGCGCCGGAATTATCGCCGATACGTTCGAGGCGTTCGTCCAGCTCGTCGTCGCCCGTCCCTATTGGCTCGACATCCTTAAGTTTTCCGGCGGCGGCGACCTCGCGGAGATGCGGCGTGCGGCGGAGGCGCTGGAGGCGACGCTCGACGACGAGGACGAGATCAACGAGGCTCGCGAGGAGATCCTCAAGAGCCTCGACATGGACGAGGCGGACGATCCCGTCGGCGCGCTCTACGAGGCGATCGCTGCTTCCGACGCCATCGTGCGGGCCACCGACGGCAGCCCGTTCACGACACTGTTCAACCGCTTCAGCATCGACAACAATCCGATGCTGCGCAACGCGGCGGCGTGAGTTGAATTACGGAACATGCCCGGCCTGCATGGTTCGAGACGCGCCGTAAACGGCGCTCCTCACCATGAGGATCCAAGATGTCGCAACAGACCAAGACCTCATCCTGAGGAGCCCGCCAGCGGCGGGCGTCTCGAAGGATGGCCGCAAGACGCGCTACTTCGCCCACTCGCCCTTGCGGAATACCGGTACCTTGCTGCCATCGGGCAAGATGCCGTCGATATCGGTCTCGGCCGAGCCAATCATCCAGTCGATATGGATCAGGCTCTGGTTGCCGCCTTGCGCGGCGATCTGCTGCGGGGTGAGCTGCGCGCCGTTGACGAAGCACTTCGAATAGCACTGGCCGAGCGCGATGTGTGACGCTGCGTTCTCGTCGAACAGCGTGTTGTAGAACAACAGCCCGCTCTGCGAGATCGGCGAGGAATGCGGCACCAGCGCCACTTCGCCGAGGCGCCGGGCGCCCTCGTCGGTATCGAGCACCTTGTTCAGCACCTCTGCGCCGCGCGAAGCCTTTGCATCGACGATCTTGCCGTCCTCGAAGCGCACCGCGATGTTGTCGATCAGCGTGCCCTGATAGGACAGCGGCTTCGAGCTCACGACATGGCCGTAGACGCGGCGGCAATGCGGCGTGGTGAAGACCTCTTCGGTCGGGATGTTGGCGTTGCAGCTGATGCCGTTCTTGGAGAGCGAAGCGCCGCCCTCCCATTCGTGGCCGTCGGCAAGTCCGATGGTGAGGTCGACCCCCGGTCCGTTGTACTGGAGCGCGCGGAAGCGCTGGCCGTTGAGCCAGTTGGTACGCTCGCGCAACACCGCATTGTGGCTCGCCCAATTGCCCATCGCGTCCTCGCGATCGACACGGGATGCCGCGAAGATCGCATCCGCGAGCTTGCCGATCGCGACATCCTCGGGATCATCAGGGAATACCTGCCTGGCCCAGGACGGGCTCGGATAGGCGATGATGTTCCAGTTGGTGTCGAAATTGACGATCTTTTCCAGCGCAGGCTGATAGGCCATCGAATTCGCCTTGCTGGCGCGCGCCACCTTGGAAGGATCCTCACCCGACAACAGCATCGGATTGTCGCCGACGATGGCGAGCCGCGCGGTGTTGTCGGAGAACGCCTTGGCCATGCCTTCGTAGAGCCAGCCGGCGGCGCGATCGAAACTGTTGTCGTGGCCGTGGCGATAGCGCGCCAGCGTCATCTCCTCGTCCGACAGGATCGGTGTCACGATGCCGGCGCCGGCCTTGTAGGCATGCACGGCAATCCGCCGCACCAGCGGCAGCGCGATCGCGGGCGCCGTCAGAAGCAGATCCTGTCCCGGCCGCAAGCCCAGGCCCACCTTCACCGCCACCTCGGCCAGCCGGTCGAGCTTCACGGGATCGATGGGAGTGGCGGAATTGCGGTGATCAGTCATGCGGGGCCCTCTGCCGAAAGTCTCTCGTTCAATCTAAGTCTAGCATCGCGGGACGCAAGTGCGCGAGCACCTTGCGACATGGGGAAGATACGCAGTTTCACGCATTTTGGTTTTCAACGCGTTGCCGATTTCAGCACCCGGTCAACCATGGCGGGCGCGAGCCCGAGGTAATTTTTCGGTGAGGTGAGCGCCTCGATTGTGGCACGATCGATGCGGCTCGCTATCCGGGAGTCCACGGACAGTGCATCGGCCAGGCTCATGCCCTTCTCGTTGGCCTGACGGCAGGCGTCATAGACCACGTCATGGGCCTCCTGCCGGCCGAGCTGCGGCGCGAGCCCCATCATGACCGCTTCGGCCACGATCAGGCCGCGGCTGACGGCGAGATTGTCGTTCATCTTCGCCTCGTCCACGATGAGGCCTGCGAGTGCGAACTTCGCCTGGTGCAGCGCGCCGGCGGTCAGCACGAAGCTCTCCGGAATCGCCATCCATTCGGCGTGCCAGGGGCCCGTGGCGCGTTCGAAATCCTGCACCATGGCATCGAGCATCAGGCCGGCGTGCTGGCGCACCGCCTTAGACGCCGCCAGCATCAGCTCCGACGAGATCGGGTTGCGCTTCTGCGGCATGGTCGAGGAGGCGCCGCGTCCCTTGACGAAGGGCTCGTAGACCTCGGCGAACTCGGTTGAGGCCATGATCATGATGTCGAGTGCGATCTTGCCGAGCGAGCCGGTGGCGAGCGCGAGAAAGTTCACGGCTTCTGCAAAGCCGTCGCGCGCGACGTGCCAGGTCGAGACGGGAATGCCGAGCTTCAGCTCCGCGCAGAGCGCCTCCTGCACCGCAAAACCCTTGTCGCCGAGCGAGGCCAGCGTGCCGGCGGCGCCGGCGAACTGGCCGACCAGCACGCGCGGCTTCAGTTGCGCCAGACGCTCGGCATGGCGGTCGAACATCGCGAGCCAGATCGCGGTCTTGTAGCCGAAGGTCACCGGCAGCGCCTGCTGGAGATGGGTGCGGCCGGCCATCGGCGTATCGCGATATCGCTTCGAGAGATCGGCGAGGATGCGGCGGAGTTCGGCGATGTCGTGCTCGACGATCTCGAACGCGGCGCGCAGTTGCAACACCACGGCGGTGTCCATGATGTCCTGCGTGGTCGCACCCCAATGCACGTAGCGGCCGGCCTCGCCGCACTGCTTCACCATCTGATGCACCAAAGGGAGGATCGGATAGCCGACGATGTCGGTCTCCTGCCTGAGCAGATCGAAATCGAGCGCGGCAACGTCGGTCCGCGCCGCGATCTGATCGGCGGCCTCCTGCGGGATCACGCCGCACTTCGCCTCAGCCTTCGCCAGCGCCACCTCGACCTCGGCGTAGCGAGCCACCAGCGCGACGTCGGAGAACACCTCCCGCATCTCGGGCGTACCGAAGGCGTCGCGGAACAGCATGGAATCGAGCACGGTGGTGGAGGCAGGAAAAGCGGGCATCGGCGTTTCTTCGTGGTTGGTGTTTGTGTGGGCGACAGCTTACGCAGGGCACGCGGTCCGGCAAAGGACATTCGCGGCTCGTCGCACATTCATAAGGTGTCCTGGTTCGCTCGCCAGGACTCCGATAGGGGAGCATTGCGCTAATGTCTCAACGCCGTATTGCGAGGAGCCCTTGCGACGAACCAATCCAGGCTGTCTCCGCCGGGAGAATCTGGATTGCTTCGCGGAGCCTGTTACCGGGCCGCGCTTTGCGCGGCCCGGTGGCTCGCAATGACGAGGGAACGTATGCGTAGCCCGCATGAGCGAAGCGATATGCGGGGACGACCGACCCCGGATGTCGCTTCGCTCATCCGGGCTACAGCCACGCTCCGGTGCCTCAGGATGACGGTGTTGGATGAGCGAAGATGATCTCCTTGGCAACCCGCCCACCCGCAAACGGCATGGCTGCCATCACGCGATCGCGATGAACCAGGCGGCCCCTTAGGCAGACTCACAGTTTTCGACCCAAATTTTCATTTTGTCGTTTGCTGTCCCAATTCGTAATGAGGCCTGAGTTTCGACGTGCAGTTTCTGTTCCGGGACCACCTTCTCGATACCGACCGGCGCGAGCTGAGCCGCGAGCAGGTTCCCGTTGCCGTGGAGCCGCAGGTTTTCGATCTCGTCGTCCACCTCATGCAGAACCGCGACCGGGTGGTCAGCAAGGACGAGTTGATCGACAAGATCTGGCACGGGCGCAGCGTCTCCGAATCCACCTTGACCAGCCGGATCAACGCGGCGCGCAAGGCCGTCGGCGACAGTGGCGCGAGCCAGGCGTTGATCCGCACCATCGCCCGCAAGGGCTTTCGCTTCGTCGGAGATGTCGAGGCCAAAGGTAGCACGATGGGTGGCGCGATCGCGCCGGAGCCCGGTTACGCCGCACGGGTGCAGCGCGCCGCACTCGCGCTTCCCGAGCGGCCGGCGATCGCCGTGCTGCCCTTCACCAATATGAGCGGCGCGGCCGAGCAGGATTATTTCTCCGACGGCATCAGCGAGGACATCATCACCGCGCTGTCGAAGCTGCGCTGGTTTTTCGTCATCGCGCGCAACTCCTCCTTCGTCTACAAGGGCCGCGCCGTGCACATCCGCGAGGTCGCGCAGGAGCTCGGAGTGCGCTACGTGGTCGAAGGCAGCGTGCGGCGGAGCGGCGAGCGCCTGCGCATCTCGGCCCAGCTCAACGACGTCTCCACCGGGAGCCATCTCTGGGCCGAGCGCTACGACCGCGAGCTCGCTGACATCTTCGCCGTGCAGGACGAGATCACCGAGGCGATCGTCGCCGCAATCGAGCCGCAGCTCTATGCCGCCGAAAGTTTTCGCGCCGAGCAGAAGCCGCCGGGGAGCCTCGATGCCTGGGACCTCGTGATGCGCGCCTTGTCGCATTACTGGCGCAGCACGCGCGAGGACAATGCCGCCGCGCAAGGACTGCTCGAAAAGGCCGTCGCGATCGATCCCACCTATGGCAAGGCGCTGGGCCTGCTCGCGACCAGCCATATCTTCGGCGCGCATATGGGCTGGGCCGACATGGCCGCGACGGTGCCGATCGCCGAACGCGCGGCGCTCGCGGCGGTGGAGGCCGATCGCGAGGACGCTTGGGCCCATCACGGTCTCGCCTACACCTATCTGTTCCGCCGCCGCTTCGACGACGCGCTGGCGGAGTTCGAGCTGGCGCTGACGCTCAACCCGAACTTCGCGATGGCGCACGCCTTTTACGGCGTGACGCTGTGCTACGCCGGACGATGGCAGGAGGGCGACGCCGCCGCACGTCGCGCGCTGCGGCTGAGCCCGCGCGATCCGCTCGCAGCGATCTATTGCGGGGTTGCGGCCTATGCCCGGTTCGTCGGCCGTGACTATGACGGAGCTGTGCAGATGGCGCGGGAGTCGATGCGGCAGCGCGGCGATTTCGTCGGCGCGCACCGCGTGCTGACGGCCGCCGCCGGGATGTCAGGAGATCCGGTGCTGGCGGCCTCGGCCCTGGAGGGCCTACGCCGCGCCCAGCCCGAGGTCTCGCTCGCCTGGATCACGCGCGAGCTGCCGATGCTGCGGGACGAGGATCGTGCGCATTATCTCGAAGGATTGCGGCGCGCCGGATTGACGTGACGGCGGCGCGCCTTCTCCCATCGCAGCCGCGATCGCAAGCTAAGGCGCTAATCGTCGTCGGACCCAAACAGCCTGATCTGCGGGAAGCCACCGCGCGGCCGGCCGGCGTAATCGTGCGCATCGGAATCCTCGCGGATGTTGCGCGCGACGTCGTCCCAATCGGTGCGGTCGCGCAGGCTTCGTTGCTCGCGACCCTCATAGTAGTGGCGGCGCTCGGCCCAACGCTCGCGGCGCTCCATCCGGCGCCGCTCGGACGCCGCGCGCTTCACGTCGGACTCCCTCGCCTTGGCATAGGCGTTCTCGGGTGAAGAGGCCGGGTCGGCCGATGCCTGCTGCTCAGCCGGCTTTGCGGCTTGCGGAGGCGATGCGATTGCTGGCCTCGACTGTTCCTTGGACTGTTCCTTGGACTGTTCCTTGGACTGTTCCTTGGGCGGCTCGAGCGCGGCCGCTTGCGAAGGCGGCGGCGCCGGCGGTCCGGCATTCGCCTGAGTGGTCTGCGTGTCGGGCTTTACAGCTTCCGGCTTCGCTTCGGCTTGCGCCGGCGCGGCGATCATTGCGCCGAAGGCTTGCGAGCCGGTGAGATAATTGACGCGTTCCGAAGGCGCGCTCGTCTGTGCCGGCGCGCCCGCGGACTCCGCGCGCTGCGCCATCTTGCTGGTGTCCGGGCCCTGTTTGGACGCGACCGGGTTCATGATGTTGCCGGCGACGATGCCCCCGCCAAGACCGATGGCAATGGCCGCGATAATGGTTCCGGCACCGACGAAATAGGCTGTCGAGGCGCGCATTGATCCACTCCCTCTTTGGGGCGAGCAACGCACGTTGATTGCCAGATGTTCCTGATGCAGGAGCGGTTCCCGGAGGAAACCCGCGTGTCAGATCTGCTGCGCGACTTTTTCAAGCCCGATGAGGCGGGCGAGCTTGCGCACTTCTTCCTTCTGATCGTCACGCAGTTGGAACAGCAGCGGCATGGCTGCCGACTTCAACTGCTGGACCTCGTCGCAATTCGGATCGATCTGCGCGCTGGGTGGCGCGTTCGGATTGGAGAGCTTGTTGGCCGAGATCTTGCGGACAACGTTGCGCAGCGCAGTCTCGACCGAAGGCCAGTAATATTCCTGCGACGAGGACAGCTTCAGGCGATCCCTGATGCCGGAGATTTGTGCGTCGGACAGCAGGGTATAATGTTTCTGCGGCTGCGGCTTGGCCACGACCTTCGGCTTGGCCGGAACTTCGACGGCAGGAACTTCAGCCGCCGCGGGCGCTTCGGACAGGCTCGACGCCTTGGGCATCGGGAAATCGGATGGCGTGGCGGCGGCAAAGGCCTGGCGCAGCGGCTCGGCCAGTACGGGCGCCCGCGAAAGCCTGTCGGCCGGCACCTGGACCGGCTCGATTGCGGCCGAAGCCAGGGCCAGAGTCGGAACCAGACGGTCAGCCTTGGCGGCGCGGTTGGTGGCGAGCGGCTTGGCCGGAGGCGTCTGCGCGATCATCTCTTCGCTGACGCTGGGCACGCTGTCCCGGCCAAGAATGGCGGTGGTGGCGGCACCCAGGACGAGGAAACAGGTCAGCACAACGATGGTGATGGCTTTGGACAAACGTCTCTCCGCGCCCAACTTCAAGTCCACGTGATCACTGCCCGACAACTGGGCGATAATTAAGGCTTAACCGTGCCATCGCGGCGGCAATCGCGCGGACTGCGGCGACATCGCCCGGAAAATTCAAGGAAATCAGGCAGCTGCCGAAAGGTCGTAGGCGTCCTGGATGTCGGAGACGATCTCCGAGGCCTCCCACACCGCGCGCGGCTCGACCGATTGCAGCGTCACCGTCCAGTTGCCGCCCCGGCGGGTGCGGGGGACGCTGACGATGTCGAAACGGACGTTGCGGCACAGCGGGTGACGCGCCAGCGCATGAGCGACGCGGACGCGGATTTCGTCCAGCGAAGCCGCTGTCTTGCTGTTGAGAAAATCGAAGTCCATCGCCTGTCCCTCTCGGCCCTGGTTGGTGGCCGTAAGGGGATTCTTGGCCGGCGTTGGTTAATCTGCCGTTAAATAAGGGGAGCGGAGGAGCCCGGGATTAACCGTGATCCACACCGTCGTGGCCGGGCTTGACGGGCTGCGCCCTACGGCCCGCCCGCCGCACGATATTCGGCGAGCGTCCGCGCAACCAATTCGTCAACCGCCGGCACGTCCGTCACCCCCGAGGTCGAGTGGCCGCCGCTCCAGATGTCGCGCCAGCGTTTTGGCCGGCTCTCGCGCGCGGCAACGTCGATGTCCTCAGCGATGTCGATCGCGCCGCGTGCCGGGAGATCGTCGGGATCGAGGCCGGCGGCCACGATCGACGGCCTCAGCATGCTGGTCTGCAACCCCGTGAACGCGGTGGTGAGCAAAATGTCGTCGGCGCAGCTCTCGACCAGCATCCGCTTGTAGCGTTCGTCCGCCATGCTCTCGCGGGTCGCGATGAATTTCGTTCCCATATAGGCGAGATCGCCGCCGAGCACTTCGGCCGCGTGCAGCGAACGGCCGTCGCTGATGCCGCCGGCGAGCACGATGACGCCGTCGTAGAATGCGCGCACCGCGCGGACGAAGGCGAACGGATTGAGCCAGCCGGTCTGCCCGCCCGCGCCCGCCGTGAGCAGCACGAGCCCATCGGCACCTGCTTCCGCCGCGCGTTCGGCATGGCGGATGGAAGCGACGTCCGCCAGCACCAGCACGCCGGCATCGTGCAGCGGCTTCAACACGGGCTCGGGCGAGCCGACCGAGGTGATGACGATCTCCGGCTTGTGCCGCAGCAGCACGGCAAGATCCTGCGCGAGCCGTGCATTGGAGCGGTGCACGATCAGGTTCGGGCAGAGCGGTGCTGGCTTGCAGCCGGTTTGATCCTGATGCTGCCGCAGCCGCGTATCGATCTCGGTGAGCCATTCATCGAGCTGCTCCGTGCTGCGGCAATTCGCGGTGGGGAAGCTGCCGATCACGCCGTTGCGGCAGGCCGCGACCATGAGCTCGACGCCCGATACCAGGAACATCGGCGCTGCGATCAGCGGCAGAGCGAGACGATCGCCGAAGCGTTGCAGTCGATCTGATGGCACGCAAATCTCCTCGTCACGCTTGCCTCCCGGTGCGGGCTTTGTCGTTTCCTCCCGCAGTCTCTGTGCTAGCGTCGCCGGCAACATTGGCACGCCAGAAGCCGGTGACAAAGCAACGAGGAAACATATGTCCGATCCGCTCCACGCATCGTCCCCGACTTGCGCGCAGACGCTACGGGCGTTGTCGCGCTATCCCGGTCGCACTGCTTTCGCATGGCCCGAGGGATCGCTGAGCTATCAGGGAACGATCGACCTGATCGGACGCATCCAGGGCGTGTTCATGCGGCTTGGACTGCAGGCGGGCGCGCGCGTCGCCTTCCTCACCGCGAACCGCGCCGACAGCTGGTGCGCCGGCGTTGCCGCGCAATTGTCGCGGCTCTGCATCACCTGGCTGCATCCGCTGGGATCGCTGGAGGACCAGCTGTTCCAGCTCGAGGATTCCGAGGCCGAGATGCTGGTGGTCGACGCGGCCGCCTTCCGCGACCGTGGCGGCGAGCTTTCCGCGAGGGCGAGCCGGCTGAAGGCGACCTTCACGACGGGGCCGGCCGGTTACGGTGTCGATCTGCTGGCGGCGATCGAGAGCGCGGGACACGCCAGCGCGCTGTGCCTCGCCGGCCTCGACGATCTCTCCACGCTGAACTACACCGGTGGCACCACCGGAAAATCCAAAGGCGCGCTGCGCTATCACCGCGAGAATGCCGGAGCAGCCGCCGCGATCCTCGCCGATTTCGAGATCCCCGACGCTGCACGCTATCTCACGGTCGCCCCGATCAGCCATGTCGCGGGCACGAAAGTGCTGCCGACCCTGATGCGCGGCGGCACCGTGCACATGCTGAAGGGATTCGATCCCGAGGCCGTGCTGACCACGATCGCGCGCGAGCGCATCAACTTCACGCTGTTCGTGCCGACCATGATCTACGTCCTGCTCGACCATCCCTCGCTCGGCAAGACCGATCTGTCCTCGCTCGAGCTGGTGCTCTACGGGGCGTCGGCGATGTCGCCGAGCCGGCTGGTCGAGGGCATCGAGCGGATCGGGCCGGTGTTCTCGCAGCTTTACGGGCAGACCGAATGCTATCCCGTCTCGGTGCTGCGCAAGGCGGACCATGATCTCAAGACACCGGAACTGTTCCTGTCCTGCGGCTTCCCGATCGCGGCCTGCGAGGTCAAAATCCTCGACGACAACGACCAGGAGGTGAAGACGGGTGAGGCCGGCGAGATCTGCGTGCGGGCCCCGCACGTGATGGCGGAATACTGGAAGCGGCCCGACATCACCGCCGAGACGCTGAAGAACGGCTGGGTCCACACCGGCGACATCGCGCGCAAGGACGAGCGTGGCTACATGTTCATCCTCGACCGCAAGAAGGACATGATCGTGTCCGGCGGCTTCAACATCTTCCCGCGCGAGGTCGAGGACGTGCTGTCGCAGCACGCCGACGTCGCCATGGTCGCGGTCGTCGGCATTCCCGACGAGAAATGGGGCGAGGCCGTCACCGCCATCGTCGTGCCGCGCGAGGGCGCAAGGCCCGATCCGGACGAGTTGATCAACCTCGTGAAGACGCGAAAAGGCTCGGCGCATGCCCCGAAGCAGATCCAGTTCGTCAAGCAATTGCCGATGACCGGCGTCGGCAAGGTCGACAAGAAGGTATTGCGTGCGGGGTTCTGGAGCGGGCGGGACCGAATGGTGGGGTAAATACCCCGGGATTTTACGGTGTGATTGTGGCCCCGGCACCACAACGAGCAACGGAGTATGCGCCGGCGATGGCCGCCCGATTGCAGGCGAATCAGGGAATCAACTAGACCGCTGACGGGGCTGGGAAGCGGAGTAAGAAATGAGAGTCGCTTCCCTGGAAAGTGCAGTCGCCGCGGTCACCTTGATCACGGCTATCGTCGTGGTGCTGTGGGAGATCAAGATCTTCTACGGAATGTGAACTGGCAGGATGCCTCGTCGCACACGACCAAGCATCCCTTCCGCGGCGGCGGAAGCCTGCCCGTTCAATCGGCTCACAGAGCAACCGCTGCAAGGGCCGTCACGCTTACCGCTTCTCGATCACTAGGCTCTGCACCGCGCGGCCGAAATAGCCTTGCCTATCCGCCAGCCGCGACATTGCGAGCCCCGCGCCGTCGGGGCCGATCCAGGAGTCGCCGTCGAGCAGAATCCAATCGCCGACGGGCTGGCGCGAAAAATTCACGGTGAGGTCGGCGTTGATGTAGGTCCAGGCACGGAAGTCGAGGGTCGAGGCGGTGCCGTTGGAGAAATCGGCGGCGACCACGGCACGCATGGCCTGCGAGATTGCTTCGCCGGCAATCAGCGGATGGTCGACGCGAAACCAGATCGCGCCGGCGCCGGCCTGGCCGAAGCGGCCGCGCGCGGCGCGCATCGAGACCGAACGCACGAACGGGCTGGTGGCGGCGTGACCATCCTCGACCAGCGAGTCCTCCGGCATGGGCAGCGTCACCGGCAGCGCCTTGACGTCGTCGGGCAACGACAGCGCTTGGCGCCTGATCTTGAGCACGGTGGCGCCGACGACCTGCACGCCGTCGGCGAGCAGCTTGATTTCGCAGAGCTGGATCTTGCGGCCCTCGCGCAAGACCTCGGTCGCGATCGTCAGCGGCGCGACCGGAACGGGCCGCATCAGATCGATGGTGACGCGCGCGATGTCCATCGGAGCAGGCGTCGGAATGCGTTCGGCCGCCCATGTCACCAGCGACGCCGGCGCCGAGCCGTGCTGCATGCGCCGGTCCCAGGGACCGGCGGCATCCGGACTGGTGACGACGCTGTTGCCGTCGACGCGGTAGATGGGGGGCATATTGGCTCGGTCTCTCGGCTGGCGTTCCCCGGACGCTGCGCAGCGCGTAGCGGTGCGCAGCAGAGCCGGGGTCCATGCGTTGCAATGGGTCCCGGCTCTGCGCAGCAGCGTTGCACGCTGCGGCGCGTCCGAGAGAGAACTACAACGGCGGATCGATCGCCTCGTCGTATTCCTTCTTGAAGCGCGCGATCAATTCGGCGGCGGGCAGGATGCCCTCGACGCTGCCGATGCCCTGGCCCGAGCCCCAGATTTCCTTCCAGGCCTTCGGCTTGGCGCGCTCGCCGGAAGCGTCGGTGCCGAAATTCATCTTGGACGGATCGGAGGTCGGCAGATTTTCCGGATCCATGCCGGCGGCGAGGATGGAGGGTTTCAGATAATTGCCGTGCACGCCGGTGAAGAGGTTGGAATAGACGATGTCGTCGGCGGTCGATCCCGCGATCATCTCCTTGTACTTCTCCACCGCATTGGCTTCCTTGGTCGCGATGAAGGCCGAGCCAATATAGGCGAAGTCGGCCCCCAAGATGCGCGCGGCGCGGATTGCCTTGCCGTTGCCGATCGCCCCCGACAGCGCGATCGGGCCGTCGAACCATTTTCGCGTCTCGGCGACGAAGGCCAGCGGCGAAATGGTGCCGGCATGGCCGCCGGCGCCGGCCGCGACCAGGATCAGGCCATCCGCGCCCTTCTCGATCGCCTTGTGGGCGAATTTCTGGTTGATCACGTCGTGGAAGACGATGCCGCCCCAGCCGTGCACGGCCTGGTTCAGTTCCTCGCGTGCGCCGAGCGAGGAGATGATCATCGGCACCTTGTACTTGGCGCAGAGCTGCATGTCGTGATCGAGCCGGTTGTTTGACTTGTGCACGATCTGGTTGACCGCGAACGGCGCCGAGGGCTTGTCGGGATGGGCGCGGTCATAGGCCGCGAGCTCCTCGGTGATGCGCGCCAGCCATTCGTCGAGCAGCTCCGGCGGCCGCGCGTTCAGCGACGGAAACGAGCCGACCACACCCGCCTTGCACTGCGCGATCACGAGATCGGGCACCGAGATGATGAAGAGCGGCGAGCCGATCACGGGGATCGACAGGCGTCCTTTGAACAAGGCAGGCATGGACATTGCGGGACGATCCTCTGTTGGCAAGTCAATGGAAGGTTGACCGCCATACCAACAAGGCAATCTTTCCACTGTCAAGTATTGCGTTTTGTCGCCGGAGCGGATGCCTGGGCAGCAATTTCCAAGCAGCGGAATTCGCCTCTCCGTCATTCCGGGGCGCGCCTCTTGGCGCGAACCCGGAATCCATCGGGCGTCAGCGCGAATGGTCGAATGGATTCCGGGTTCGCGCTTCCGCGCGCCCCGGAATGACGAGAGGCGAGAGCTGCTCCTACCCGATCATATCCGGATTGATCAGCCGCTCGAACGAGAACATCTCGTCCCACTTCTCCTGCGTCAGCAGCTTGCGCTCGGTCACCACGATCTGGTGCAGCGACTTGCCGCTCTTGTAGCCTTCGCGCGCGATCTCGGCGCATTGCTTGTAGCCGAGCAGCGGCTTCAGCACCGTGACGATGCCGAGCGAGTTGAGCACCATGTTGCGGGTGTGCTCCTCGTTGGCGGTGATGCCGACGACGCAATTCTCGCGCAGGCTGTTGACCGCGCGCTCCATGGTGCGGATCGAGAAGAACAGCGCGAACGAGATCACCGGCTCCATCACGTTGAGCTGGAGCTGGCCCGCTGACGCGGCCAGCGTCACCGTGGTGTCGAGCCCGATGACGAGGAAGCTGGTCTGGTTGACGACCTCGGGGATCACGGGATTGACCTTGCCCGGCATGATCGAGGAGCCCGGCTGCAACTGCGGCAGGTTGATCTCGTTGAAGCCGGCACGCGGTCCGGAGGCGAGCAGGCGGATGTCGTTGCAGATCTTGGTCAGCTTGCTCGCGGTGCGCTTCAACACGCCCGAGAGCTGCACATAGGCGCCGGTGTCCGAAGTCGCCTCGACGAGGTCGCCGGCGAGGATGAAGTCGACGCCGGTCAGCGCGCTGAGGTGCCGGACCGCGAGCTTGGGATAGCCGACCGCAGCCGTGACGGAGGTTCCGATCGCGGTGGCGCCGAGATTGATCTCGCGCAGCAGCGCACGCGCTTCCGAGATGCGGTCGACCTCCTCGCCGATCGTGGTGCCCCAGCCCCGGAATTCGGCCCCGAGCGACATCGGCACGGCATCCTGCAGATGTGTGCGGCCCATCTTCAGCACACGGTCGAACTCGCGACCCTTGGCGAAGAAAGCTTCCTGGAGCTGACGCAGCGCGGTCATGTAGCTCTCGAGCCGCAGGATCAGCGCGAGACGAAAGGCG
The DNA here is from genome assembly GCF_054863025.1 of Bradyrhizobium sp. 23AC. Taxonomy (NCBI): domain Bacteria; kingdom Pseudomonadati; phylum Pseudomonadota; class Alphaproteobacteria; order Hyphomicrobiales; family Nitrobacteraceae; genus Bradyrhizobium; species Bradyrhizobium sp. 23AC. The sequence goes on from NZ_JAVAYN010000001.1 coordinate 142,965, forward strand.
GTCGGATAGGTGTCGTTGGTCGACTGGCCGTAATTGACGTGATCGTTCGGGCTGACGTGCTGATAGTCGCCCTTGCCGAAGCCGAGCGATTCCAGCGCGAGGTTCGCGATCACCTCGTTGGCGTTCATGTTGGTGGAGGTGCCGGCGCCGCCCTGGATGAAGTCGGTGACGAACTGGTCCATCATGTCGCCGGCGATCACGCGGTCACAGCCGAGGATGATCGCGTCCGCGACCTTGGCCTCGATCGCGCCGAGATCGCGATTGGCCATGGCGGCTGCCTTCTTGACGTAACCGAGCGCCTTCACGAAGTAAGGCTCCTGGTTCATCGGAACGCCGGTGATGTGGAAGTTCTCCTTACCCCGGATGGTCTGGACGCCGTAATAGATGTCGTCGGCGATCTCACGCTGTCCGAGGAAGTCCTGCTCCGTACGGCTCATGGGCGCTCCTTGTTGCTCGCGCGACGTCCTTTAGTTCTGGCACAGCGCGCTGGTCACGAAAGTATCGGTGCGGCAGTCGTCCGGCTTGCGAGCCCTGCCGGGAATCAGGACCTTGGCCGAGCATTTTTCCGCGGAGTCGGCATTCAGGCTCTTGCCGTCCTTGTAACCCTTGCTCTGGCAGAGCTGGTCGGCGGCCTGCTTGCAATCGGGCGCGCCGTTGGACGAGGCCGGACAGGCCACCCGGCCCGACACCATGGTCGAGGGCTTTGCCAGCCGCGACAGATCGTTCATGGTCTCGCTCGGGCTTTTGATCGGCGGCAGGATCGAGGGCAGCTTGTCGAACAGCTTGCCCATTTCATTGATCAGCCCGGGATTTTCCGCTGCCGGCGGCGCCGATGGAGCGGGCGTCGACGGCTGAGGCGCGGCCTGCGGCCCCTGTTCCTGCAAGCCAAGCGCCGGCGGAGCGGATTGCGGCCATCCGGTCCCGGCGGCACCGAACAGGACCAGCAGCACTGCTGATATCAGCGTCCCGAGCCGCAAGGCCGGATTGCCGGATCGAACCATCATGACGGCAACCGTAGCCGAACCCGGCCCGGCGGCAAAGCGCTGTGGATCTAGATCAACTTGATCGCCACCACGAAGCCGAGCACCAGCACGGCGGCACCGACCGCCACCACGAGACCGAGATGCTTCTCGATCTGGACCCGGATCCAGTCGCCATAGCGGTTGAGCAGGATGGCGACGATGAAGAAGCGTCCGCCGCGCGCGACGATCGAGCAGATGGTGAACAACAAGATGTTGTAGCCGGCAAAGCCCGAGGTGATGGTGACGAGCTTGTAGGGGATCGGCGTCAAACCCTTGAGCAGGATGATCACCGCGCCCCACTCCGCATAGGAGGCACGGAAGGCATCGACCTTGTCGCCGAGGCCGTAGACCTGGATCAGCCAATGACCGACCGAGTCGAACAGCAGCGCGCCGATGGCGTAGCCCAGGATGCCGCCGAGTACAGAGGTGATGGTGCAGACGGTCGCGTAGAGCCAGGCGCGCTGCGGGCGCGCCAGCGACATCGGGATCAGCATCACATCCGGCGGCACCGGAAAGAAGGAGCTTTCGGCGAAAGAGACCGCTCCCATGATCCAGAGCGCGTAGGGCTTGTGAGCGGCGTCGATGCACCAGTCGTAAATACGTTTCAGCATGGCGCCGCGATGAAGCACCATAGGACGGATTTGTCCATGCCGAGATTGAGGCGAATTATGACGTTTCGAGCATGATCCGGAAAAGTGTGCGGCGGTTTTCCGGAAAGATCATGCTCAAACAAGAAGCTAAAGCGCGATGAACCATTCACCTTGATCCCATCGCGCTTTAGTGGCGCTTGCGCGCGGCACGCCCCTCGAGCGCGACAATTGGCCGCCTGGCAGCCACGCGCGGTGACGCGACCTTGGGCAGCTTCATCGGCGATTTCGGCAGCTTCTCGGCGATGCCGAGCATGTCTTCCCGCCGCGTCATCTCGCGCCAGACGTCCTCGGGGCGCACGCCCGCAGAGGCCCAGAGCACGGTGAGATTGTACAAGAGATCGGCGCTTTCCCGGATCACGGCGTCAGTATCGCCGTTGACGGCATCGATCACGACCTCGATGGCCTCTTCGGCGAGCTTCTTTGCCATTTTCGAGGGCCCGCGCTGAAACAGCCGGGCCGTACGCGATGTTGCCGGATCAAGATCCCTGGCCGCGAGCACAGCCAGATATAGCCGCTCAAGCGAATCACTCATGGTACTCAAAACTACTCTAAACAAATGGCGAGCGTGTTAACGCGCGGCAATAAAAGCAGAAAACAGGCCGGCGCGGCAAGCGCGACGGCCTGTCATGGTCAACTCCATCTGCCAGAGCTAGTAGCAGTTCTGGTAGTAACCTTGGCCGCAGAACTCGGACGGAGCGGTGCCGCCGTAGCGCTGATATTGGAAGTTCGGGCCTGGACCATAATAGGGCCCGTAGGCAGGGCCGCTGTAATAGGCGGGACCGCCGTAATAGCCATAGCCCGGACCGTAGTCATAGGCATAGGAGTCACGGGTCGCGGCGATGGCAAGACCGGTGCCGATGGCCGCGAAAGCCGCAGCTGCGGCCGCGCCGCCTCCACCACCATGCCAATGACGGCCACCTGCATAGGACGCGGTCGGGGCAAGCGCAGTCAGCGCCAGCACCGCGGCGGTGGCAAGAACGGCCTTTCGGCCCGCAAACTTGGAGAATCGCTCGAACATGTCTTGGGCCCTCCTTGGGACCTGGAATGGACGCCTGCGGACAGGCTCATGCCTTTCAAACCCGCACAGCCTAAGTTGGGTTCCCCAACCCCAACACAAGCTGAACGGGGTTGCGTAATCGTGCCGCAACCGCCGCTCATCTGCCGTTCATGTTGGCGCGGAGAGACTGGTCGCAGCCGGCGCCGCAAAGCGTCACGAAACCATAACAATGCGGAACCGGCGCAATCGATGTCAGGATTCAAGACGACCGCCCTCCGTTGGCTGCTGGCCCTCTCGATCTCGCTTGCAACGCTCGTTGCACGCGATGTCAGTGCGGCCGAGACCGCTGCGCCGTCCATTGCGATTCACTTCACCTTCGACCGTCCGTTGGACGCGAGCATGGCGCCGTTCTTCCTTGCGGCGAAGGACGGCAGGTTCGGCGCCGAACGTCTCAACGTGTCCTTCAACAGCGCAGCCGGATCGCCGGAGGCGCTCGCACGCGTCGCCAAGGGCGACAGCGAGCTTGCGCTGGTCGACATCAACGAGCTGATCCGCCTTCGCGACAGGGAGGACTCGGCGCCGGTCAAGGCGGTGTTCGTGCTGTTCAACCGCGCGCCCTACGCGATCGTCGCACGCAGGAGCCGCGGCATCCATCTCTTGCCTGATCTCGACGGCAAGACCGTCGGCGTTGCCGACGGCGATCTGTCGATGCGGCTGTGGCCGGCGCTGGCGCAGCAGAACGGCATCAAGGCATCGCGCGTCAGATTCCACAAGATCGGCGCCGCGGTCCGCGAGCCGATCCTGTCCGCAGGGCAGGTCGATGCCGTCGCAGGCTTCAACTATCTCTCCGCGGTGAACCTGCGCGACCGCGGCGTGCCCGGAGCCGATCTCGTCGTGCTGCGTTATGCCGACTATGGCTGCGAGGCCTATGGCTTCGCCGTGGTGGTCAATCCCGCCTTCGCCGCGGCGAAGCCGGACGCCGTGAAGGGCTTCGTCCGCGCCTTGATCGCCGGCATCAATGCGACCATCAAGGAGCCGGCACGTGCGGCGGACGAGGCCGCTGGCCGCATCGACGACGGCGACCGCGACCTGGAGCTGGAGCGCCTGCGCACCGTCCTCGTCGACAACATCCTGACCGACGAGGTCAAGCGCAACGGCCTCGGCGGCGTCGAGCCGGCGCGCCTGGAGCGCTCGATCGACCAGATCGCGCAGGATTTCAAATTCCGCAAGCGGCCCACGGCGGGCGACATCTTCGACGACCGGTTCCTGCCGCCGATCGCGGGGCGGCTGATCAACTGAGCAAAACTGACAGCTTCCGCTATATCTCCCGCGCGATCCCTGCTTAAAATACGGGCTCCGTTACCCGCTCGAGTTCGTTGCCCGCATGCCCATCCTCCGTCTCTACACACGTGTTCTCGAACTGCTCGGCAAGGAGGCGCGGCTGGGCTGGCTGCTCGCGGTCGCCAATCTCCTGCTCGCGGGCTCGCAATTCGCCGAGCCCGTGCTGTTCGGGCGGATCGTCGACGTGCTGTCGGGCAAGACGGTGGCCGGGTCGAGCTCGGCCTGGCCGTTCCTGGTAGCCTGGGTCGCGTTCGGGCTCTTCACCATTCTCTGCAGCGCGCTCGTGGCCTTGCAGGCCGACCGGCTCTCGCACCGCCAGCGCCAAGCGGTGCTGACCGATTATTTCGAGCACATCCTGCAATTGCCGCTGACCTTCCACTCCGGAACCCATTCGGGCCGGCTGATGAAGGTGATGCTCAACGGCACCGACGCCTTGTGGCGGCTGTGGCTCGGCTTCTTCCGTGAGCACTTTGCCGCGATCCTCTCGGTCGTGGTGCTGCTGCCGCTGTCGCTCTACCTGAACTGGCGGCTCGCGATCCTGCTGTTCGTGCTCTGCATCGTCTTCACCGCACTGACGACCTTCGTGGTGCGCAAGACCTTCGGCATGCAGATGGCGGTCGAGGAGCAATATAGCGAGCTGTCCGCGCGCGCCTCCGATGCGCTCGGCAATGTCGCGCTGGTTCAGAGCTTCGTGCGCGTCGAATCCGAGGTGAAGGGGCTGCGCTCCGTCGCCGACGAGTTGCTGGCCGCGCAGATGCCGGTGCTGTCGTGGTGGGCGCTCGTCACCGTCATCACGCGCGCCTCCACCACCATCACCGTGCTCGCGATCTTCGCGCTCGGCATCGCGCTGCACGACCAGGGGCTCACCTCGGTCGGCGAGATCGTGATGTTCGTGAGCTTTGCGACGCTGCTGATCCAGAAGCTCGAGCAGGTGGTGAGCTTCATCAACAACGTGTTCATGGAAGCGCCCCGCCTGCGCGAGTTCTTCAATGTGCTCGACGCCGTGCCCGCGGTGCACGACCGGCTCGACGCAATCGACGCCGGCAGGCTGTCGGGCCTCGTCGAGTTCAACGACGTCACCTTTTCCTATGACGGCAAGCGGCCGGCGATCGAGGACCTCACCTTCACCGCACTGCCCGGCCAGACCATCGCGCTGGTCGGCCCGACCGGTGCCGGCAAATCCACCGCGATCGCGCTGTTGCATCGCGCCTTCGACCCGCAGTCGGGTTTCATCAAGATCGACGGCATGGACGTGCGCGGCGTCACGCTGACCTCGCTGCGGCGGAATATCGGCGTCGTGTTCCAGGAGGCGCTGCTGTTCAACCGCTCGATCGCGGAGAATCTGCGCGTCGGCAAGCCGGACGCGACCGAGGCCGAAATGCGCAAGGCGGCCGAGCGGGCGCAGGCGCTCGATTTCATCGAGCGCAGCGGCGGCTTCGAGACCAATGCCGGCGAGCGCGGCCGCATGCTGTCCGGCGGCGAGCGGCAGCGGCTGTCGATCGCCCGCGCGCTGTTGAAGGACCCGCCGATCCTGATCCTGGACGAGGCCACCTCCGCGCTCGATGCCGTCACCGAAGCCAAGGTGAATGCCGCTCTCGACGAAGTGATGAAGGGCCGCACCACCTTCGTGATCGCCCACCGCCTCTCCACCATCCGCAACGCCACGCGGATCCTGGTGTTCGAGAACGGACGGGTGATCGAAAGTGGAACTTTCGATGAACTCGTGGCCAAGAGCGGCCATTTCGCCGAGCTCGCCAGGGCCCAGTTCATGGTTCACGAGACCACACGGGCCAGTGTGACAGCCGCAGAGGCTGCTGCGACTGCTGCCAAATCCCCGTAGCAAGTCCCCACAGGATCGTCGAAATTCGGCCTATTTCATTGCGGAATACCCAGCTCATGCCCCTGTTCTCGACGCACCAGCCGGTATAGGTTTGCGGCGCCGCAAGCGGCGGCGCTGGATTTCAGAACCGACGATCAGATCACGAGCACCGCCCGTATCAGGCGGGTCTCCAAGGACCGGAATCGGATAGTGCACGCCCTACGCCCGCTGCTTCGCAAATCCCTGTTCAACCTGTTCGCTGCGACGCTCGCATGTGCCGCGCTGCTTGCGCCGCGCGCGGCGAGCGCCGAAGCGCTGCTGCTGATCGAGGCCGACAGCGGTAAGGTGTTGCAGGCCGACAACGCGACCATTCCCTGGTATCCGGCCTCCGTCACCAAGATCATGACAGCCTATGTGACGTTGAGGGCAGTCAAGGACGGCAGGCTGACGCTCGACACGCTGCTCACGGTATCGCCGACGGCGGCCTCGCAGTCGCCCTCGAAGATGGGGTTCCGTCCGGGAACGCAGCTCACCGTCGACAACGCGTTGAAGATGATGATGGTCAAGTCGGCGAACGACATGGCCGTGGTGCTCGCCGAAGGCATCGGCGGTTCGATCGACGGTTTTTCCGCGATGATGAACGACACCGCGAAGAGACTCGGCATGACGCAGACCAGCTACGTCAATCCGAACGGCCTGCCCGCCGACGGCCAGATCACGTCGGCGCGCGACCTCGGCATCCTCGCACGCTCGTTCCTGCGCGACCTGCCGGAATACGAATACTTCGTGCACATCCCGGCGATCCGCTTCGGCAAGCGCACCACCGGCAATTTCAACAAGCTGATCGGCCGCTATCCTGGCGCCGACGGTTTCAAGACCGGCTTCATCTGTGCCTCCGGCTACAACCTCGTCGCCTCGGCCACGCGCAACGGCCGCCGGCTGATCGCGGTGGTGCTCGGTGCCAATTCCGGCACTGCGCGCGCGGTGAAGGCGGCGCAGCTGCTGGAGCGCGGCTTCGGCCAGGACAATCTGACGTGGCTGCGCCCCTCGCTCGGCACGGTCGATAACCTCGTGCCGGTCGACGCCTCGCCGCCGAACCTGCGCGACGAGATGTGCGGCGGCCATCGCAAGCGGCCGGCCAGCGACGACGACGATGCACTGATCGCGGCCAATGGCGCGACGTCCGGATCGGCCTCGGCCACCGGCGGCGAAGCCCAGGTGACCTTCTTCACCGCCGGCCTCCAGCCGCCCCTGATGAAGGCCTCCGAGCTGATGGCCTCAGCTCCGGCGGCGACCGAGCCCGTGCTGGTCTATACCGGCCCAACCCGCACCGGCACCGCCCTGATCGCGGCGGTCGCGGCCGATGCCGACCAGCAGACGGCGTCCAAGCCGCGTGGCAAGAAGTCGCGCGTGGCCAAGAAGCCTGACGCGGCCGACAAGCCGAAAGACGCGGGCAAGGACCCCGCCAAGGACACCAAGACGGCGGCCGTGAAGCCTGTCGCCAAGCCGGCTGAGGCCAAGAAAAACGATAAGAGCAACGATAAGAGCGACGGCAAGACTGCGACGAAGCCGGCGGCGCCCAAGCATGCTGCCGCCAAGCACGACGCGGCGGCAAAACCCGCCGAGAAGCCCGCGGCTAGCAGCGATCAGAAGCCCGCCAAGCCCAAGGCCGCGACCAAGCCCGCCGCCAAGCCGGCCAACAACAGTTAACGGCGCGCCGAGCCGGGCCCCCCGCGCTTCGCACCTGCGGCAGCGCGGTTACGCGACGATTCCAGTAGCCACTTCCTGACCTATGTCTTAAGCCTCGACGACTTGCCACCCGTTCCGGCAGGCTCGATACTGGCAGCAATGAGGCAAGCCCGAGACACAGCGGGCTCTGGTAGATGAGGGGAGTTTTCCATGGAGCGCATCTGGCTCAAGCAATATCCGCCCGGCGTGCCCGCCGATATCGAGCCGACCCAATACGCATCGCTGGTCGACCTTCTTGAAGAGAGCTTCACCAAGTTCGCCGACCGCAAGGCGTTCATCTGCATGGACAAGTCCATCAGCTATCGCGACCTCGACCAGATGTCGGTCGCGCTCGCCGCCTATTTGCAGGGCCGCGGGCTGCAGCGCGGCGCCCGCATCGCCATCATGATGCCGAACGTGCTGCAATATCCGATCGCGACGGCTGCCGCGCTGCGCGCCGGTTTCGCGGTGGTCAACGTCAATCCGCTCTACACCCCACGTGAGCTCGAGCACCAGCTCAAGGATTCCGGCGCCGAAGCCATCATCGTGCTGGAGAATTTCGCTCACACCGTCGAGCAGGTGATCGCCAAGACGCAGGTGAAGCACGTGATCGTCGGCAGCATGGGCGATCTGCTCGGCTTCAAGGGCGTGATCGTCAATCTCGTCGTCCGCCGCGTCAAGAAGATGGTACCGGCATGGTCGCTGCCGGGCTCGGTCTCTTTCAACGATGCGGTGTCGGCCGGCCGCGGCATGACCTTCAACAAGCCAAAACTCTCGCCGGGCGACGTCGCCTTCCTGCAATATACCGGCGGCACCACCGGCGTCTCCAAGGGCGCCACCCTGCTCCACCGCAACATCGTGGCCAACGTCCTGCAGAACGACGCCTGGCTCCAGCCGGCGCTCGCCGCGCCGCCGCATGTCGACCAGCTCATGATCGTCTGCGCGCTGCCGCTCTATCACATCTTCGCGCTGACGGCCTGCTACCTGCTCGCGGTGCGCGCCGGTGGCTGCAATCTCCTGATCCCCAACCCGCGCGACATCGCCGGCTTCGTCAAGGAGCTGGCGAAATACCAGGTCAACAGCTTCCCGGCCGTGAACACGCTCTACAACGGCCTGATGCACCACCCTGATTTCAAGAAGCTCGACTTCTCCAAGCTGAAGATCTCCAACGGCGGCGGCATGGCGGTGCAACGCCCCGTGGCCGATCAATGGAAGGCGATCACCGGCTGCTTCATCGCCGAGGGTTACGGCCTGTCGGAGACTTCGCCGACGCTGACCTGCAATCCGGCAACGGCAACCGAGTTCACCGGGACGATCGGCATTCCCGTGCCATCGACCTACATCTCGATCCGCGACGACGACGGCAACGAGGTGCCGCTCGGCCAGGCGGGCGAGATCTGCGCCAAGGGTCCGCAGGTGATGTCGGGCTACTGGAACAGGCCCGAGGAGACCGCCAAGGTGATGACCGCGGACGGCTATTTCCGCACCGGCGACATCGGCATCATGGACGAGAAGGGCTATACCAAGATCGTCGACCGCAAGAAGGACATGATCCTGGTCTCCGGCTTCAACGTCTATCCCAACGAGATCGAGGAAGTGATCGCGAGCCATCCGGGCGTGCTCGAATGCGCCGTGATCGGCATCCCCGATTCCAAGTCGGGCGAAGCGGTGAAGGCTTTCGTGGTGAAGAAGGATCAGAACCTCACCGCCGAGGCCGTGATCAAATTCTGTCACGAGCAGCTCACCGGCTACAAGGTGCCCAAGCACATCGAATTCCGCAGCGACCTGCCCAAGACCAATGTCGGCAAGATCCTGCGACGCGAACTGCGCGACGAGAAAAAGGCTCAGGCGGCGTAAGCGGGTCGCCGGTTCATGACCGCGGTTGGCGATATCGCGCCATCGGGCATTCTCGCCTTCTGGCGCGAGGCCGGCCGCGAGCGCTGGTACAAGCGCGACGACGCCTTCGATGCCGAGGTCAGGCGCCGCTTCCTTGCTTTGTGGCAGAAGGCGGTCGCCGGCGAGCTCGCGTCATGGGAGGCAAGCGATGACGGCGCACTCGCGCTGGTCATCGTGCTCGATCAATTCCCCCGCAACATGTTCCGCGGCACGCCCCAGGCCTTTGCCAGCGATGCTCAGGCGCGCGACGTCGCCCGCCGGGCGATCGATCGCGGTGTCGATGCCAGGGTCGATCCGGTCCTGCTCGAATTCCTTTATCTGCCCCTCATGCATTCCGAGCACCTTCCTGACCAGCTGCACTGCGTCGCTTTGTTTCAGAACACCGAGAATGCCGAAAACCTGAAATACGCCCGGGAGCACGCCGACATCATCCAGCGGTTCGGCCGGTTTCCCCACCGCAACCGGCTGCTCGGCCGCGACAGCACCGAGGAAGAGCAGGCCTTCCTCGACAAGGGCGGCTTCGCCGGTTGATGACATCACGGTGAAGGGGCCCCACCCCCACCGCTTCGCCCGCCGGCAATATTGTGCAGGCCCGCCGCACGGTCTAATAAGCGGGATCGATATTCAGGGAGACCGACAATGGCGATCCAGACTGGCGACAAGCTGCCCGAGGCGAAATTCCGCGTGATGACGGCGGAAGGCCCGCAGGTGAAGACCACCGACGATATCTTCAAGGGCAAGAAGGTGGCGCTGTTCGCGGTGCCCGGCGCCTATACCGGCACCTGCCACAAGATGCATCTGCCGAGCATCTTCCTCAACGCCTATGCCATGAAGGACAAGGGCGTCGACAGCATCGCCATCGTGTCCGTCAACGACGCCTTCGTCATGAACGCCTGGAAGCGCGACACCGACCAGCGCGACGAGGCCATCTTCCTCGCCGACGGCAATGCCGAATTCGCCAAGGCGATCGGCATGGAGCTGGACGCCTCCGCCAACGGCCTCGGCATCCGCTCCAAGCGCTATTCGATGCTGGTCGAGGACGGTGTGGTCAAGAAGCTCAACCTCGAGGCGATGCCCGGCAAGGTCGAAGTCTCCGGCGGCGATACGCTGCTCGGGCAGCTCTGAGCTTCTCTTAGCGACAAGAGATACTGTCATGCCCCGGCTTGACCGGGGCATCCAGTACGCCGAGCCGTCTCGGCTCAATCACAACCGTCTCTGGGATACTGGATCGCCCGGTCAAGCCGGGCGATGACAGTTGAGAGTGGAGCGCCGACAGCGGCGAAACTGCCGTAGGGTGGGCAAAGGCGCGTTAGCGCCGTGCCCACCACTTTTACCTTCAAGAGAAAACGGTGGGCACGCTTCGCTTTGCCCACCCTACGAAACCTGAGAGCGGAGCGCCGGCAGAGCGCCCCTACTCCGCCAGCCGCTGCTGCAACCGCGCCTTCACGATCCCGTCGCGCGCGAGCTGATCGGCACGCTCGTTCTCGGGGTGGCCGGCGTGGCCCTTGACCCAGTGCCAGCGGACCTCGTGCTGCTTCAGCGCGGCATCCAGGCGCTGCCATAGCTCGACATTCTTCACCGGCTTCTTGTCGGCGGTGCGCCAGCCGTTGCGCTTCCAGCCGTGGATCCAGCCGGTGATGCCCTGCCGGACATATTGGCTGTCGGTGTAGAGATCGACCGTGCACGGCTTCTTCAGCGCCTCGAGCGCGGAGATCGCCGCCATCAGCTCCATCTGGTTGTTGGTGGTGTGGCGCTCGCCGCCGTTCAGCTCTTTTTCCTTGTCGCCGAACTTCAGGATCGCGCCCCAGCCGCCCGGCCCGGGATTTCCCGAGCAGGCGCCATCGGTATAGATCGTGACATTGGGACGCTCGCTCACGCGACCAATCCTGATGGCATCAGCCCGTAATCGCGGACGCTCGTCACGCTCTGGTGAAAGCGCAGCTTGCGAAAATATTCCAGCGGGTCCTTCGGCTTGACCAGCGCGCCTTCGGGGACGTTGAGCCAATCCACCAGCCGCGTCAGCAGGAAGCGGATCGCGGCACCACGCGCCAGCAGCGGCAGCGCAGCCTCTTCGGCGTCGGAGAGCTTTCGCACGCGGCCATAGGCGTTGAGGAAGGCGCGCGCCTTGGTGACGTTGAAGGAATGATCCGGCTCGAAGCACCAGGCGTTGAGGCAGATCGCGACGTCATAGGCCAGCATGTCGTTGCAGGCGAAGGTGAAGTCGATGATCCCGGAGAGTTGGTCGCCGAGGAAGAAGACGTTGTCGTTGAAGAGGTCGGCGTGGATCACGCCCTCCGGCAGACCGTCCGGCCAGATCCCGCTCGAGAGATAGTCGAGCTCGGTCGCGAGAAAGGCGCGCAGGCCCGGCTGCACTGCGTCGGCACGGTTCGAAGCCGCATCGAATAGCGGCCGCCAGCCCGCGACCGACAGCGCATTGGCGCGCCGAACCGCAAAGTTCGCACCGGCCAGATGCATCTTCGCCAGCGCCGCACCGACGCCGGCGCAATGGGCCACGTTCGGCTTGCGCGGCCACATGCCTTCGAGAAAGGTGATGATCGCTGCGGGACGCCCCGACAGCTCGCGCAACGCCTCGCCGTCTCTTCCCTTCACCGGCAGCGGGCAGTTGATGCCGTGCTCGGCCAGATGCGTCATCAGGGCGAGGAAGAACGGCAAATCGTTCTTCGCCACGCGCTTCTCGTAGAGCGTGAGGATGAACGAGCCCTGGCTGGTATGCAGCAGGAAGTTGGTGTTCTCGACGCCCTCGGCGATGCCCTTGTAGGAGAGCAATTCGCCGAGCTCATATTGCTTCAGGAAATCCGCAAGCTCTTCGGCGGCAACGTCGGTGTAAACCGCCATAAAGGTCTACTCGGCGGCGGCTTCGGGGCGCACCTGACGCGGCAGCGGGAAGAACTCGTTCTCCTCCGCGGCCGAGACCGTCTCCACATGCAGCGTGTAGCGCTCGGCGAAGGCGTCCATGATCTCCTCGACGATCACTTCCGGCGCGGAGGCGCCCGCGGTGATGCCGAGGCTCTTGATGTTGCCGAACTTGTCCCAGTCGAGGTCGGTGGCACGCTGCGCCAGCACCGCAATCCCGCAGCCCTCGCGCTCGGCGACCTCGCGCAGGCGCTGCGAGTTCGATGAATTGGGAGCACCGACCACGATGAGCGCGTCGACCACCGGCGCCACCTTCTTCACCGCGAGCTGGCGGTTGGTGGTGGCGTAGCAGATGTCTTCCTTGTGCGGCCCGTTGATGTTCGGGAAGCGCTCCTTCAGCAGCGCCACGATCTCCGCGGTGTCGTCGATCGACAGCGTGGTCTGGGTCACGAAGGCGAGGTTGTTGGGGTCCTTCGGGGAGATGGTCTTGGCATCCTCGGCGGTCTCGATCAGGGTCACGGCGCCGGTCGGAAGCTGGCCGAGCGTGCCGACCACTTCGGGGTGATGGGAGTGGCCAATCAGGAAGATCTCGCGGCCGCGCTTGAAGTGGATCGCGGCCTCGCGGTGCACCTTGGTCACCAGCGGGCAGGTCGCATCCAGCGAGAACAGATTGCGGGACTGGGCATCGGCCGGAACCGACTTCGGCACGCCGTGGGCCGAGAACACCACCGGCGCGGTGGTGTTTTCCGGGATTTCGGCCAGCTCCTCGACGAAGATGGCGCCCTTCTTCTTCAACCCATCGACGACATACTTGTTGTGCACAATCTCATGGCGAACATAGACGGGGGCGCCGTACTTATCGAGCGCCCGTTCCACGGTGTCGATCGCCCGGACCACCCCGGCGCAGAAGCCACGGGGAGAACAAAGCACGATCTTGAGGTCTGGTTTGGCTGACATTGAGCGATCTCGGGACCGAATCACCTCGCCAAATGGGCGGGAAGCGGTCGATGGATGGAATAGGGCTTGGGTACGGGCTTACAGGGAATTGGGCCCCCTTTCGGGCGCTGTCAAGGCACTATCTATAGCAGAACCATTGCGTGGCTACCCCCTCCGGGCTTATATAGCGCGAATTCCCAGTCATCGCTGATGACCACCGGTTTCGCCTCCAGAGGGGTGGGCGAAGCACAAAGGAGATTTGCCATGAGCAACGCACCGCTGATGCCCAAGGCGACCGCCGTCTGGCTGCTCGACAACACCGCGCTGACCTTCGACCAGGTCGCCGATTTCACCAAGATGCACCCCCTCGAGGTGCGCGCGATCGCCGACGGCGATGCTGCCCAGGGCATCAAGGGCATGGATCCCCTCTCCAACGGCCAGCTGACCCGCGAGGAGATCGAGAAGGGCGAGAGGAATCCGGATTATCGGCTCCGCCTCCAGGAGAGCAAGGTGGTGCTGCCGCCCCAGCCCAAGCGCAAGGGCCCGCGCTACACCCCGGTCTCGCGCCGCCACGAGCGTCCGAGCGCCATCCTCTGGCTGCTGCGCAACCATGCCGAGCTCAAGGACGCCCAGATCATGCGCCTGGTCGGCACCACCAAGAGCACCATCGCGAGCGTGCGGGACCGAACCCACTGGAACACCTCCCAGCTGACCCCGATCGACCCCGTCACCCTCGGCCTCTGCTCGCAGATCGAGCTTGATTTCGAGGTGGCGCGCGCCGCCAAGGAGAAGCCGATCGACGCAGCCTATGGCGGCGCCACCCTGCTGCCGGCGTCCGAGACCACCAAGAAGGACGAGTTCGAGCCGGCCGAGCGATCGAGCGACGACCTCAACCTCGACGCCGTGTTCGCCAAGCTGAAGACGCTCGGCGGCAAGAAGCAGGAAGACGAGGAGGAGTAGTCCTCTCTCGTTCATTCACCATCGAATGCAAACGCGGCGGGAAAACCCGCCGCGTTTTTGTTTGTGGGGACGGCTGAGTGAGTGCGACGCATGTCGTCACACGCGAGCTGCGGCCACAGCTTGTCTCCAAGCAACGCCCCTCAGAACTTGTACGTCACGCCCGCGCCGACCAGCCACGGATCGATATGCGCGGTGCCGGTGACCGGCAGGCCAGAGACGGTGGCGCTGTAATCCGGACGCAGCCAGAGCTTCTTGACGTCGACGTTGAGACCCCAGTGCCGGTCGATCATGTAGTCGAAGCCGAACTGCACGGCGCCGCCCCAGGCGTTGCTGACGTGCAAATTGGTGGTGGTGGCGACGATCGCGGGCGGACCGGCGATTGCGGCAGGCGTATTGGCCGCGGAATTGTTGAAGAACACGGTGTAGTTCACGCCGGCGCCGATATACGGCTTGAACGCGCCGAACTGGTCGAAGTGATATTGCAGCGTCAGCGTCGGCGGCAGCAGCGTGGTCTTGCCGATCGGCAGGTTGGCGAGCGAGCCGGTGCCGCTGATCGAGTGCCGGGTCACGCCGAGGATCAGCTCGGCCGCGATGTTCTTGGTGAAGAAGTAGCTGATGTCGAGCTCGGGGACGACCTGGTCGCTGATCGAAAGGCCGGAATTCGGCGAGGACAGCGAGGGTACGCCCGCGACATTGACGGTTGAACCGCCAGCATCCGGCAACACGCCGAGCACGCGCAGACGCACCATCCACGGATTGAACGCCTCCACCGGCGGCGGCGCCTTCTTGTAAACCGGCAAATCGGCAGCTTGCACCGATGCAAACGTGCCCGCGAGCATCGCGCCAACCGTCGCAAGCCGCGCCAGGTTTCTTGTCGTTCTCTGCATTTCAATCCCCTTCAGCCTTCACTCGCGCGTCGTTGCGCGACATGAGCGTCAGAGCAGAAAGGGGGCGCCGAAGGATTTGACTTCGATCAATTCAGCCAGAGGCCGCCACGATTTGGCCACGGCGTTGCAGATCTGTCACGGAAGTCACGAATGCGGGGTGCGCGGCGCGGCAGGATAATGCCGCACCTCACATCAGGGCCGCTCGGGATGGTTCAGCATGTATTCGCCGAGGTCGCGCTGGCGGCGATCGGCACGCGCGGTGGCGGCGTTGCGCTGAACGTCGCGATCCTTGCGGCAGGCCACGTATTCCGGCGAGCCCTGCGCATTGCCCCGGCTCAGGCAGACCGCATCGTCATCGTCGCCGCCCACCGCCACCGGCGTCTGGTAGCGCGCGGAGCAGGCGGAGAGAGCGATGGCGAGAGCTAAGGCTGCAAGCAGGCGCGGCGCGGCGGCGAGTGGCATACGAGGTCCCCTGTTGGCCGGTCCTGTTTAGCGCGGAATGAGGAGATTGTAAGTCCCTGGCACGCTGTCATGCCCCGCGAAGGCGGGGCATCCAGTACGCCGCGGCGGGAATGGGGTCACAACTGCTGCTGCGGAGTACTGGATCGCCCGCCTGCGCGGGCGATGACAGCGGAAGGTGATGCGGCAGCGCTGCGTCTCACCGGCATCACCGCCAGAGCAAACCTCACACCCGCCCCTTCAGCGCCTCCCCGATCTCGTCGAGCGTCTTGGGGTCCTCGATCGTCGCCGGCATGGTCCAGGACTCGCCGTCGGCGATCTTCTTGATGGTGCCGCGCAGAATCTTGCCGGAGCGCGTCTTGGGCAGGCGGCCGACGGTGATCGCGAGCTTGAAGGCCGCGACCGGTCCGAGCTTGTCGCGCACCAGCGCGACGATCTCCTTCTCGATCTCGGCGGGCGCACGCTTCACGCCGGCCTTGAGCACCAGGAAGCCACACGGCACCTCGCCCTTGATCGCGTCCTTGACGCCGAGCACGGCACATTCGGCAACATCGGGATGCGAGGCCAGGATCTCCTCCATACCGCCGGTGGAGAGCCGATGGCCGGCGACGTTGATGATGTCGTCGGTGCGGCCCATGACGAAGACATAGCCGTCCTCGTCCTTGTAGCCGGCGTCGGAGGTTTTGTAATAGCCGGGGAATTCGCTGAGATAAGCCTCCCTGAAGCGCGCATCCTGATTCCACAGCGTCGGTAGACAGCCCGGCGGCATCGGCAGCTTGATGACGATCGAGCCCATGGTGTTGGGCCCGACCGGCTTTGCCGCCTCGTCCACCACGTCGACCTGATAGCCCGGCATCGGCACCGTCGGCGAGCCGTGCTTCACCGGCAGCATGCCAAGCCCGACCGGATTGCCGGCGATGCACCAGCCGGTCTCGGTCTGCCACCAATGGTCGATCACCGGCACCTTCAGCTGCTGCTCCGCCCATGCCACCGTCGGCGGATCGGCACGCTCGCCGGCGAGGAACAGGGTGCGGAATTTCGACAGGTCGTATTGCCGGATGAACTTTCCTTCCGGATCGTCTTTCCGGATCGCGCGGAACGCGGTCGGCGCGGTGAAGAACGCGACCGCCTTGTGCTCGGCGATCACGCGCCAGAACGCGCCGGCGTCGGGCGTGCCGACCGGCTTGCCCTCATACATGATCGTCGTCGCGCCGTGCAGCAGCGGCCCGTAGACGATGTAGCTGTGGCCGACCACCCAGCCGATGTCGGAGCCGCACCACCACACCTCGCCGGGCTTGACGCCATAGAGGTTGAACATCGACCATTTCACCGCGACGAGATGGCCGCCATTGTCGCGCACGACGCCCTTCGGGATGCCAGTCGTTCCCGAGGTGTAGAGGATGTAGAGCGGATCGGTCGCGGCAACAGGCGCGCATGCGGCCTTCTTGCCGTCGTTCATCGCCTTGCGGCGCAGGCTCGCCCAATCGTAGTCCCGCCCCGGGGTCAGGTCGCAAGTGAGCTGCGGACGTTGCAGCACGATGCAGGCCTTCGGCTTGCTGCCGGCAAGCCTGATCGCCTCGTCGAGCAGCGGCTTGTACTGCACGATGCGGCCGGGTTCGATGCCGCAGCTTGCGGAGAGGATGAGTTTCGGCTGCGCGTCGTCGATGCGGGTCGCAAGCTCCTTCGCTGCAAAGCCGCCGAACACCACCGAGTGCACCGCCCCGATCCGAGCACAGGCGAGCATCGCGACCACGGCCTCCGGCACCATCGGCATATAAAGGATGACGCGATCGCCCTTGGCGACGCCGAAATCCTGCATGATGGCGGCGAGCGCCTGCACCTCGTCCAGCAGTTCGGCATAGGTGAATTTGGTGACGCCGCCGCTGAGCGGCGAATCATGGATCAGCGCGACCTGGTCGGCGCGGCCGCCTTCGACATGGCGGTCGAGCGCGTTGTAGCAGGTATTGACGACGCCCCCCGTGAACCAGCGGCCATAGGTTCCCTGCGAGGGGTCGAAGATCGATTTGGGCGGCTCGATCCAGTCGATCTCTTTCGCCGCCTCGGCCCAAAAGCCTTCGGGGTCGGCCAGCGAGCGCGCGTGAACCTCATGATAACTGCTCTTGCCCTGGATGGTCATTCCCGCGCTCCCGTTACCTTTATCAGCCTGACCTTGAATTTGCGGCCGGACGGTCGCCCCGCCATGACCCGGATCAAGTGTCGGACTTTGTTTGAGAGGTATTTTCCCGGGAACGGGCCGCGGTTCAAGCTGAAAAGGATGGGTCTTTTGGAGAAGGCTTGCGCGGCATCGGCAGTTAGCTCCCTCTCCCGCTTGCGGGGGAGGGCTGGGGTGGGGGTATTACCGCGTCGGGGTTGTCCAAGACTCACACATACAGATGAAGTCGCCGAGAGGAGAGAGCCCCCACCCGCCGCGCTCTTCGAGCACGTCGACCTCCCCCGCAAGCGGGAGAGGTAACCGAGCCAGCCGCTCTACCTCGGTTTCTTCAACACCCCTTCAGCTCTCCGTCGCATTCAGCTTCTGTAACCGGTCCTGCATGACCTTCCTCAGATCATAGCCCGGCCGGCCGAAGCTGACGTTGCGGAGGCTAAGGAAATCGCGCTGGGTCTTGCGCAGCTCGCCAGCCGAGCGCTTGCCCGCCGATTTCAGCACGCGCTCGTAGGTCTCGGCGATCTGGCGGTCGAGCACGCCCAGCTGCGGATCGGCGCAGATCACCTTCTCGACCTCACGCCTGGCCGTCGCGCATTCGAAGGACGGACCATTGCCGGACGCCGCATTCAGCGCCCGCGGCGGCTCACCGCCGAATTTCGCGATCTCCGCGATCGTGCTGCGGCGGCCGTTGGCAGCATTCTCGTTACCGGGATCGAGCTTGAGCGCCGTCTCGTAATCGGCCAGCGCCTTCTTGCGCTCGCCCATCTTCTTGTAGAGCACGGCGCGGTTGTTGTAGGTCTGCGCGAAATTCGGATCGAGCTTCAGCGCAGCGTCGTAGTCGCTGAGCGCCGCTCCGAACTCACCCTTGAACTGGTAGGAATCGCCGCGGTTGGTGAAGAAGTTCGGCCGGGGCGCCAGGCGCAGCGCCTGGTCGTAATCGGCGATCGCCTTGTCGTACTCTTTCATGGCGGCATAGGTGAGCCCGCGATTGTCAAAATATTCGGGCACCTTCGGATCGAGCCTGATCGCCTCGCCGTCGTCGGCCACCGCCTTGTCGAGCTGGCCGAGCTTCTTGTATGCCGCGCCGCGGTTGGTGTAGGTGCGCGGACGGTTGGGATCGAGCCGCAGCGCCTCGCTGAGATCCTTGATCGCCTTCTCGTTGTCGCCGCCGAGATAGTAGTTCACGCCGCGGTCGGACCATGCCTGTGCATCATCCGGCTTCAGCTTGATCGCCTGGTCGTAATCGGCGAGCGCACGGTCAAGCCTGCGCTGGGTGGTGTACACGACACCGCGCAGCTCGTAGGCCTCCGCATCCCGCGGATCGAGCTCGATCGCCTTGCTCAGATCCGCCGCCGCGCGGTTGAGATCGCCGCCGGCCTCGCGCAAGAGGTCGCCGCGCAGGCGCCAGGCCTTTGCATTCTTGCCGTCGATTGCGATGGCGCGGTCGATGTCTCGCAGGGCTTGCGTGAGGCCGCCCGAAGTCCGGGCATTGGCGTCGGCGCGAACCAGCAGCGCCGCCGCGCGGTCGGACGCGGGACTTGCGCTCTGGTCGATGATGACGGTGCAGGCTGGGATCAGCTCCGCGGGAGCAGCCTTGCTGCCCATCACGCAATCGGCGCCCGCCGAGGCGGGGGCTGCAAGGACGAGGCTCATCGCCGCCCCGAGAAGAAAAGCGCGAAGCGAGATTTTGGCAAGCGAAAGCGCTTGCGCGGAAGGATGTGTGCCGCACATGGCAGAGTGCTCCGTGACGTCGGGTTCTCACCATTGTCGCGGCAGGGAAGAAATGGGTTCAATTTGGGAACAGTTAGGGGCGCGCGGCGCATCACTCACTCGCCCCGCCTGCGGGGAGAGGCGAAGAATCGTCAATACCCGTCCACGCCATTCAGTCGCTGCAGCCGCTCCTGCATCGCCTTCTTCAGGTCATACCCCGCCCGGCCGTAACCGGCATTGCGGCGGGCAATGAACTCGTCCTGCTCACGCTGGAGGTTCTTCGCTTCCGCCGGATTGCGCGCCTCCCGGATCACCCGGGCATTGGAGGCAAAGATCTCGCGATCGAGATCGGCGAGCTCGCGGTTGCCGCAGATCGCCTTCTCCACCGCCGCCCGGGCCGCACGCCTGCAATTGAAGCTGGGCTTGCCGGCGACCGCCATCTGCGCGCCAATCCGCTCGAGCTCGCGCGCCATTGCCTTGTGATTGGCCTTGGCCTTCTCGTGGTTCGGGTCGATCTTGAGCGCCGCGCCGAAATCCTGCACTGCCTTGGGCTTGTCGCCCTTCTTCAGCCAGAGCTCGCCGCGCGCATTCCAGATGTCGGCGATCCCAGGGTCGAGCAAAAGCGCGCGGCTGTCGTCGGCGATGGCGCGGTCGACCTGGTCGTGCCGCGCATAGAGCGCCGCGCGCGCGATCAGCGCCTTGATCAGGTCCCCCTTCGCCGTCTTCTCATTGTCGATCACGGCGGCACAGGCCGTGGCAGCCTTGTCCACATCGTCTGCCGCGGTCGCCGCGAGGCATGAGGCGACATCGACCTGTATCACCGCGGCCGGCTCGCCGCCGGTCGCAGCCTGGGCGGCAGTGAGCGACAGCGCCCCAAACAATACGGCACCTGACGATTGAATGAGTTTTCGAAAACGCATGCTCGTTGCTGTCGGACGTCTGCTTTCGGTCTTGCCTTGAGTCTTGCCTTACGTCTTGCCTCGGGGCCGTACTATCCATCATACGGCCGGATTGGTGCTAGCTTGTGGCGCCGCTCAAACCGGCTTCGGGGATCATCGTGTCGACATTCGAATGGATCATCGCGCTTCTGCTCGGCGCCGTTGCCTTATCGGCGCTGGCGCGGCGGATCAAGGTCCCCTACCCGACCTTTCTGGCGATCGGCGGCGCGCTGATCGCCTTCGTGCCGTCCAGTCCGTCCTGGGCGCTGGAGCCGGACCTGGCATTGGCGCTTTTTGTCGCACCGGTGCTGCTCGATGCCGCCTTCGACACCTCGCTGCGCGATCTGCGCAACAATTGGGTTCCGGTCTCGACCCTGGTCGTCGCCGCGGTCGGCCTAACCACGGCCGGCGTCGCCTTCGTCGCGCACCGGCTGATGCCCGATATGCCGTGGGCCGCCGCGGTCGCGCTCGGTGCCATCGTCGCGCCGCCCGATGCGGCCGCTGCGGTCGCGATCCTGAGCCAGGTCAAGCTGCCCCACCGCATGGTGAAAGTCCTGGAGGGCGAGAGCCTGCTCAACGACGCGAGCGCGCTTCTGATCTACCGCATCGCGGTCGGTGCCGTCGCCACCGAGCACCTGACATGGAGCCAGGTCGCGCCGACGATGGCGCTGGCCCTGGTCGGCAGCGTCGTCGCCGGCCTCCTCGCGGGCTACATCATCCCGCTGCTCCTGGAACGGGTCAAGGAAGCACCCAGCGCGATCATCGTGCAGTTCGCCACCACCTTCATGGTCTGGATCGCCGCGGAGCATCTCGGCCTCTCCGGCATCCTCACCATCGTCGTCTACGCCATCACCATGGCGCGCACAGCGGGGGCGCGCATGCCGGCACGGCTGCGGGTGCCGTCTTATGCGGTGTGGGAAACGATGGTGTTCGTGCTCAACGTGCTCGCCTTCATGCTGATCGGCATGCAGATGCGGCCGATCTGGACGCGGCTGGATGCGGACGTGCGCTGGGAATATTGCGTGGCCGCGGCCTGGATCCTGCTGACGGTGATCCTGGTGCGCCTCGCCTGGGTGACGTTCTATCGCACGACCTTGCGGGTGCTGGTCGCGCAGGGGATCTATCATCCGAACGACCCCAGGGCCGTCGCCTCGCCCAAAGGCGGCCTCATCATCTCCTGGTGCGGCATGCGTGGCCTCGTCACGCTCGCCACCGCTTTCGCTCTGCCGGAAAACTTTCCCTATCGCGACTTCATCGTCTTCATCGCCTTTGCGGTGGTGCTGGGATCGCTGGTGATCCAGGGCCTGACGCTGCGGCCGCTGATCCTGGCGTTCGGCCTTAGGGACGACGACCCCGTCGGCACCGAGGTCGCGCGCGCCCGCGCCGTCGCCTATCGCGCCGCGCTCGATGCGATCGAGAGCGATCCGTCGGAGGAGGCGGAGATCCTGCGGCTCGAATATCGCGCCATCCTGATGCAGGCCGGGACCGATCCCCACGGCGGCATCGCCAATGGCGAGCTGCCCGCCGATCCCCTGCGCCGCCGCGCCATCGCGGCCGCGCGCAAATCGATCTTCGAACTCCGCGCCACCGAGGTGATCGGCGACGATGCCTTCCACCGGCTCGAAGAGGAGCTCGATCGCGCAGAATTGAGCGCGGGGGGATGAGGCAACAATCTCGCTGTCGTCCCGGACAAGCGCGCCCTAAGCGCGCGCCGATCCGGGACCCATAACCACGAAATTATGTTTGGCGAAGACTCGGAGTTGCCAGCCAACGACAGAACCACGTCCTGTGGTTATGGGTCTCGGGCTCGCGCTACGCGCGCCCCGGGACGACAGCGGGGTTTGAACCAAACCCCACCTCCCCAGACTCATTCCTGATGACGACCCTGACCGACGACCGTCGTGTACGCGCGCGAGATGCGTCGCCTGCGCGATATTTTTATCTGCATATGGCCCTGGCCTGCGCGGCCACCGCGTTTCTCGGCTTCGCACCGACCTATTGGGTTCCGCTCGCCAACCGGACGTTGTCCGCGAGCCCCGTGATTCACTTTCACGGACTCTTGTTCTTCACCTGGTCTGTCTATTTCGTGCTTCAGACCTGGCTCGCGGCCTCGGGGCGCGTGGTCAATCACCGTTCGCTCGGCATCGCCGGCGTGTCGCTCGCCACCGCGATGACGATCTTCGGCTTCCTCGCCTCCGTGCATGTGATGCAGCATTCCGCCGCGCTCGGGCAGCGCGAGGCCGGCATCGGCTTCTCGATCGTGCCGATGAGCGGGATTGCGTTCTTCGCAATCGTGTTCGTGCTCGCAATCATGAACACGCGCAGACCCGAGATTCACAAGCGCCTGATGCTACTCGCCGCAGTCTCGATCCTCGATGCCGCGATCGCGCGCTGGTTCCTGACCTTCCTGGCGCCTCCGGGACCGCCCGGCCCGCCGCCGGTGCCGGTGACGATTGCGCCTGCCGTCGTCGCATCGCTGCTGCTCGTCGTCGCCATGGTGCGCGACTGGCGCACCGAAGGCCGCGTGCATCCGGTCTACATCTATGGCACGCTCGCGCTGCTGGCGGTGAAGGTCCTGAACTGGCCGATCAGCGAGAGCGCGGCGTGGCACGCATTCGCCGGCGGAATTCTGGCGCTGGCGCAGTAACCTCCGCTGTCGTCCCGGACAAGCGCAGCTCCAGGCAACGCGAAGCGTTGTCTAGAGCGGAGCGCCGATCCGGGACCCATAACCACAGGGAGTGGTTATGCGAAGACTCGGGGTTACCATTTCAGCAAAACAACTCCACCCCGTGGTTATGGGTCCCGGGTTCGCGCGTTGCGCGCCCCGGGACGACAGCGGAGATTGGAGCTACGCCCCCGCCTTGCACGTGATCCCGCCGTCGACCACCAGCTCGATCCCGGTTACATATTTCGACTCGTCCGACGCCAGAAACAGCGCGGCGTTGGCGACGTCGAAGGCATCGCCCATGTGACCCATCGGCACCTGCGCATCGCGCGCGCGCCACATCGCCTCGACATCGCCCTTGGCGTAGCTGGCGGCCAGGCCGGCAGAGTGTTCGACCATCGGCGTCTTCATCAGGCCGGGCAGGATCGCGTTGACGCGGACATGGTGGCGCGCGAACTCGATCGCGGTGGTGCGCGTCATCTGATTCATCGCCGCCTTCGAGGTGCCATAGGTGACGTAGGAAATGCCCATGTGGCGGATCGAGGCGATCGAGGAGATGTTGATGATCGAGCCGCCGCCCTGCTTCACCATCACTGGAATGACGTGCTTCATGGCGAAATAGGCGCTCTTGAGGTTGACGCTGAAGACGCGGTCCCAGCTTTCCTCGGTCACCTCGACCACGCTGCCCATCTCGGCGATGCCGACATTGTTGTCGAGCACGTCGATGCGGCCATAGGCCTTCAGGCACGCCGCCACCATCGCCTCGATCTCGGCAGACCGGGACACGTCGGCCGTGAACGCCGTCGCCTTGCCGCCTTCGCCCGTGATGATCTTTGCAGTCTCCTCGGCCGCGGCGCCGTTGCGGTCGACGCAAAACACCTGCGCGCCCTCGCGCGCAAAGGTCACGGCGGTCGCCTTGCCGTTGCCCCAGCCGGGTCCGATCGAGCCGGCGCCCACCACCATCGCAACCTTGCCCTTGAGCCGATCCATCGTGTGTCTCCTTGTTGTTATTCTTGTTGTACCCCGGATGGAGCGTAAGCGTAATCCGGGGCCACTGTCCCGGATTGCGTTGCGCTCCATCCGGGCTACGGATCGTCGCAAATCTTCATCGTGGTCACGTTAGCACCAATGGGATGCCCGACAATCTCCGACAGCGCCTGGCATTGTCCATCATGGCACAGCCGCCATTCGCCCGCCGCGCCCGAATTGGCGAGCATGACCTCTTGCATCGGTGCCTGCGCGGGCTGCCACTGAAACCAGCCGTCGACCAGCCGCGCCTCGGGCGGCGGCTCCATGCCGGGGCCGGTGCCCTTGACGCGGGCCTGCACCAGTTCGAGGCCTGCGGGGGTGACGCGCCAATCCTCCTGCCAGTCGACTTTCGCGATCGAATGCGTCCAGACCAGCGTGAACGCGGACAGCGCCAGCGCCTTCGCGCCGAAAGCCGTTGCGAAGCAGAGGCTCACGCCGCCTCGACCGTTACAGGCGGGCGCTGGCGCCATTGCCACAGCACGATCGCCGCCGTCAGCAGAAAGCCCGCAGTGTCGCTGAACGGGAAATCGCCGAGCAGGCAGAACGCGGCGCCGAGCGCGACGAGACGCTCGATCAGCGTCAGCCGGGTGAACAGGAAGCCGATCGCCACCATGCCGAACAGGCCGATCGCCGCCAATGCCTTGACGGTCGCCAGCGCCACCGCGCCGTAGAAGCCGAGCTTGGCCGCCATGGGGTCGCCGGCCTGGAGCATCAGGGCTGGCGAGTAGACAAAGATGAACGGAATGACGTAGCCGGCGAGCGCGATGCGCATCGCCTCCCAGCCGATCTTGTCCGGATTCTCCTTCGCGATCGGCGCCGCCGCGAGCGCCGCCAGTGCCACCGGCGGCGAGAGGTCGGCCATGATGCCGTAGTAGAACGCGAACATGTGGCTCGCGATCAAGGGCACCCCTAGCTTGGCCAGCGCGGGCGCGGCGAGCGCGGCGGTGATGATGTAGGTCGGGATGGTCGGGATGCCGGTGCCGAGCAGGATCGACAGCAGCATGGTCATGATCAGCGCCAGGAACAGGCTCTTCTCGCCGAGACCGATCACCCAGCCGCCGAAGATGGTGCCGACGCCGGTCTGCGACATCATGCCGATGATGACGCCGACGATGGCGCAGGCCATGCCGACGGTGATGGCGGATTTGGCGCTCTCGGCCAGCGCATCGCGGCAGGCGCGCAACGCCGCAAAGCCGCCGCGCACGAAGGCGGTGATCACGATCAACCCCACGACAACGCAGGCGACCGGCACGATCTTGAGGCCGTCACGCGAGAGCGCGGCGACGACGAGCGCAAGGCCGATCCAGAAGATGGTGCGGATCACATTCGAGGAGGCGCCCGTGGTGATGGCCGTGCCGAGGATCAGCGCCACCGTCAGCGCCAGACCCATGCTGCCGGCATAGAGCGGCGTAAAGCCCTCGAACAGCATGTAGACGAGGGCGGCGAGCGGCAGCACGAGGTACCAGCGCGTCACCAGCGCCCTCCAGGCGCTCGGGATTTCCGAGCGCTTCATGCCGACGAGGCCGTGCTTGCCGGCTTCCAGATGCACCATCCAGAAGGCGGACGCGAAATAGAGGATGGCGGGAATGGCCGCCGCCTTGACGATCTCGGAATATTGCACGCCGAGCGTCTCGGCCATGATGAAGGCGACCGCGCCCATCACCGGCGGCATGATCTGCCCGCCCATCGAGGCCGTGGCTTCGACGCCGGCGGCGAAGGCGCGGCGATAGCCGAACCGGATCATCAAGGCAATCGTGAACTGGCCGACGGTCACGACATTGGCGACGCCCGAGCCGGAGATCGTGCCCATCATGCCCGAGGCGAACACCGCGACTTTCGCGGGTCCCCCGCGGGTGCGGCCGAACAGGCCGAGCGAAACGTCGGTGAAGAGCTGGATCATGCCGGCGCGCTCCAGGAACGAGCCGAACAGGATGAACAGGAAGATGTAGGTCGCCGACACGTAGATCGGCACGCCGTAGAAGCCTTCGGTGCCGAACGACAGATGCGTGATGATCTGGTCGAAATCATAGCCGCGGTGGTTGAGCGGCGACGGCAGATACTGGCCGAAGAACCAGTAGACGAGGCACGCGCCGCACATCAACGGCAGCGCCGCGCCCATCAGGCGCCGCGTGCCCTCGAAGATCAGCACCGCCAGCACCGTGCCGACGACGAGATCAAGCCGCGTCGGGTCACCGTCGCGCGCGATCAAATCGGCATAGAAGATCCACTGGTAGAGCCCGCACAGGAAGCCGGCGCCGCCGATCACCCAGCCGAGCGCGCGGCCGGCATTGCTCTTCGCGGTAAAATTGGCGATCAGGCCGAAGGTGAGCAGGACGAGGAAGCCGACATGGACGCCGCGCACCACCTGGCTCGGCAGATAGTTGAAGGCGGCGACATAGAGCTGGAAGGTGGCGAAGGCGATGCCGATCCAGTAGGCGAGCTGTCCCCACCAGCCCGGACCGAAACCTTCCGGGAAACCGTGCTCGAAATTGTCGAACTCGACCTTGACCTTCTTGGGCGCCGTCGCCGTGCCCTCTGCCTTTTCCAGCATCTATCTCGTCCTCAGCCTGTCCATGCCCAATAGCGTTGGCACAGGGCCCCAAAAACGTCATGCCCGGGACGATCCCGGGCATTCGCGAACAATCTCTCCACCGTCATTCCGGGGCGATGCGGAGCATCGAACCATGGTGCGCAATTGCGCACCATGGAATCTCGAGATTCCGGGTCTGGTCCTTCGGACCATCCCGGAATGACGACGGAGGAAGTTACTTGATCAGCCCTTTTTCCTTGTAATAGCGGATCGCGCCGGGGTGCAGCGGAACCGGGCTGCCCGTCGCGGCGGTCTCGAGCTTGATCTCCTTGCCGGCCGCGTGCGCGTTCTGCAATTCGGGCAGCGATTCGTAGATCAGCTTGGTCATCTGATAGGCGAGATCGTCGGACACGGCGGAGCTCGTGACGAGATAATTGATCACGGCCGCCGTCGGCACGTCCTTGTCCTGGCCGGTATAGGTGTTGGCCGGAATGATTGCGGAGACGAAGGGCGGGCCGATCTTGTCGACGGTTTCCTTCGGCACCGACACCACCGTGATCGGGCTCGAGGTCGACAGATCCTTCAGCGAGGCGACGCCGAGGCCGGCCGATTGCAGCGTCGCTGCAAGCTGGCGGTTCTTCATGAGGTCGACGGATTCGGCGAACGGCAGATATTCGACCTTGCCGAGATCCTTGTAGCTCATGCCGGCGGCGGCCAGGATCGCACGCGAATTCAGCTCGGTGCCCGACTTCGGCGCACCGACAGAGAGGCTCTTGCCCTTGAGGTCGGCCAGCGTCTTGATGCCGGATTCAGTGGTCGCGACGATCTGGATGTAGTTCGGATAGATCGCGCCGATGGTCCTGAGCTTGTCGAGCTTGGTCTTGAAGCCCGCCTCCTCCTCGCCGTCCCAGGCGGCCTTGAGCGAATCGCCCAGCGTGAACGCCAGCTCGCCGCGGCCCTGCTGCAGCAGGATCAAATTCTCGACCGACGCCTTGGTGGCCTGCACCTGCGTCTTCACGTTGGGAATCTTGTCGCCGTAGATTTTCCCGATCGCGACCCCGAGCGGATAATAGACGCCGGAGGTGCCGCCGGTCAGCACGTTGATGAAGGATTGCGCCTGCGCGCAAGGTGCCGACGCCGCCAGAGCAAGAGCCGCGGCCGCGCCGAAAATGGTCCGTTTCATGGTTGTTGTTCTCCCCAAACCGGCGGCGAAATTGGCCGGATGAGGGATGCGGGTCAACCCATCCAAAAGACAAAACAGGACTGCGGTAAACGGCCGATCCGGCTGGGATTTTTGGGAACCTGTGGGTGCGGCGAGGTGGCGCAGCCGTAGTCCGGAGCGGCGCCATCGCCATCGACGTTTCACTGGAACGTCATGTCCAGGCACTTGGAGATGTCGGAACCGAGGCCGGAGGAGATGATGATGCAGCCGCGCACCTTCTGCGCGCCGACGTCGGCGGCCCACACCGAATAACCGCCGGGGCCGAAGAACGAATTGGTGTTCGGCGGCTCGGTCTCGGTCGCGTCGAAATCATACTTGCCGTCGGTCTCGAAGATGCGCGGCTTCTTGGTGCAGCCACCGTCGGTCTGGACGTTGATGACTTCCTTGTTGTCGCGGGTCAGCGCCAGCGAGACCTGGCAGCGGAAATATTCCGAGGTCTTGGTGTTGAAGAGGTAGGTGTAGGACTTGCAGGTCGCCGTGTTCAGCTTGCCCGGGGCAAGGCCGCGACTGCACGAAATCCGCTGGTTGTGGCTGAGCTGGTAATCATCGGCCCGAGCGGCCGGCGCCAGCGCCGTCAACGACAATGCAGCAGCCCAGCAAAGTTTAATCACATGGCGCATCCGAATCATCCCCACCCATAATTTTGTCGAGTTGCGTTCTAGACGGAAAGCGGAACATAGTCGCGAGGGGACGAAGGGAAAATCACAAACTGCTGGGCAAGACGTGATGCGCTGCGGCGCTTTCGCAAATTGACCCGGATGCACCGTTCGTGATTTGTTCAAGTCGGGTACCCCAGCGACGGGGGAGGATGGATGATGGCATTTTCAACCAAGACATTTGCACTTGTATCGGCTGCACTCGTAACGGTGCTCGGCGCGTTCGCCGCGCCCGCTGTCGCGCAAGCCCCGGCAACGCCGTGGGAGCTCAAGCCCGACACCGGCTACGCCTATGACAGGGAGGGCAAGACCTTTTCCTACAAGATGGGCACCAGCAACGCTGGCGAGCTCCTGAAGGGCGCCAAGAAGGTCCCGAAGGGCACGCTGTTCTTCATCGGCCACAACGGCCAGCTCTACATGCGCAGCGGCCCGTACCTCGAAGGCGACGGCAAGTTCAAGTTCGGGCCGGATCAATAGGTGCGGCGACGGGCGACAGAGCCGCCACACACTCGGTGTCATCACCCGCGAAAGCGGGTGATCCAGTATTCCAGAGGCCGTTATGATTGAATCGAGAGGCCGCAGCGTACTGGATGCCCCGGTCAAGCCGGGGCATGACAGCGGAGGATGTAGCAGGGCTAAGAGCTAAAACGCGCCCGCCAATTCCCTTGCACCGGGTTTGCTGCTGTTCGAATCCATCCGGTCGTCCGTCACCGCCAGCAGCTTGGCCACCGTGTTGTGGCGAATCGCGACCGGGTTGCGCTCGTAGCCGCCGCGCTGGAAGAAATTCGAGGTCGGCACCTGCTCGCGCATTGCCTGCGGCATCGTCACCATGTCGAGCCCGGTGCCGTCGCCAGTGAGGTTCATCATCTCGAGCTCGGCCGCCGTCAGCGGACGGCTGTAGCCCTTGGCGCGGGCGAACAGCACCGAGGTCAGGAGCTTGTGGGTCTGCAGCATCGGACCGACATCGATGTCGAGCACCATCGCATGCATGGCCCAGCCCTGCGCGGTGTTGCCGATCTTCTCGTGCTCCGACCATGTGTCGGGCACCGATTTCGCATGCGCCACCATTTTCTTCAGCACGACGAGCTTGTGCTCGAGCGACTGACGCGCCGGTCCTGATGTCCGCGCCACCTTCTCGGAAAGCGCGCGAATGAGTTCGTGGCCCTGCTCAGCCAGTAGCTCGACGCTGTTGGTGGTCAGGAGCTGGTTGTAGCCCATCGCGGTCGAGATCGCGCGCTTGCCGCCATGCTCGATTCCCGCCTGCACGTCGTGACTGCCGGTGCCGCCGGTCTCGAACGAATAGACCCGCACGGCCTGCTCGCGCGTCAGCCCGGAGGCCAGCGCGTAGCGCGCATAAGCGCGCTTGAACTCGATCTCGCTCGCCGGGCGCTGCGGCGTGAATTGATAGAGCTCCTGCGCCGCGCGCAGGAAATCGGCAACCACGGGAATCGGCTTTTTGGGAGGACGGTCCGGCGTTTCCTCCGGGTCGGGATTCACCGGCTTCTTCGGCCCGCTATAGAGCGGCGGATGTTCCAGCACGTAGTCGTCGAGCGTCACCTGCTGCCCGCTGCGCCGCTTGGCGTTGCGGCCTTTCCGCTTCTCGGAGATCTGGCTCCAATAGGCGCCGGCCTCGGCGTCGAAGGCCGCGCGCGCCGCCTGATACTCTGCGAGCTTGCGGCGATATTCGAGCACGGCCGGCGAGGCTCCCCCGCCTTGCGCAAAAAACTGCGACAGCAGCTGGGCGTTGGCATCGCGAACGGCGGGCGGCAGCGCGTCGATCTCGCCGCCACGCGCGGCGGGCGCGAGCAGGACGAGCGCAAGCTGAACCAGCGCAAGGCTTTTTCGAGAGAGGCTGTTTCGAATCGAATGATGCATGCTGCCCTCTTAGCAGGCATCCGGTAACCGTCACGTTAACGCACCGTTTACCATCGTCACTTCCAGGCGAACACCGGCTGTTCCAGCTCGGTGACGCGGGTGTGCCGGCCCGCCAGCACCTCGCGGAACTGGTAGATCAGCGCCGCCGTCGGCGCGTGGATCAGGCTTTCCTGGTGATGAAAACGGATGACGCGGCGCGCGCTCTCGGGGATCGCGACGAAATCGAAGGCGTCATCGCGCTCGATGGTGTCGAGCGCAATGCGATGGACCGAAGCCACCTCGTCCGGGTTCGGTCTGATCGCGGCACTGTCGGCGGACCAGACCACGACGGGCGTGATCAGATAGCCGGACCGGGTCGGATAATCGTCGAGCGTACCGAGCACTTCCGCGCCGGTGAGGCGAAGGCCAAGCTCCTCGTCGAGCTCGCGTAGCGCCGCCTCGACCGGCGTCTCGCCGGCATCGCAGCGGCCGCCCGGCAGCGCCCATTGGCCGCGATGGGCGCGCAGATGTGATGCGCGCAGCGTGAGCAGGAATGCGGTGTCATCGTCCTCGCTCGCGGTCAGCGCAACCGCCACCGCGGCACGCTTCAGCGTCGTCGGTGCTTCACCCGCCGGCAGCCGCATGAAGGCCGCGCAGGCATTCGCGATATTCCGCCGCGTGGCATCGTCGAACGGTCTCATGATGCTTGACTACACCACGTCCGGCCTCGATGAAACGGGATCGCAAGGCCCGCACCGGAATGGACAACGAGATGACCAACAAGGCCGCCGCAAGGCTGAAATCAGACGGCTGGACCATCCTGGAGACCACGGGCTTCATGCACCTGATCGGCCCCCTGTGGGAGCGCAAGGTCGACGGTCATTACGAATTCGCGCTCGCGACCGAGGACAAGCACCACAATCGTCGCGGCATGGTCCAGGGCGGCGTGATGATGACCTTTGCCGACCGCACCTGCGGCATGACCGCCCGCTACGTCTCCGGCAAGGAGTTCATGGCGACGGTGCAGCTCGACACCCATTTCGTCGAGGCCGGCCAGATCGGCGACATCCTGATCTCCCGTCCGCGCGTGGTGCGCTCGACCCGCAGCCTGATCTTCATGAGCACGGAGGTGACCGTGGATGGTCGCTGCATCGTGATGGCCAACGGCGTATTCAAGATTCTGAAGGGGCCGGGGTAGCGCGCCGTCGGGCTGCCCCCGCAGCCCACCACACACTCCGCCGTCGTCGCCCGGCTTGACCGGGCGACCCAGTACGCCGCAGCCTCTCGGGTCAACCATAGCCGTCTCTGGAATACTGGATCGCGCGATCAAGTCGGCGATGACAGTTGTGAGTATGGCGGGCAGTTTCCGTCACGCGTCATTGCGAGGAGCTCTTGCGACGAAGCAATCCAGAATCCTTCCGCGGATGCAGTTCTGGATTGCTTCGCTGCGCTCGCAATGACGGCGGGAGCTGGCTATGCTGCGCTCCATAAAGATATCGAGGACCCGCCCATGCAATACCGTCAGCTCGGCCGCAGCGGCCTGAAAGTGTCGCCGATTTGTCTGGGCACCATGATGTTCGGCGGGCCGACCGATGAAGCCACGTCAAAGCGGATCATCAACAAGGCGCGCGATGCCGGCATCAACTTCATCGACACCGCGGACGCCTATTCGAAGGGCGCCTCGGAAGAGGTGGTCGGCCGCGCCATTGCCAGCAACCGTAACGCCTGGGTGCTCGCCACGAAACTCGCCAATCCAATGGGCGACGATCCCAATCGCGGCGGGCTGTCACGGCGCTGGGTGCTGCAGGCCGCCGACGAAAGCCTGACGCGGCTCGGCACCGACCACATCGACATCTACTATCTGCACAAGGAAGACCATTCGACGCCGCTGGAGGAGACGGTGCGCGCGATGGGCGATTTGATCCGCGCCGGCAAGGTACGCTATTTCGGGGTCTCGAACTATCGCGCCTGGCGCGTCGCCGAAATCTGCAACATCTGCGACCGCCTCGGCATCGACCGGCCCGCGGTGAGCCAGCCCTATTATAACGCCATGAACCGCATGCCCGAAGTCGAGCATTTTCCGGCCTGCTCCTATTACGGCCTCGGCATCGTACCCTACAGCCCGCTGGCGCGCGGCGTTCTCACCGGCAAGTACAAGCCCGATGCAGCCCCCGACAAGGAGACGCGCGCCGGCCGCAACGACACCCGCATGATGCAGACCGAATGGCGGCCGGAATCGCTTCAGCTCGCGCAGGAGATCAAGACTCACGCCGAGAAAAAGGGCATCACCGCCGGCAAGTTCGCGGTCGCCTGGGTGCTCAACTCCGCCTTCGTCTCCTCGATCGTCGCAGGGCCCCGCACCGAGGAGCAATGGGACGGCTACATCAGCGCGCTCGACTATCGCTTCACTGGGGATGACGAGGCATTGATCGACCGGCTGGTCGTGCCGGGCCATCCCTCGACGCCGGGCTACAACGATCCCGCCTACCCGATCGAAGGCCGCCGCGCGCGGACGGCGTGAAACCGGGAGACGACGATGGCGCATCAAGACCGCTACGGCCTGCCGCTCTCCACCACATCCGATGCGGCCGCTGACGCTTATCGCGAAGGCGTCGACCTCATGCTTGCGGGCTGGACCGGCATGGCGGAGATGCTGGAGCGCGCGATCGCGGCCGACCCGGACTTTGCGCTTCCCTATATCGCCCGCGCGCGCGTGCACGCCTTCTACCAGCAGGGCGACCTCGCCCGAAGCAAGGCGGCGCTCGCGCGCGAGCTGGTCGCCAAGCGCGGCACCGAGCGCGAGCGCTCGCATGTCGAGACGCTGGCGCTGGCGATCGAGGGTCGGCTGCCGGAGGCGATCGCAGCGACGCTGAAGCATATCGAGAGCTGGCCGCGCGATGCATTGGTGCTGTCGCTGCCGCTCGGTGCGTTCGGCCTGTTCGCCTTCTCCGGCATGGCCGACCACGACCGCGCGCGGCATGAGCTGTGCGAGCGGCTCGCGCAGCACTATGGCGAGGACTGGTGGTTCCTCACCATGGCCGGCTGGGCGATGACCGAGAATGGCGACGTCGCGCGCGGTCGCGCCATGACCGAGCGCGGCTTCAATTTGCGCCGTGAGAATGCCCACGCCGCACACGCGGTGCTGCATGCGATGTTCGAGGACGGCTCGATCGAGGCGGCCGACCGCCTCGTCGACGACTGGATTCCGACTTACGACCGCGCCGGAATCCTGCACGGCCATATAAGCTGGCACCAGGCGCTCGGCGCGCTCGAGCATGGCGATGCGGCACGCGCACTGTCGATCTATGCCGACGTGCTCCAGCCGTCAGTCACGCAAGCGCCGCCGCTCAACGTCATCACCGACGCCGCCTCGCTGCTCTGGCGCGTGTCGGCTTACGGCCATTCCGTGCCGAGGACGCTGTGGCTGGAAGCCGACGCCAGCGCGCAAAAACTGTTTCCGAAGTCGAGCCTGTCCTTCGCCGACATCCACATGGCGCTGTTCGCGGCGGCGACGCAAAACCACGCGGCGCTCACCACGCGCCTTATGACCATCGAGCAGCGCCTCGCCGAGGGCAAGCTGCCGGCCGGCCCCGTGGTGCCGGCGATCTTCCGCGCGCTGGCGGCCTTTGCCGATGAGGATTACGGGACTTGCGCACAAGCGCTCGCGCCGGTTCTCACCGAGGTCGTGCGGATCGGCGGCAGCCACGCCCAGCGCGAACTGGTCGAGGACACCTATATCGTCGCCCTCATGCGCGGCGGCGAGTTGCCCCGCGCCCGCGCCGTGCTGGACGCCCGCCTGCACCGCCGGCCCTCACTTCGCGATGCGCGCTGGCAGGCGGCGCTGGGCTAAAGCGCGCGCTTTAGCTTGTTGTTTGCGCATGATCTTTTCGGAAAACCGCTGCCCACTTTTCCGGATCATGCTTCGCCTCCGCCACGAAAAAAACACCGGCCTGACGGCAAGTGCCTGCGGGACGGTTTGGGCGATTAGGATGAATCGCCGTCGGGGTGGCGCGGTGGTATTCCAGGCGGGACTTGCAGGACAAACGGGATCGCAACCAATTTGCGGTTCGATGGTTATGGTGCGGAACCTAACCGTGGTTCCCTGGCACGTGAGCCTTCCAATGCGCCTCTGCCGACCGCTGCTGGCCGCTATCCTTGCCGCTTTGGCAAGTCCTTGTTTTGCCGAGACTTCCAAACCAATTCCGGTCAACAATCCGCCGGCGCCCCAGAATGCCTTCATCGACCTGCTCGCGCTGATGTCCGGCCACTGCAAGACCTTCAAGGTCGCCGGGCGCACCTTCGCCTGCAAGACGGTGGCCTACGCCCATGGCGACAAGGGCCGGGTCAATTTCGCGGTCGCGGTCGACGATCCCTCCGACGACAGCCACGTCGTGTCGTTCTCCGGCGAGAACGGCAAACGCGCCGACGACAATTCCTACGAGCTGCCGATCGACCGCATGCTGCTCAACTCCAAGGACCGGCCCAGGGTCGACGGCCTGCCGGTGCCGGCCGAGCAGACCTCCACCGGCCTCTGCCGCCAGACCGGCAATTTCGCCGCCAGGAAGGTGACCGACGTCACTTGCTCCGCCACCGACAGTGAGGGCCGGCGATATGAACTGCTGTTCGTCTCCGACGGTACGCCGGTGAGCGTGCGCCGCATCCGGCAATCGCTGCCCTCGATCCAGGACCCGTTCAAGTAGCGGCACTTCGTCTCGCCTGCCGTGTCAGCGAAGTGAAAGCGCATCCTTCCGTTTGAAACTCCAGGTCCGGCTTGTATGCTCTCGCGCGCGTCCTCATCGAGGAAGCCCGATTGCAACTGGAGGCGGGGCCGAGAGCCCGGCAATGCGTATGATCACCGGGCTCATGCGCATCCTGATCATCTGCCTGCTCGCAAGCCTGTCGCGTGAAAGCATCGCGGCCGACGGCAAGCGGCAGCGTTCGATCCTGGTTCTGGAAGAGGCTGATTTTCGCTCGCCCTTCTATTCCGAGATATTTGCCGGCATCCGCGCCGTCGCGAAGCCGAACGGGACGAGTCACACGGTGACCTACGGCGAGAGCCTCGATCTCGCCCGCTTCCCGGGACCGGACTACGAAGAGAGCCTGGTCGGTCACTTCAAGACCAAATATGCGCAGCAGCCGATCGACGTCATCGTTTCGATCGGAGTTTCATCGGCGAAATTCCTTCGGAAGCGCAAGCAGGAGATCTGGCCAGATGCGCCGGTCGTCTACGGCTTCGTGCCCGATCTGCCCGAGACGCGCGCGCTGTTCCTGCCCAACACGACGACCGTCTTCGCACGGGTGAGACCGGCGCAGCTGCTGACCGCAGCCCGCGCTGTCGTTCCCGACCTCAACCGGGTCGTTCTCGTCGGCGAGGCCTGGAAGAATCCGCTGACATACGGACACTGGAAGCAGGACTTCGCGGCGGCAATGCCCGACCTCGAAGTCACCGATCTGTCGGGCGCGGCGCTGCGCGAGGTCCGCGCTCACGTCGCGTCCCTGCCCGCCCGCTCCGCGATCTTGACCTCGGCGATGTATTCCGACGGCGAAGGCACCTATTATTCCCCGGCCGCCGCGCTCGCACGCATCGCCGAGAGCGCCAACCGCCCGATCATCATCACGTCCGATACGTTCCTCGGGCGCTCGGGCGTGGGCGGCTTCCTGCTGCTGCCCGAAATGATCGGACGGGAAGCCGGCGAGGTCGCCATGCGGATTCTCGGCGGCGAGGCCCCGTCGAGCATCGTCCCCTTCGGCGGGAATAACGTGAGGCCGATCTTCGACTGGCGGGAGCTGAAACGCTGGAACGTGGACGAGGCCCATCTGCCTCCCGGCAGCGAGGTGCGTTTCCGTGAACCAACCTTCTGGGAGAAGTATCACTGGCACGCCACCATCGTCGCCAGTGTCGTTCTGGTGCAGGCGGTGATGATCGCCATTCTGCTGCGCGAGCGCCGCTTGCGCTTCGTGGCCGAGGTCGAGGCGCGGCAACGCATGTCGGAGCTCGCCCACATGAATCGCCGCGCCACCGCGGGTGAGATGTCCGCCTCGCTCGCCCACGAGCTGAACCAGCCGCTCGCCGCCATCCTGATCAATGCCGAGACGGCCCAGCAGATCTTGCGGAATCCGGCGCCCGACCTCGGCGAGATCGGGGACATATTGGACCACATTCGCCGGGACGATCAGCGGGCCGCCGACGTCATCAGCCGGCTGCGCTCGTTTCTGAAGCGAGACCCGACCGAACGGCGCGAGCTCGATCTCAATGCGATGGTTGGCGAGGTGTTTCGATTCCTCTCCGTGCAGGCCCTGACCCACGACGTCGAACTCATGACCGAACCCTCATCCGCGGATATCTGCGTCAGGGGCGATAAAGTTCAGCTCCAGCAGGCCATCCTGAATCTCGTCGTGAACGGCATCGATGCCGTGGCGCATCTCCCGGACAAGCGGCGCCGCGTCATCGGCCGAACCAGTCTTGCCGACGGTAATGTGGCCCTCGTCTCGGTCGCCGATGCCGGCGACGGGATCCTGGCGGAGAAGATGACGGAGATCTTCGAGCCGTTCTTCACGACCAAGACGCAAGGCATGGGCATCGGCCTCTCGATCGCCCATACTATCGTCGAGGCGCATGGGGGGCGCATCTGGGCAGAGAACGTACCGTCAGGGGGCGCCGTCTTTCACGTCAGCCTGCCGCTGGCAGCGTTGCGATAGCTCCTATCGCAGGCGCCAGCGATGCTGGCCAGCGGTCACGCGAACGCCTTTTCCAGCGTCGCGAAGATCACCGCGAGCGACTTGTCGTGACGCGTCACCGGCGGCACCGGGCGATCGATCTTCATCAGTTGATAGACCGCCATCTGCGCCGCCCGCACCGAATATTCCACGGTGAACACGACATCGTCGGGGATTTCGACGAACTGGCTGACGAAAGCGAGGTTGACCGAATTGCTCGGCACCGGCAGCGGCCGATCCGTCAGGTTGCGCGGCATGAACATGCTGGTGATGTAGGGCATGCGGCAGGGCACGCAGATTGCGTCCTCGAACACGCCCACATCGAAATTCAAATGGCCACACAGCTCCTTCAGGATCTCCGCGCCGCCGCAATCGGACATCGGCTTGGCGACGAAATTGCCGACGCGGTCGGGATGCAGCGCATAGCCCCAGAACACCTGCACATTCTTCGGCTGTCCGGCGAAATGCGGCTGGTGATAGAGCACGACCGACATCAGCCAGTTGGAATCCTTGAACGTCACCAAGCCACCCGTGCCGGCCCTGTTGCCGGAGAACGCCTCCATCCGGTCGAAGAAGTGTGGATCGCGGCAGGTGACGGTGAAGGACAGCCAATAGGATTCGGGGATCGAGCTGTTGAACGCGGCGGGATTGCCGAATTCGGGACGCTCCTTCGCGATCGTCTCCCACAGCGCCCAGCCCTGGCTGTCTTTCTTGGTCAGATGCGGCGGCGGCTCGGTCATGGTGCCGAGGCTCGAGGCGTCCGTCATCGAGCCGTTCTGGAAGAATACGAGATCGCCGTCCTCGAGCCGGACGTTGGCGATGCGGCCGTCGCGGTCGAGCACGAGCTGGCGCACCCGCAAGCGTCCGTCCTCGCGCTCGATCGCCATGTCCGTGACGCGCGTGCCGCGCACGAATTGCACGCCCTGCCGCTTCAGCCAGTCCGCAAGCGGCCGCACGATCGCGTCATACTGATTGTAGACGGTGCGCTTGACGCCGGCGAGCGTCTCGATGCGCGGAAACTCGTTCATGAAGCGGTGCAGATAGCGCTTCAGCTCGACCGCGCTGTGCCAGGGCTGGAACGCGAAGGTGGTCTGCCACATGTACCAGAAATTGGACTCGAAGAATTTCGGCGAGAGCCAGTCGGTGATGCGGCTGTTGCCGAGCGTCCCCTCCGAGGCCTCGGTGAGCCGCAGCAGCTCGAGCCGGTCGCGCGCGGAGAAACCCATATGCGAGACGTCGACCTTGAAATGGTTGCGATCGACCAGCCGCGCCTTCGAGTGCGCCGGGTTCTCCAGGTTGAATGCGATGGTCTCCTCGCGCACGCTCAGGCCGGGATGCTCGAGCGAAGGGATGCTGGAGAGCAGATCCCAGGTGCATTCGTAGTGATCGGTGGTCAGCATTCGCCCGCCGCGCAGTGAATAGGCGCCGTTCGCGAGCAGCGTGCCGTCGAGGCTGCCGCCGACCAGCGGCTGCGCCTCGTAGATCACGATGTCGCGCCCGGCCTGCTGCGCATCGCGGATCAGGAACGCCGCGCCCGCGAGCGATCCGATGCCGCCGCCGATGAAATACGCCTTCATGACTTGCCTCGATTGCCGTTCGAATTCGCGGCGACATTGCATCGCGAGGCAGCGGCCGAGGTTGCGCTGGATCAAGCGCGGGGAGAGGCGAAATCACGTCGGCGTTATCGCCGCGGGCTTCTTCGCATAGACGTGCTCGATCTCGTCTGCGAAGCGGCGTTCGAGCGCGGGCCGCTTGTTCTTCAGCGTCGGCGTGAGCAGGCCGCTCGCGATGGTCCAGGGATCCAGCGTCCACCACACCGCGCGCGGCGTCGCGTAGGACGGATAGGCCTTCACGGCCGCCGCGATCCTGGCCAGCAGCGCAGCCCGTTCCGCCGCACCGCCTTGCTTGCCGCTCGCCGCCAGTCTTTCCTTCTCCTGCACCCAGGCTTTTGCATTCAGCACGACCAGCGCGGTGAGGAACGGCCGCTGCTCGCCGACCACCAGCGCCTGTTCGAACAAGGGATCGGCGAGGATTGCGGTCTCCAGATCGACCGGCGCGATCTTCTCGCCGGTGGACGTGACCAGAATGTCCTTGATGCGGCCGGTGATGGTGATGCGCCCGTTCTCGATGCGGGCCTGATCGCCGGTGTGCAGCCAGCCGTCGGCGTCCTTGACGCGGCGTGTCTCCTCCGGCTTGTGCCAATAGCCGAGCATCACGCTGGGGCCGCGCACCAGCAATTCGTCGTTCTCGCCTAACCTCACCTCGACGCCGTCGAGGACGTGGCCGACCGAGTGCGGATCATTGTCCTCGATGGTGTTGACGGAGACCACCGGCGAGGTCTCCGTCATGCCGTAGCCCTGGAGGACGTCGAGCCCGAGCGCGAGAAACAGGCGAATGACGGGCTCTGCGATCGGCGCGCCGCCGGAGATCGCGACGCGCAGGCGGCCACCGAGCCGCGCCAGCACCTTGTCGGCGACGAGCCGTTTGAGCAGCGGCCAGGCCAGCCGGTCCAGCAGCGACGGCACGCCATGCCGCTGCCGTGCATCGAAACGCCGCCCGCCGACGGCGATGGTGAGATCGAGCAGCAAGCGCTCGATGTAACTTGCTGATGCGCGATGCTGCATGATCAGCGCGTAGATGCGCTCGTAGATCCGCGGCACCGAGACCAGCACCGTCGGCCGCACACGCTTCAGGTCCTCCGAGAGTTGCGGCACCGAGCGGGCATAGGCGACGCAGGCGCCGGCCGCGATCGGATAGTAGTAGCCGCCGGTGCGCTCGAAGGTGTGCGAAAGCGGCAGGAAGGACAGGAAGACGTCGTGCGGTTCGGCGGCGATGCGACGCGCGATCGCCTTCACATTGGCGACGACATTGCCGTGCGACAGCATCACGCCCTTCGGCCGCCCGGTCGTGCCCGAGGTGTAGACGATGGCGGCGAGATCGTCCGGCTGGATCGCGACATCGGGCAGCGGCGCGGTCGCGCCGGGTGCTTGTGCGAGCCAGTGGTCGAGCCCGACGATGCGCGCGTCCGGCGTGATGAGTCCGCCTGCGTCCGCGCAGACGACGCGCTTGAGATGGTCGAGCGGCTGGCCGGTCGCAACGATCGCCTGCCAGCGCTCCAGCGTATCGACGAACAAGAGCAGCGCGCCGGAATCGACGAGGACGTAAGCGATGCTGTCGGGGTTGTCGACGGCATGCATCGGCACCGGCACGAGGCCGCGCGACAGCGCCGCCTGGTCCATGGCGATATGCGCAATGCCGTTCGGCATCAGGATGGCGACGCGTTCACCCGGCGCGAACTCCTCCGCGGCGAGCGCGCGCCGCCACAGCTCGAATCCCGCATCGATCTCGTGCCAGGACTGGCTGACCCAGCGCTGCGCGGTCGCATCGAAATGGCGATAGGCCTCCGCCGCCGGCGTCGCCTCGACGCGCCAGCGCAGCAGTTGCGGCAGCGTCCTGATCCCGGCAAGTCCGTCCGGTTGACTCGTCGGCCCCGGCATGGCGTCCTCTCGCATCTCATCGATTCCCAACCATTTGGTGCCTCGACACTAGGCCGGCCAGCCCTTGCCGCTTTGATCCTCAGCAAGGCGGCCATGCAAGGAGCGACCATGACGCGCGACCGCCTGTTTCTGCTGCGCCCCGGTTTCGAGGATCCGGCCTTTCCGGGACGCCTGTTCTATTGCTGGCATTGCGCGCTGATCGAGGGCGTGCTGGCTTCATTTCCGCAGCTCGCCGAAAAGCTGGATGTCGAGCGCATCGCGTGGCCGCGACCGCGGCAGCCGGTGATCGCACTTCTCGGCGAAGAGAACCAGTCGCTGCCGCTGCTCGTTCTGACTGACGGAGCGACCTCGCCGCATCAGACCGGCAGTCATCACGGCCGCGCCTTCATCGCCGACAAGGACGCGATCCTCGCCGCGCTCTCCGAACGCCACGGCTTTCCCGATCCGCATCCGTAGAAAGGGGTCCCGCAGCCCGGATGGAGTGCAGCGCAATCCGGGACCAGCGGACCCGGATATCGCTGCGCTCATCCGGGCTACAGGCAACGTCGCGAAACGAGGGAAGATCGGCATTGCGCACCGTCCCTGTCGCCTCGCATATTCGCCACCACACCCGCCCGAAAGGTCCGATCATGACCAGCCCTCTCCCCGCTCTCATCGTCGTCGACGTCCAGCGCGCGTTCGACGAATGGGAGGCGGCGGGACAGCGGCGCAACAATCCGGATGCGGTGGCGCGGATCGCCAGTCTGTTGCAGGCATTCAGAGCGCGCGGCGCGCCGATCTTTCATATCCGCCATGAAGGCACGAAGCCGAATTCATCGTTTCTGCCATCGCGTTCCGGCTACGCCGTCAAGAACGAGGCACGCGAGCAGCCGGGCGAGACGGTCATCATCAAGCGCGTCAACAGTGCCTTCATCGGCACCGACCTGGAAAAGCGCCTGCGCGCAGCCGGCATCGGTACGCTCGTGATCTGCGGCGCCACCACCAATCATTGCGTGGAGACGACGACGCGGATGGCCGGCAATCTCGGTTTCGACACGCACCTCGTGCGCGATGCGACATGGACGTTCGACCGCAGCGGGCCCGACGGGGACAGGCATTCCGCCGAGGAGATCCATGCGATGACGCTGTCGAACCTCAATGGCGAGTTCGCGCGCATCGTCACCCGCGACGACGTGATCGCCGCGTTCGCGGCCAAGTGATGGCAGCAATGCGATCAATGCGGATGATGCGAC
This sequence comes from Bradyrhizobium sp. 23AC, assembly GCF_054863025.1. NCBI lineage: Bacteria > Pseudomonadati > Pseudomonadota > Alphaproteobacteria > Hyphomicrobiales > Nitrobacteraceae > Bradyrhizobium > Bradyrhizobium sp. 23AC. Next base: position 184,751 of record NZ_JAVAYN010000001.1, read on the forward strand.
AATAAATCTCACAACGCACACTCATGCGAGCGAATCGGGCGTCGCAATCCTGCGTCGTTTCGACGCCCGCACTGGCCGGAACGCGGCGAGCGCCCATCTGTTGTCACACGACATTCAACTGGAGTGATGGCACCATGAAGTATCTCATTGTCGCGATGGCGGTCGGTAGTGCGGCGCTTGCCGGCGGATCGGCGGCGAACGCGGCCAATAATTCAGGCGCGAAGCAGAACGCGCCGGCGGCCCAATCGACCGACATCAGCGCACAGCACCGGCACCACGGCCATCGCCACCATCATCACTGGCGTCATCATCACCACCATCACGGCTACTATCGTCCGCACCACAGGAACTACGGCTACTACCCGCGGCATCACGGCTATTACGGCGGCGGGCCGTACGGGTATTACGGCGGCGGCGGTCCCTCCGTGACGTTCGGCTTCGGCGGCAGCCGCTGGTAAAAGGAAAGGCCCGCGATGCGGGCCTTTTTCTTACCCCCGCAAAATCATCTCTGCCGTCTCCAGGCCGCTCGCCAGCGCTGCTTCCACCGTGCCCATGTCACGGCCGCGATAAAGCGCTTCGCCGGAAAACAGCACCAGGCCATCGGCACGCGCGAGGATCGCTTGTGCCGCGCGCGTCCGCGGCGTCGCCCAGGAATAGGCGCCGCGGGCGAAGGGATCATGCGCCCAGTTGGTCGCCGTGGCCGCCACGAGCTCGCGCGCGACGTCCTCGCGCGGCAGCTTGAAGATGTGAGCGAGCGAATCGAGCCCGGCGCCGATCAGTCCTTGTGGATCGAGGCTGTCCAGCTCCGCCGTGCGCGGGCCGCCGAACCAGCCGGTGAGCACGGCCTGCCCGCTCGGATATTGCGTCCACCACACCGGGATGGTCCGGTCGGACAACAGGAAGGTCATGGCTGCGAGATCCTGGTGCCGCTCGCGCCACCACGGCCGCGCGAAGCGTAGCAGGATCTTGATGACGTTGCCGAAGCCGATGTCGCCCGCCGCAGCAAGCCTCGCGCGCGCGCTCGCCGGCAGGGCCATCTCGCGCAGCAGCGGCAGCGGCACGGTGAGGATGACGCGATCGCAGGCGTGGACATCGCCCCCGCCGCAGCGAACGGCCGCCGTGTCGCCGTCCTCCCCGATCGCCGACACCACGCAGCCGAGATGGATGGTCACGCCGCACTGGCGGCAGTCGGCCGCCAGATAGTCGATCAGCGCGCCATAGCCGCCATCGATGCGCGCCTGCGTAGCGTGCCCGCCATCCATCCATTCCTCGCGCAGCGCCAGTGTCGAGGCGCGCTCGGGGTCGGCCGCGTCATAGCCCTCGACCATCCGCTCGATCGATTGGCGCATCGGCGCATAGTCATCCCCGGCGAAATGCCGGCGCAGGAATTCGGCGACGGGGAGATCGTCCTTCAAGTCCCTCAGCACGGCCTGAAGCTCCGCCTCGTGCGGATCGTCGCGCTCCTCGCGCGTGAGCTTGATCCCGTCAAAGCTCCACTGTTCGCCCTCGATCTCATGAAGGGACAGCCCGGCCTCGCGCAGCAGCCCGCGCGTGACCGGCGCCTCGCCATGGACGAATTCGGCGCCGCCCGCGGCGGGGTAGCCGAACCCCTCAACCGGCAGCGGAAGGATACGGCCGCCGCAGCGCTCGCGCGCCTCCAGCACCGTCACCTTGCGGCCGGTCCGCGCCAGCTCGCGCGCCGCCATCAGGCCCGCCGCGCCGGCGCCGACGATGACGATATGTTCTGTTGTCTCGGGCATGGCCGCGCGTTACCGGCTCGCGGCTTGCGGATCGTTCTTGATCAGATAGCGCAGCAACAGGACACCGCCGCCGAGCTGGCGCGTACTCTCCAGCGTCATCGCGGTGATCGGCGCGCGCTTGTCACTGTCCGCCTCCGTTGAAGAGAACACGAAGGGCGCGCCCTCTGCGCCATCGATCGCGGGGCTGAGAATCAGATTGAACTCGTCGATCAGACCGGCACGCAGGAACGCGCCATTGGCGACGCCGCCGCCTTCCACCAGCAGGCGCTTCACCCCTAACTCGCGGCTGAGAATGTCCAGCGCCAGCGCCAGATCGAGCTCGGACTTGCCGGCGAAGATGTAGGACACGCCCTCGCCGCGCAGGCCCGCGAGATGCGAATCCGGCACGCTCTCGGTCAGCACGACGACGATCGGATCGCCGCCGATGTCCGAGCGCCCCCAGCCGATCTTGCCCTGCGCGTCGAGCACGGTTCCATAGGTCTTGGCGTCCCGCCGCGCGAACCAGTTTTCACGCGGCAGTTTCGCGTCATTCGTCGCGGGATAGGGCTGGCCCTTGGCGAACTCCGACCCGGTAACGCGGCCGATCACCCAGGCATCGCCGCCGAGCTCGTCATGGATCTTCTCGAACCAGTCCGTGCCCGCCCCCTTCGGGCGCCAGCGGCTGGGATGCGTGCGGCCATCGAGGCTGGAGTGCATCAGACAGATGACATAGGGCTTCATGCAAAGTCTCCGAGTATCGCTCAGGCCGAGGCCACCGGCCCATCGCGCTTCTCATCGCCCTTCTCATCGCTCCCGGCGCGATCGTTCAGGATCACCGCAAGCGGATTGAGCTTCGGCGGCGCGACGAGCTGCAGCGTGTTGGTGTCGCGATGGTCGAACGGCGCGCCGCGCACGAACAACTCGGTCTGGATCAGATAGGTCCAGCTGCCGTCGTCGTTGAAGGTGATGTCGCAGCGGTAGGAGTCGGTGCGGAACGCCTGTTCCAGAAAGTCGGTCGAGCAGATCCCGTAGGCGGTCTCGCCGCGCTTTGCGGTGACGGAGATCGTCTTGTCATCGGGCCCGGCCTTGCCCGAGGCCAGCAACACCTGGCCGCGCGGAATCGCCAGCGTCTGCATGATCAGCCCGGTCGCGGGCTCCCACAGCCAGTAGCCGACCTGGTCGTGGAAGGTGATGTCTTCCTCGGGCGTGTTGATGTGGATGTGATAGCGCAGCCCATACAGCAGCTGCGGCCCGTTGGCCTGCGGATCGATCGGGTCCATGCGGATGCGCTCGATGAAGGTCCGCCGCTCCGGCCCCTCCGCCTTCGGATTGATGTCGATGCCCTTGTCCGCCTGCCAATGCCCTGCGAGACGGCGAAGCGGGCCGAGATTGGCAAGGCCGTCGGGCGAGACGTCCTCGGGCTCGGTGAAGATGTCGGCGGGAATCGGAAGCATGGTGTCCTCGCGGCAAGTTGCGGGGACAGCCATAGCACGGCAGCGGGAACCTGGCGCGTGCTCAGGCCTCACAATCGCGAATGGACACCGGCGTTGTGCGCGGGACGATTGTCGGGCTTTTCGACAAGACGACGAAGCCGAACCAGTTCGGTTCGGCTCCGCCGCCGGGACGTTTAGTGGCGATGATCGCGGACCTCGGGCTGCGTGCGGTGGTCCCTGACGATGGTCTGATTGCGATGGTCGCGCACGATCGGCGGGTCGCGATGATCGCGGACGATCGTCCGCGCGCTCGCGGGCGTCACCGCGCTTGCCAAGGTGATCGCCGCGAAAGCCACAAGGATGGTATTGCGCATAAGTCTTGTCCTTTGTCTGGTGGATCACTGCGAACCACCTGACGCCAAGCTAGGTCGACCTGTGAGAATGATATGTGTCGTCGATCACGCGGCGACGATCGGGACGTTGGCGATCACGCGTCATCCGCAGCACGAAGCGCATGGCGGCTTGTCCGTCGAGCTCATCTGCGAAGGACAGACGCGCGACACGATTTTCGCGACGCTCGCTGACGTTTCCGGTGTCACCGGAGATCGCCCTCAAGCCGCCTCAGACACTGATTTCGCACGCTCCTCGAGCACGCCGATCGTCGAGACCAGATTGTCGCGCCGCGCTCGAAGGTTAAGGGCTAGCAGCGGATATGTCGGCTGAAGCACGTCGAACACGCCGGCTTTGGCTTCCTCCTCGAGAATGTCGGTATTCAACAGCCGAACGCGCCACCACAAATCGGCGATCAACGCATCGAGCCGGAGTTCTCCGGCAGTACCAGAACGGGACATTTCTTGCATCGCATGCCTCAACCTGAAACGGGCCTCTCTGCCGAGGCCCGGCTTTGGTCATGACTGAGCAAGCAGAATGCCAGGATCGGCAGGTGCGATTTGGCTCGGGAATTGGCTCCGCGCGGTGCGGTCCTTCGGCTCTCAGCGGAAGCTGAACGTGCCAGGGGACCACCAGGTCTTCCTCCCTTCCAAGCTATTAATAGGGAGGCTTCACCTGCTCAGCTTTCCTGCTCTTGGGCGGCGGGCGATGATGACAAACGCCGGAGGCACTCGCTCACGCCGCCCGCCGTTTCCGTCGCGCCGGGAGGCCTTGCCACGAGAGGCCGGCGACCGGCACGGGCTTGCTGAAGTGAAATCCCTGGCCGAGCGGGATGCCGAGTGACTGGAGCCGTTTGACCTGCTCGGAGGACTCGACCCCCTCGGCGACGATCGAGAGCTTCAACGTCTTCGCGAGCTGCACGATGGACTTCAGCACGGCGACGGTCTCGCAGCGATCGATCCTGTCGATGAACGATTTGTCGATCTTGACCTTGTCGAAAGGAAAGGCCGTCAAATAGGACAAAGACGAGTATCCGACACCGAAATCGTCGAGGGCAATGGAGACGCCGAGCGCCTTGAGGCGCTGGAGCGTCTTGAGGTTCTCCTCGGTGTCGGCGAGAAATACGCTCTCGGTGATCTCGAGCTCGAGCCGGGTTTGCGGAAGGCCGCTCTGCGCCAACGCAAACGTCACGGTGTCGACGAGATTGGTGCCGGCAAATTGCAGGGCAGAGAGGTTGACAGCGACCTTGACGTCGGCCGGCATGCTCATCGCATCGCGACAGGCCCGGGCGAGCACCTGATTGCCGAGCTCGACGATCAAGCCCCCCGCCTCCGCAACCGCAATGAACTCAGCCGGAGGAATGTAGCCCCTGGTGCCGTGATGCCAGCGCGCCAGGGCTTCGACCGATTTTACCCGGCCGGTGCCGAGCTCGATCACGGGCTGATAAAATACCTCCAGCTCCTCGCGCCAGATCGCTTCGCGCAGCTCGATCTCGAGCACGTTGCGCTGATCCGCTTCCGCCTTGAGCTCCGCTGAATAGAGGTGGAAGCAGCTTCGGCCGGCATTCTTCGACCTGTAGAGCGCAAGATCGGCGTTGCGAAGGATCTCATCGACCCGCGTGCCGTGCTCGGGCACGAGCGCAAGGCCAATGCTACAGCCGATCACGACGGGATGGCCATCGATGTGATAGGGCTCGGCAATGGCCTGGACCAGCCGCTCGGCCAGGCTTGCAGCGCCGTCGCGCATCGCGGCCACGATCACGGCAAACTCGTCGCCGCCAATTCGCGCCGCCGTATCGGCATCACGAATCTGCGCCTTGATCCGGTCGGCGACCTGCTTCAGCAACGCGTCGCCGCATTGATGGCCGAGCGCATCATTGACGGACTTGAACTTGTCGAGATCGAGCAGGAGTACGGCGAACCCGGGCTCCAGCCGGCGCGAACTGGCCAGCGCCTCGTCGATGCGCTCCTTGAACAGGTTGCGGTTGGCAAGGCCGGTCAGGCTGTCGTAATGCGCCAGCCGCTCGATGCGGTCCGCCGACGCCTTGCGCTCGGTGATGTCCTCATGAGTAGCGACCCAGCCGCCACCCTCGCGCCGGCCGTAGGAGATGTAGACGACCCGTCCATCGGGAAACTGCACGGTGTTCGAGATCTGCTCCGACCGGGCGAGCCGGTTCTTCAAATCGACGAGATAGGCCTCGACGTCGAGCACGGCGGTCTGTTTTGCGAATATATCCCGGAAATGCATGCCGATCCGAATGTCTTCCGGCAGGAGGCCATAGAGTTCGAACCATTGCCGGTTGAATGCGATCAGACGGTCACGGCCATCGAACATGCTCAGGCCCTGGGGAAGGTTCCTGAGCGCATCCTCGAACTTGCTGGCAAAATCGCGCCGCTCGCGGTGAGCGCGATCCAGCGCCTGCTGCCGTCGCCAATGGAATGTCGTCGCGGCGAGGATAATGAACGTCAGCAGCAGCGCGCCGCCGAGATAGACCTTCTGCCTGACGGCGGAGCGGGAATAAATCTCCTGCTCCGAAATGCCGACGGTGAAGATGAGCGGAAACGCGCGCGACCTGCGCGCCGTGATCAGCCGGTCGCTGCGGTTCGGTCGGTTCTCGTTCCAATATTGCACATAGAAGCCGTCACCGAGCTCGCCCTCGACGCGGCTGGGTGTGCGTTGTCCCAGCACGGAGCCCTGGTCCACGCCCCGGGCGACGAGCACGACGTAATTGGCATTTCTGAGCACCAGCGTTCCTCCGACGCCGAGCTTTGCCGTGTCATAGAACCTGCCGACCACGTCGACGCTGATCGAGCCGACGATCACCCCGGCCGGATTCCCCTCGAGGTCGAACAACTTTCTTGCGAGCTGGATCGTCCATTTGTTCGAGGCCCGTCCCAGCACCGGCTTGGCGACGTAGAGGCGATCGTCGGTTTGCGCCATGACATTGATGAAGTGCTCGCGATCGCCAAGATAAAGCGGCGGGCCGGAATAGCCCGCGGTCGTCTCGATCATGTATCCGCCCGATCCGATCAATGCGAGCTGAACCACGTCGCCGGTCGCAATGCGGGCCTTGTCCGACCATGACTTCAAGCTGAAGGTGAGCGGATCCTGGGCGTAGAGCGCTCGTACCACCAGCAATGACTGATCGACGCGCTCGAAGATGCGTTCGGTGTTTTCCTCGAACAGTTCGGCGACGCTGTCGCCGTGCGACCGCGCCTGCTCGACCGCATCCATCCGCTCCGACGCGGTGATTGCGAAATAGCCGATCCAGACCAGGGGCAGAAAGAACAATGCGATCTGCAGCGGACCATTCCGCAGGATCGTTCTTCCGGCTTTGCGGACTGCCCCTGCGGGAATCACGACGCGCACCCCCGCCTCGGCCGCCAGGGCAGAACTGCGCTCGCCCGCAGTATTGGCATCGCCTTGTCTCCGCGTCGACTGCACAGGGACACCCGCGGCCGAAAGCGGCGCGCGGGTGCTGCTCATAGCGCAAAGGTAGCTGAAACAGCCTTAAGTTTGTGTTTGGGCAAAGCTCAATTCTTCAGCTTAAGGCATCCGTATCATCACGGAGGTCGGCTGGCCTTGAGCAACCAGGTACATGGGCATGTCGAAAGCCGCACATTTTTGGCCGCCTTTGGACCGGCTTTTCAGATTGCGCGCGCAAGAACGATCGTGCCGGACAGGATGAGGACCCCGCCTGCCGCATAGCTCAATCTTCGGCCGAACGGCAGCAGCTTCTCGCCGGCGACATAGAGCGCGATGCCGATGATCCAGGCCAGGTTCATCACGCCGCCGACGAACAGCAATACCATCAGAAACCAGCAGCAGCCGACGCAGTAGCTGCCGTGGCGAAGTCCCATTCGCAATGCGCCGCGGGTGCCGGGCCGCCAATGTCGGCTGAGAAACAACAGCGGGCTCTCGCAGTAGCGCAGGCACGCCTGTTTGAGAGTCGTGAACTGATAAACCCCTGCTGCAATCAGAACGCCGCCGCCCAGAATCGCGCTGGTGCTTGCCATCGCCATCGACAGCAATCCGAAGCGTTCGAACGCTCCTTGCACCAGGACCGCGGCGAGACTGAACCCCGCCCACGTCACGAGATAGCCGGCGAGAAAGATCCAGGTATCGATTGCGGCGCGGGAGGCAGTCTCCTGCTTGCGCTTGACGGTCGCATACAAGAGAACGGTGGGCACCGCGCTCGGCGCCATCATCGCGACCATCATCACCCACCACATCACGAACAGCAGCACGCCATAGAATGGCGTCCACGGCATCGGCGCCATGTCCGGCATATCGGCCATCATCTCAGTGTCCATGCCGGCGCCCGCGGCGAGATAGGCCCAGGCGAGCGCCACCACTGCGGCAGTCCCGATCGCGACGATCAGCCGGTCGCGGTGGAGCAGGTGTTCCAGTATTGAGCGCCCCTGCATCGACTTGTCCATAGCGATGAGGAGCTGACACCGAGGTTTTGTGTCGGTGTCAGCGCCGCATCATGCCGCAACCCCCTCGGGCGTCTGCACGACATTGGCGAGCGAGCTATGCGTACCCTGGGTCTCGAACGAGATCGCGCCGGTCGAGCGGATGTTGGCGGATGCGACCTCGGCCGCCCGATGTTCGAACCCCTCGGGCATGACCACCTGGATGCGGTGCGGATCACCGGTCACCGGATTCTTGATCGGCTCGACATCGGTCTCGAGCACGCCCCTGGCGACGAGTTTTGCAACGCGTCCTTCTTTGTCGAAGGAAAACTCGAACGGCGCAAACACCGGATCGTGGATCTTGGTCACGATCATGCTGACGATCTGAAAAAGCGTGCCTTCGGCCGAATGCTTGCCGGAAAAGATATCGAACAACGCCTGACGCTGCTCCGCCGTGGCGCGTTCGTCGATGATGGGCTGGATCGTCCCGTTGCCCTCGTGAAGCGGCCCAGGGAAATCGACCGTGATCGCAAAGCAGAGACCATCGAGCCTGGTCCCTTCGAAATGTCCCTTGGTGACCCGCATGGCGACCAATCCCTTGCAATAGCCTTGGGTCGGCCGTGCGTTGAAATCGCAGGGGCAGCCAAACGCGCAGGTGCAGTTCTTCATCCATTCGCCTTCGAGACGCCAGTCCGATGCAGCCATGGCACATCTCCCAATGTGAGCGGGGACGCGGCAGCCGGAGACGAATTTGTTCAGCGTTATGTCGAAGCGAAACGTAGAGCCGCGAGCGGGATCGAAATCCGATCAGAAGGCCGGCCTCGCAAAAAGTCGGCTGGCGAGCTGCCGTTCACCCAATGGCGAAAAGCATATCAGCTGTGGCCCTACGCGTACAGCGAACGCATGCGGCGAAGCTAGGGGCGTCCGAAACTGAGAGGGATGGTGCGCCACTCCGAACAAAACTGCGAACTCGCATGTCATTGAATACACTTATGATTTCTCGCGGCATCTGCGACCCGGCCGTGTCGCAGGCCTTTTTGCCGCGGCTCCGCGCGCCTTGGCCGCCGGGGTGGTAAGATGAGGTGCCGAGGGCAGATTTCGCGGCGCCGGATCTCGGTCAAGATAACGGCGCTCGAAGCGATGAACTCCAGAAGCAAACTGATGATCGCGGTTGCGATCGGACGATGCGAGAGATGGAGGACGTTATGGAAGCGTGGCGTGACGACAAGGCCCGGTCGACCCTGATTCGCAATGCTGCGGCCAACGTGCAGCTAGGCAACGCGCCCCGGACTTTTGCCGAACTCCTGTTCGGCCACACCAATAGCGAGGATCTCGCCAACCACGACGCCGCTTCGCTGGCCTTCCTGGCCGAGCAGGCCTGGGAACATGTACAGCGGCGCACGGCGGGGCACGCCGATATCCGCATCGTCAATCCGACGATGCCGGATGGCCGCGAGATCTCCGTGCTCGAAATTCTCAACGACAACATGCCCTTCCTGTTCGACTCCACTTTGGCCGAGCTAGCCGAGCAGGGCATCGAGGTCGCCCTGGTCGCCCATCCGATCATCGCCGTGGAGCGCGACGAGCAAGGCAAGCTGATGCGCTTCCATGGCGAAACCCTGCCGGCGGGAGCAAGGGGCACGCGCGAAAGCCTCATCCATCTCCACATCGCCCGCATGGACGTCGACGCCGACCGCCAAAAGCTGGTCGATGGGTTGACCATGACGTTGAATGACGCGCGTGCCTGCGTCACCGACTGGAAGCCCATGCGCGCCCGCATCGAGGAGGCGATCAAGATCTTCTCCACAAATCCGCCGCCGCTGCCGATCGACGAGATCGCCGAAGCCAGCCAGTTCCTGCATTGGCTATGCCTGGACAATTTCACCTTCCTGGGCGTGCGCGAATATCGCTTCTCCCCCGACGGCGATGCGTCGGATGACATCACGACCGGCGAGGGCCTCGGCATCCTGCGCGATCCCGAGGTGAAGGTCCTGCGCCGCGGTCGCGAAATGGTGGTGATGACGTCGGAAATTCGCGAGTTCATGCGGGAGCCGAGCCTTCTCATCGTGATCAAGGCCAACGTGTCCAGCCGCGTTCATCGCCGCATCCGGATGGATTATGTGGGCATCAAGCTCTATAGCCCCGACGGCCGGCTCGAAGGAGAATTGCGCCTCGTCGGTCTGTTCACGTCCGGCGCCTATACCCGATCGGTCAAGCAAATCCCTTACGCCCGCCACAAGGTGGCGCAGGTGCTACAGCGCGCCGGCTTCGACCCGAACAGCCATTCGGGCAAGGCGCTGACGCATATTCTCGAAGATTATCCGCGCGACGATCTGTTCCAGATCGACGTCGACACGCTCTACAATTTCGTCATGGAGATCCTGATCCTCTATGAGCGCCCCCGGGTCCGGGCGCTGGCACGCGTGGACAAGTTCGATCGCTTCGTCTCCATCCTCTGCTTCATTCCGCGCGACAAATACGATACCGACGTGCGCACGCGCGTCGGCGCCTTCCTCTCGCAGGTCTACAAGGGGACCCTGTCAGCCTCCTACGTGTCCTTCCCCGAAGGATCACTGGCGCGCGTCCACTACATCATCGGGCGATATGAAGGTAAGACCCCGGTCGTCGAGCGCGAGACACTCGAAGCCGGGATCAGCGCCATTGCCGAGACCTGGGCCGACAAGTTGAAGGTCGCGCTCGCAGCGTCTGCCGACGGCATGCGGGCGCGCATGCTCGCAAGCCGCTATGCCCAGGCCTTTTCCGGCGGCTACACCGAGATATTCAGCGCCGAACAGGCGATCGCCGACATCACCACCATCGAAAAGCTCACCTCAGCCCGACCGGTGACGATTTCGGTTTACCGCCTCGCGGGGGACGACGATCCCAGACGATTCGGCCTGAAGGTCTTCTCGGATGCCGCACCGCTGTCGCTATCCTATCGCGTGCCGGTGATTGAAAATCACGGCTTGAACGTGGTCAACGAACGCACCTATCAGATCGTGCCGCGCACCAGGCAGGCGCCGGTATGGCTGCACGATATGACGATCGAGACCAGCGACGGCAAGCCGATCGCAATCAGCCGTGAATTCAACCACCGTCTGGAAGCCTCGATCATGGCGGTGGTCCGCGATCGCGCCGAATCCGACGGGTTCAACGCACTGATCCTGCGCACAGCCCTGAGTTGGCGGGAAGTATCGACGATCCGCGCGCTGTCGCGCTACCTCCATCAGATCCGTGCTCCGTTCACCCAGGACTACATGTGGGAGACCCTGCGCAAGAACGCCGCGATTACCGCCAACATCGTCTCCCTGTTCCAGGGCCGCCTCGATCCGCGCCTTGGACTCACGATTGCGGAGCGCTCGGCGCGCGAGATGGCTCTCGTCGCCGAGATCGAGGAGCAGCTCAAATCCGTCGCCTCGCTCGATGAAGATCGCATCCTACGCCGCTTCACCAATCTCGTGCAGGCAACCATCCGCACCAATTTGTGGCAGGTCGGTCAGGATGGACATCCGCATCCGGTGATCTCCTTCAAGTTCGACGCCCGCAAGATCGAGGCCCTGCCGGCACCGCGACCACTGTACGAGATTTTCGTCTACTCGCCCCGCGTCGAAGGCATTCATCTGCGCTTTGGCAAGGTCGCGCGCGGCGGTCTGCGCTGGTCCGACCGGCCGCAGGATTTCCGTACCGAGATCCTGGGCCTCGTGAAGGCACAACAGGTGAAGAATGCCGTGATCGTGCCGGTCGGCGCGAAGGGCGGCTTCGTGCCCAAGCGCCTGCCGTCACCCTCGAGTCGCGACCACTTCATGGCGGAAGGCACCGAAGCCTATCGTATCTTCGTTCGCACGCTGCTCGAACTCACCGACAATCTCGACGGCGACACCATCGTGCCGCCCGACTCGACTGTGCGGCATGACGGCGACGACCCCTACCTGGTCGTCGCCGCCGACAAGGGCACCGCCACCTTCTCCGACATCGCTAATGCGATCTCGGCCGAGAAGCACCATTGGCTCGCCGATGCCTTCGCCTCCGGCGGCAGTCAGGGCTATGACCACAAGAAGATGGGGATCACGGCGCGAGGCGCCTGGGAGGCGGTCAAGCGTCACTTCCGCGAGCTTGGCACCGACATCCAGACCAAGCCGTTCACGGTTGCCGGCGTAGGCGATATGTCGGGCGATGTCTTCGGCAACGGCATGCTGCTCTCGCCGGCGACGAAGCTCGTCGCGGCGTTCGATCACCGCGACATCTTCATCGATCCCTCGCCTGATCCGGCGGTCAGCCTCGCCGAACGCAAGCGCCTGTTCAGCCTGTCGCGATCGAGCTGGCAGGACTACGACAAGTCCCTGATCTCGCAAGGCGGTGGCGTGTTCTCGCGCTCGCTCAAGGCGATCCCGCTTGCGCCGGAAGTGCGCACACTGCTTGATCTCGACAAGCCGCAGGCCACGCCTTTCGAGGTGATGACAGCGATCCTCAAGGCCCGCGTGGACCTCCTGTGGTTTGGCGGCATCGGCACGTATATCCGCTCGTCCTCGGAAAGCGATGATCAGGCCGGCGATCGCGCCAACGATCCGATCCGCATCACAGGCGCCGATGTCCGCGCCCGGGTGATCGGCGAAGGCGCCAATCTCGGCGTCACCCAGCGCGGCCGGATCGAGGCGGCGCAGAAGGGCGTGAAGCTCAACACCGACGCCATCGACAATTCGGCCGGCGTGAACACGTCCGACGTCGAGGTCAACATCAAGATCGCGCTGGCGCGCCCCGAGCGCGAGGGGCGCCTCAGTCCAGGCGACCGCAACAGCCTGCTCGCCGCGATGACCGAGGAGGTCGGCGCGCTGGTGCTGCGCAACAATTATCTTCAGACGCTGGCGCTTTCGCTGGCCGAACGGAAAGGGGTGGCCGAGATCGGCTTCCTCACCCGACTGATGCAGTCGCTAGAGCAGCGCGGCCTGCTCAGCCGCGCCGTGGAGTTCTTGCCCGACGATGCGGCGATCACTGAGCGTACGAGACGCAGCCAGCTCCTGACGCGGCCCGAGCTTGCCGTGCTGCTCGCTTACGCCAAGCTGACGCTGTACGACGACCTGCTTGCAACTGGCGTACCTGACGATCCCTATCTCGCCCGCGAACTATCCCAATATTTTCCGCGCCAGGTGCAGGAGCAATTCCCGACAGCGGTACAATTGCATCGGCTCCGGCGGGAGATCATCGCCACCAGTCTCGCCAATGCCGTGATCAACCGGGGCGGCCCGGCCTGTGTCGTGCGCCTGACCGACGAGACCGACGCCGATATCGCCACCATCGTCATGGCCTTCGTGGCGGTGGACGAATCCTACGGCCTCAAGCGGCTCAATGCCGGGATCGATGCACTCGACACCCGCATCGACGGGCAATTGCAACTCGGCCTCTACGCGGCGATCCAGGATCTCCTGCTCTCACGCATGGTCTGGTATGTGCGCAATGCTGATTTCAAGGCCGGTCTGGACGCCGTGATCGCACGCTTCGGCCCCGGAATCCAAGAGATCGCCGCCGGGCTCGACAAGACCCTGCCGCAGGATTCGCAGGCTGGGCGCACCAGGCGGCGGCAGGATCTGATCGATGCCGGTGTCCCGGCGGGCCTTGCCGCAGAACTCGCCGATCTCGATGCGCTCCTCTCCGCACCGGATATCGTCACCGTCGCGGAGCGCACCAACCGGGCCATCGGTGACGCCGCCACGACCTTCTTCGCCGCCGAGGCCGAATTCAGACTCGATCGGATCATCGCCGCCGCGCGCAGCGTGCCGGCCAACGATAATTACGAACGTCTCGCCATCGATCGTGCCGTTGGCCAGATCGCGGCCGCGGAAAGAGCACTGGTCGCCAACATGCTGGCAAACGGCGAATCCGGCCAGCAGGCTACCGGCGACTGGCTTGCGGCTCATCCTGAAGCGATGCGCGTTCGCCGCTTGGTCGAGGAGATCGCGGCCAGCGGCTTGACGCTCGCCAAGCTGACGGTGGCAGCCAATTTGCTGGGAGACCTCGTCCAGGCCTGAGTCCCGACGGCCGACCTCACTCGAAGCGATAGTCTGTGATGTCGACGCCAACGAGCCGATCATCTGGCGAGGCGCCATCGTACAAGATCGTGCTCCAGCGTGGAAAAGCGTAGAGTTGGTGCCCAGGGAGGGAATCATACGCAACCACCGACACGACGAACCGCTGTTTGTCCTTAGTATGGTGGCGTGAGCGCTTGGCACGGTAGCGGAGGCCCACTAAGGGCGGTTGCAGAAGATTCAAGGACGCCGCGCATAATGGCGCTCACCGGGGAGTATCTTTTCGCTTGCCGGGAATGTCTATTCAAGGGCGAGGTCAAGGTCTTCGTCGCGCATGGTGACGCCTCGCGGTCGCCTTGGCTGCGCAAAAAACGCAAAAAAAGCGGCTATGGATCAAATACTGCACTGGCGCCGGGTTTCGTTCCTTACTCAACGCGGCAGCGTGGATTTAGGTCAGGGTCCTTGCCGCGCAATACACTTAGCCCCCTTGAAACGAAATCCGATCTTTCTAATTCATCCCTCGCCACGGTGACGTGGCGCCGGATGCCATACGGGTCCGGCCAACGCCAACGGGAACTCCCCGGGGGTACTTGTATCCATGTTGCTCAAAGGAGGATGTGGCTATGAGAGCCTATGATCTAAACGACCTCTGGCGCTCGACCGTCGGGTTCGACCGCCTTTTCGACCTGGTCAACGGCGCGATGAACGACAGCGATAGCTATCCGCTGTATGACATCAAGCGCATCGGCGAGGACAGTTACGAAATCTCGCTGGCACTGGCCGGCTTCGCTCCTGATGAGATCACCGTCACCGCCGAGCGGAACATGCTCACGGTGGAAGGCCGCAAGGCCGACAAGGTTGATCACGACTATCTTTATCAGGGCATCTCGCTGCGGCCGTTCCGCCGCGTGTTCAACCTGGCCGAATTCGTCCAGGTGAAGGATGCGCATTTCGAGAACGGCATGCTCAGGATCGTCCTGGTGCGGGAGCTGCCGGAAGCGATGAAACCGCGTCGCATCGCGATCGACGTTGCCGGCAACGACAACCGGAAGATCGAGAAGAGCGCGGCCTGACGACTGGCTCGTCAAGCTGCGGCAGCGCAGGCCGTCGGCCGATGCCGCGCGCGGCTTGGCGTGCCTTGGGAATGGAACAGTCGAGAAAAAATGAAAGGAGTATGACATGGCACTTCGCGATCTCATGCCGTGGAACAACGGCTCTCGTGAGTTGGGCTCCTACCGCGGTGAGGGCAACCCTTTCCTGTCACTGCACCGCGAAATGAACCGGCTCTTCGATGACGCATTTCGGTCCTTCGATGTCGCCCCGTTCGGATCGGCTCACGCAATGGGCTGGCCGAATGTCGAGGTGAGCGAGACCGACAAGGAAGTCAAGGTGACGGCCGAGCTTCCCGGTCTCGAGCAGAAGGACGTCGCGGTCGAACTCGCCAACGGCATGCTGACCATCAGCGGCGAGAAGAAGAGCGAGACCGAAGACAAGGAGCGTCGCTTCAGCGAACGCTATTACGGGCGTTTCGAGCGGCGCATCCCTGTCGACGAAATCGAGACTGACAAGGTTGACGCGTCGTTCCACAACGGCGTTCTGACGGTCAAGCTTCCGAAGTCGCCGACAGCAAAGGAAAAAGTGAAGAAGATTGCGATCAAGAGCAACTAAGGCTGGTTGGGCGGGAGCAGCCCGCTGCTCCCGCCCGCCGCCTTTTACCCGATGGAGGCTCCGATGAACGTGCTTCATTCAGCCTTTTTGAACTCAACCTCGCTGTCGCATGACGCGGCCCGGCCCGTCACCCGATCGATTTTTCCCCGCGACGCGCACGCGCTGATCTACCGACCGGCTCGTTCGCCGATGACCTCGGCCCCTTTGCGCCGGCAGGAGTGGAAGCTGCGATTCGAGCGCCGCTCGCCGCTGCGGATCGAACCCCTGATGGGCTGGACCGAGGATGACGATCCCCTGGCGCAGGTCGAACTCTCGTTTCCGTCGGCGAAATCGGCGATCGCCTACGCCAACCGGCAGGGCCTGTCTTATACCATGCTGGGATCACCCGGGCGGGATCCAGAACTTCGGGCGATCCCACACGATCCTGCCAAGCGCCCCATCGACACAGCGGCGCATCGCGATGCAACAGCCACGCCGACTCGATCGCAAGAGGCGGCGTGAATGTTTGGCCGGAGTGATTTGAGATGACCAGCAAAACCCGCTTCAACATCGGCTACACGATCGCCGCCCTGCTCGGCATTCTGCTGATCCAGTACTTCGTCGCCACGGCAAGCCAGGTGGCGCCGATTCCCTACAGCCAGTTCAAGCAACTGCTGCGCGAGAGCAAGATCGAAAGCGTCGGCGTCTCCGACCGCTTCCTGCAAGGCACGCTGAAGGAGCCGCTGCCGGGCGGTCAGAAGCAATTCGTCACCACGCGGGTCGACCCGGAATTCGCCGGTGAGCTCGAAAAGTACGGCGTCCGATTCACCGGCCAGATCGAGAGCACGTTCCTGCGCGATTTGCTGTCCTGGGTGATGCCGGTGCTCCTGTTCTTCGGGCTGTGGTGGTACATCGGCAAGCGCGTTGCCGAGGGCCAGGGGCTTGGCGGCGGGTTGATGGCGATCGGCAAGAGCAAGGCCAAGATCTATGTCGAGTCGGATACGGGCGTGACCTTCGCCGACGTCGCCGGCGTCGATGAGGCGAAGGACGAACTGTGCGAAATCGTCGACTTCCTCAGGAATCCAAAGGAATATGGCCGGCTTGGCGGACGCATGCCGAAGGGCGTTCTGCTGGTGGGACCGCCGGGAACCGGCAAGACGCTGCTGGCCAAGGCCGTCGCCGGCCAAGCCAAGGTTCCGTTCTTCTCGATCTCCGGATCGGAATTCGTCGAGATGTTCGTGGGCGTCGGCGCGGCAAGGGTGCGCGACCTGTTCCAGCAGGCACGCGAAAAAGCCCCCGCCATCATCTTCATCGACGAACTCGACGCGCTCGGCCGGGCACGCGGCATCGGCCCGTTCGCCGGCGGACACGACGAGAAGGAGCAGACACTCAATCAGCTGCTGGTCGAACTCGATGGCTTCGACTCGCGTTCCGGCCTCGTCATTCTCGCGGCCACGAACCGGCCGGAAATCCTGGATCCCGCGCTGTTGCGCGCCGGCCGCTTCGACCGTCAGGTGCTGGTCGACCGACCCGACAAGAAGGGGCGCATCGAAATCCTCAAGGTGCACATGAAGAAGGTGCAGCTGGCCCCGGACGTCGATGCCGAAGCGGTCGCATCTCTGACGCCCGGGTTTACCGGAGCCGACCTTGCCAACCTCGTCAACGAAGCGGCGCTGCTGGCGACCCGACGCGGCGCCGAGGCGGTCGCAATGACCGATTTCAGCAACGCGGTGGAACGCATCGTCGCGGGACTGGAAAAGCGCAACCGCCTGCTCAATGCCAGGGAGCGTGAGATCGTGGCCCATCACGAGATGGGGCATGCGCTGGTGGCGCTGTCACTGCCGGGCGTCGATCCCGTGCACAAGGTGTCGATCATTCCGCGCGGCGTCGGCGCGCTCGGCTACACCATCCAGCGCCCGATCGAGGACCGTTTCCTGATGACCAAAGAGGAGCTGGAGAACAAGATGGCGGTGCTGCTTGGCGGCCGCGCGGCCGAATTGATCGTATTCGGCCATCTCTCGACCGGTGCCGCAGCCGACCTCCGCCGCGTCACTGACATCGCGCGCAGCATGGTAACGCGCTACGGCATGTCGGAAAAGCTCGGCAGCGTCGCCTATGATCACGAGCCCGGCAGCTTGCTGGCCAGCGCCGACCGGGCCTATCCCGTGCGCGAGCGCGACTATGCGGAAGAGACCGCGGCAGCCGTCGATCACGAGGTACGCGCGATCGTCGAGCGCGTGTTCCAGCGTACCCAGGGCATCCTGAACGCGCGGCGTGCGATCCTCGATCGGGCCGCGAAGAAGCTACTCGAGAAGGAGACGCTTGAGCAGAGCGATCTCGACGCGCTGATCCGCGAAACGCCGAAGGAGACCTTGCGAGCAGTGTGAGCCTAGTCCGCGTCGGCGACGCAAATGGCAGTCGCCGGGCCGGAGAGGCTGGGGTTCGTCGTTGCAGATGGCTGCCCGATACGACCAAGCTCGTAGCTTCCCCTCGCCCAGCTACTCCTCCATTAGCCTTGCGCGCGTGGAGGCAAAGGGCGATTGCGTTCTCGCTGATAAATATCTTCGCGTCTGTCCTGATCTCGGACAAGCCAATAGACGCCACCGAGTGCCAGAATCGATACAGCAAGCGCAAAGAGGTGCGTCGCATCAGTGCTCGCGAGATCGATAATAATCATCTTTCGGACGATGGCCAAAAGAGCAATGAGAATGACGGTGCGGACTTGCACAACACCTTCGCGTCGTTCCGCCACGACCAATAGCGATCGCTTGAATTCCAGGGCAATGATGACCGTGAGGATCGTTCCGAATATCGCCTGGAAAATCGAATAGTCGGTCGGATCGAACGAACTCGTCAACAGGATGCTGATCAGAATCTTCAGCGTCAAATTCCACACCGCAAACACGACGACAATAGCGATCAGCCCCGTCAGCACGAGGATCACGAGGTGCTCGAATCTCTGATAGAATGTCATCAATGTCCATTCCGCACGCGCGGCAGCGAACACCTCTCTCAGCGACATTAGGCGCCTCCTCTCCCCTTCATGCTCCAAGACGACGACTGACGACTCGGCGCCGGCCCCTCAACTTGAGCATCTCCCTTGGCATCTTCCTATCGACGGGAAGCCAGGGTCCTTGGCCATCTTCGAAACCCGTGCGCTTGCTTCACTTGCGCGGTCGCTTTGCGTCCGAGATCAGCCAGAATCGGTGTCCGGTCGTCGATCTCCGCGATCGGCTCTTGCTTAAACCTTGAAGCGAGACTGCGGGTACTCGCCGAGCGGGGATCGGCACGTGGCTTGCGCTGCCGGGCAAGAGCGGGCTGACTCCACCCTTCAGCGAACGATCACGCCGGTCCAGGCCGGAGGATCGCTCGCCGGAAGGGATTCGATGCTCGCCTCTTCGACCGAATCGAGCGTCGGGATCTCTTTCTGTTCCGTCCGCCGATCGTCCCCTCGCCTGGTCTCGTCATCCTCGCGAGCGGGTTGGTCGGTGCGTTCGAGATCGGCTCGTCTCCGAGATCCCAACTGAACGTCCATAGGTCGTTCCCTTCCAAGCTCTGGGCACGCTGTCGCTCAAGCGGCCGCCTTGCCCCGCTCCGACGTCGCACGTCGCTCCAGCACAACCGCCTGCCGAATGCCGTCCCACCGTGCCAGGACCATGTCACCCTCGTGCACATCGTTGGCGAGCAGCGCACGGGCCAGCTCGGTTTCCAGTTCGGAGCGGATTAGCCGACGCAATTCGCGGGCGCCATACTCCGGTCGGAAGCCCGCGGCGGCAACGTGCTCGATCAGCGAGTCATCGATCTCAAGCGTGACGCCCTGCCCGTGCGCGGTCCGCTTCACGCGCTCAAGCTGCAGATCGACGATGCTGCGGATCTGTTCGCGATCGAGCGCATGGAAGACAATGATCTCGTCGATGCGGTTGAGGAACTCCGGCCGGAAATGCCCGCGCAAGATATCCATCAGCTCGCGCCGCAGCTTCGCCTGGTCGTCCGCGTCCCTCTCTCCCATGCGCAGCTGCCGCTGGATGATCTCGGCACCGAGATTGCTCGTCGCGATGATGATCGTATTGGTGAAGTCGACGACGCGGCCTTTGCCATCGGTCAGCCGGCCATCATCGAATACCTGCAAGAGAGCATTGTAGACATCCGGATGGGCCTTCTCGATTTCGTCGAGAAGCACCACGCTGTAGGGCCGCCGGCGCACGCGTTCGGTGAGCTGCCCGCCTTCCTCATAGCCCACATAGCCCGGCGGAGCGCCAATCAGCCGGGCGACGGTGTGCCGCTCCATGTATTCCGACATGTCGAGCCGCACGATGGCATCCTCGTCGCCATACACCGCCTCCGCCAGTGCCTTGGCGAGTTCGGTCTTGCCGACACCCGTCGGACCCAGGAACAGGAAGGTGGCGATCGGCCGGCGACCCTCGCGCAAGCCTGCGCGGGCGAGCCGCACGGCGTCGCTCACGGCTTTGACCGCCTCATCCTGTCCGATCACACGCTGGTGCAGCCGCTCCTCGAGCTTGACCAGCCGCTCGCGTTCCTCGGTTGTCAGCTCGCTGACGGGAATGCCGGTGAGCTTGGAGACCACCTGCGCGATATGCTCGCTGCGCACCTCGGCGGTTCCGGAGCCCCGGCTGCGGCGCCAACGCTCGTTCGCCTGCTGCAATTCATTGCTCTTGGCCTCGTGCTGTCTCTGAATCTCGGCGGCGCGGTCGAACTGCTTGCGCGAGGTGGCGTAGTCCTGCTCACGCTTGAGCTGCCGCGTTTCCGCCTCCAGTTCCTGTACGTCGACCGGCCGCGCGGTCGCGGAGATCTTCACCCGTGCGGCGGACTGGTCGATCAGATCGATCGCCTTGTCGGGCAAGAAACGGCCGGTGACGTAGCGATCCGAGAGTTCCGCGGCCGCGATGATCGCTTCGTCCGTGATAGTCACCTTGTGATGCGCCTCCAGCGTGTCGCGCAGGCCGCGCAGGATCATGATGGTCTGCGCAACACTTGGTTCCGGGACAAAGATGGGCTGGAACCGGCGTTCCAGTGCGGCATCCTTCTCAACATGCTTCTGATATTCGTTCAACGTGGTGGCGCCAATGAGATTGAGCTCGCCCCGCGCAAGCGCCGGCTTGAACACATTGGCGACATCGAGCCCGCCTTCGCCGCCACCCTGGCCGGCCCCGACTATGGTGTGAATCTCGTCGATGAACAGGATCTGCTGGTCCTGGCGCTCCGTCACCTCCATGAGCACCTGCTGAACGCGTTCCTCGAATTCGCCGCGGTATTTCGAGCCCGCCACCAGGGAATTGATGCTCAGTTCCACAAGACGCTTGTCTCGCAGCGTCTCCGGCACTTCTCCCGCAACGATGCGCTGTGCCAGCCCCTCGACGATTGCCGTTTTCCCGACGCCGGGCTCGCCGATCAGCACGGGGTTGTTCTTCTTGCGCCGCGCGAGCACCTCGATTGTGGTCTCGATCTCGTGGGCGCGCCCAATCACGGGGTCGAGCTTTCCTTCGCGCGCGAGCTTCGTCAGATCGCGGGAGTATTTGTCGAGGGTCGGCGTATTGGTGGGCGTTTCGACCTGACCTGTCTCGGCTCCACGCCCGACTACCTTGACGATTTGCTGCCTGATCGCCTGCGGCGTGAGCCCGTAGCGGCGCAGCACTTCGCCGGCAATGCCTTCCTCCTCCTCGGCGAGGCCGATCAGGAAGTGCTCGGGGCCGACATAGGAATGGCCGAGATCGTGGGAGGCGTTGAAAGCGTGACCGAGAACGCTCTTCAGGCGCGGCGTGACACCGATTTCGGCGCTTTCGTCTGGCTTGGTGTCGCCGCGCGGCGCGTCCTGTTCGACCTGTCGGCGCAGTTCGTCGACGGAGATATTGAATTGGCCGAGCACCGTGCGGACGACGTCGCTCTCGCTGAGTGCCAAAAGCAGATGTTCAGTGTCAACCTCCCGCCGTCCGAAGTCGACGGCGCGGCGCGCCGCCACCTGCAACAGCTCCTTGGCGTGTTCGCTCAGGCGCTCCTCTGCATCGCCGGTCCGACGCCCGCGGCTCGATCCGATCGGGATGGACTGGCCGGTCGGCCCCGCTCGATCGCCGAACGGGGTCCCGCCAAAGAAGTCATCGCCGAAGAAGTCGTCGAGCAGGCTCCCGCGTCCCCCGAACAACGACTCCAAGCGAGAGCTCGGACGCTGCTGCCGCGCCAAGCGGCGATAGTCGATCTCGCACAGGTCGAGTGTCTGGCTTTGCCCGTCGCCGGTCGTTACCCGGGCGCGCACACTTGCCGGACGGACACCGCAGATATCACACAGCTTAGCCATGGGTGCGCTCCTTTGAATGGTGCGGGTCTTTTCGGAACGAGGACAGCACAGGCAGGCGCAAAATGCACCGCCAAGCTACCTTTGCGGGTCCTGGTCGGTTGACCCCGTTTCTCGTGCTCATAGTTCAAAGAAAAAAGGCGCTCGTTTGGGCCTTAGCCTCAGTTCCGATAGCAGGATTGAATGATCCGCTGGTCCCGCTGCGCGGAGGACCTTCGCCGTTGCCGAATGTTGAAGCCAGACTTTTGCACGCAACACGCAGCACAGGCAGAGGTTCCAAGCAGGCTGAGATTTCGTTAAGCTGCTGTCTCGCATCCCGTCGCCGCAATTAAATTCACGCCAGCGGCTCCGGCCGCTAGCCTTCTGCCGTACTGCTTGCTGAAGTGGCCGATAATTCGCCTGTCGAAAATTCTAAGACGGCCTCAACGAGGTGATCCGCGAGGGTCAGAGGATGGGTGAATTTCGGACCGACGCCCCCGCCGCGAGCTCCTGTCGATCATCGTCGCCAATCACGACAGGCGTTCCTCGAATGGTATCGGCGCAGCCACGAGCTCAGAGCGGCACCAAGCTCGTCAGGGCCATGCGCGGGATCATCCCAACCGGGTCTGACCGGGAAATAGATTAGTCGCGTTTGCGGAGCGCCGAGCACTCTTCCAATTCGCTCTGGCCATTGGGAGGACAGCTCCGCCACGCAAGCCTCTCTCACGGAGCCCGCAGGCGTACCGTCAAGCGCACAAAATCGCGCAAAGTCGTAATTTGGCGTAGAAAATCGTAGAGTTGGTGCCCAGGGGCGGAATCGAACCACCGACACTGCGATTTTCAGTCGCATGCTCTACCAACTGAGCTACCTGGGCGTGCTCCAAGAGAGGGGCCAAAGCCCATCGAGCGGGCGGTTTATAGTGGGCCGGAAGCGGCCTGTCCACCCGGCTTCGCCAAGTGGCTTCGCCGGGCGCGGCCCGGCTGTGCACAAGCTGCGCCGGGCTTGCCGCGGCTGGCGCGCGGCGCGACGATCATTCAACCAAGATATTGATATTGTTTAGCTATTCGATATCGTCCACGTCGTCATCGCGGCCGGGGATGACGTAGGAGCCTTTCAGCCAGCGGTTCAGGTCGACGTCGCGACAGCGCGAGGAGCAGAACGGACGGGTGGCCTCGGACTGCGGCTTGCCGCAGATCGGGCAGGTTTTGAGCGGGCTGGCGGGCTTTTTGACGTGGTCGTCCATGATGTCGGCGGCTTGCACGGGGTGAAGGGGTTCAAGAGCCTGTCGGCAAACAGGTTCCTCGTACCGGCGGCGCGTGCGCCCCCTCAGGCCATTCTACTGTGCATGGGCTTGTTTTCGCGATTTTGTTGGGCCGCGGCTTGCCGGCTCACACCGCGGTGGCGTTGAGCCAGCCGAAGCGGATCGGAAAGCCCTCGCCGCCGAGCAGCGTGGTGGTCTCGTAGAGCGGCAGGCCGACGACGTTGGTGTAGGACCCCACCATCTTCACCACGAACGAGCCGGCGATGCCCTGCACGGCGTAGCCGCCGGCTTTGCCGCGCCATTCGCCGGAGCCGATATAGGCCTGGATGTCGTCTTCCGAGAGGCGCTTGAAGCGGACGCGGGTCTCGACCAGCCGCTGGCGGAAGGCCTCGCGCGGCGTCACCAGGGTGATCGCGGTGTAGACGCGGTGGTTGCGACCCGACAGCAGCCGCAGGCACTGCGCGGCCTCGTCCACCAGATTGGCCTTGGGCAGGATGCGGCGGCCGACCGCCACCACCGTGTCGGCGGAGAGGATGAAGGCGCCGCGCAGCTCGTCATCCAGCTGTACCGATTTGAGCGCCGCGTCCGCCTTGGCCCTTGCGAGGCGATTGGCACAGGCGCGCGGCAGCTCGCCCCGCTTCGGCGTCTCGTCGACGTCGGCCGGCCGGAGCGCGTCCGGCTCGATGCCGGCCTGGTTGAGCAGCGACAGGCGCCGCGGCGAACCGGAGGCAAGTACGAATTTGGGGCGGCCAAGCATCAGGTGATTTGGGGGATGAGCAGGGGGTGAATTGCGCGCGGAACCTATCGGAAGGGGGCTGATTTCACAACCCGGGAACCCGAGCTTTGGTGATTCGAGGGGATGCCGAGATGCGTGTGCCCTCAGTCTGTGACGCCGGTGTTACGGGTGCCGAATGCTACCCGCTCGCCGCGCCGACCTTGGCAAACCGCCGGCGGATGCGCATCAGCAGCTGGTCGCAGACGTCGCGATAGGCTGCCAGCTTCTGGTCGCGGCTGCCCTCGATGGTGGTTGGATCCTGCGTCGGCCAATATTCGACGTCGGCCGCCAGCGTCCGCGTCAGCTCCAGCGCCTTGTGGTGCGCCTCGGGCGAGAGCGTGATGATGAGGTCGAAATTCAGCCCCTCCCAATCCTCCAGCTCCTCGAAGGTCTGCGGCTTGTGGGCGGAGATGTCCTGGCCGAGCTCGGCCATCACGGACACCGCGAATGGATCGAGCTCGCCGCGCCTCGCGCCCGCCGATTTCACGTAGAGGCCTTGCGGAAACATGTGTTGCAACAGGCTCTCGGCCATCGGCGAGCGCACGCTGTTCATCGCGCAGGCGAACAGCACCGATTGCGGATCGCGTGCGCGTGGCGGACCCGCCATCGCGCCTAGCCCTTCCAGTGCAGGACAGTAATGAGCGTGAACAGCCGGCGCGAGGTCTCGAAGTCGACCCGCACCTTGCCTTTCAGCCGCTCCTGCAGCGTGCGCGATCCCTCGTCATGGATGCCGCGCCGGCCCATGTCGATGGCCTCAATCTTGTCGGGGGTCGCGGTGCGGATCGCCTGGTAGTAGCTGTCGCAGATCATGAAATAGTCCTTCACGATCCGACGGAACGGCGTCAGCGACAGCAGATGCGCGACGACCGGCGTGCCGTCCTCACGGCGGATGTCGAACATCAGGCGATTGCCGGTGATGCCGATATGCAGCGTGAACGGGCCCTTCCCGTCGGCGCCATCGGGCGCGAACAGGTTCTGCTCGATCAGATCGTAGATCGCGATCGCGCGCTCATGCTCGATATCAGGCCCGGAACGGCCGATCGATTCTTCGTCGAGCGTGACGCCGACGATGCGATTGGTCGAGTCGTCCTGTTCGGGCAGCACTGTCATGACAGATTGAGGCGCAATCCAATCGAACGCGAATGGGCGTCCAGCCCCTCCGCTTGTCCGAGCGTCATCGCGGCAGGACCGAGCGCGCGCAGCTGATCCGGGCCGCATTTCAGGATCGAGGTGCGCTTCATGAAGTCGTGCACCGACAGCCCTGAGGAGAATCGCGCCGAGCGCGCCGTCGGCAGCACATGATTGGAGCCGCCGACATAGTCGCCGATCGCCTCCGGCGTATGGGGCCCGAGGAACACCGCGCCGGCATTGCGGATCTTCGCAGCGAGCGCATCGGGATCAGCCGTCATGATCTCGAGATGCTCCGCGGCGATCGCGTCCGCGAGCGGAATGCTATCGCCTAAGTTCTTCACCATGATGATGGCGCCGAAATCGGCCCAGGACGCGCTGGCAATCGCGGCACGCGGCAGCGTCTTCAACTGCGCCTCGACCGCCTTTTCGACGTCGGCGGCAAGGCGTGCGGAATCGGTGATCAGGATCGACTGCGCGCTGGCATCATGCTCGGCCTGCGCCAGGAGATCCGCGGCGATCCAGTCGGCATTGCCGGTGTCGTCGGCGATCACCAGCACCTCGGAGGGGCCGGCGATCATGTCGATGCCGACCTTGCCGAACACCAGCCGCTTGGCGGCGGCGACATAGGCATTGCCGGGGCCGACGATCTTGGCGACCGGCGCGATCGTCGCAGTGCCGTGCGCCAGCGCCGCCACGGCCTGTGCGCCACCGACACGGTAGATCTCGGTGACGCCGCCGAGCGAGGCCGCCGCCAGCACCAGCGGATTGAGCTTGCCGTCCGGCGAGGGCACTACCATCACCAGGCGCGAGACGCCGGCGACCTTCGCGGGCACCGCGTTCATCAGCACCGAGGACGGATAGGCGGCGGTGCCGCCGGGCACGTAGAGGCCGGCGGATTCGATCGCGGTATAGCGCCAGCCGAGTTCGACGCCGAGCGGGTCCGTGAAGCGCTCGTCCTGCGGCAGCTGCCGACGGTGATAGATCTCGATGCGGTCCCGCGCGAGCTTGAGCGCATCCAGTGTCGCGGCATCGCACGCCTTGTTCGCGGCCTCGATTTCGGCCGCGGTGACGCGAAGGCCGGATGCATCCAGCGTCAAGCGGTCGAACTTTGCGGTGGCCTCGAGCAGCGCGGCATCGCCCCGCTTGGCCACGTCGTCGACGATCGCGCGTGCGGCGGCTTCGACGTCGGCCGAGACCTCGCGTTTGGCGGCGAGGAAGGCCGCGAATCGCTGGTCAAAATCGGCGCTGCTGCGGTCGAGGCGAACGGGCATGTCTGGCTTGGCTTCTGGCTGGTCTTTGGGGCGGATTGGCGCCCCAGGTCCCCTGCTCAATGGCGCGGCGGGGAAGCGGCGTCAACCCTCGCAAGCCGCCGTTCTGGCGCAGGCCTGAGCCGGTGCGGCTGGTATACAGGTCACCTCATCCCTCCCCTTCGATCTCCAACCCCGTTCCCAGCGCGTCGGCGCCGAGGTCGGTCAGCTCACATTCCAGGCATTCGACGTCGAGCCGGATGGCGCCGCCCTCGGCGAACAAGAGCAGGGCGCTGCCGCCAGGCTCCTCGTCGCGCCCGTCCCGGGGATGAAACTCGATGCCGACGAGGTCCAGGACCTTGTCGGGAGCCGCGAGCTCGATGTTGCGCGACTTGCAGGCGAGCACGCGGTCGAAGCGGAGCGCGGCGACCAGCCGGCGCGGCTCGGCCTCGCCCTCCAGCGTCTGCTCCCAGTCCAGCCGGCTCATCCCGACCACAAGCCGCTTCTCGCTTTGTCGCCAGATGATGTCGGAAGCCTGGACACGGGCATCCTGGACATGGGTCGAGATCACGGCGAGATCGTCGGCGTCGAGTGCGATCAGTTTGAGCTGGGGCGACATCGCCGACGCTTCTCCTTCGAAATGGACAGGGCTCAACGCGCACAGGCCCCGAAATTTCCGCTCAAACTAACGGGCCGACAGGCTAGAGGCTATTGATATCCTCCATCTCCAGCACGTTCCGCGGATACCCCTCCCGGGCCACGCGGATCATGGCGCGGCCGATCTGCTCGGTCGAGGTAACGAGCCGCGGCGAGAGCCGGCGCAACACCGACCAGAGCGGCCCGGTTGCGGCATAGACTGCCTGCACCCAGGCGGTCTTGGAACGGGCACCGTGCAAGGGCTGAATCGCGCCGGGCCGGAACATGTAGGCGGCCCGGAACGGCAGCTTCAAGAGATCGTTCTCGGTCTTGCCCTTGATCCGCGCCCACATCCGCGAACCCTGCTCGGTGGAATCGGTACCGGCGCCGGTGACGTAGGTGAAGACCATCTGCGGATTGAGGCGCGCCAGCGTCGTCGCAGCCGCAAGCGTGAGGTCATAGGTGAGATGGCGGTAGCGATCTTCGCTCATGCCGATCGAGGAGACGCCAAGGCAGAAGAAGCAGGCATCGAAGCCGGTGAGCTGGGCCTCGATCGCCGAATAGTCCAGAAAATCGTCGTGGATGATCTCGGTGAGCTTGGCGTTGCGCACCCCGGTCGGGCTGCGGCCGACCACGAGCACACGGGCGATGCCGGTGTCGACCAGGCATTCGCGCAAAACGCCCTGCCCGACCATGCCGGTCGCGCCGAAGATGATCACTCGCATCGGGATGTTCCTGGCGGGCTCGCGGCTCATGCCGCGGCCGCGATCTCGTCGAAGGATACACCGGTCAGCGTCACCGAGACATCCCACAGCATGGCAGCGGTGGCGAAATCCTTCGCGTGTGGCATGATCTTCGCCGCCGCGGGCGCCCCCTTCATTTCGTAGAATCCGTTCGGGCCGTAATAGCCGCCAGGCTCTGCCGTGGGCGACGTCGCGGCGAGCAGCGTTGGCAGTGCGCCCTCGGCAGCGGACTGGCTGAACAGCGGCTGTAGCAGCCGGCCGATCCGCCACTGGAACGTGTCGGCGCCCGGCCCGTTCGCAACGAGGTCGGTGCGCGCAAAGCCGGGATGCGCGGCAATGCCGCTCACACCCCAGCCGGCGGCGTCGCTACGGCGCTGCAATTCGAGCGAAAACATCAGCATCGCCAGCTTGGACTGGCAATAGGCGCGCCACGGACGATAGGAATGCTTGCTTTGCAGATCGTCGAAATTGATCGTGCCGGAGCGGTGCGCAAGGCTCGAGAGATTGACGACACGAGGCGCCTTCGCGCGGCGAAGCTGCGGCAACAGATGGGCCGTCAGTGCGTAATGGCCGAAATAATTGGTGCCGAGCTGCATCTCGAAACCATCCTCGGTCTGCTGGCGCTTCGGCAGCGCCATCACGCCGGCATTGTTGACGAGGAGGTCTAGCTGCTCGTTGCCGGCGGCAAAGCGCCTGGCGAAATCGGCGACGGAGGCGAGGCTTGCGAGATCGAGAGGCTCATAGGCAATCAGCGCGTTGGGAAAACGCTCGCAGATGCCTTCGATCGCCCGCAGGCCCTTTGCGTCGTTGCGTCCGGTGAGTATGACAATGGCACCGGCGCCTGCCAGCGCCATCGCCGTCTCGTAACCGAGGCCACCCGTCGCCCCTGTCACGACGGCCGTCTTGCCGCTGAGAGAGGGGATGTCTGCCGTGGTCCAGTCGGTCATGCCATGTCTCCGTTCGGGGCTGGAACGAGGCCCGCGACCGGTCTAAATGTGCACTTAGTGCAATTTTGCAAGAGGCGAACCAATTTGAAGGCTTCGAAGGTGGTCCGGAAGCGCGTCAAGTCATTGTCCGGGGGCGGAAAATCCCCGGCCGTGCCCGGCCTGCGCCAGCGCAAGCGGCAACAGACCCGCGAGCGGCTGACCCGGGCGGCGATGACTCTGTTCCTGGAGCGCGGCTTCGAGGCCACGACCATCGACGACATCGCGGCGGCGGCTGAGGTGTCGCGGCGGAGCTTCTTCCACTATTTCGCGTCGAAAGAGGACGTAGTGGCGGCCTGGCAGGAAAATGCCGCCAGCGCGCTGGTCGCCGAGGTGGTCGCGCGGCCCGCGGACGAATCCATGCTGACGGCGGCGGAGAATGCGATCGCGGCGGCGGTCAAGCGGCTCGATCCGGCGGAAGCCGCGGCAATGTCGCGGCTCAAGCGCGACAATCCCGCGCTGCAGGCGCGCGATCAGCTCAAATACGAGAAGCTCGAGCGCGCGTTGGCCGAGGGCCTTGCCCAACGCGGGCGAACCAAATCCGACCGGCTGCAGGCCCGGCTCGTCGCCATGATCGCCACCGGCGCGATGCGCGTCGGCGGCGAGAGCTGGATCGGCGAAGGCGCGCGTGAGCGGCCGGAAGCTTTCGTCAAGCGCACCTTCGATGCGATAAGGGCGATCTTGAAGTGAATGGTGCGTTCACCCTCCAGTATCGTAGGGTGGGCAAAGCGACTTGTCCGCCGTAGCTCGCAGAGCGAAGGCGGAAGCGTGCCCACGTCTTCTTCGTATTCAAATGGCAGGTGGTGGGCACGGCGCAAGTGCGCCTTTGCCCACCCTACGATTCCGCACACGCGGAGAGAGACCCCTCACCCGTCTCCGCAAGGAGAGAGGGTAAGAGTCATCCCGCTCACTCCCTGAAGAACGCCAGCAGGTCGGCGTTGATGGTTTCGGCGTGCGTGGTCGGCATGCCGTGCGGGAAACCCTTGTAGGTTTTCAGCGTGCCCTTCTTCAGAAGCTTGGCCGACAGCGGCGCGGAATCGGCGTAGGGCACGATCTGGTCGTCGTCGCCGTGCATCACCAGCACGGGCACGTGGATCTTCTTCAGATCCTCGGTGAAGTCGGTCTGCGAGAATGCGACGATGCCGTCATAATGCGCCTTGGCACCGCCCATCATGCCCTGGCGCCACCAGTTCTGGATCACCGCTTCCGACGGCTTTGCGCCAGGACGGTTGTAGCCGTAGAACGGGCCGGCGGGGAGGTCACGATAGAATTGCGTGCGGCTGGCCGCGAGCTGCTTCTGGAGATCGTCGAACACGCTCTTCGGCAGGCCGCCGGGATTGGCTGCGGTCTGCACCATCAGTGGCGGCACGGCGGACAGGATCGCCGCCTTCGCCACCCGGCTCTCGCCGTGGCGAGCGATGTAGTGCACGACTTCGCCGCCGCCGGTGGAATGGCCGACATGGATAGCGTTCTTGAGGTCGAGATGCGCGGTGACGGCCGCGAGGTCGTCGGCATAATGATCCATGTCGTGGCCGTCGGAAACCTGCGACGAGCGGCCATGGCCGCGGCGGTCATGGGCGATGACGCGATAACCGTTGTTGGCGAAGAAAATCATCTGCGCGTCCCAGTCGTCGGCCGACAACGGCCAACCATGGCTGAACACGATCGGCTGGCCACTTCCCCAATCCTTGTAGAAGATCTCGACGCCGTCTTTGGTGGTGATGGTGGGCATGGATTGCTCTCTTTCGGTGAGGATCAGTGACGCTGCACCTGCGCAAGCACGCGCCGGTGATGCGCAGCTAGTCGCGCGAGACCGCGAATGCGATGCCGGGCATCAACAGGGAATGTTGAGAATCGTGTGATCAGGCAAACGCCATCGGCTTGAAGCGGCGCCAGGCGCCGATGGTGAGCACGACGAAGAACACCAGCACGATGCCCTGCACCGCCGCGAACACCGGCCCCGACGGCGGCGCCGGCGCCACGGCCGGCGCGAGCGCGGCAAGCGCCGGCACCTTGAGGAACGACTGGATCACCAGCACGAAAACGTTGAAATACAGCGAGATCATCGCAGTCACGACGTAGACCGGACGCCAGACCCCGGTGAGCTTCATGCCGTACAGCGCAAAGCAGGCGATGGCGAGCAGCACCAGCGAGATGATGCCGATGATGTGCGAGGGCAGCAGCTTCTCGAACGGAAACAGGAAGCCGGTGGCGCTGGTCAGGATCGTGAACAACAGGAAGACCGCCGTGAGGCCCGGCATCGACTTCGACCCGAGCAGGCCGAACATCACGACGAGGCCGGCGACGATTGCGATCAGGCTGATGACGACATGGACCAACGTGAGGGCGGGCAAGCTCAAGCCGAGGACCATGACATCTCTCCTACTCGTCTGGCGTCAAGATTGAGGAGAGTAGTATTACGACCCTCATGGGATTGCCACCTGCGTTGTCGTCACATGCATGTGCGAAGCCATGCGTCGTCGTGCGAATCGACAAACGCATGGCTGAATTTTTTGCACCGCTGTCACAAACGACGGCAGTTTTCGACGAAAGTTGAATCGAACTCTCAGACTTCCTTGGTGTCGAAGATCAAGAGGTCAGCGCCGCCGCTGGCGAATTTCGGCACGTCGGCGCCGGTGGCCTTGCCTTCCGGACTGCCGAAGGCCGCCTGGATGTCGCCCACGCTGTCGAAGGTGAGAATGGCGACGAGATGGATTCCGGAGGGACCTGCGGGAGATGCGACCGGGCCCTTGCTGACGGCGTATTTCTTCAGGCCGGGAAGTTTCTTGGCGAGCGGAATGTGCGTCTCGGCGTAGTACTTGTCGAAGGCGGCAGCATCCTTGGGTGTCTTGTAGAGCACGACGACTTCAGCCATTTAGTCCTCCCGATTGATCTCTTGTTCGTTCCGCGGGCGATACGCCTCGCGGGTGCCGCGATAGTCCGCAGGACGCGGCACGATGGCAAGCCTCATTCGACTTGCCATTCGCTTGTCTTGTCCTTGACTAAAGCGCCGGTTTTGCGGCGTCGCCGAGATAGCCGTGCAGGGAGGCCACGACCTGCGCGCCCTCGCCGATGGCACCGCCGACGCGCTTGACCGAGCCGGAGCGGACGTCGCCGACGGCATAGACGCCGGGCACGGAGGTCTCCAGCGGCGCCACCAGCCTGCCCTGGTTCTGTTCGGACTGCGCGCCCGTCACGACGAAGCCGCCGCGATCGAGCGTCACGCCGCAGCCGTCGAGCCAGGCGGTGGCGGGATCGGCGCCGACGAACAAAAAGAGATTGCGGATGTCGGCAGAATCCTCGTCATCGGACAGCCGGCTCTTCCAGCGGATGCGCCGCAGCAGCGCGGCCTCGTCGCCCTCGAGCGCGGTGATCTCGGTGTTGAACATCAATTCGATGTTCGGCGTCGCTTCGATGCGCTCGATGAGATAGCGCGACATGCTGGCCCCTAGGCCGCCGCCGCGGATGATCATCAGGACGCGCTTTGCGTGACCCGACAGGAATACGGCGGCCTGGCCTGCCGAATTGCCGGCACCGACCAGCGCCACCTCCTCGCCGGCACACAGCTTCGCCTCGACCGGCGAGGCCCAGTACCAGACGCCGCGTCCTTCAAACTTGTCGAGATTGTCGATCTCCGGCCGGCGATAGCGCGCGCCGCTTGCGACCACCACCGCGCGCGAGCGCAGGGGATCGCAGCCGTCCAGCGCCACCGCGAATGCGCCGTCCTTGCGCGTGCAGTCGAGCGACTTCACCGTCACCGGGATCATGATGTCGGCGCCGAACTTCTGCGCCTGGGTGAAGGCGCGCGCAGTCAGCGCCTGGCCCGAGATGCCAGTCGGAAAGCCCAGATAATTTTCGATGCGCGCGCTGGCGCCGGCCTGGCCGCCGAAGGCGCGGATGTCGAGCACCGCGACGGACAACCCTTCGGAAGCCGCATACACGGCGGTGGCGAGCCCGGCCGGTCCGCAGCCGACGATCGCAACGTCGTAGATGCGGCCGTCCTTGGCGCCGCCGATCATGCCGATGGCGCGGGCAAGCTCGGTCTCGCTGGGGTTGCGCAGCACCGCGCCGCTTGCGGCGACGACCAGCGGCCAGTCTTCGGGTTTGGGCGAATAACGCGCGATCAATTCGCCCGCGTCGGGATCACGATCGGGATCGAGCAGATGATGCGGCTGACCGTTGCGGGTGAGAAATCCCTGCAACCGCACCACGCCGGCGGAGTTCGACGGGCCGATCAGCACCGGACCGCCGATGCCGCCCTGGATCAGATTGACCCGGCGCAGGATCAGCGCGCGCATGATGCGCTCGCCGAGATCGGCCTCGGCGACCAGCAGCGCGCGCAGCCGGTCCGGCGGCAACAGCAGCGTCTCGACATCGCCCTCGGCGCGGCCGTCGACCAGCGCCGGCTGTCCGGAGAGCTGGCTGAGCTCGGCCAGAAATTGCCCCGGCCCCTGGTCGATGACAGGGGTGACGTGGCCGAGGCCATCGCGCTGGGTGATGGCGACATGGCCCTTCAGCACCACGAACATGCCGGGCCCGGGCTTGCCGGTCTCGAACAGGAACTCGCCGTCCGCGTAGCTGCGGACCTCGCCGAAATGCCTGATCCGCTCGATCTCGGCCGGCGTCAGCGCCGGAAAGGTCTGCTCGGGGCGGGTGAAGCGCGACATCAGCGCCTCGTCACCGGTTGGTTGCTGTCCGTTCTGCCCCATCGTCATGCTCACTCATTCAAATTTCTTAAGTGCCGGCTTTCCCGGCGGCCCCCTCATTTAGGGAACCATCGTCGTTCTGCGAGGGGTCGGTGCTTGCGGCGCGTTCGCGCGCCTGCAGCTTCCGCCGCTTCAGGTTTTCGCGCAGCGCCGATTTCAAGCGGTCGTCCCGGGACGTCCTCGCCTGGTTCGTGCTCTTGTCGGTCTCGTCGGCCATCACGGGTCCATATCAGCGATCGGCGGCAGGATGCCACCGAATGGCGACAGCTCAAGAGGCCTGCGCGATCCATTCGTGCGAAACGCGAAATGGATCGAATCCGAGGCCTGGGGCAACTGGCCAGTTGGCGGGGGATATCAGAGCCCGAATCGGCGGAAAGTCGGTGGTTTCGCGCCAAAAAGGGCATTTTGCCCTCGATATCGGCCCGATTTTCTCGGTTTGACGGGCCTAGCAAGCTTGCACAGGAGGGGGGCTTGTGGCAGATATCGGCCCGCTTGGTAGCGCCCCTCGGGCGCCCGATTCTTTCACCAGCACATGCTGCCGTAGCTCAGTGGTAGAGCACTCCATTGGTAATGGAGAGGTCGACAGTTCAATCCTGTCTGGCAGCACCATTTTTCCCATCGAAGCGAGCCAGCAACACCCACGGATGCGATCGTGATCACACGTTCCCTGCCCTATGAAGGACTGCTCCACGAGATCGTCGAGCATAATGGCGTGCTCTATCTCGGCGGCATCGTCCCTGAAGATGCGGGGCTCGATATGACGGGCCAGGCCGACGATGTACTGCGCCAGTTGAAGACCCTGCTCGAAGGAGCCGGCTCCGATCTCTCCCGCGTCCTGCAGGTGACGATCTTTGTGGCGGATCTCGCCGACAAGGCGGCGTTCAACCAGGTGTGGAAGCGCTATTTCACCGCCGACCACCTGCCGGCGCGTGCGGCCGTTGGCGTTGCGGATCTCGGCCCGGGCGTCAAGCTGGAGCTGACGGCGATCGCCGCCCGCCGCTGACTGGAGCGACACGGGCGAGGCGAGAACGCCCGGTCCTTTTTATATTCGCGCGAGAACGCGCGTCATTCCTGTGTTTACACATCAAGCAACGTTCTCGCGGCGCGAAGCGTCCGAGTTTTGCTGCTGTCCTTGCCCCTCTTCCTTGAAGAGGGCGCAGGGAAGACCGGGTGCCGGCTGGCACCCATGACCCGCTGCGCGAAGAATTTGCACACGCAAATGCGCAGGCGGAAAACAGGTGGGCCGGAAAACACCCGGCCTTCCCTGCGCGATGGGTTGACGGCTTATGCCTGCTCTCCCCGGAGCCGAGTTCCTGCTGGCCTCCGTCACCTCGCGAAAGGCGATGCACCACGCCGGTTGGCCGATGCATCTTCGCGAAAGCTTGGCTGTAGCAACGACAGCCAGGACCACATGGTTTAGCCGTACGCGACTGCTTCGTTCGTCACACGGAGAAGGACCTCACGAGGTTCACCCGCCCTGGTCCCGCCTTCCCGTGCCCGACGCAGCCGCGTCCACCGCACCCCGGCCCACGTTCGTTGCGACGTACGATCGCCCCTCTCCTCGGGCCGGGATGGCGGGAATATGCCGCAATTCCGAATTTCGGTAAAGTGGAATATCTTTGCGGGGAGGGATTGACGGATTTTGGGTGTTTTGCCCGACGGGTCAGAAGCGTTGCGGTCAATATCGGGTTTTGACCCGATGCAGGTCACGCTTTCGCGGACGGCCGCTGCAAACTGTGTGCTGGCGCGCTTTTTTTGAAAAGATGCCGTCGCACTGTACGTTGACCCCTCGTTTCATGGTGATAGTCTTTTAGCTCGCGGCCTGTCCGGGAGGACACAATGGGATGGTTCGACCGCCTGTTTGTAAGGATGTCGGAGCCGACGACCCCTCTCTTTGCGAGATTTCGGCGGAAATCGAAGGCACCGACCGACCCTGATCTTCTGAAAATCGCCAAAGACCGGAAGGGACATATTTCCCGCAGAGCCGTCAGGGACGAGTATAATCGGCTGGTCTTGGAGAAGTACGCGCACGACAAGTCGTGACTGCCAAGATCCGTCGAGGCCGATCTCCGTGGCGACATGATGGTTTCGCAACGGCTCTGTCCCCTGCGCACCATCCATTTTCGGCCATTCATCTGCAGTGCCGCGAACCGCTCATCCGCCCGCGCAGCCGTTTGTTCGGGCTAAGGCACGATGGGTTTCGCTGCGCCCCGCCCATCCTACGCGCTGATACCGAGCTCCGGCCGGTTTGGCCGCGCTGGTAAGGTTAATCCTTCCTTTCGATTGTCGGTAAAATTTTATCTATTATCGTCTTTGTCGTGGATGACGAACCAGAGGCTTCGATAGTGTTTGCGTGCTGCCTGATCGTGACTGGGATTGCGTTGCTGCTCTCCGGCATCGTTGCCTTCGGCTTTCATAGAAACTCGCTGCACGCGCTGGCGTTGCTGTAGCCGTATCAGGGCGCCGGCTCGCAGGATGGGTGTCGACTTGTCCGCCGTAGCTCAAGGAGCGAAGGCGGAAACGAAACGCCATCAAATCCTTACGGGTGGTGACGCAGCGTGATGGGTTTCGCAGGTGCGCTATCCATCCCACGCGCGAAGAGTTCTGCGCGTAGAGCACCGGTGCAGGGGGCCATAGGCGAAATGAGGGTGCCCAAAGCCGCGCCACAATCTATAGTCGTGGCACAATGGTCTTGGCTCCGATCCACGAAAGCCTCCCCGGCCCCATAAGCCCTTCCGACCGCATCGAAAGCATCGATGCACTTCGTGGCGTGGCCCTGCTTGGCGTTCTGGCGATCAACCTGGTTACCGAATTCCGCGTCTCGATCTTCCAGCAGTTCCTGCCGGCTGAACTGCCTGCATCGTCTCTGGATCGAGCTGTCGAGACGGTCTTGATGCTGGCCGTGGACATGAAGGCGTTTGCGCTGTTCTCGCTCCTGTTCGGCGTGGGACTCGCAATCCAGTTCGAGCATCTTGCGGCGAACTCGCGTCGCGCGCTTCTGCTGTTTCGCCGTCTGCTCGTATTGCTGATAATCGGATTGATTCACCTGTGCCTGATCTGGAATGGCGACATTCTCACCGAATATGCGATAGCAGGTCTCGTCGTTCTGCCGTTCCTGTTTGGTCCCCGCTGGCTCTTGCTGGCCGGCGCGGCCGCGTTTCTCGGGCTTTACCTGACGATGCAGATATGGTCGCCACCCGGGCTGTTCCCCAGTCTCGCGTCGATCCAAAGCAATGTGGAAGAGGCGAACCGCGTCTATGCAACTGGAACCTTCGGTGAGGTGCTGGCGTTCCGGCTTCGCGAAATCGCTTTGATCCTCCCGCTGCACATCTATGTCTTCCCTCGCACCCTGGGCCTGTTTCTATTGGGTGCATTTGTGTGGCGCAGCGGCGTCCTGCAAAAGCCGAATCGCGTCCTCCTGCTCACGGCGGGGGCCGGCTGCATTGGTCTCGCTGCAGCCATGATCCTGTTGAGAGCAGGGAACGCGATGGCCGGCACGAGTTTCGACGTACTGGCCACTCCCGCAGGCACGATCCTGCTTGCGCTCGGCTACGGTGCCATCATCATCGCTATCGCCAGCTCGGCCAGGGGGAAAGCGTTGCTGGGCTGGGCCGCGCCGCTGGGCCGCATGGCGTTCACGAACTATCTCGCCCAATCCGTCATCTTCGGGTGGATCTTCTATGGCTACGGCCTTGGGCTCTTCGGTCATCTCGGCGCCGCCGAAGCGCTCGCGATCGGGCTCGTGGTCTATGTCGCCCAGGTCATCTTCAGCGGATGGTGGTTAGGTCGGCACCGATATGGTCCCGTCGAATGGTTATGGCGAACGCTCATGTACGGCACGCCGCAGCCGCTTCTACGGGCTGGGCTCAACGACTCGGGCCAACGGGCGGCCTAAGTCCGTAGAATGGGTCAAGTGACTTGTCCGCCGTAGCTCAAGGAGCGAAGACGGAAGCGAAACCCATCAAATCCTTTCGGGTGGTGACGAAGCATGATGGGTTTCGCAAGGGCTCTACCCATCCTACGCACTATCAATTGTCGTTACCCGCAGCACGCCTCGCAAACCGCTCATCTGCCCGACGCAGCCGCCGGCACAGTTCGCGGTTGATGTTCTGCAGGACGATCACATAGGCGTGGATGTCGGCCTTGTAGCAGGCGTAGAGATTTTGGGCGGTCAGCTCGTACAGCACCGTCGGGCTTTCCGCGACAACCGTTGCTGAGCGGTTTTGCATTTCGATCAGCGTCATCTCACCGAAGAAGTCGCCGCGCTCCAGCACGGAAATCGGGATGACGCTCCCCGCCTTCGTCCGTTTGCTCACCGCGAGCCGGCCGGATTTGACGATGAACAGCGAGCGGCCCGGCTCGCCCTCCGCCACGACGGTTGCGCCTGCGTCGAAGCGGCGCTCGACCAGCATCGACATCAGCAGGTCGAGACCTGGCTCCGGAAGGCCGCCGAAGAACGGCGTCGCAAGCAGGAACGCTTCCAGATCGGGGGCCGTGACAACCATTGCGCTAAGATACGCCCCGCCGCTATCTGCGGCAAGCAGAGCGGCGTAGCCTGGATGGAGCGTTAGCGTAATCCGGGGCTGTCGGCCGCGGACGCAGTGTCGTAGGATGGGGAGAGCACTCGCGAAGCCCGTCAAGCTTCCGCGCAGACAGAGCGAGATGGGTTTCGCTTCCGCCTTCGCTCCTTGAGCTACGACGGACAAGTCGCTCCACCCATCCTACGCGATCCAGCCTACTGCCGCGCGACACTTTCCCCGCGCAGCGTCCTTCGCTTTCGCCACACCTGCAGGTTAATCATGACCTTTGCAGTTGCCGCAAGGACCAACATGCACAGCACCGCCTTCGAGATCGTCTCCATCGTTCCCTCGATCAGCAGGCAATGGACCACGCTGCCCACGACGATGACGATCGCCAGCGGCATATGAATCAAGCGCCAGGTTCGCGGCCGCAGCTCTAACCGCCGGCGCATAAGAGCTAGAAGGGCAACGGCGAAGATCGCCCACATCGCGGTCACGCCGAAGGGCGAGAATGGCGTCGGCGATGCGTAGGTCAGCGCGTCGATCATATCAGGCGGGCTGGTGATCCAGAGGCCGGCGACGTGGATCACGACCGCGAGGGCCAGCACGCCGCCGATCCAGTGATGGGCACGCCGTCCGCGATAGGCCGACAGCGGCGTCAGATATCCGCCGATCAGCAGCGGCTGAACCAGCACGAGACCGAGCGCAATGATTCCGGCGAATCCGGCGAGGATATAGACCGGACCACGCCATGCGAGTTGCTCGCTGCCCGCAGCAGCTGCGATCGGCACGCCGATGGCCAGGGCGAGGGCAACCCAGATCAGGATCGCCCGGGCCGATCTCCACCCCGTCATTCGCTGGCCCGATCAGGCCGGCTGCAGGACGAAGTGCGCTTCGAGGCTGGTTTCCTTGGCGCTCCGCATCACCGGCCGCAGAAAGACGGTTTTGAATTCGCCGCTGTCATAGGCGAGGTGACCATGCGGCTGGCCGAAGATCGGAATGATCTGCGGCATCTCGAGCCGGAACTTGCCGTCCTTGTCGGTGAGCGTGGCGCCGTGGCTCTGCGGCTCGTGCTCCTGGCCTTCGGTCGTGTGGGCCCAGATCTGGATACGCTGCCCGGCGAGTGGCGCGCCGTCGCCGGCGCGGCGCACCGTGCCGCTCATCCAGAAACCGCCCTTGCCGATGCGCTCCACGATCGCCGCACCCTTGCGGTAGTTGTTGGCGCCGCCCGACATCGTTTCGGTCGGCGCGAGGCCAGCCGCACGGGCCGGCAGCAGGAGGCCGGACACGCCGGTTGCCAGAACGGCGCCACCGGCGACGAGGAGATTGCGGCGGTTGAGTACGACAATGGTCATGTCAGTTCCTCCGGGCGGTCTGCGCGATCGCGCGCCGTACGATGATTTCTCGTGCCCCGGACGCGGTGCAGCACGCAGTGATGCGCCGCAGAGCCGGGGCCTAGCCTGATGGGTCCCGGCTCTGCGGAGCAGCGTTTCACGCTGCACCGCGTCCGGGACACGCGCCTACCGGGCAATGGCTGCGCAAAACATACAACAACAGGCCTGAAACGCCCAGTTGCGGCGAAGGGCGCAACGGGTCGCAATAACAGTGTTGTGAACGGCGCGCGCGAGGCTCCGATGCCGCGCATCCGTCTTCATGGGCAGCCGGCTTTGCCGTAGCTTTCCGTGGAGACGGTGGCATCATCCGGACACGACACCGGAGCGTGTACGAAGATTGGGGGATATGACCATGAAGCAACTGCTTGCGATCGCCGCGCTGTCGGTCTTCGCCGGACAAATAGCGGCGGAGGCCGGAGAGGGAAAAGCCTATCCCAATGGCCCCCGCGATCTCATCGGCAAATACGGCAACAGTCCGGCTCAGTGCCAGTCCTACCACCGCAAGCCCGACGACATCACTTCGATCAGCGCGACCAGTTACGAGTTTTGCGGCGGCTCCATGTGCGGCGCCGACATCGTGTCGCACCGGAAACTGAAGAACGGATACATCCTCAATCTCAAAAGCCCCGGCAATCCGTCGGGGTGGCGCGTCAGGGTGAAGTTGCTCGACAAGGGCATTGAAATTACGTCCCTGTCCCGGCGCGATCCGCCGGAGACATTGGCCCGATGCACGAAGGCCGACGCGATCGCCGGAGTCGGGCTGCGACCGGACCAGGAGCCCGGTGCAGACAAGTCGTTGAACTCCGTTTTCGCAGCGTATTATGCACTTGCCGTCCCCGGCAAATGCCCGGGCATCGAGGCGAACGCACAGGCCGCGGAAGCGATCATCGCGACAGGACGATCATCCTGGACCGAGTTCTTGCGCAAAGGACCAAACTCGCAACATGCGACGCCGGAAGGGATTGCGAAAGACATCGCCGGGGAAAAAGGAGATGCCGAATATGCAGTGCGCGCCGATGCCACCGAGATCGATGCGTTCTGCAGCGAGGTTCTCAACGCTTTCGGCGCCGGCGGTCGCGTCAAACCGGACCTCTTGAAGGATACGCGCGGAAGAACGTGATGGCCGCCTCCTGGAGCGGCCGGCACGGCAATTTCGAATGGCATCGTTGCGCCGACGGTCATGCGACCGCGCCATGCTAACATTCGCGTTGGATGGCACTACATATGAAGGCCCGGCGCATATCGCCCTCCACCCGGACCGTCACCATGATCCCCTTCTCCGTGCTCGACCTCGCGCCGATTTGCCAAGGCGGCGACGCCGCGCAGGCGTTCCGCAATTCGCTCGATCTCGCCCGGCATGCGGAAGGCTGGGGCTTCAAGCGGTTCTGGCTTGCCGAGCATCACAACATGACGGGCATCGCGAGCGCGGCGACGTCGGTGGTGATCGGGCATATCGCGGGTGGCACCAGGACGATCCGCGTCGGCTCCGGCGGGGTCATGCTGCCGAACCATTCGCCGCTGGTCATTGCCGAGCAGTTCGGCACGCTGGAAACGCTCTACCCCGGGCGGATCGATCTTGGGCTCGGCCGCGCGCCGGGCACCGACCAGTTCACCGCGCGGGCGCTGCGGCGCGACCTTGCCACCACGTCCGAGAATTTTCCGCATGACGTGCTGGAGCTGCAGGCGCTGCTTGGCGATGTGCAACCGAACCAGGCGATCCGCGCCGTGCCCGGCATGGGGACGAAGGTGCCGCTCTGGATTTTGGGATCGAGCACCTTTGGCGCACAGCTTGCCGCGATGCTGGGGCTGCCGTTCGCGTTCGCCTCGCATTTCGCGCCGCAGATGATGATGCCGGCGCTGCGCGAATATCGCGCGCGCTTCGAGCCGTCGGCGCAGCTCGACAAGCCCTACGCGATGATCGGCGTCAATGTGTTCGCGGCCGATAGCGACGTGGAGGCGCAGCGGATGTTCTCCTCGCTGCAGCAGGCATTCATCAACTTACGCCGCGGCACGCCGGGGCCACTGCCGCCGCCGGTGGACGACATGGACGCGCTGTGGTCGCCGGCGGAGAAGGCCATGGTCGGCCAGTCGCTGTCCTGCTCCGCGGTCGGGTCCCCTGATGTCGTCGAAGCGAAGCTGAAGGCGTTGATCACTGATACCGGCGCGGACGAGCTGATCACCACGGGGCAGATCTACGACCACGCCGCACGGCTGCGCTCATTTGAGATCGCGGCGCAGGTGCGGGATCGGCTGGCGAAGCAGCCGGCGGCGTGAGCCATGCGCAGCGCGAGCGTCACGGCGGCTTAAGGGACGGCGCAGGTGAAGTTCTCGGCCTGCTCGATGCTGCCAGTGCCGAGATAGCGCGCCTGGCGCGGATAGGGGCACAGCGGCCGGCTGCGGTCCGGCCAGGGCGTCTTCGCGCCCGCACGAGCTTCGATGCCCTCAGGCGCGCGGCCCTGCTCGACCCAGTTCACCAGCGGGGTCAGCACGTCGAAGCTGTCGGTGGCGGGCCCTCCCGAGCAGTGGTTCATGCCGGGCACCAGGAAGAGACGGGCGAAGTCGGCCGTCTCTTTTTCTCCGCCCACAGCACTCGCGAGCCGCTTGTACCAATCGACCGTATCCAGCGCCGAGAACGTGGGATCGCTGACGCCGTGATAGAGCAGCAGCTTGCCGCGCCGCGCACGGAAGCCGGAGAGATCGACTGAGTTCGCCGAGATCGTCTGCACGGAACTTTCCGGCATCGCCGCGCTCGTGCCGAAGATTTTCGCGTGGGCTTCCGTCACATCGACGGAGCGATAGAAGTCGTAGACGGCCTCAGCTTCGTTCGCCAACGGCGCGTGGGGCGGCGTCATGTAGAGATAGG
Organism: Bradyrhizobium sp. 23AC; assembly: GCF_054863025.1. Taxonomy (NCBI): domain Bacteria; kingdom Pseudomonadati; phylum Pseudomonadota; class Alphaproteobacteria; order Hyphomicrobiales; family Nitrobacteraceae; genus Bradyrhizobium; species Bradyrhizobium sp. 23AC. Next base: position 226,941 of record NZ_JAVAYN010000001.1, read on the forward strand.
CCAGCGTCGCGCCAAAGGACACGTTGAACGCGTTGACGCGGCTGTCGGGTGCCGTGCCGAGAATCCAGCGCCGCCATCCCTCCGTGGCAATGCCGGAATCATAGGGATAGGACGCATAGATCCGGCGGCCCTGTGCCGTGGTCGGTCCCCGGAAATAGCTTTCGAGCGCGCCGACCTGCGCGGCGGAGAGACAGCTCGCGGTCTTCTCGGCGGAACATTGCAGCGTACGCGGCGAAAAACGACAGGCCGGCACATTGTCGATGATGCCGTCGGCAAGCCCGTCGGCTGTATCACAGGACTGAACGATCGCCTTGGAGAGCAAATCCATATCGGCCTGGGACAAGGCCTGCGCCAGGATGGGGCGGCCGTCCGGCGCCTTCGGTGCGATCGCCGCAAAGGCTTGCGTCACGGCGGCGCCCGAAAGCCCCTTCTCGGGCATTCGAAACGCCGGTGCACCAGCCGCCACGCCGTCGAAATGCTCCGGGAAGCGCTGCGTGATCACCATGCCGTGCCGCCCGCCGTTGGAGCAGCCGAGGAAATAGGAGTATTTTGGCAAGCGGCCGTAATAGGTCTCGATGAAGTGCCTCGCCTGCCGTGTCACGACATCGTCGGCGCGGTAGCCGAAATCGATGCGCGCTTGTGGATCGAGGCCGAAGCTGGCGCCGCCGAGAGGGCCCGGCGCGTTGCTGTGGCCGGCATCCGTTGTAACCGTCGCGAAACCCTGACTGAGCGCGCTCGGCTGGCCGCCGCCGGGCTGCGCATCGCCGGTGCCGAGAACGCCGTCAGTGCCGCCCTGCCCCTGGAACACGAAGCGGCCGTTCCACGCCTCCGGCAATCGGAGATGCAGGCCGATGGCGAACTTCTGGCCGTCGGCGCCGGTTCGCTCGTCCAGATACGCGATCACCTCGCAATGCGCGGCAAGCCCGCCGGCCGCCGGACGTGACTGCGCCTCACTCACGCGCATCGCCGGACCGGCCTCCTGGTGGAGCCGATCGCACGCGGTCACGGGCGGGATGGTGTCGCTTGCTGCTGCGATTGCGGTGGAGGCAACACTTGCGATGCAAGCGAGCGCCGCCCGCCAGACCGGACGAGGCAACCTTCGTGCCGAGACGATCAACATGCGGCCCCCCGACCGTGAATGCTCCGACTAGTCCGGAAAGCCGAACAGCTTTGCCGGATTGTGGACGAGAATCTTCTCCAGCTCCGCCTGGTCGGGCGCGTAGCGGTACATCAGCTCGAGCAGATCGGCGTCGTTGGGCGGCTGCTTCACCGAGACCGGGTGCGGCCAGTCGCTGGCCCAGACGCAGCGGTCGACGGCGGCCTCGATATAGGCGCGCGCGATCGGGATCACGTCGTCGTAAGGAGCGCCGGCTTTCGAGGTCTTCTCGCCGAGCGACAGCATCACCCAGAAATTGCCCTTGGCCAGCAGCTCCAGCATCTTGCGCAAATTCGGATCGTTCTTGCCGGCTTCCGGATCGGGGCGCGCCATGTGATCGATCAGCACGGGAACGTCGAGATTCTCGTATTTGGCGACGCTCGACATGATGCCGTCCTTCTCGGGCTGGATCTTGACGTACCAGCCGAGCTCGCGGATGCGGGCGATGGCGCGGGCGAAATCCGCATCCGACAGCACCGCACCGAGCTCCTGGCGGAAGCTGAAGCGCGCACCGCGCACACCGGCGTCATGCAGCTTGGCGAGATAGGCGTCGTTCGCCTCCGCGAACACCAGCGCGTTGGCGCACCCGCGATAGTTCGGGCCCATCGCGGCGAGGCCGTCGAGCACGACGGCGTGGTCGGCGCCGTAGGTCGTGGTCTGCACGATGATGCCGCGCTCGATGCCGAGCGTCTTGTGGACGCGCAGCGCCGCTTCCCATGTTGCGGTCGGCATCCGATAGGCCGCGCCGGGGCGCTCCGGATATTTGTCGATGGGCCCGAGCACGTGGAACTGGCTGTCGACGGTCTTCGGCGGCGGTGCCTTGACCGGGCGGCGCGGATTGGGATCGAACGGCAGATAGGTCGGCATGCGCTAGAACTCCTTCAGTCGATCACAGCGGTGAAGTCGCACTGCACCAGCGCGCCGCCGTCCATATTGTCCATCGGCAGCGCGTGGCGCGCCGGGCGCGAATGCTCGTCCGGAAACATCTTGAGCCACTCGACATTGACCGGGCCGCGCTGCGTGCGGTCCTTCAGCCATACCGTCATCTTGATGATATCGTCCGTGGTGCCGCCGGCGGCCTCCACCGTCGCCTTCATGTGCGCGAACATGTTGGCGCATTGGGCGTCGAGACTCTCCGGCATGACGCCGGCGTTATCGCGGCCGAGGATGACGCCAGACATCACGAGATTGCCGATGCGGCAGGCGTTCGGAATCGGGTTGGCGTGCTTGAAGCCCCCGATGTGGATGCTCCTGCGCCGCGTGTGACCACTCATGGTGCGCTTCCTCTTTGTTATTGATTCAGACGAACTGGCACGACACCGAGCCGAAGGCGCCATAATCGGCATGGAACGTGTCGCCGCGGCGGATGTCGACGGGGCGTGTGAACGATCCCGCCAGCACGATTTCGCCGGCGGCGAGATGCTCGTCATGCGGCGCGAGGCGGTTGGCGAGCCAGGCGATGCCGTTGGCGGGGTGATTGAGCACACCGGCCGCGAGCCCGGTTTCCTCGACCTCGCCGTTGCGGAACAAGAGCGCGCCGATCCAGCGCAGATCCGCATCGAGCGGGCGGAACGGCCGGCCGCCGAGCACCAGCGCCGCATTCGCCGCGTTGTCCGAGATCGTGTCCATGACTTTTCGCGTCTTCCCGGTCTCGGGATCGACGCGATGCATCCGTGTTTCAAGAATCTCCAGCGCCGGCGTGACGTAATCGGTGGCGTTGAGCACGTCGAAGATGGTGCAGTCGGGTCCGCGCAGCGGCGCCTTCAGCACGAAGGCGAGCTCGACCTCGATCCGCGGCGCGTGGAAACGGTCGAACGGAACAGGCGTGGCGTCGGCATAGAACATGTCGGCGAACAGCACGCCGTAATCGGGCTCGTTGATGCCGACGGCGTTCTGCATCGCTTTCGAGGTCAGGCCGATCTTGTGGCCCTTGATGACACGGCCGCGGCCGAGCTGCAGCTTGGTCCAGGCGCGCTGAACGGCGTAGGCATCCTCGATGCTGAAATCAGGATATTCCTTCGTGAACATCGGGATCAGCGTCTTGGTACGCTCGGCTTCATCCAGGCGCGCGGCAAGCCGTTCGATCGTGGCGGCATCGAGCATGGTTTACTGCTCCGCCACAACGGTGTTGCGCAGCACGCCGATGCGGCTCGACTCGATCTCGACGACGTCGCCAACCTTCAGCCAGCGCGGCGGATCGAAGCGAACGCCCGCCCCCGTCGGCGTGCCGGTCACGATCATATCGCCGGGCTTCAGCGTCGCGAAGGTCGAGAGGTAGGAGATCAGATAATCGAACGGGAACATCAGCCGCTCGGTCGTGTCCTGCTGCCGCACCTCGCCATTGACGCGCGTGACGATGTCGTGCGGGCCACGCGGGTCGAGCTCGTCCGACGTGACAATCCACGGGCCGATGCTGCCGGAGCGATCGAAATTCTTGCCTTGCGTGACGTTGAACTTGCCGTGACGCAGCCAGTCGCGAATCGTGCCCTCGTTGCACAGCGTCATCCCGAAGATGTGCGACCATGCTTTTTCGCGCGGGATATGGCGGCCGCCCTGTCCGATCACGATGACGAGCTCGCCTTCATAGTCGAGCTGATCGGAAACCTTGGGCTTCTCTAGCAGCTGGCCGGAGCCGGTCATTGAGGACATGCTGCGCACGAACAGGCTGGGATATTTGGGCAGGTCCGAATTGTCTTTATATTCCGCATTGCGCTCGGCGTAGTTGACACCGATGCACCAGAGCTTTTCCGGCGCCAGCACCGGCGGCAGCAGGACGAGATCGTCGAGCGCATAGTCCGGCTTCGCGCCCGCGATGGCTTCCTGCGCGTCAGACAGCGCGTTGGCCGCGATCAGCGCCTTGACGTCGGAGAAGTCGCGGCCGATCCGCCTGGTCAGATCGATCACACCGTCAGCGACGGCCGCGCCGTAGCGTGGCTCTCCGTCCACGAGATAGCTCAGGAGTCGCATGGTCGTTCTCCAATTTGTGTCGGGCAGCGCGGCGGGCGGCGCGCTCAGTCTTTCGATTTGGGCGTCTGAAATACGGTGTTCAGCGTCACGATCTCGCCGAGGCGGGCGTAACGGGGACCGCCGATGCGCGCGATCGGGTCGAGCGCCTTGGTCTCGACCTTGCCGTCGTTCACGAGGCCGTCGCGCAAATGGAACATCACGACCTCGCCGACGATCAGCCGGCTCTTGGCCTCGCCGAACTCGAGACACTGCCGGAAGCGGCATTCCATCGCCGCCGGCGCGGCGGCGAGCCGCGGCACCTTGATACGCTCGCAGGGCAGCGTCTCCAGGCCGAGATGCTCGACCTCGCTGATTTCAGGCGGATGCTCGACCGATGAGTCGTGCACCGCCGACATCAGCGGCGTATCGGCGATGTGGATGACGTATTCCTCGGTATCGAGGATGTTGTGCGCGGTGTCCTTGTAGTCGGCGCCCTTGCGGCCGACGCTGATGGCGAGCATCGGCGGCTTCTGCGAGACGAAGGTGAAGGCGCTGAACGGGGCGAGATTGAGCACGCCCTTGCTCGACAGGCTGGTGACCCAGGCGATCGGACGCGGCACCACGATGCCGGTCATCAGGCGGTAGATGCGCTCGGCGCCGAGCTCGGTCGGATCGATCCGCATCGATCAATCCGCCCTGATGTTGGCCTTGCGCACCACCGGAATCCACTTGGCGTCCTCGCGCTCGAGATAAGCCTTGAACTCGTCCGGCGTCATCGGCGTGGCTTCGCCGCCGAGCTTTTCGAATTTGTCAACCACGGCAGGATCCTTCAGGATCGCAACCAGCGTCTCGTGCAGCTTCTCGATGACGGGCGCCGGCGTGCCCGCGGGCGCGAACAGGCCGGTGAAGGTCTGGCCATCAAAGTCCTTGTAGCCGAGCTCGGCGAAGGTCGGCACGTCGGGCAGCGACTTCAGCCGGTGCGGGCTGGTCACGGCGAGCGCGCGGAACAGGCCGGCCTTGATGTGCTGAAGGCTGACCGTGAGCTGGTCGAATGCGAACTGCACCTGGCCGCCGAGCAGATCGTTGATCGCCGGCGCATTGCCGCGGTAATGCGCGGTGACCCATTGCAGCTCGAGGTTCGACTGCATCAGCTCGCTGAGCAGATGGTTGGTGGTGCCGGGGCCGGGCGAGGCCATCGTCAGCTTGCCGGGCTCGCGCTTGGCGAGATCGAGGAATTCCTTCAGCGTCGTCGCCTGCACCGACGGATGCACCTCGAGCACCAGCGGCGTCATCGAGATGGTCGAGATCGGCATGAAGTCCTTTTTCCAGTTATAGGCCTCACGCTTGTTGATCTCGGTCGCGAACAGCACTGGGCCGTTGGCGCCGACGAACAGCGTGTAGCCGTCGGGCGCCGACTTCGCGAACGCCTCGCCCGCGATCATGCCGCCGGCGCCGGCCTTGTTCTCGATGATGAAGGGTTGGCCGAGCTTTTCCTGAAGCTTGTCGGCGACGATGCGCGCGGCGCTGTCGACATTGCCGCCGGCCGGATAAGGCACGATCAGCTTGACGCTGCGGGCTGGCCATTGCTGGCCCGACGCGGGCCCTGCCAGCATCGCGATGGCGGCAGCTATGGCAATCCAGATTAATCTCATGTTAACCTCCCGGCAGCGCTTCCAATTCCATGTCGCGTGCGGCGATGCGCACGGCAACCCGATCGGGACGCAATCTTCAGATGGGCGCTTGTCCTGTCGAGTGAATTGTGGCGTTCTTGTCCATATTATGGACAAGACGAAAATCGCCAGCAACGCGACATCACCCCGACAGGGCGCGCAGGCGATCCGGCGCGCGCTCGCAGTGCTGCGCATTCTTGCCGCAGGCCGCGAGGACGGTGTGCCATTGGCCGAAGTGATCCGGGCGACCGGCCTCACCCGTCCGACCGTGCACCGCATCGTCCACGTGCTGATCGAGGAAGGCATCGTCGAGCGGCACGAGCGGACCGGCCGCTACGCGATCGGCAACCAGGTGCCGGAGCTCGCGCTGGCACGTCCCCGGCCGTCGCGGCTGCTGATCGCCGCCAATCCATCGCTGCAACGTGCCTCCACCGAGATCGGCGACACGATGTTCCTGACGGTGCGCACCGGCAACGACACGCTGTGCGTCGACCGCAGGATCGGAATCTATCCGATCCAGGTGCTGTCGATCGAGATCGGCGCGCGCCGGCCGCTCGGCGTCTCCAGTGCCGGCGTCGCCATCCTCGCGGCGATGCCGGCGCCGGAGGCGCGAAAGATCGTCGCAGCGAACGAGAAGCGGTTCGAGGCTTACAAGACCGATGTGGCGACGGTCCTCGGCGAGGTCACCGCCGCGCGCCGGCTGGGATACGGCCTGAGGGAAATCGGCCTCGTGCAGGGCACGAAATCGATCTCGACCTGGATCAAGACCCCGGACGGGCGACCGGCTGCAGCCATCACCGTCTCCGCGGTGCGAACGAGGCTCGGCCCCCGCCGCGAGCAGGAGGTCGCGGAGATCTTGTTACGGGAGGCGCGGAGTATCGAGCAGGCGATTCGGGGCTGAGCACGGACGGCGCTTCTCCGCCTCTCCCGCTTGCGGGAGAGGCCGACGCGCTCGCAGAGTGCGGCGGGTGAGGGCTCTCGCCACGCGGGGACATTCTCCTCAATCCTCAACAATCCCGACGCGGAGATACCCCCACCCCAACCCTCCCCCGCAAGCGGGAGAGGGAGCGCACCGTCCTCCCCCGCGACGTCAATGGGCTGACTTCGTCCGCGTTTTTATGGCACAACGCCCCCTCCGCCGACCGACCAAACGAGGCCCCCGCATGCCCGCGCCAAAACCGCCTGCCTTCGAGACCCTGAGCCTGCATGCGGGCCAGCATCCGGATCCCGTGACCGGAGCCCGTGCGGTGCCGATCTACCAGACCACGTCCTACGTGTTCCAGGATTCCGATCACGCCGCCGCACTGTTCAATCTGGAGCGCGCCGGCCACATCTATACGCGCATCTCCAACCCGACCACTGGCGTGCTGGAGGAGCGGCTCGCGGCGCTGGAGGGCGGCGTCGGCGCGATCTGCACCGCGAGCGGCATGGCCGCGCTGCATCTGGCGATCGCGACGCTGCTCAGCGCCAGCGACCACATCGTGGCGTCGAGCTCGCTCTATGGCGGCACCATCAATCTGCTGGCGCACACGCTGCCGCGCTTCGGCATCACCACCACTTTTGTGAAGCCGCGCGATCTCGATGCGTTCCGCGCGGCGATCAGGCCCAACACGAAACTCGTGATCGGCGAAACCATCGGCAATCCCGGGCTGGAAGTGCTCGACATTCCCAAGGTCGCTCAGATCGCCCATGACGCAAAGATTCCGCTGCTGATCGACAACACCTTTGCCACGCCCTATCTCAGCCGGCCCATCGAGCTCGGGGCCGACATCGTCATGCATTCGGCGACCAAATGGATCGGCGGCCACGGCATCGCGATCGGCGGCGCGATCGTCGACGGCGGCCGCTTCGACTGGCGCGCATCCGGCAAGTTCGGCGTGCTGACCGAGCCCTATGGCGGCTATCACGGCATCGTCTTCGACGAGCAGTTCGGCACGGCGGCCTTCATCATGCGCGCACGGACCGAGGGCCTGCGCGATTTCGGCGCCTGCCTGTCGCCCACCAACGCGTTCCAGCTCCTGCAGGGCGTCGAGACGCTGGGCGTGCGCATGGACCGCCACATGCAGAACACGCACCTCGTGCTGGAAGCGCTCAAATCCAACAAAGCCGTCGACTGGGTGCTGCATCCCTCGATGGAGACGCACACGGACTATCAGCTCGCAAAGCAGCTGCTGCCGCGCGGCGCCGGCTCGATCATCTCCTTCGGTATCAAGGGCGGGCGGCCCGCGGGCCGCAAGTTCATCGAATCGCTGCGCATGATCAGCCACCTCGCCAATGTCGGCGATGCCAAGACGCTGGTGATCCACCCGGCATCGACCACCCATCAGCAGATGGATGCCGAGCAGCTCAAGGCGGCCGGCATCGGCGAGGAGCTGGTGCGGCTGTCGGTCGGCATCGAGACCGCCGGCGACATCATCGACGATCTCGCGCAGGCGCTGCGCATCTCGCAGAAGGTCTGACACCATGAAGCTCTCCGTCAACGGCGCTGATGTGTTTGTAGCAACCGGCGGCCGCGACTTCGACAAGTCCCTGCCCGCGGTCGTCTTCCTCCACGGCGCCGGCTTCGACCATTCGACCTGGGCGCTGCATACGCGCTGGTTCGCCCATCACGGTTTTTCCGTGCTTGCGCCGGACCTTCCCGGCCACGGCCGCTCCAGCGGGCCTTCGCTCGGCAGCATCGCCGAGATGGCCGACTGGACCGCGGCACTGCTCGATGCGGCGGGAGCTGCGAAGGCGCATCTGATCGGCCATTCCATGGGATCGCTTATCTCGCTGGAGACGGCGGCGCGACATCCGGAAAGAGTCTCGGCGCTGAGCCTGATCGGCACTGCCGCGACCATGACGGTTGGCCCGGATCTGCTGAAGGCCGCCGAGGCCAACTCGCAGGATGCCAACGACATGGTGTCGATCTGGGGCCTCGGCTTCAACGCCGAGCTCGGCGGCAGCCTCGCCCCAGGCCTGTGGATGCATGGCGGCGCGCAGGCGGTGCTGAAGTCTTGCGAGCCGGGCGTACTGTTCAGGGATTTGTCGGCCTGCAATGCTTACGCGAATGCGCTTGCCGCTGCCGCGAGCGTGAAGGTGCCGACGACGCTCATCCTCGGCGAGCTGGACATGATGACCCCGGCGAAGGCAGGCAAGGCGCTTGCCGCTGCGATCCCGCATGCGAAGACGGTCGTGGTACCGGGTGCCGGCCACATGATCATGGCCGAGCGGCCGGATGAGTTGCTGGCAGCATTGCGGAACTGAGAAGGATCATTCGATCATCTTGCGCGTTGCGGTGAGATATCCCTGTCATTTCCAGAGGGAACTCACCCCATGCCAAGACAAGAAGTGATCCGCAAAGCGAAGCAGGACAAGCGCGCGGGCAAATCGGCAAGCACGCAGGCCGGCGAATTCGTCAAGGACGAGATCGACAGGATCCGGAAGGGCAAGCACGGCGCGCGGTCGACCAAGCAGGCCATTGCGATCGGCTTGTCCGAAGCACGCCGCGCCGGCGTCGATCTGCCGCCACCGCGCAAGGGGCGAACCAAGACATCGACACGCCGCAGTGCCAAATATGCTTACGAGGTCGGCCAGGGCAAACGCACGCCGAAGCGCCGGCCTAAGGTGTCGCGCGCGGTCGAGAACGTCCTGAAGAAGGAGGCGCGCTCGACCGCATCGCGCAGCGCGCTTTCGAAACAGACCAAGCAAGCCTCAAACCGGCGAACCGCGGCGTCGCGTTCAGCTGCCGCGCGGAAGGCGAGCCAGACCAAGGGCGCCAAGACCCGCTCCGCTGCCGCGAAGAAAGCGGCCCGCACCAGGGCACGCCGCCGGAGCTGATCAGCTCAGGCGATTGCGACGCTCCGAGAACACGGCCCGCGCCGCGCGCTCGGCTTCGCGCGCCGAGCGGAACTGACGCCCTTCGAGGCTGTCGAACAGGCGCTCCGAGGAGAAGAAGCGGAAGCCGCGGGCATCCCTCGTGACGATGCCGGCGGCGCGATCGTGGATCTCGATGATGTAGGCGTTCGACTGGGTGTGAGACATGACTGCTCGTTCGCCGGAACTCCGGCGCTCCTGTCTGGAAATTTGCGGTGTGGATGTTGCTAGGACGAGCTCAGCAACAACAACAGGCACCCGTCGCCGCCGAAAAACAGCGCCGCGTCATGCAGGCTTGCATGTCATTAGACTTGCGCTGGCGATCGGTTCTCATCGTGCGGCTCGGACTCGAGGAGCAGTTTCGATGTTGCGAATATCGAGCGATTGCCGCGATTGGTCAATGAAATGGCTATCCATATTTGCGGGCGGTGCGCGGGGGCGCTTCTCCCGGCGCAAGTGCCGACAGGCGGATTCATCTCGCGGCCAACGGTCGTCGGCTGTGACGACATCCCGGGCTCTTGTAGGGTGGGCAAAGCGAAGCGTGCCCACGCGTCCGTTGCCGTATCGGAGAGATGGTGGGCACGGCGCAAGTGCGCCTTTGCCCACCCTACGATAACGAACTTGTGGAGAGAGGCCCCTCACCCCGCCCTCTCCCCGCAAGAGCGGGGCGAGGGAGACGAGAGAGTGCCGAACGTCACCACATCGTCGCAGCGGCGCGCTCGGGCCAGATGCGATCGTATTCCGCGCCGCCGACTTTGTTGTCGCTCATCTCGGCGAGGATCTGACCGGGCGTCGGCAGCGTCTTGGGATCGATACGCTTGTCGGGATTCCAAAGGTCGGAGCGGACGATGGCGCGGGCGCACTGGAAATAGATCTCGGCCACCTTCATCACCATGACGCTGCGCGGCGCCTTGCCCTCGACCTTGAACGAGGCCAGCAGCTCGGGATCGACCGAGAGATGGGCGCGGCCGTTGACGCGAACCGCATTGCCGGAGCCGGGGATCAGGAACATCAACGACACCCTGGGATCGCGCACGATGTTGCGCAGGGAATCGACCCGGTTGTTGCCGCGGCGATCCGGCAGCATCAACGTCTTGGGATCATGGATACGGACGAAGCCGGGCAAATCACCACGCGGCGAGCAGTCGATGCCCTCGGGGCCGATGGTGGCAAGCGCGGCGAACGGCGCCTTCTCGATGAAGACGCGGTAGAGCGGGGTGACGTGGTCGGCGACTTTCACGGTCGAGGCGTCGTTGGTGGCGCCGTAGATGGCCTCCAGCTGTTCGATCGTTTCAATCACCGACATTCCGTTCTCCTTGCTGTACTGGCTAATCGTGCCAGCCTTCATTCCTGATCACGCGCACGAGCTGGCGGGCGTGATAGTCCGCGCTGCCGGCATTGAGGATGGTGACGTCCGCCTGCGCCGCCCGGTCGTCGACGCTGCGGGTGAGGCGCTCGGCGATGTTGCCGTCGCTTTGTCGCGCGCGCGCAGCCAGCCGCGCGGCCAGCACATCCGGCGGCGCCGTGATCGCGACCACCACGATGTCAGCGTAGGTCTGGCGCAGCGCGCCGATCACCGTGCGCGAGACGTTGGCGACGACCGTGCGGCCGGCGCGGATATCGTCGTTGACGTCGAGCGGCAGCGCGTAGGAATGCCCGTGCGCGTCCCAATGCACGGCGAAATCGCCATGCTCGCACGCGCGGCGGAATTCGTCGGGACCCAGCGCGACATTGTCTTCGTCGGTGGAGGATTCGCGCGTCACGATTCGGCGCGGGAAGACAATGTCGTGATCGTCAGCGCAGGCCGCCTGCGCCAGCCGCAGCAGCGTGTCCTTGCCGGCGCCGCTGGGACCGACCACCAGCACGAGCCGGCCGGGGCCGATCGCACCCGCCTCATGATGCGCTGTGGTCACGCTCTCGCTCATGCGACACGGCTTCCTTCGCGCCAGACGCTGCGGACGACGGGAACGTGGCCCGCGACATGCACGCGAATGAGGTCGGCGCGCTTGCCGATCGCGACCTCGCCGCGGTCGGTGAGGCCAACTGCCTCCGCAGGTGCCTTGGTTACGGTGCGGATTGCCGCGGCAAGGCCGATGGCGGGCACATGCTCGGGCAATTGCAGCGCCCCCATCAGGAGGCTCGACGGGATGTAGTCCGACGACAGAATGTCGAGCAGTCCTTCGCGGGCAAGATCGACCGCGGCGATGTTGCCGGAATGCGAGCCGCCGCGCACGACGTTCGGCGCGCCCATCAGGATGTCGATGCCGGCCTCGTGCAAGCCGCGCGCGGCCTCCAGCGTGGTCGGGAACTCCGCCACCGAGACGCGATCGCGCACGGCATCCGCGACGTTCTCCTCGGTGGTATCGTCGTGGCTCGCAAGCGGGATATTGTGACCATGCGCCAACGCCACGATCTCGCGCATGTTGGTCGCGGCATAGAGCCTCTGATATTCGAAGCGCTTTGCGAACAGCTCGTCGAGCTCGGCATCGGTTTTGCCGCCGCCCTTGCCGCGGTAATAGTCGCGCAGCTTCACCTCGTCACGGAACTGGCGCTGGCCGGGCGTGTGGTCCATCAGCGACATCAGCTTGACGTCGGGACGGTCGATCAGCTCCCTGGCCTCCTCGACCACGCTCGGCATCGGGATCTCGCAGCGCAGGTGCAGGAAGTGGTCGGCGCGCAGCAGGCTGGCGTCGCGCGCGGTCGTGATCGCGGCGGCGAGCACGCCGGCGCGGCCGTCGACCTCCTCGGCGCCGTCCTCGCGCCAGACCCGGAGCGAATCGAACACGGTGGTGATGCCTGACGTGGCGAGCTGGCCGTCATAGGAGATCACGGCGGCAACCGGATTCCAGAACACCTTTGGCCGCGGCACGTAATGGGCTTCGAGATGGTCGGTGTGCAGCTCGATCAGGCCCGGCATGATCAAATCGCCGCCGGCATCCTCGGCACCCGCAGGCGCCCTGCCATCGCCGATCTCGGCGATGCGTCCGTCGGCAAGAGCGAGCCAGCCCTGTTCGATCACCCGGTCAGCCAGCACGATTCTGGCGTTGGCGATCACAATGTCCTTCGGCTTGACGTTCATTTCCATTTCCCTCAGGCCGCGGCGGCGAAGCTGGTGACGTCGACGATACGGTCGGCAATCAGATGACGGATTTCGTCGTCATGGACAATGGCGACCATGGCGACGCCCTGGCGTTTCTTCTCGGCGACCAGCTCGACCACGACGGCGCGGTTGGCGGCATCGAGCGAGGCGGTCGGCTCGTCCAGCAGCAGGATCGGCAGGTCGGAGATGAAGCCGCGCGCGATGTTGACGCGCTGCTGCTCGCCGCCGGAGAAGGTCGCGGGCGGAAGCTGCCAGAGCCGCTCGGGAATGTTGAGGCGGTGCAGCAGGCTACCTGCGCGCTGCTGCGCATCAGTGCGTGGCATGCCGTTCACGATCAGCGGCTCGGCGACGACGTCGATGGTGGCTACGCGCGGCACCGCGCGCAGGAACTGGCTGACATAGCCGATGGTCGAGCGGCGGACGTTCAGCACCTGCCGCGGCTCGGCGGCGGCGAGATCGATCAGCGTGCCGCGGTGGCGGATGCCGATGCGGCCGCTATCGCAGCGGTAATTGCCGAAGATCATTTTCAGGATCGAGGACTTGCCGGCGCCTGATGGCCCCGACAGCACGACGCATTCGCTCGCGTTGACCCGGAAGGTCACGCCACTGACGACAGGCAGTTCGATGCCGCCCTGCAGGTGCATGGTGAAGGTCTTGTTGGCATCAGTGATGTCGATCATGGCGGTCATTGGAGAACTCATATGGAAAGTCATGGCGGCAGGATCGAGGAGACGAGGAGTTGCGTATAGGGCTCGCGGGGATCGTCGAGCACCTGGTCGGTGAGACCGGTCTCGATGACGCGGCCGCCCTTCATCACCATCACGCGGTGCGACAAGAGCCGCGCGACGGCGAGGTCGTGGGTGACGATGATGACGGCGAGCTGCAGCTCGGCGACGAGGCTGCGCAGGAGGTCGAGCAGGCGCGCCTGCACGGAGACGTCGAGGCCGCCGGTCGGCTCGTCCATGAACACCAGCCGCGGCTCGGTGACGAGATTGCGCGCGATCTGCAGGCGCTGGCGCATGCCGCCGGAATAGGTGCGCGGCGCATCGTCGATGCGGGCGGTGTCGATCTCGACGCGGGTGAGCCAGTCGGACGCAGTCTCGCGGATGCGGCCATAGTGATTCCAGCCCACCGCCATCAGCCGCTCGCCGACATTGGCGCCGGCCGAGACTGCCATGCGCAACCCCTGGGCGGGATCCTGATGCACAAAACCCCAATCGGTGCGGTACAGGAAGCGCCGCTCGGCTTCGCCGAGCGAGGCGAGATCGCGGGCGACGCCGTCGCGCATCCGATAGGACACGTGGCCGCCGCTGGCCGCGAGCTGGCCCGACAGCAATTGCAGCAGCGTCGACTTGCCCGAACCTGATTCACCGACGATCGCCAGCACCTCGCCGGGATAGAGCGAGAAGGAGACGTCGCGGCAGGCGGCGATGCGGCCGAAGGATTTGCTGAGGGAGGTCGCGATCAGCAGCGGCTGGTCGTTTTCGAGCGCGGCCTGATCAACCATTTGTGCCTCCTTGCGCCTTCTCCTTGTACGGCGCGGAGCTGAGGCTGCCGTGATGGCCGGCGGCCTGGCGGCTCTCGCAATAATCGGTGTCCGAGCACACGAACATCCGCCCGCCCTTGTCGTCGGTGACGATCTCGTCGAGGTAAGAATTCTCTGCAGCGCAGAGCGCGCAGGGCGCGTTGAAGCGGTACGGCTCGAACGGATGGTCCTCGAAATCGAGCGACACCACCTTCGTGTAAGGCGGGATCGCATAGATGCGCTTCTCGCGGCCGGCGCCGAACAGCTGCAGCGCCGGGCAATTGTCCATCTTGGGATTGTCGAATTTCGGCGTCGGCGACGGATCCATCACATAACGCGCGTTGACCTTGACCGGATAGGCGTAGGCGGTGGCGATGTGACCGAAGCGGGCGATGTCCTCATAGAGCTTCACATGCATCAGGCCATATTCGGCGAGCGCATGCATGCGCCGCGTCTCGGTCTCGCGCGGCTCGAGGAAACGCAGCGGCTCCGGGATGGGCACCTGATAGACCAGCACCTGGTCTGCGTGCAACGTCGCTTCCGGGATGCGGTGACGCGTCTGGATCACGGTCGCATCTTCAGTCGCCGTGGTCGTGGCAACGCCGGCGGTCTTGGCGAAGAATTTCCGGATCGAGATCGCGTTGGTGGTGTCGTCGGAGCCTTGATCGATCACCTTCAGCACGTCGGCGGGACCGAGGATCGCAGCGGTGACCTGCACGCCGCCGGTGCCCCAGCCGTAGGGCATCGGCATCTCGCGGCTGGCGAACGGCACCTGATAGCCGGGAATGGCGATCGCCTTCAGGATCGCGCGGCGGATCATCCGCTTGGTCTGCTCGTCGAGATAGGCGAAATTGTAGGCAGGCGCGTTCATTCCGCGGCCTCCTTCATGGCGTCAGGCGCTTGGGCGTCAGCGAATTCCTTGCGCAGCTTGCGGAGCAGGCCGAGCTCGGACTGGAAGTCGACATAATGCGGCAGCTTCAGATGCTCGACGAAGCCGGTGGCCTGGACGTTGTCCGAATGCGACATCACGAATTCTTCATCTTGCGCCGGGGCGAGTGCCTCCTCGCCGAGCTCGCGGGCGCGGAGCGCGCGGTCGACCAGGGCCATCGACATCGTCTTGCGCTCGCTCTGGCCGAAGGCGAGCCCATAGCCCCGGGTGAAGCACGGCGCTTCCGTCGCGGAGCCCTTGAACTGGTTGACCATCTGGCACTCCGTGAGCTCGATCGAGCCGAGCGGCACGGCGAAGCCGACGTCTTCCGCCAAAAATTCCACCTCGGCCTCGCCGAAGCGGATCTCGCCGGCGAAAGGATGGTTGCGGCCATAGCCGCGTTGGGTGGAATAGCCCATCGCCAGCAGGAAACCTTCGTCGCCCCGCGCGAGGTTCTGCAGGCGCAGGTCACGCTCCGCTGGAAAATTCAGCGGCTCGCGGGTGAGATCGCCGACGCTGGCGCCGTCCTCCGCCTGCGGTGAGGATTCGATCAGCCCGTCGCGGCCGAGAATGTCGGTCACGCGCGGCGTCGGCGCCGTCGAGGCTTCCGCCGTTGCCGGCGCCTCCGGCACGAAGCCTTCGGCGAGCGCGGGATCGAGCAGGCGATGGGTGTAGTCGAAGGTCGGCCCGAGGATCTGCCCGCCGGGAATGTCCTTGAAGGTCGAGGACACCCGCCGCTGCACGCGCATCGCGCCGGTGTCGACCGGCTCGCTCGCGCCGAAACGCGGCATCGTGGCGCGGAAGGCGCGAACCAGGAAGATCGCCTCGATCAGATCGCCGCGCGCCTGCTTGATCGCGAGCGCCGCGAGCTCGCGGTCATAGAGCGAGCCTTCGCTCATGACGCGGTCCACGGCCAGCCCAAGCTGTTCCGAGATCTGGTCGAGCGTGACCTCCGGAACGCCTCGGTCGCCGCGCCGCTTGTCTGCGAGCAGGCGATGGGCGTTCTCGATGGCGCGGTCGCCGCCTTTGACTGCGACATACATGCTTCTAGCTTCCCTTGCTCACGATTCGCGTGGTGCGGGGGATCGCGACCACGGCGTCATCGGCGACCAGCACCACATCGATGCCGCGCGGAAACAGCGCCTCGTTGACACGCAGACGCTCGAACAAATCGAAAGGTCTGATCGCCGCATTGAGCATGGCGACGCCGTCGATGCCGGGGCCGCGCAGCTCGAAACTACGTCCTGCGTCGAGGCTATCGACCTGCAGCATCACCGTGGTGGACCGATCCGGATATTCGCTGGTCCCGAGCGCGAAGCATTCAAGCGGCGGCAGCGCACCGCCGTCACTGATCAGCGCAAAACTCGCGATGGAGGAATCCTGCACCACCGGCGCGCCGGTGTGGAACTTCAGCCATTTCACCACGTTCGGGCTCTCCGCCATCCGCGCGTCGAGCCAGAGCGGCGTGTCGTGGTCGAACAGCGTCAGCGCGATCGCGGCGGTGCCGCGCATCATCCTGTCGGGCGTCCCCGCCCCCGGCACGATGCGCTGGACCGACCCGGGCCGCGCCATCGCGTCCATGACAGAGCGAAAGGTCGATTGCGCCGACAGCACCTTGTCGGCGAAGCCCGGCGGCAGTTCCGCAATCGTGGTCATGATCTCACCCCTCACCGCGCACCATGGTGTAGAAATCAACCTTCGTTGCAGCGGTCTCGGCCGCTGCCTGCGCGCGGCCAGCCATAAGCTGCTCACGCAACGGGGCGATAACGTCCCGCTCGACCGCCGTGCCAAAATCCCTCGACTGCACCAGCGCATCGCACAGCGCGATCAACCGCGCCTTCTCACCGTCGCGCCCGAGCGTGTAGCCGAACCCGACCTCGCCGCTGGCGAGCCGCACCGCGGCGCGCGACACCGTGGCTTCACCGAGATTGAACGGCGCGCCGTCGCCGCCGACCCGGCCGCGCAGCATGACGAGGCCGTTTTCGGGCGCGCGCAAATCCTGATGGGCCGGGACAGCCAAGTTGCGGAGGCGGGCGGCGATCTCGCCCGCCTCCGCGTGCGCCAGCACGGCCATGGCGGCCTGGCGCTGGGCTTGCTGGTTGTTGTGCTGGGTCACCTGATCCACCGAACCTTTGACAGAACTTGCCGCATCGAAGTTGTCTATGATAATAGACAACTTCATACGGGAGCGCCATGACTGTTTCGTGACAAAGCTGTGATTTCTGGGCTAGGCTGGCCGGCGATATGAGCATGCAAGACACTGCGTCGTCTGGCGTCGCGCTATGGCGCCTCGTTGCCGACGGCATCGAGCGCGGCATTGCCGACGGCCGCTTTGCGGCCGGCGACAAATTGCCGGGCGAGATGGAGATCGCCGAAAGCTATCGGGTGAACCGCCACACCGTGCGGCGCGCGCTGGCGGCCCTTGCCGAGCGCGGCCTCGTGCGCGCCGAGCGCGGCAGCGGAACCTATGTCGAAGCGCAGAAGCTCGCTTATCCCCTGCGCTCGCGTACCCGCTTCTCCGAGATCGTCGGCGCCGGCGGCCGCGAGCCGCGCGGGCAGTTGATCGAGGCGACGGACGATGTCGCGACCCGTGAGCTGGCACGCGAGCTCGGCCTGAAGGCCGGCGCGCCTCTTGTTCGAATCGAAGCGATTCGCCTTGCCGATCGCACGCCAATCTGCGTCTCCACCACATGGCTGTCGGCGGACTTGTTTCCAGGTGCCGGCGCCGTGTTCGCGGCGACGCGCTCGATGACGAAGCTGCTGGAACATTACGGCGTCCGCGACTATCGCCGCGGCGCGACCCGGATCACCGCCGGTATCGTCGACGCCACCGACGCGGTCCGGCTCGATCTGGCGCTGGGGCGGCCGATCCTCGTGGTCGATGCGACCGACCACGATCTCCAGGGCAAGCCGCTGGTGACCAAGCATTCGCGGTTTGCCGCGGAGCGCGTGGAGTTTTTGGTGGAGTCGTAGGGCTCTCTCGACGACACCGGAGCCGTAGGGTGGGCAAAGGCGCACTTCGCGCCGTGCCCACGATCTCCTCGATCGTTAAAGATGGTGGGCACGCTGCGCTTTGCCCACCCTACGGCACCTGTGATCAGGCGACAGCCCTTCGCCCAATGATCGCAAAGCGCAGCTTGCCCGAGACGAAATCGATCGCGGCGACTGCGACCAGGATCATCAGGATCAGGAACGACACCTTCTGCCATTCCAGCACGCGGATCTGCTCGGCGAGCTGGAGGCCGATGCCGCCGGCGCCGACGATGCCGATGATGGTGGCCGAGCGCGTGTTGGATTCGATGAAATAGAGCACCTGCCCGGCGATCACGGGCAGGACCTGCGGCAACAGGCCAAAACGGATCTCGTGCAGCGGGCTGCCGCCGGAGGCGCGGATGCCCTCGACCTGCTTCTGGTCGGCGCCCTCGATCGCCTCCGAGAACAGCTTTCCGAAGGCGCCGAAATCCGACACCGCAATGGCGAGCACGCCGGCGAACGGGCCGAGCCCGACGACGTTGATCCAAACCAGCGCCCAG
The DNA here is from genome assembly GCF_054863025.1 of Bradyrhizobium sp. 23AC. Lineage (NCBI taxonomy): Bacteria > Pseudomonadati > Pseudomonadota > Alphaproteobacteria > Hyphomicrobiales > Nitrobacteraceae > Bradyrhizobium > Bradyrhizobium sp. 23AC. The sequence continues at coordinate 245,654 of NZ_JAVAYN010000001.1, forward strand.
ATCAGCGTGTCGACGCCGCGGATCGAATCCAGGACGCGGCGGACAGGAAAACGCAACAGTTTCGACGGCACCACGTTGCGCGCTGCGAGCAGGCTGACGGGAAGCGCGAATACCGCGGCCAGCGTCGTGCCGAGCAGCGCGATCGACAGCGTCTCGCCGAGCGCCTTCAGATAGATCGGGAGCGACGATCCGGGGTCAGGCGGGATCATCATCAAGGTGATCCAGCCGAGCTGGCTGAGACCGGCGAAGAAGCGCGACGGCGAGAAGTCGAGATCGACCAGGCCGTAAATGAGGATCGCGAACGCCGCGACGATCATCGCCGGTGTGGCAAGCCGCGCCGAGGCCGGCCGGTCGAACACATCGGGATAGCGCGCGCGAAGCTCTCGCGTGTCGACCGCTTGCCGCCTCGTCACGTCCGCGCCTCCTTGCCGAACAGGCGGCCGCGCAGCCAACCGGTGCTGATATCGATGATGAACACGGTGACGATGATGGTGAGCAGAATGGCGCTGACGTCCGAATAGTAGAATTTGCGGATCGCGACGACGAGTTCCTGGCCGATGCCGCCGGCACCGACGAAGCCCATCACGGAGGCTTCACGGACATTGATCTCGAAGCGCAGCAGCGCATAGCTGGCATAGCCCGCGGTCACCTGCGGCACGACGGCGAACCGCATGCAGGACAGCCAGCTCGCGCCGGTCGAGCGGATGCCTTCGACCGGCTTCATGTCGGCGTTCTCGACGATTTCCGAGAACAGCTTTCCGAGTGCGCCGGTGGAGTGGATCGCGATCGCGAGCACACCCGCCATCGGTCCGAGCCCGAAGGCGATCACGAAGATCAGCGCGAAGACGATGCCCGGAACGGTGCGGGCGAACTCGAGCAGGCGCCTGACGACGAAGCGCAGCCAGGGGGCGGGCGAGGTGTTTTCAGCGGCGAAGAAGTTCAGACAAAATGCCAAGGTCGCGCCGATCAGCGTGCCGACATAGGAGATCAGCAGCGTCTCGCCGAGCATCTTCAGCCATTTGCGCCAGCCCCAGAGCCACTCGCCGACATCGGTCCAGACGCGCTGGCCGTTGTCGAGCGTGAGGATGCGGTCGAAATAACTGACGAAATTGCCGAAATAAGTGAACAGCGTGCGCAGATTCACTTCCGCGCCGATTCCCGCGAGAACCAGCGCGGCGGCGAAGACCGCAATCCCCAACAGCAGGCGGAGCCGCCTGCGCCCGACCGCCTGGCGATAAGCGGCGTTGAGCACGGCAAGCTGTTGCTCGGGGAGGATCGAAACCGCTGTTGTCATCGGCCTGAGCTAAGTTCCGTCAAAGAAAGAGCCGGGTCCATGGACCCGGCTCCAGTTGCATCGCCCTGAGATCAGGACGCCTTCTTCTTACGCAGCGCATCGACGAACTTGATCAGCTCGATCGTGCCATCCCAGTCCTTGGTGGTGGCGGGATGAAAGCCCTTCTTCTGACCGTCGGAGAGGCGGTCGAACGCGGCCTTGTCCTTGGCCGGCGCGTCGAAGAACGCCTTGGCGATAGCGGCCTTGGCGTCTTCCGGCAGGTCGGAATTGTAGGCATAGGGACCGTTGATGATCGGCGCCGACTTATGGATAATACGGAAGTCGTCCTTCTTCATCGCCGAGCCGTCGGCATTCTTCAGCATGCCCTTGGTCAGCATCTGCGCCAGCGTGGAATCGTCGTCGCTGGTCCACTGGTTGGCGGCAACCTCGACCGTGCCCTGCGACAGCGCCAGCATCGCGTTCTCGTGGCTGCCGGTGAAAACGACCTTGCCGAAATAGCCGTCGGCATCGGGGATGCCCATCTTGTCCAGCTCGAAGCGCGGCACGTTGTTGCCGGAGGTCGAGTTCGGGTCGACGAGGCCGAGGTTCTTGCCCTTGAGCTGGTCGACGCTCTTGTAGGCGCTGCTCGCCTTGACGAAGAACACCGAGTAATAGCCGGTCGAGCCGTCGGCGTTGATGTCGTTGGCGAAGGCGTCGGACTTGACGCCGGTCAAGCGGGCGCGGGCGAACGAGGCCGAGCCGTAGCTGGCGATGTGGATGTTGCCGGCGCGCTGGCCCTCGATGACGGCGGCGTAGTCGTTGGCGATGCGCAGCGTGACCTTCACGCCCAATTCCTTGGAGAGATAGTTCACGAAAGGCGCCCAGCGCTCGGTGACGCCGGAGGCGTTCTCGGCCGGGACGACCGCAAAGGTCAGCTCGGGATATTTCGCCTTCCAATCGTCGGCGGAGGCGGAGGCCGTGAACGCGAGCGCGGCGGCGCCGGCGAGAATTAATCTGCGAGTGATCATGATACCCTCTTCATCGGTTGGGGTCGGTTGACGCAAAACTGACAACAAAACAGGTGGCGCTTCAGGCGGCCGCGGCCGTTCCCAGCGCCGGCACGCCCTCGGGCGCCGGGACAGGCATGGCGCCCATGACGTCGGCGGCTTCGAGATCGTAGAGCTCGCGCGCGACGTGGTCGGTCAGTGCGGCCGGTGCGCCGTCGAAGACCACGCGGCCCGCCGCCATGCCGATCAGGCGGTCGCAATAGCTGCGGGCGAGATCGAGCGAATGCAGGTTACAGAGCACGGTGATGCCGAAATGCTTGTTAATGCGCAGCAGCGCATCCATCACGATCTTGGTGTTGCGCGGATCGAGCGACGCGATCGGCTCGTCGGCGAGGATGATGTCGGGCTGCTGCACCAGCGCACGTGCGATCGCGACGCGCTGCTGCTGACCGCCTGAGAGCTGGTCAGCACGCTGGGCGGCGAGCGATGCGATGTCGAACTGTTCGAGCGCGGACATCGCCAGCGCCTTGTCCTGCTCGGGCCACACTTGCGACAGCGAGCGCCAGACCGGCATCGTCGCAAGCCGTCCCATCAGGACGTTGGTAAGGACGTCGAGCCGGCCGACCAGGTTGAATTGCTGGAAGATCATGGCCGACCGCGCCCGCCACTGCCGCAGCTCCTTGCCGCGCAGCGCGGTGACGTCGATGCCGTCGAACAGGATGCGGCCCTGCGTCGGCGTCGCGAGACGATTGATGGTTCGCAGCAGCGTCGACTTGCCGGCGCCGGACCGTCCGATCACACCGACGAAGCCGCCGGGGGAGATTTGAAACGAAGCGTCGTCCACCGCGGCTTTCGCGCCGAAGCGACACGTCAGACCTTCCACCACCAGCATGCAGGACTCCAGATTAGCTGGAGCCAACCGCTAACGCCCGCGCTTGACACTTGTGTGACACGGGTGTTGCGGTGCGGCGATCCTACACAGCTCATCCCCTGTCATCGCCGTGTCATGACATCGTCATCAAGCCGCTCGAAGAGGAACGCCCGCCCTCGCGCTCCGGATGCAACATGGCCGCCAAGATTCTCTCGGTCCAGCCGACCATCGACCCCTCGGCCAAGCTGCACGAGACCAGGCTCGGCGCTTATACCGAGGTCGGCGCGCGCACCATCCTGCACGACGTCGCGATGGGCGATTACTCCTATGTCGTGAACGATTCCCAGATCACCTACAGTACAATCGGAAAATTCTGCTCGATCGCGGCGATGACGCGCATCAACCCCGGCAATCATCCGATGCACCGCGCGACCCAGGCGCATTTCACCTATCGCTCCAGCGCCTACTTCGAGGGCGACAGCGACGACGCCGAGTTCTTCGACTGGAGGCGCCAGCATCACGTCCATATCGGCCACGACGTCTGGATCGGCCATGGCGCGATCGTGCTGCCGGGTCGCAACATCGGCACCGGCGCGGTGATCGCGGCCGGCGCCATTGTCACCAAGGACGTGCCGGCCTACACCATCGTCGCCGGCAATCCGGCCCGCATCGTGCGGCGGCGGTTTTCAGAAGAGATCGCCGGCAGGCTCGCGCGGCTCGCCTGGTGGGACTGGGATCACGACAAATTGCGCGAAGCGCTGCCCGATTTCCGCAAGCTCGGGATTGAAGATTTTCTCGCGACATACGAAGCACGGGCGACTCCCCAGACCAGATCCCTTACCAGCAAACGAAACGCGGTCGCGTGACAGACATTTTCCTTGAAGGCGGCCGGGCCCTGATCGGCACCGAACTCGTCGAAACGTCATTGGCGGTGTCGGGACAGGACATCGCGCAGGTCGATGCCTCACGGGGCCGGGCGCGCCTCGCGATCGATGCACGCAACCTGCTGGTGCTGCCCGGCATCGTCGATCTGCATGGCGATGCTTTCGAGCGGCAAATGATGCCGCGCGCCGGCGTGGACTTCCCGATCGACGTCGCGCTCGCCGACAGCGATCGCCAGGCGATCAGCAACGGCATCACCACGGTGTTCCACGCCACGACCTGTTCGTGGGAGCCGGGCCTGCGCAGCGCCGACAACGCGCGCGGCCTGATGGAGGCAATCGAGCGGCAGCGTCCGCAATTCGCCGCCGACACCCGCTTCCATCTGCGGCACGAGACCTACAATCTCGACGCCGAGGCCGAGATCAGCGAGTGGCTCAACGAAGGCCGCGTCGATCTGTTCGCTTTCAACGATCACATGGACGGCACGGTCGCCGACATGGCCAAGCCGCGCAAGCGCAACCGCATGGTGGAGCGCACCGGGCTGTCAGGTGAGGAATTCGACCGGCTGGTCGAACGCGTGGTCTCGCGCGCCGACGAGGTGCCGGCTTCAGTTGCGCGGCTGGCCGCCGCGGCGCGCGCGGCCGAGGTGCGGATGCTCTCGCACGACGATGCGACGCCGGCGATGCGCCAGGAGTTTCGCGAGCTGGGCGCGACGATCGCCGAGTTTCCGATCAACGAGGAGACGGCACGGGCGGCAGCAGGCCACGGCGATGCCATCGTCTACGGCGCGCCGAACGTCGTGCGCGGCGGCAGCCACACCGGCTGGACCAGGGCCTCCGACATGATCGCCAAGGGGCTCTGTTCGGTGCTGGCGTCCGATTATTATTATCCCGCCCAGCTGCTCGCAGCGTTCCGCCTCGCCGCCGACGGCGTGCTGCCGCTGACGGAAGCCTGGAATCTGGTCTCCGCCGGGCCTGCGCGCGCCACCGGCCTTGCCGACCGCGGCGTGCTTGCGGAAGGACGCCGCGCCGACATTCTGCTGGTGGACGACAGCGTGAAGCTGCGGCCGCGGCTGATCGCGGTGATATCAGGCGGAAAGCTCGTGCACCTCACCGATGCGACCCGGCTGCTCACTGCTGTGGCGTCGCCGCGCGAGGCTGTCGTCGCGGCATAAATTGGTTATGTTCGGACGATGACAGGTTTTCCCCGCTACGCGATCTATTTTGCCGCAGGCAGCGACAGCCACCTCTCCCGTTTCGGCGCGGAGCTGCTCGGCTACGACGCCTATACCGGCAACGAATTGCCGTTCCCGCGCGATGCGCTGCAAGTTGCGCCGGACTGGCGCGACGTCAGCGCCGATCCCCGCAAGTACGGCTTTCACGCCACGCTGAAGGCGCCGATGGCGCTCGCGCCGGGCAGGACCGAAGCGGAGCTGATGGCAGCCTGCGCCGCATTCGCCGGCAGGCCGCGGCCGCTTCCCGTGATCCTGCCGGTGGTCGATTCCATCAGCGGCTTCATCGCCGTCATTCCGGCCGAGCCGGTCGAGGCGCTCCAGCAACTCGCCGCCGATTGCGTCCGGGACTTCGATACCTTCCGCGCCGAGCTGTCGGCGGACGACCGCGCGCGACGCAAACCCGAGAAACTCAGCGAGGGGCAGCGCAACTATCTCGACCGCTGGGGCTATCCTTACGTGATGGAAGAATTCCGCTTCCACATGACGCTGACAGGGCGGCTGGACGCGGAGCGGCGCGGGCCGATTCTGGCGATGCTGCGGGCACGCTTTGCGACGTTGCAGCTCGATACGCTGACGATCGATCGTATCGCGTTGTTCAGGCAGGATGATGCGTCGGCAAGATTCCACATCGTCGACGAGTGGCCTCTGGCGCGATAGACCTCAGCGCCAGCTCGCGAGATTCAAGGCGAGCGCCACCGCGCCAACCAGAACGAGGCTGGTCGCCCAGACTGCATCCAGATTGAACCAGCTTCGCGAGACGAACCTCAATCCCAGATGGCGGTAGACCAGCCACGCCAGGCATCCGCCGGCGCCGACCATGGCGGCGACGTGCACCAGGGACACCAGCACCGCCATCCCAAGACTTGTCTTAAAAAGACTTGTCTTAAAAAGACTTGTCTTAAAAAGACTTGTCTTCATCAGCGCGCCCGCCGCCTCATGGCCGGCATCGAATTCGAAGGCCTGGCAGAGTCCGAGATAAATCGGCACGAGCATCAAGGCGGCGCCGTGAGCAATGGCGACGGCAAATGACCAGAGCGCCAATTGCGTCGGCGGAATTCGTGCCAGCGCGCGGGGATGACGCCGCGCGATCAGCCGATAAACGCCGAAGCCGATGACGAGAAGGCTGGCGCCAACCTGGATCGGACGCTGCCACTCGACCAGCACGAGCAGGAACGCGAACGGCAGCAGCACGAGAAATGTTGCCAGGAGATGCCCGGCCGACAGGGCCCACAGCGCACGGAAGAGTGCGGATGGGCTCTTGTCCATGAGCCCGGCGGAAACGGCGAGCGGCCATCCCATCCCCGGGTTGACTCCGTGATAGAGGCCGCTCGCAACAAGAGCGAGCCACAGCCAGCCAAGCGCCGGGCTCGCATGCGTCCCATCTAGACCGACGGGTAACAAAAGGAGTCCGTCGAACAGTCGCCGCCCTCGAGCCTGATCTGGTGCGCACGATAGCCGTCCGGGAAGCTCACGAAATAATCCTTGTCGAGCTCGAGGCCGCCATTGCGACCGACATTGGCCATGACTTCCGCACCCGGAACCCCATCGGGATAGAATTGGTCGTCCCAGGTGGAATAGAGCGAGTTGGTCCAGTACACGCGCCTGCCGTCGCGGCTGATCTCGACCATTTGCGGGCCGGCCGCAAAGGCCTTGCCATTCGGATGCGTTGTACGGCGTGCGATGCCGCCGATGTGGACCGAGCCCGCAAGCTTCGGCTTTCTGGGATCGCTGACGTCGTACTGGCGCATTTCACCGGTGCCCCAGCACGAGACGTAGAGAAACCGGTCATCCATCGACAGGTCGATGTCGGTCACCAGCGGTGGCACGGCGCCAAATCCCTGCAGCAGCGGCGGGAGCTTCTCCTTTGGCGCGGGCTCGGGCGGGATCGTTGCCGTCTTCTCGGCATGGAATTTCCCGCCTTCGCGCCACCAGGTCCAGATCGATGCTTCGAGATTGGTAGTGTCGACCACAACGCCCACGAAACCGTATTCGCGAACCGGATCGTGCGCAGGCCGCACCTCCAGCGCCATCTGATGATTGGCGCCAAGGTCGATGGTCTGCACATTGCGCCGGGCGCGGAGATCCCAGAAGTGGAGACGATGGCCATATTTATTCGCCAGCAGATCCTCCGGGACGATCCCGTTCTCGAACTGCGGCGGCAGCGCCCATTCGCTCGTCACCATGTAATCGCGCGGCAAGTTCCACCAGAAGTCATAGTGCAGCGTCTGCGGGCCACGGTCGATCTCCCATCGTCCGAGGACCTCGAACGTCTCGCAATCCATGATGAAGACGCCTGGAGGCCCGTTGGTGCCGTCCTTGCCGCCGCCGCCCAGCGTGCTCACGTAAACGCCGTCCGGCCCGCAATGGATGGTGTGCGGCCGCGAGTAGCCGGTCTTCTTGAAGATTTCCTCGGGCTCGATGATCTTGTGGATCTTGGCTTTGGTCGGATCTGGCTTGGTATCGATGATGTAGATCCGCGACGAACGGATTCCGGGGATGATGAGATAGCGCCGCTCGATGAAGGCATGTCCGGCGAGCGGCGACAGAGCGGAGGAGCAGGCATTCCAGCCGAAGTGATGAAATTCGTCGCCCTTGTTGGGCATCGTCACGGTGTGGACGATCTGGCTGTAGGTCGGCGATCCCGGCTTGACGTCGATGACCGCGAGAGCATCCGGCTTCGAGAAATCCGGACTGAGCAGCAACGTGTAGGCAAAGTTCTCCGCAGGTGCTTCCATCGCAAGCCTGGGCGATGCGTGAAAGGTGGGATCCGGCCTCATCGTCATGGACTGCCTCCCTGTTCTGTCGGTTCGCGCCAACCTCGCTCGGGATAACGGCAATATGAAGAGGTGTTACACGATGTCTCGATATGCTCCGCGGGCCCGATTGGCGAGCGTACAATATGTCATCGCCGAGCTGCGGGGAACGGCCCTAACCGCGCTAATTCGACGCCGTCAGGCGAAATGGGCCGATGAGATGAGGCGAGCGCGCAACTCCCCTTCCGGGTCGTTCCGGCAAAGGCCGGGACGACAGCTGAAATATTCAGCCTTCGTAGGGTGGGCAAAGCGGAGCGTGCCCACCACCTGTCGCCGTCGGTAAAGATGGTGGGCACGGCGCTCCGCGCCTTTGCCCACCCTACGACAGCGACGCGTTTGGCCCGTTACTTCCCCCACCGCAGCGCCAGCGCGTCGCGCTCCTTGGCGAGTTCCAGCAGGCCCGCGCGCGTGGCCGGATGCAGCGGCTGGAGCGGATGGCGCACCGCCTCCGACTTGATCACGCCGCCGGCCTGCATCATCGCCTTGCAGGCGATCAGGCCGCATTGACGGTTTTCGTAATTGATCAGCGGCAGCCAGCGCTCGTAGGCGGCCTTCGCTTCCTCGCGCTTGCCGGCGAAATAGGGATCGATGATCTGGCGGACGCCGTCGGGATAGCCACCGCCGGTCATCGCGCCGGTGGCGCCGGCGTCGAGATCGGCGAGCAGCGTGATCGCCTCCTCGCCGTCCCAGGGGCCCTCGATGTCCTTGCCGCCCGCCTCGATCAGGCTGCGGAGCTTTGAGGCCGCGCCCGGCACCTCGATCTTGAAATAACGGATGTTGGCGAAATCGCGCGCCAGCCGCGCCAGCAGCTCGACCGACAGCGGCGTGCCCGCGACCGGCGCGTCCTGGATCATGATCGGGATGGTGATGGCGCCCGAGAGCACCTTGAAGAATTCGACGATGCCTTTCTCAGGAACCCGGAAGGTCGCGCCATGATAGGGCGGCATCACCATCACCATGGCGGCGCCGGCGGCTTCGGCCTGCTGGCTGCGTGCGGCGCAGACGGCAGAGCTGAAATGCGTGGTGGTCACGATCACGGGAACCCGGCCCGCGACCTGCTCCAGCACCGCATGCATCACGGTTTCCCGCTCGGCATCGGTGAGCACGAATTGCTCGGAGAAATTGGCGAGGATGCAGAGACCGTTCGAGCCGGCATCGATCATGAAATCGATGCAGCGGCGCTGGCCCTCGAGATCGAGCTCACCGCGCTCGTCGAAGATGGTGGGCGCGACCGGGAACACGCCGCGATAGGGGCGCTGGGCCTTGTGTGGGGTGACCGGCATCGAACTCTCCATCCCTGATATGTCTTACGTCTGGCGCTGCGCTCACGGAGCGAGGCGGCACAGATGTAGCCGCCGCGCGGACCGGCGGCAATGCCGAACGCACGACGTCAGGTTGGAAGAATGAGACGAAACTACGCGGTCTTGACCGCGCCCAAAAAGCCCTCGACCGCGGCGCGGAGGCGGTCGGCGTCGGCCGACATCTTCTTGACGGATTCCGACAAGACCGTGCCGGCGTTGCCGGTCTCCTGGTTGAGCCTGGCGACGCTGCCGATTGTATCGGTGACTTCGCGCGTACCCTGCGCGGCCTGCTGGAAGTTGCGCGAGATCTCGGTGGTGGCCGCGCGCTGCTGCTCGACGGCGGCGGCAATCGCCGTCATCTTCTCGTCGATGCCGCTGATGGCGCCGCCGATGGCGCGGATGGCGGTCACGGCCTGGCCGGTGGCGCCCTGGATCTCCTCGACCTGACGCGAGATCTCTTCCGTCGCCGTCGCCGTCTGTGCAGCGAGGTTCTTGACCTCGCCCGCGACCACGGCAAAGCCCCGGCCCGCTTCACCGGCGCGCGCGGCTTCAATAGTGGCGTTCAAGGCCAGGAGGTTGGTCTGGCCGGCGATGGCGTTGATCATCTTCACGACTTCGCCGATGCGGCTTGCGGTCTGGTCGAGGATCTCGACCGTCGCGTTGGTCTGCTCGGCCTGCGACACGGCTTCGCGGGCCTCGCGGGCGCTCGACTGCACCTGCGCGGAGATCTCGCCGACCGATGCGGAGAGCTCCTCGGTCGCCGCCGCGATGGTCTCGAGATTGTTGGTGGCCTGCTCGGCGGCGGAGGAGACCGCGGCGGTCTGGCTGCTCGATTCCGACACCAGCGAGCGCACGCCGGTTGCGGTGTCATCGAGCTCCCGCGTCGAGGCCACGACGCTGTGGATCACCGCCTGCACGGTGTCATCAAAGCTGCGGCAGGCTTCGTCGACGGTACCGGAGCGGGCCAGCTGCAGGGCTTGCTGCGACTCGCGCTCCCGGCCCAGGCGCTCTGCGGCCGCCGCGCTCTCACGCAGGCTTTCGAGTGCGGCAGCCATGGTGCCGAATTCGTCGGGATGCCGGGATTGCGGCACCGGCGTCGCGTAGTCGCGCGCGCTGATGCGGGCGATGGCGTCGAGAATGGCGCGCACCGGGCGCATCAGGCGATTGCGCACCACGTATACGCCGGCCATGGTCACCGCGAGCGCGAGCAGGAAGGCGAGCGACTGTACGACGAGATTGGTGAGAGCCTTGGCCTGAACGGCCTCGGCACGCGCGATCGACTGATCCAGTGCCTTGGTCGCGACGCCGACAATGAGCGCGAACGGCGACTGGCAGAGCGTATTCCATTCTGCCGCAGGGAGCGCCGGCTTGCCGCTACCGTCAAAATTCCTGGTGAGCTCGTTGATCTGCTTGAGCACGCCATCGGTCTTGGCCTTCGCGTCCGTCGCTGCCGTGACCAGTTCCGCCGACACGCCGGGCGCAGCGAGCAGGTCGGCCATGCCCGCCCAGGCGGAGGTGATGGTGCCGTCCCATTGCGCCACCGACCGCTTCTGGGTGTCGTCGAGCGGCTTGCTGCTGTTGACGTTCGAGCGCAGCGACGAACAATGGATGCCATAGCGGTCGCGCACCTGCCAGGCGAAGCGGCGGACCTGGATCATGCGTGCGATATAGGGATCGTTCATCCAGGCGCGGTTCGACACCGCCGTGGAGGCGAGGTTCGCGGTGTCGATGACCTTGGTGACGGAATCGTACCAGGAGTTGGTTCGCTCAAGCTTGCGCTCGGCGCGCGGACGCTTGGCCTCGTCGTAGAACAGCTGGAATTGCGGCGCGGCCTCGCCCCAGCGCTGCTTCAGCGTGCCGGCGAGCTCGTCGCGGCGGGCGAAGTCGACGGTCGAGAGCGCAGCGCCGACGGACTCATAGCCGGCCTGCTCGGCCTTCTCCGCCGCTTCGAGCTTGGCGCGCGGATCGTCCTCGCCGAGCAACGCACTCTGGGCATCGCCGCGATTGGTCCGCAGCGACAGCACGCCCTGGAAGATCGCCTTGTCGGCAGCGGCAAGCCGCTCCGTCTCGAGACTCTCGCTGTAGCGGCCGAACGCCCCCGCCATCTGGAACGCCGTCGAGGCAAGCGCGCCGACGGCCAGCAGGGCCATCAGCGTCAGGAGAAGCGAGCTTACCGATTTCTTAAACATTGCCATGGGTCGGGGGCCTACTCTTCACGAGCGGCCACCTTGCATCGCGACATGCCAAGGTTTGGTTAAGACTTTAATCAAACACCTGCGGTTGTGCCCCGCCGCGCCTCCTGGCGGGCGGCGCCCCCTCACGCGACCTTGGTGAAATCCGGCGGACGGCGCTCGGCAAAAGCCGTAAACGCCTCGCGCGCCTCGGCGGTGCGCAGGCGCAGCGCGAACTGCTCGCCCTCGGCTTGCATCTGCGCGACCAGCGCCTCGCCGTTGCGCATCAGCTTCTTGGTGGCGGTAAGCGCGCCGGCCGGCTGGCGGGCAAGACGCTGCGCCAGCGCGAGCGCCTCGGCATCGAGCTTGTCGAGCGGCACCACGCGGTTGGCGAGCCCCCATTCCAGCGCGGCCTGCGCCGGCACGGTCTCGCCCAGCGCGAACATCTCGTAGGCGCGGGCATGGCCGATACGCGCCGGCATCAGCAAGCTGGAGGCGGCTTCCGGCACCAGCGCGAGGCTGACGAAGGGCGTCGACAATTGCGCGTTGTCGGCGAGCACGACGAGGTCGCAATGCAGCAGCATCGTGGTGCCGACGCCGACGGCGCGGCCCTGCACGGCGGCGACCAGCGGCCGGGTGCAGCGCGCCAGCGACTGGATGAAGCGCACGACGTTACGGCCGCCTTCGGACTTGCCGGCTGCGACCGCGGCGAATTCGCCGACGTCGTTGCCGGCGGTGAACATGTCGCCCTCGCCGCGGATCAGGATCACGCGGGCGGACGGATCGAACTCGGCGGATTCGATGCTGTCAGCAAGTTTGCCGTACATCGCATCGGTCAGCGCGTTCTTCTTGTCGGGACGCGCCAGCGTGAGGGTGAGAATTCCGCCATTGTTCTCGATCCGGACGTGCTCTGTCATCGGTCTCTCCTTTTATTCGTCTGAATGTCTTGTTTCTGAAGATCTTGTATCTGAAGGCCTTGGAAACTTGCCCTGAATGCTGGTCAGCCAGCGCGCGACGATGTCGATCTCCGCAGCCGTGAATCCGTCCGTCAGCGCGGCGTTGACCTCTGCCGCGCCTGCCTTTGCTTGCGCCAGCGCGGTCTGTCCCTTCGGCGTCAGCCAGATGCGCCAGGCGCGTCCGTCCTCGCGATCAGCCCGCCGCTCGATCAACTTCGCCGCCTCCGTGCGATCGACGAGGCCGGAAATGCCGGCCGGCCCCAGATCGAGCGCAGCGCCCGCCTCGCCCATCAGGACGCCGTCCTGCCTGCCGAGGATGAACAACAGCCCAGCCTGCGCCGGCGTCACCTCGTTCTCCGGACGCGCCGCCATCCAGCGCTGCAAGCGGCGCTGCGCGACGCTCAGCAGGTAGATCAGCCGGTGATGCCGCGCGTCGGCCGGTTTATTTCGCATGCGAAATAGATAGCCGGGCGCGAGCTTGTTGTCAAACGGGCCACCTCGTTACGGCGCGCAGGTGAAGCTCGACGCCTCCGTCACCGCACCCGTCTTGTAGTGCGGCCAGGCCGGCCAGCGACACAGCGGCAGCGCGCGCAGCGTCGCGAATGAGGGCGCCTCGACCTTCAGCTCGCTGACTTCGAGGTCGCCGGGCGCCTTGCCCTTCTCGACCCAGTCGACCAGCACGCTCAGCATATCGACATTGGTGCGCCGGAGCCGACATGATCCACGCCGGGTGCGGTGTAGAGCCGCGCGAACTCCGCGGTCTCGGTCTTGCCGAGCTTGCGCTCGACGCTCTCGAAATAGCGGATGCCGGCATAGGGGCTCTGCGCGTAGTCGGCCATATGCTCGAGCATGATCAGACGGCCGCCGCGGGCGCGGAAGCGGCTGAGATCGGGATCGGTCGAATCCATCAGCTTCGAAACCTCGAGCAGCCGCGCCTTGTGCTCCTCAACCTTGTAGGTGGTGACATCGAGCTTGGGATCGCGCGCGAAGACATATTGAATGCCGCCGGCGCCGTAGATCCAGGCGATGCCGTTGTTGGGCGCAGGCGGCTGCGCCGGCGGCGCGGTGCCGAGCCACCACGCCACCCAGCCGCCGGTCGGGCCAATCGCCGGCGTATCCTCCCCCGACACGCCCCAGCCGGGATAGTCATCGAGACCGTTGGCAAGCACGAACGGGAATTTGTAGGTCCCGTGCAAGGTATCGATCGCCTTGATCTGCGCATCGGTCAGGCGCTGATCACCGCTCTTTTCGGCCTCACAGCGCATCGTCGGAGCCGTCGGCCTTGTCACAGGCCGCCCGCACCGCTTCGCCAACGAGCTTCTCCTGCGCCGGATTGATCCACCCCCACCCATGGTGACGAGGCCCGAACGCGTGCCGGCATGCTGCAGGCCGACCCAGTTGATCACGGGCACGCGTGCGAAGATGCCGTCGAAATCCTCGGGGTAGCGCTGCGCCATGGTCAGGCCTTCACGGCCGCCCTCGGACGAGCCCATGAAGTACATCTTTTCCGGCTTCTTGCCGTAGGCCCGCTCCATCAGCGCGACGGCCGCGTCGCGCACCTTCTTGTAGGCGCGGTGAGCAAAATTCTCGAAGGCTTCATCGTTCAGCGCAAACACCTGCGGCGGCTCGCCTTGCCTGGTCTCGTGGCCCGAATCGGTGCCGTAGGTAACAAAGCCGCGCGCCAGTGGCGACGGCTTGTCGAAGGGATAGGCCGGCGGCAGCGCAAGGCCGGTGATCAGCACGCCGTTGAAACCGCCGCCGCCATATTGCAGCGAGCGGCCGTTCCATTCGACGGGAAGGTTGACCTGAAACTTGATCGGCGGCGCCTTGGGATCGACAGGATCGATATGGCCGAGCACCTTGCAGAACGCTGGATTGACTGGCGTGATGCGCCCTGACGGCGTCGGCCCGCGTTCGGCGACGGCGATCGGCGAGGGCGTCTGCAAGGCTGCGGAGACGATCTTCACGGCATCGGCACCGCCGACGAGACCCTTGCAGACCGCATCGGCGTCTTCTGCCAGCGTTGCCGCCGACGCCGTGCCCGTCCCCAGTGTCGCCATCGAGCTTACAAGCAACGCACACAGCTTCGCTTTCTTTCGCGTCATCGTTTCCACCCGGCTTTCTCGATTTGTTGCGTCGACGGCTGGCCGCAGCCAATGCAACCTTCGTCCTCCCGTCAATCGCTCACGCCGAGCCGCCATCAGAATGATCCGAGCGCGCTCCCCAAGGCGATCACGGCCACCAGCGCCAATAGCGACGTCACGATGCCCACCATCACAATGTCGAGATAGCTGTCGCGATGGGTCAGGCCGCAGATCGCGAGCAGGCTGACCACCGCACCGTTGTGCGGCAGGATGTCCAGCGTCCCCGAACCGATCACCGCGACGCGATGCATCAGCGCAAGGTCGATGCCGCTGCGCGCGGCAATCTCGACATAGGTCTGGCCGAGCGCGTCGAGCGCGATCGTCAAGCCGCCGGATGCCGAGCCGGTCAGTGCGGCCAGAATATTGGTCGCAACCGCGAGCGAGACCAACGGGCCACCTTCGATCGCAAGCACCCAGTCGCGCACCGTTTCGAAAGCCGGCAGCGCCGCGATGACCGCGCCGAATCCGACGAGGCTGGCGACGCTGAGCGCCGGAAGAACCGATGCATTGGCACCGGCGTCCATGGTCTGCCGCAGTGACGGAAGCCGGGCCCAATTGAGAAAGATGGTCGTGACGATGGCAGCACCCAGCGCGGCGCTGACCGACCACACACCAGCGACCGCCGCCAACGATGTACCGCCGAAGCGCTGCTCGCTCAGATACGAGACATCGAGCCGCGGCAACACCAGGAGCGACATCACGAGATTGACAGCCACGACGACGGCCAGCGGCAGGATGGCACTCACTACCGGAGCAGCCATTTCACCGCGCCGTCCATGCCGGATCTCGGCCGGATCGAATTCTCGTGCGGTGGTCGCGTATTCGCGGACCAGTTCGTCATCGACGGCGCGTTCGGCTGCACCCTCCATGTCCTCGCCATAGCCTTCCCCCGCACGACGAGCCGCGGCTTCGGCGCGGCGCAGCCACCACAATCCCGCGCCGACCATGATGAGGGAGGCGATGATGCCGAGGCCCGGCGCGGCAAACGGCGTCGTGCCGAAGAATGGCATCGGGATCGCGTTCTGGATCGATGGCGTGCCCGGCAAGGCCGACATCGTGAAGGTCGACGTGCCCAGCACGATCGCGGCCGGAATCAATCGCCGCGGTATCGCGGCGGCACGAAACAGCGAGCGGGCCATGGGGACGATCACGAAGAATGCGACGAACAGGCTGACGCCGCCATAGGTGACCATCGCACCGGCGAGCACGACCGCCAGGATCACGCGACGCTCGCCGAGACGTCTCGCCATGAAGGTGGCAACCGACGCGACCGCCCCGCTGTCGTCCATCAGTTTCCCGAATACGGCGCCAAGCAGGAAGATCGGGAAGAACTGCGCCAGGAATGCAGCAGCATTCACCATGAAAATCTGCGTCAGGTTCGCAAGCAGCGGCTCGCCGCCGAACAGCGCCGCGACGAGCGCGGCGAACGGCGCCAGCAGGAGAACGCTCCAGCCGCGAAAGGCGAATAGGACGAGAAGGCCGAGCCCGACGAGAATGCCGAGAAGCCCCACGTCTCAGCACTCCGACAGCAGGATGTCGAGATCGGCGGTCGAGCGCCGACCGATATCCGGGCCGTGCTCGTCGAGGAACGTTTCGGCCGCCCGACGTCCTTCGCCGTGCAGCATCGAGACGAACTCCCATTCGGCGTTGAGCTTGGACGAGGCGCCGAACTTCGCGAGCATGTCGCTCTTGACGCGGTGGGTCCGCATCTTCGCCCAGCGCGCGCCCTCGCCGCTTCCCGGGTCGGCCGCCTGACGCAGCAGCGCGATCATACGCAACTCCTTCATGAGCGGCGAGTTGAACGAAATCTCGTTCAGCCGATTGAGTATCTCCGCAGCCGTCCGCGGCTCTTCCGGCTTTTCAGTCGGATTGATCTGCACCAGGATGGTGTCGTGCGCGTCGCTTTCGCGAATGAGCGGTGTGATAGTCGGGTTGCCGGCATAGCCGCCATCCCAATACGGTTCGCCGTCGATCTCGATCGCGCGGAACATGGTTGGCAGGCAGGCCGACGCGAGCAACACGTCAGCCGTGATCTCCGCGTTGCGGAAGATGCGTCCTCGCCCGGTGCGCACCCGCGTCGCAGTGATGAACAGCTTGATCGGCGAGCGCGCGAGGCGCTCGAAATCGATGCTCTCAGCCAGCACCGCATGCAGCGGATTGTAGCCGGTCGGATTGAGGTCGTAGGGGGAGAGCACCCGCGACATCAGGTCGGTCAGGATGTAGGCCGGCGACGTATCGAGCGTCCAGCGCCCCATCAGCCGGTCGAGCGGCGAGCGCTGGAGCGGGCTGAAGGCTGCCGCCTTCGAAACGCGGCGCCAGTATCGTTCGAGCGCATCACGCGCACCCTCGGCGCCACCGGCCGTCCACCCATCCGCCAGCACCGCTGCGTTCATCGCGCCCGCGGACGTCCCGGAGATCGCGGCGATCGTAAGCCGCTTCTCTTCCAGCAGGCGATCGAGCACGCCCCAGGTGAAGGCGCCATGCGAACCGCCGCCTTGAAGTGCGAGATCAATCAGTACGGTGTCCGGTTCCATCGCGGCACTCACGCAACTGAGGCTCAAATTCGACGCGATTTGTCACGTGCGCGTCGAAGTCGATGGCGTAGTGTAGAGAGCCTTGGCGAAGGAATGCAACTGGAACGTGGGCCCCTCGCCGTCTAGAGCGCGATGCGGTTAGGATGAATCGTCATCGCGCTCTAGGTCGTTGTTAAAGCATGATCTTTCGGAAAACCGCTGCGCACTTTTCCGGATCATGCTTCAGTGCTCGAACACCAGCCGGGCGCCGACCGTGCCGTCGAGGGCGCGGATCTGCTGGAGCAGCGCCGCGGAATCCTGCCCCGCCAGATCGGCATCGAGCACGACGTAACCGAGATCGCCGGCGGTCTCCAGATATTGCGCGGCAATGTTGATGTCGCGCTGGAGGAAGACCTCGTTGAGCCGGCGCAGCATGCCGGGCACGTTGCGATGGACGTGGCTGAAGCGCGCGCCGGAGGGGCGCAGATGCAGCTGCACTTCCGGAAAGTTCACCGCACCCATGGTCGATCCCGTGATGAAATAGTCGACCAGCTTGCGCGCGACTTCGCCGCCGATGCGCTCCTGCGCCTCCTCGGTCGAGCCGCCGATATGCGGGGTGAGGATGACGTTCTCGAGGCCCTGTATGGGGCTTTTGAAGCGATCGGAGTTCGACGACGGCTCGGCCGGAAACACGTCGACGGCCGCGCCGGCGAGATGACCGTCGCGCAAAGAGCGCGCGAGCGCATCGAGATCGACCACGGTGCCGCGGCTGTTGTTGATGAGGAACGAGCCAGGCTTCATCGCCCGCAGCTCCTTCTCGCCGATCATGCCCGCGGTCTCCGGCGTCTCCGGCACGTGCAGGCTGACGACGTCGCTCTGCGCCAGCAGCTCCTCCAGCCTCTCGACCGGCTCGGTGTTGCCGTGGCGGAGCTTGTCAGTGCGGTCGAAATAGATCACGCGCATGCCGATGGCTTCGGCCAGCGTCGAGAGCTGCGAGCCGATATTGCCGTAGCCGACGATGCCGAGGGTGCGGCCACGCACCTCGCGGCTGCCGGTCGCCGATTTGTCCCAGCCGCCGTCATGCGCGGACACCGAGCGCGGAAAGATCCGCCGCAGCAGCATCACGATCTCGCCGATCACGAGCTCGGCGACGCTGCGCGTGTTGGAGAACGGCGCGTTGAAGACGGGAATGCCGCGCTTGTGCGCCGCCATGAGATCGACCTGGTTGGTGCCGACGCTGAAGCAACCGACCGCGAGAAGCTGATCGGCGGCCGCGAGCACGTCATCGGTGATCTGGGTGCGCGAGCGGATGCCGAGCAGCGACACGCCCTTGAGCGCGCGCCGCAGATCCTCACCATCCAGCGCCTTGGTCAGCCGCTCGACATTGGTGAAGCCCGCGCCCCTGAAAAGGTCGACAGCGCTGTCATTGACGCCTTCGAGCAGCAGCGCCTTGGCACTCCGCTCAGGGCTTTGGCCTGGGGCTGGCATGGTGTCTCCATAGATGATGAGCTTTGTCGCAGCTCATAGACCGCGGACGGTGCACGGCACAATAGGGGTCGGATACGGGGAGAAAATGGCGGATGGCCCATCATGCTCGCATCAGCCACTCCGTCATCCTGAGGCGTGAGCCCTGCGGTGCGAATGCACCGCTGGGCGAGCCTCGAAGGATGAACGGCCCCGATGCAGCCGCGCGGGGAGAGCCGGGCCGTCGCCCTTCGAGCGCCGCTGAGAAGCGGCCACCTCAGGGTGACGGATAACCCATCCGTTCAAGGTCAAATCACATAAAACCCGTGCGTGCCGTCGCGGCGGAGTTGCTCGACCAGCCCGTATTCCCAATCGAGATAGGCCTGCATCGCGGCTTGCGCGACGTCGGTGCCTTCATAGGGCCGGCGGTAGCGGTGGGCCGGATCGGGCTTGGGCAGCACGCGCGGCGGGCCGATTTCGAGCGCGGCGTCATAGCCCCCTTCCACCACATAGACCTCCCAGCCCATCTGGGCGAGCCAAGATGCGGTCATATCGGCACGGACACCCCTGTCGTCGGTCAGGAGAATGCGAGCGCCGCGCACGGGCGCGGCCATGTCGGTCTCCTGGACCAGCTGGCCGCCGGGATAATGGCGGAAGCCCGCGAGGTGACCTGCCGCATATTCCTCGGCATCGCGCACGTCGAAACGGTAGAGCGTGCGGTCCGTTTGCGCGACGAGTGCAGCCATCTCGCTTGCGCCGATATGGCGAACACCGGCGCGATAGGCGACGTCGCGCGCATTGGCCGGGCCGCTCTCGAACGAGCCGATCGCGCCTTGCCTGTCGGCGCCGTGATCGAGCGCGTGTCGCGCCAGCGTCCAGCCGATGGTGCCGTTGCGCAGCGCCCGCACCTTGTTGGGCACGCCGGCATTGATCAGCGACTGGGTGCCGATGATCGAGCGCGTGCGGCCGGCGCAATTGACGATGATAGTGGTTTCAGGGTCGGGCGCGGCCTGCCCTGCCCGCAGCACCAGCTCCGCGCCGGGCACGCTGACCGAGCCCGGGATATTCATGGTGGCATATTCGTCGAAACGGCGGACGTCGAGGATGGCGATGTTGGCGTTGTCCGCGATGAGTTTTGCTACCTCGTCGGCGCTGAACGACGGCGTGTGCCGTCGCGCTTCGACCAGTTCGCCGAACGCCTTCGAATAGGAATTGACGTCCTCGAAGACCTGATAGCCCGCGTCGCGCCAGGCCTTCAGGCCGCCATCGAGCGCGCTGATACGGGTGTAGCCGAGCGCGGCGAGACGTTCGGCGCCGGCCGCGACCAGCCCCTCGCCGTCATCGTAAAGCACGATCGCCACGTCCTTGCGCGGCAGCCGCACCTCGGCTTCGACCTCGATCCGATCCACGGCCATGTTGGCCGCGAACAGGGGATGCCCCGTCGCAAAGCCTGCCTCGTATCGGAGATCGAGCAGCGCGATTTCTTCGCGCAACAGCAGTGCGCGGCGAATATCGGCGGGGGTGACGGTGGAAAGCTTCATGGCACGGACCTTGAGAAGAGGGCCATGAGCTTTTGACCGATTAGACGCGCGTTGGCTAGCCTCGTCGCCTCACTCGCCGGGAACGAGTCGCCCGAGCGGCTTCTGTGCCGGACGGCGCAGCTTGCGGCGCGACAGATAGAGCAGGATGCCGGTGACCGCGAATAACGGCATCGACATCGCGGCAATCATGAACGCGAGCTTGCCCGGCCAGCCCAGGATCTCGCCGCGATGGATGTCGTAGATGGCCGCGATGATCTTTTCGCCGAACGTCTTGTCAGCAAAGCGCTCCGCAGAGAGCAGCTGCCCGGTCACGGCGTCGATGCGGAATTCATCGCGCGTGGTCTCCAGCAACGAGGCTTTCCCCCACGACCGGATCCGTATCGTCATGCCGGGACCAGCCGGCATCGTCAGCAAGGCCCTGGAGAATCGGTCGCCCTCCTCACGCTGGAACGTCACCCAGGCCGGATCGAATCCGATTGGCGGCGCCGGTTCGGAGTTGGCCGCACGCGGCGGCTTTGCGGGCATTTTCGCTGCTGTGACATGCGGACGCGCGAGCAGCCAGGTCACGCCGTCCTTGTACCATTCGAAAGAGAAATACAGGCCGGTGAGCGTCATCGTCAGATAGACCGGAAGGACCCAGGTGCCGATCACGGTGTGCAACGACCGGTGCAGAGCGCGGCCACCGAGCCCAAGATTCGGCTTCAGCCACATTTTCACGCTGCCTGCACGGCGCGGCCAGCGCAGCACGAGGCCCGACACCAGCATGACGATCAGGCCGAGCGCGACCGTGCCGGTGATCGGACGTCCCCAGCCCTTGCCGTCGCCGGGAAGGAGCAGCCAGCGATGCAGCCGGCGCACGGTCGCGAAAAACGCTTCGCCGCGCGGCGCGCCGAGCATGCTAGCGTCATAGGGATCGACATAGAGCGAAGTCGGCCGGTCGCCCCGGTCGTCACGCGCAAAGCGGACATGAACCGCCGCAGATGGATCGCTCGACAGTGTGACGGCGGCGACCTTGCCGAGGTCCTGCGAAGCCTTCAGCCGCGCAACCAGCGCATCAGGCATCAGCACCGGCGCCTGACGCGGCGCGACCTGCATGATGCCGGCGTTGAGATGATCGACGATCTCGTCCTCGAAACTTATGATCGCGCCGGTCAGCGCGATCAGGGACACCAGCAGAGCAAGGACCAGGCCCGCGATGGAATGGACCTGGAACAGGACCGCCTTGATGGTGTGTCCGAGCCGCGCGGCCATGGCTAGAACTTCACCGTGGCCGACAGCGAGACGCGCCGCGCATCGCCGATCGCGACGTTCAGGGCGTTACCGGTGGTGGATGAATAGTAGACCTTGTCGAACAGGTTCTTGACGTTGAACTGATAGGTCACCGGCAGATTATCGACCTTCGTGTCGTAAGTCGCAAAGATGTCTGCGACGGTATAGGCCGGCATGAAGAACGTGTTGGCGGCGTCGCCCGGCCGGTCACCGACATAGCGCGCGCCGCCGCCGAGTCGCAGACGTCCAGCGAGCGCGTCGCCGAAATCGTAGACGAGATAGAGTGAGGCCGTGTTCATCGCGACATTCAGCAATTTTGCGTTGCCGACGACGGGATCATTGATCAGGCGCGCATCGGTATAGCCGTAACTTCCAATCATGCTCCACTGGTCGGTCAGCTTGCCGGTCACGTCCAATTCGACGCCGCGCGACCGGGCCGCGCCGGAGGTGCGCGCCGCCGACTTGCCGTTGCCGATGTCATCGAGCACCAGCACGTTCTTCTTCTCGATGTCGTAGACCGCCAGGGTGCCTGACAGCCGCTTGTTGACATCGAACTTCAGCCCGGTCTCCCACTGCGTTCCCTCTTCAGGCGCAATGGTGGAGTCGACGACAAAGCCGGTGGTGAAAGCCGCGATGGTCGAGGTCGGCTTCAACGACTGCGTATAGCTCACGTAATACGAGAGCTGCTCGTTCAGCTTGACGATGACGCCGCCGAGCGGCAGCACCTTGTCGCCTGCGAGATTGGTGTTCGTGACGAAGACAGGCCGGCCCTTTCCTGCGAGCTGCTCGTATTCCATCCAGCGCACGCCGCCAACTACCGACAGCCAGTTGGTCAGATGGAAGGTGTCCTGAGCAAAGAAGCCGCGGGTGCCGAGCTTGTCGGTCTGCTCGCTGTCGGTTGCCGAAACGGTCGTTCCCGGCACGACCAGTCCGTAGACCGGGTTGTAGAAATTGAAGCTCGGCGTCGCCTGCCGAATCAAGTCGTGGCGATCGATCGTGCGATACAGCGCCTCGCCTCCGAACAGGATCTCGTGGCGGAAGCCGCCCATCCAGACGTCGCCCTGCAAATAGGCGGTGCCGTAGCTGGCGTTGCTCAGCGAGTTACGGGTGCCGTCGTTGCTGCGCGTCTCGACGCCGGTCGTGGCGTTGACATTGGTGATGCGGAGCTGATTGGCGCTGAAGGTCTCGGTGTTGTAGCTGTAAGCCGCGGTGACCTTCCAATTGTCGTCGAGTTTCTGCTCGACCGAAGCCTGCATCAGGTCGGAGGTGCCCCACATATTGTTGAAGGGCTCGTCGAGCCGGCGCGTCGCCGGGATTGCCAGCGGTGCCCCCTTGACGAAGGACGTGCCGCGGTCGAACGGAGTGATGAACTCACGGTGCTCATAGGTGAGCTGAACCGTCGTGGTGTCGCCGTACCAGGCCAGCGACGGGTTCACCAGCATTTCCCTGTGGCGGCCGAAATTGCGCCAGTAATCCTCGCTGACGCCGTAGCCGATGAAGCGATAGGCGAGACCGCCGTCGCCGATCGGGCCCGTGATGTCGAGCGTGCCGTCGGCGCCTGTCTTGGACGAGCTGTAGGCCGAGCCGAGCAGCGTGACCGAGCCGTGCTGGTAGAGCTCGGGGCGCTTGCTGATCGTGTTGACGATACCACCGGGGTCCATGATGCCGTAGAGCAGCGAAGCAGGCCCCTTCAGCACCTCGACGCTTTCGACGGCGGCATTGAGGCTGCGGCCCTGCACCAAGGGCATGCCGTTGCGCATGATCGAGCCGTCGCGATTGTCGCCAAAACCACGGCGGATCACGGCATCCTGGGTGCCGGCGAGCGTGTTGGTCTGGGTGACGCCGCTGATATTGACCAAGGCATCATCGATGTTGCGCGGCAACTGGTCCTTCAACACCTGCTCGGGCACCACATTGACGGACTGCGAGGTGTCGAGCGGCGAGGCGCCGCTGCGCAGCGTCGTCGCGCTCGGCATCGCGCGGTAGCCGAGCTTTGCGGCCTGCTGCGCGGCGGCTTGCGCGGCCGCGCGCTCCGAGAGCGTCGGTGCGGCGGGCGCGGAGTTACGATTACGCTGGCGCGCGGCGGTCTGCGTGCGGCGTGACGTCTGATCCGATGCACGCACCGGCTTCGGCCGCTGTGCCGGCGCCTCCACCGTCACCGGCGGCAGGGCCGATTGCGCCTGCGCGGTCGTCATGTTGGAGGGGCATTCGGCGAGCAGCACGGCCGCTCCGATCAGAAGACCCGCACGGCTCTTGCCGGCATGAGTTCGATGGCTGCAGATGCGCTGGCCATCCAGATGAGCACGCACGTTCGATTCACTTCCAGGTCAGACGCAGCATTGAAGCTGGCGCGTCTAACAGCCGCTGTGCGCGAAGAGAACCGCTGGCAGAGTTGAATCGCTCTAGTGTTGAATCGTTCTAAGAACGGAGCGGCATCGAACGGCAATCTTCGATTGCCGTCGTGCCGGCCGCAACACGCAGCACGCGAATTCGCGGCGTATCACGATTTTGTGCGGCCTCAGGCGATGGCAGGAGCCGTCAACTCGTCGAGCTTCCGCTTGAACGCGGAGCCGTCGGACGAGGCGCGGAGCGGCGGGCGCACGCGCTGCCAGGCTGCATCGCCGGTCTGTGCCGCCAGAATCGCTTTCAGCGTCGCGGTGAACGAGGGCGTCTTCAGCACGACGTCGATCGCAGCCTGCATACGCGTTTCGACATCCTTGCCCTCGACCATGCCCTTGACCAGCTCAGGCACGACGTTGGCCATGCCGCAGATGGTGCCGGCACCGCCGGCGGCGATCGCACGGGTGATATCGGCTTCATTGCCGACGGTGATGGCGAGCTCGGGAGCTGCGGCACGAAATGCCTGGAACTGCTTGAAGTCGCCGCTGGAGTCTTTCAGACCCGCGACCACCCTGCCGTAACGCTTGCGCAGGCTCGCGGCGACGGCGGTGGGGATCGCAACGCCCGACATCTGCGGGATGTGATAGAGATAAGCTCGCAGCCGATCGTCGGCGACGCCGTCGATGATCGCGGCAAAGGCATCCTCGATACCTTCGGGCGCGACGCTGCGGTCGAAGTAAGGCGGCAGCACCAGCACGTGGCGCAGGCCGAGACCGAGCGCGGCGCGCGCGAGTGCGATGCTGTCGGTGATGGCGGGGAAGCCACCACCGATGCCGATGCGTTCCGGCGCGACACCGGCCTTGAGCACGGCTTCGATGGTCGCAACGCGCTCGGTGACATTGAACGAGGTGCCCTCGCCAGTGGTGCCGAACAGCACGACGCCGTCGACACCCTTGCCGAACAGCTGCTTGGCGTGAGCCGCCAGCTTGGCGGAGTCCACGCTGCCGTCGGCCGCCAGCGGCGTCGCCGATGCCACCCAGAACCCGCGAATTGCCTCTGTCATCACACCGCCCTCTAAGCTGCGATCTCGGACCAAGCCTCTGATCTCCCAATGGTCTTCAAGGGACTTCCGAGCCTTGTTTTTGCTTTACTTTCCATCTTGTACCTTACATACAAGGAAGAGGCAAATCCTTTCCACCATCACGGCGCGCATGGACGCAGCCAGATTTAGGGAGGTCTCGCATGAACATGGTGACCCCGGTGAAGCGTCCCGACCAATTGCTCGGCGCCCTGCGCGACAAGCTTGGCGCAGCCGCCGTCTTGATCGGCACCGACGTGCCGGCGCGCAATTGCAACGACTGGAGCGCGAGCCTGCCGCAGACGCCGCTCGCGGTGATCCGCCCCGTCGATGCGCAGGGCGTGGCCGACGCGATTGCGACCTGCCGGCAGGCGCAGCTGCCGTTCGTGCCGCAGGGCGGACTGACCGGGCTGTGCCGCGGCGCATCGCCCGAAGCCGGCTGGGTCGCGATCTCGCTCGAGCGCATGAGCGGCATCGAGGAGATCGACCGCGCGTCGATGACGATGACGGTGAAAGCAGGCACGCCGCTGGAGACGATCCAGAAGGCGGCGGATCAAGCCGGCTTCTTCTTTCCGCTCGACCTCGGCTCGCGCGGCTCCTGCGTCATCGGCGGCAATCTCTCGACCAATGCCGGCGGCAACCGCGTGATCCGCTACGGCATGACGCGCGAGCTGGTGCTCGGTCTTGAAGTCGTGCTGCCCGACGGCACCATCATCACTAGCCTCAACAAGCTGATGAAGAACAATGCCGGCTATGATCTGAAGCATCTGTTCATCGGCTCGGAAGGCACGCTCGGCATCATCACCCGCGTGGTGCTAAGACTGTTTCCGAAGCCGCGCTCGACCATGGCCGCGCTCTGCGCACTGAAGGACTATGCCGCGGTGATCGCACTGCTCGATGCGGCGCGCAGCGGGCTCGGACCGCTGCTGTCGGCGTTCGAGGTGATGTGGCCGGACTATTGGGACGTGATCACGACTCGCGCCGGCGTGAAGCCGCCGGTCGCCGCAGGTCACGGCCTCTACGTGCTGGTCGAGGCGCAAGGCACCGACGAGAGTCTGGACGCGCCGCGCTTCCAGGCCTGGCTCGAAGAGCTGATGGAACGCGGGCTGCTGGCCGATGCCGCGGTGGCGCAATCACTGGCGCAGACGCAAGCCTTCTGGCGGGTGCGCGACATCTGCGCCGAATTCGGCCAGGTGCTGGGCCCGCACATCTCCTACGACATCGGCCTTGCGGTTGCCCGGATGGATGAATTCGTCACGCGCTGCAAGGCGGCGCTGGCTTCCGGCATCAAAGGCTGCGAGAGCGTCTATTACGGCCATATCGGCGACGGCAATCTGCACCTGGTCTCCTGGGTCACCGGCCTGTCCGTCGAGCAGCAGCCGAAGGAAGAGATGGACACGATCATCTATGGTCTCGTCCGCGAGCTCGGCGGCAGCATCTCGGCCGAGCACGGCATCGGCACGCTGAAGAAGAAATGGCTGGGCCATGCCAGGAGCGAGGCCGAGATCGCGCTGATGCGGACGCTGAAAGCGGCGCTCGATCCCGATCATCTGCTCAATCCCGGCAAGGTCGTCTGAGAGCGCCGATGCGATCGCTCAAGCTCGATACGCCGAAATCGCTGTCGCAGCGGGTGATGCAGCGGCTGCGGCAGGCTATCATCGACGGCGAGTTCGCGCTCGGCGCCGCCATCTCCGAGGAGATGGTGGCGAATTCCTTCGGCGTCAGCCGCACGCCGGTGCGCGAGGCGATGGGCCAGCTGCAGGCGCAAGGCCTCGTGGTGATCCGCCCGCAGGTCGGCAGCTTTGTGTTCACGCCGAGCGCGGAGGACATCAACGCGCTCTGCACCTTCCGCATCGCGCTCGAACCCAAGGCCGCCGAGCTCGCCTATGGTCACGATCGTGACGGTGCAATCGCCGCAATGAGCGAGGCCATCGCGGCAATGGAGCCGGCGGTCACGGCAAAGGACAACATCGCCTATGGCCGCGCCGATGCCGCGTTTCACGAGGCGCTATTCACCCATTGCGGCAATCGCTATCTCGCCGAATCCTATCAGCTGGTCTCGGGCCGCGTCGCCGCGCTCCGCACCAATCTGACCTCGCCGATCGACGTGCGGACCCGCACCTCGTTCGACGAGCATCGCAGGCTGCTCGATTTGTTCGCGCGCGGTGAGTTCACCGCCTTCGAAGAATTGATGACCACGCATATCACCAATTCTGGCGTGGTTTACGCCAAGGCCTTGAAGGTGGAGGCGTTGAAGGTGGACGCGCTGAAGGTGGAATGAGCGCCTCTAGCGCCCTTCCCTCGGTCCCGGCCTGTCCAGAAAATCCAGCGCGGTATTGATCTGCTCGAGCTGGTGCTCGATCTTGTCGCGGTCATCGACCGATGGCGCCTTTTCGAGCTGCTCCACGAGCTTCTGCTTTCGCAACAGCAAGTTCTCTATGACTGTACTCACAGCTCCCCCATCGCCAGAGGCGAACATCGCGAGTGCGCGCGAGCCGGGCTCGCGGCAACCCCTCATCAGAATGTCCGCGAAGGCCGATGGTTCCTGCGGGTGAACTCGGACGCATGCGGATGGAACTAGCGGCGCAAACTGGCCCAGACGCCACCCAAAATCAGCAAACCGCCGAAAAGATGGATCAGCTGCGGCGGTTCGCCGAGGATGGCGAAAGACAGCAGCGCGCTGGCGATCGGCCCGAGATAGAGCACGAGCGAGGTCCGCACCGAGCCGAACTTGCCGCCGAGCCAGGCAAAGCCGGCATAGGCGAGCAGGCCGGGAACGATCCCGGCGAAGACATAGGCCGACAGCGCCTTGATGCTGAAGACCTGCCCCGGCGTCGCCCACATCTCCATGGCCGCGAGCGGCAGCGAGAACAGGGCGCCGGCGCCCGAGAACAGGCTGATGCGTGCCAGCAGCGACGCCTTTGGCGCGGCGCGCGATTGCAGCAGCGTGTAGCCGGACCAGCCGAGCATCGCGATCACGACGAGGCCGTCGCCCGCTGCAGTCTGAAGTTCGATCAGCGTCTGCGGATGGCCGCCGGAGATGATGAGCAGCGCGCCTGCGAGCGCCAGCGCCGTGCCGAGCCATTGCAGCGGGCCGACATGCTCCATGCCGCGCAGGGCAGAAATCAACAGCACCGTGATGGGCGACAGCGCCATGATCAGCGCGATGTGGATCGCCGTCGTCGAGACGCCCGCGGCGTAGACCGGACCGCCGCACAGGAACATGCCCATGAAGCCGGCGGCGAGGATCGGCCAGATGTTCCCGGCCAGCGGCACGCGGCCATCGAGAATCTCCTTGAGCGCGATCGGCGCGAGCCCGATTGCGACGATGCTCCAGCGGAAGAAGGCGAGCGTGAAGGGCGGGACGGAGCCTGCGAGTCCGCGCGCCAAAATCTGGTTGGAGGCCTGCGCGGTCGCCACCAGGATGAAGCCGACCAGCGCAATCACGCCGAGCCAGACATTCGTGGACGGCGATACGCCGGCCACCGCGTCATGACCGCCGTCAGAGGTTTCCTTGCCCGTTTCCTTGCCCGTTTCCTTGCCCGTTTCCTTGCCCGTTTCCTTGCCCATGGATCAATCGGATATCGGATGTCGGCCGCGGTGAGAACCCCGACGACAGCTCACTGGCATGCATATGCGGCACGCGCAGCATTCCGGGAGGCGCGGCGATGCTCGCGAGCAGCACCGGCACGACAGGGGTGCGGCTAAGCGAGACCGAGAACACCGCCAGCAGCGCGCACAGCATGCAGAGCCTCATCCGCACCGTCCGGCGATCGGTGATCGGCAGAAACAGGAAGAACAACATCGCCAGGATCAGCAGCGCATCGACCAGAAACATGGGGCTCTCCTTCAAAACTGGAGAGAGCATGAGGCGACGGCACCGGCCGGTATGTGGAGGGCGTCACACCCGCCATGGCGCTGACGCGGGTCAAACGGGGTCGAGGAGGAAGGGCAGGCGCCCACTGGTTAACGCGTTGGCACGACCCGGCTGCGGCCCGGGAACCTCGATCTTTCACGCGTCCGTCGGTTGTATTCAGGGGCGCGGAGTCCTATGCGTAGGCGCCATGGACACCCAGATGATCACCGCCGCAAAGCCGCTGATGGCCCGGGCGCAGCCGCGCAAGCCGGCACCGTTCCTCCCGATGAGCCGCGCCGAGATGGACGCGCTCGGCTGGGACGCCTGCGACATCGTGCTGGTGACCGGGGACGCCTATGTCGACCATCCGAGTTTCGGCATGGCGATCATCGGCCGGCTGCTCGAGGCGCAGGGCTTTCGGGTCGGCATCATCTCGCAGCCGGACTGGCATTCGGCCGAGCCGTTTAGGGCATTGGGCAAGCCACGCGTGTTCTTCGGCGTCACCGGCGGCAATATGGATTCCATGGTGAACCGCTACACCGCGGACCGCCGCCTGCGCAGCGACGACGCCTATACGGCCGGCGGCGAAGGCGGCAAGCGGCCGGACCGCTGCACGGTCGTCTATGCGCAACGCTGCCGCGAGGCGTTCAAGGATGTGCCGATCGTGCTCGGCGGCATCGAGGCCTCGCTCCGCCGGATCGCGCATTACGATTACTGGTCGGACAAGGTGCGTCGCTCGGTGCTGGCCGACGCCAAGGCCGACCTCTTGCTGTACGGCAACGCCGAGCGCGCCGTCGTCGAGGTGGCGCAGCGGCTCGCCGCCGGCGAAGCGCCGCGCGCGCTCGACGACATCAGGGGCGTCGCGCTGTTCCGCAAGGTCCCCGAGGATTACACCGAGCTGCACGCCGACGATCTCGATTCCGCCGACGAGGGCGCAACGCGCCAGAAGGGCGCGACCGTGATCCGCCTTCCGGCGCTGGAGCAGGTCGAGCAGGACAAGGAAGCTTATGCGCGCGCATCGCGCGTGCTGCACCGGGAGAGCAATCCCGGCAATGCGCGGCCGCTGGTGCAGCGTCACGGCGATCGCGATCTCTGGCTCAACCCGCCGCCGATCCCGCTGACCAGCGAAGAGATGGACGCGGTCTACGACCTCCCTTACGCGCGCGCGCCGCATCCGTCCTACGGCGAAGCAAAAATCCCCGCCTGGGACATGATCAAGTTCTCGGTGACGATCATGCGCGGCTGCTTTGGCGGCTGCACCTTCTGCTCGATCACCGAGCACGAGGGCCGCATCATCCAGAACCGGTCGGAAGGATCGATCCTGCGCGAGATCGAAAAGATCCGCGACAAGACCCCGGGCTTCACCGGCGTGATCTCCGACATCGGCGGCCCCACCGCCAACATGTACCGGATGGCGTGCAAGGACCCGAAGGTCGAGGCGGCGTGCCGGCGGCCGTCCTGCGTCTTCCCCGAGATCTGCCCGAACCTCAACACCTCACATGACGACCTGATCAGGCTCTATCGCAAGGTGCGCGAGACCCGCGGCATCAAGAAGGTGATGGTCGCTTCCGGCGTGCGCTACGACCTCGCGGTCGAGAGCCCCGAATACATCAAGGAGCTCGTCACCCATCACGTCGGCGGTTACTTGAAGATCGCGCCTGAACATACCGAGCGCGGGCCGCTCGACAAGATGATGAAGCCGGGCATCGGCGCCTACAACAAGTTCAAGCGGATGTTCGACGAAGCGGCCGAACGGGCCGGCAAGAAATACTATCTAATCCCCTATTTCATCGCGGCGCATCCGGGCACGACCGACGAGGACATGATGAACCTCGCGCTCTGGCTCAAGAAGAACCGCTATCGCGCCGATCAGGTGCAGACCTTCCTGCCCTCGCCGATGGCGACCGCGACCGCGATGTACCATACCGGCGTCAACCCGCTGCGCGGCGTGCGCCACGGCGGCAGCGACAAGGTCGAGGCGATCAAGGGCCTGCGCCAGCGCCGCCTGCACAAGGCCTTCCTGCGCTACCACGATCCCGACAATTGGCCGGTGCTGCGCGAGGCCCTGATCGAGATGGGTCGCCGCGACCTGATCGGCTCGCAGCCCCACCATCTCGTGCCGGCACACCAGCCGCCCGGCACCGGCAAGGCCGCCGGCACGCGGCGACCGGTGCGGCCGGGCGAGAAGACCCAGCGGTTCACGACCAAGGGGCTGCGGGTGATGAAGTAGCGGGCACTGCTCGCTGCTAGAGATCGAGCACCACCGCCCCCGAGACAGCATCGGTCACACCGCGCCCGTCACCTTGATCTTCCAGCACGGACCTGAAGCTGTCGAGCGTCTTGATCATCGCCGATCGCGCCGCGACCAGCGCGTCCTGACTGGCCCATGTGCCGATGAGGCAGAAGGTCTGCTCGCCGGTCTTGATGATGACGCCGTGCTCCAGCCCCGGCCATTTGGCCTTGCCGCTCCGATGCGCGTCGAGGAAGGCAGCTTCCTCACCCGGCTTCACCTTGAACCTGACCACATTATAAACCTGCATGATGCGCCTCCAAAAAATGCACTGATCAAAAACGGGCGCCGCGCGAGGTGAGGGACGAAAAGTCCATACGGTCCGCCCTGGCCGATTGTTGTCCTCGCGCGCGGCGGCGTCACCGTGACAAATCACCATGGCGATCTCGGTCTTTTGGGCCGCCCAAACAAAAAAGCCGAAAACGACCCCATGCACAGTAGCCGGCACTCGTGGGATCAATGGCTTAGCCGGATTGCGCAGAATTTGATCCGTCGGACCACACCACTTGACCTTGCCGCCATCATGTAACATATAAAGTTACATGAAACGAGATTCCCGACTCTCCGGCGTGCTGCACGTGCTGCTGCACATGGCGCAACAGCCTGGGCCGTTCACGTCCGAGACGCTGGCCAAGGCCATGGACACCAACCCGGTGGTGATCCGCCGTATCATGGCGGGCCTGCGGGAGATCGGTTACGTGCGCTCCGAGAAGGGGCACGGCGGCGGCTGGACGATCGTCTGCGACCTGTCGAAGGTGACGCTGCGCGACGTCTACGCCGCGCTCGGCAATCCCCCGCTTCTGGCGATGGGCAACCGGACCGAGGCGCCCGGCTGTCTGGTCGAGCAGGCCGTCAATGCCGCCCTCGATCAGGCCTTTGACGATGCGGAGGCGCTGCTGCTGGCGCGGCTCGGTGAGGTGACGCTGGCGATGCTGGGCGAGGACCTGCGCAAGCGGCTCGGGTCTCGAAAGATCCACGACATCAGCGCGCATCGCGCGTGAACGGCTCCATTCACGGGGACAACATCATGACCGACATGCAAGCCGCATTCTCCGATCCGCAATTCGTGGCGAAATACACCGAGGGGCCGCGGCGCTTCGTGCCGGGCTATGACGCCATGCAGTCCATGACGGCGATTCTGCTCGCCGAAAGCGTCCCCAGCGATGGGCAGGTGCTCGTCCTCGGCGCCGGTGGCGGCCTGGAGCTCAAAGCGTTTGCGCAGGCGCATCCCGGCTGGCGCTTCGACGGCGTCGATCCGTCCGCGGCGATGCTGGCACTGGCAGGGCAAACCCTGGGATCGCTCGCCCCCCGTGCGCGCCTTCATCAAGGCTATATCGATGATGCGCCGGAGGGACCGTTCGACGGTGCCACCTGCCTGCTGACCCTGCACTTCGTCGATGTCGCCGAGCGGCGCCGCATCGCCTCGGAGGTCCGCCGCCGCCTCAAGCCGCGCGCACCGTTCGTGGTCGCGCATCTGAGCGCGCCCGATGGCGAGCAGGAGCGCCCGCTGTGGCTGTCGCGCTACTCCGCGTTTCTGGCCGCATCCGGCGTCGAGCCCGAGCAGGCGGCGGCTGCGCGGAACGCGGTTACCAACCATCTGGAGATTCTCGCTCCCGCGCAGGACGAAGTGATCTTGCGCGAGGCCGGCTTCTCGGACCCGACCTTGTTCTATACCGGCTTCGCCTTCCGCGGCTGGGTGGCTTACGCGTGAGGTGTCACCACGGCCGGGCATTCATGCCAGAGCCGGATGCGCCAGGGTGTGTGGATATGATTCCTTACTCCGCGAAATCAGGCCGTATCCGTTTTGCCTTCAAAACCGGACATGGCCGGTTTGCCTCTGCGAATCGGCAAAGGGCCAGAAAGCGACATTCCCTGCTTAGTGTGATAAGCAAGCATCTCAACTGCGAGGTGCATATGACCGACCAGAAGGAAGTTGAACGCAATTGTCCTGAATGTGACGGGACCGGCCAAGACAGGGGCATGCATCCGGTTCGCTTAGGCGAAAAGCATGAGTTTCGTCCCTGCACGAAATGTGGCGGATCGGGGAAGATCAAAGAGGCCGCCGACTGAGGGCGCCGCCCGATGAGTTCGTTGTCATGTTGAAAACGCGGAGCAATCGGCCCGCTCAGTCCGTAATGGTCGAGCGAGTCGTTCAGTTAGTCAAAGTGGCGTCCAGTCTACTCCTCACGGCCGATATCGAGACGTCGGGCGGAGTGGCTGCGATGGGCCATCCAGACATCGCCGATGGGTATAGGATCAGCGTCCACCCGGAGAACGGCAAGTGGCCCGAATAACATCCTTCGTATGGATTCTAACGACTATCATTATCATTGTGGTCGCCACTCCACGACCGGCTCTGGCAACACCGGAAGCGTCTGCATGCGGGTACCTCGCTGGTCTAATCGATAAGGCACCGCCTGGGCCCTTGTTCTTGCCCAGCTATCCGACCGTGGACTCGGGGCCTCTGCGTGGCGCCGCATACCTTTACGACAATGCGGTGGCCGCCATCGCATTGGTCGGTTGCGGTGAGCGAGACAAAGCACGTCGCATCGGCGCGGCGATTCTCTGGGCCATCGACAATGACCGAACCTGGCATGATGGACGGCTCCGGAACGCTTACGCCGGGGGTGTGGTGGCGAATGGCCCTGTCAAACTTCCGGGGTGGTGGGACGACACGCAGAACAAGTGGTTAGAGGATCGATATCAGGTGGGCAGCGATAACGGTAACATCGCATGGGCCATGTTGGCGTTGCTGTCGATTGATGATGTGAACACCGGCTCTCGATTCCGCGATGGTGCAGCACGGCTTGGCACCTGGGTCGCGCAATGGGCCGACAGGCGCGGGACTGGCGGTTTCACGGGGGGTACGTTTGGGCACGAACCGACGCCCGAGTTGCGGACATGGAAATCGACTGAACACAATACTGACCTCGCCGCCGCGTTCGGCCTTCTTGCAACCCGTACAGGCGATTCGCGCTGGCGGGACATGGCAACAGCTGCTGAGCGCTTCGTGGATACGATGTGGGATTCGGCATGCGGCTGTTTCGCCGCAGGCACCGCCGAAGATGGTGTCACGCGCAATCCGATTTTGGCCCTTGATGCTCAAGTCTGGCCGTTGACGGCGCTCCCCGGAGCGGCCAGGAGATTTGCATCGGCCGTTACGACCGCCGAACAGCGAATGAGAGTCGACGAGGGCTTTTCTTACGGTGAAGACCGAGATGGTGTGTGGACCGAAGGGACAAGCCAAATGGCTCTCTTGCTGAAATTGCTCGGCAGGACTGCGGAGGCAAAATCGTTGGTCGCTGTCATCGAATCCCAGAGGTCGCCGGATGGCGGGTTCTATGCCACAAGTGTCCGAGCGCTACCGACCGGGTTCATGCTGGATACCGATCCGGCCAAGCCACGACTCTATTTCCGATTGCCACATCTTGGCGCTGCTTCATGGGCTGCTCTTGCAGAACGGGGATTCAATCCCTTTACGTCGACAAAAGGACTTCCGTAGTTGAACCGCAGTGGCGCCCGTCCAGGTCCGTTTGGGGCCAAAAGCAGCGGTCGCCCAATCGGTCAGACCGTGTCGGCTCCCCTCAAACAGCAGACATGACGATGGCTCTCTCGGTGCTCAGTTCGAAGCCGCTAACAGACCGTGTTCCGACGACGGAGTAGGGTCTGCTCACCGACGTGGGCGGCGGCTTCTCAACGGCTGCAGACGCATCACCGACGTTAACCCTGTTGGCAAATGGTTGGCCGCACGCCGGCTGCCGCCGACAAGTTGCCTTATTGCAGCGGAGAATTTTCAGCGGCACTAACCCCGGGTTAGAGGCGCTTTATGCTGAAAATGGCGTTGTTGGGTCTCCTCATCCTGTTGAGTGCAGGGGTGCTGTCGGCAATGGAGCTGAGCGCTCCACCGCGTCGCGCCGTCGCGATCGCCCAGCCGCTTGCCGAGCAGAGCGCAAGCGTCTCTGCTTCACATGACGCGTTGCCGAAGGCCGATCGCCTCGAGGTTGCCGCTGTGAGCAGCGCGGTGCCGACACAGGTTGCTCCGGTCGACAACCCCGTTGCTCCGCAAGACATCCAAGTCGGTTCGACCTCGCCGGAACCGATCGTCCGTCATCGGCGCGATGCGAAGACGATCGCGACCGCCGAACGCCCCAAGCCGAAGCCAAAGGCAATTGTTGCCAAGCGGACTGCCAATGCTCAGCCTGCAAAGGCCACCAGCGAGACCGAGTCCTGTCGACTGAAGGCGTTCGGCGGCCTGCTCAAGGCATTGAATTTGACCGGTTGCGAAATCTGAGGCCGCTTCCCGGCACGGCAGATCAAAGTCGAACGACCTGACGTCGTGGTGCGAAGCGGGGCCTGCTTCCTCCTGGAAGCACTTACGGGCACACGCCTTGCCGCCATTTTTCCCTCGGCCAACGTCTCGCAAATTCTTCCGATCATGCCTACGTTGCCCCCATGAAAAAGATCGGATTTCTGTCCTTCGGACACTGGACCCCCTCGCCACAATCGCAGACCCGCTCCGCGGCGGACACGCTGCTGCAATCGATCGAGCTAGCCGTTGCGGCCGAGGAGCTGGGCGCGGACGGCGCCTATTTCCGCGTGCACCATTTCGCGCGCCAGCTCGCCTCGCCCTTCCCGCTGCTCGCGGCGGTCGGCGCCAAAACCAGCACAATCGAGATCGGCACCGCCGTGATCGACATGCGCTACGAGAACCCGCTCTACATGGTGGAGGACGCCGGCTCCGCCGATCTCATCGCCGGCGGACGGCTGCAGCTCGGCATCAGCCGCGGCTCGCCCGAGCAGGTGATCGACGGCTGGCGCTACTTTGGTTATCGCCCGGCCGACGGCCAGAGCGATGCGGACATGGGCCGGCGCCACGCCGAGGTGTTTCTCGACCTGCTTCGCGGTGAAGGCTTTGCGGAGCCCAATCCGCAGCCGATGTTTCCGAACCCGCCGGGGCTGCTGCGCCTGGAGCCGCATGCGCAAGGCCTGCGCGAACGGATCTGGTGGGGCGCCGGCTCGAACGCCACCGCGGTGTGGGCGGCGAAGCTCGGCATGAATTTGCAGAGCTCGACGCTGAAGAACGACGAGACCGGCGAGGCCTTCCATGTGCAGCAGGCCGCGCAGATTCGCGCCTATCGCGCGGCGTGGAAAGAGGCCGGCCACGCTCGCGAGCCGCGCGTCTCCGTCAGCCGCAGCATCTTTGCGCTGATCGACGATCGCGACCGCGCCTATTTCGGCCGGGAGCGCGGAGGCGAGGACCAGATCGGCTTCATCGACCCGCAGACCCGGGCGATCTTCGGTCGGAGTTATGCCGCCGAGCCCGATGCGCTGATCGAGCAGCTACGCCAGGACGAGGCGATCGCGGAGGCGGACACGCTGCTGTTGACGATCCCGAACCAGTTAGGGGTCGATTACTGCGCGCATGCGATCGAGGCGATCCTGAAGCACGTCGCACCGGCGCTGGGGTGGCGGTGACATGAGCTGGCGCGGCACGACCAGAAGTCGCGATTGACTTCGTCCACCACCCCCGCCAATGATCCCCCGGGGACTGTTAGACTGAATCAGGGGGGTGGAATGGGCTTGCGTCCGGGGATTTTCGTTGCGGCTTTCCTGCTTGCGGGGTGTGCATCAGGGCCGATGGGCAGCACGGCTCTGACGGATAACGTCAAGGCAAATACTGCGCGGCTGGTGGTCTATCGCTCATCCGCCCTGGGTTTCGCGATCCAACCAAGCTATTCGGTCGATGGACGCTCCGTTGGAGGCAGTCAGGCTGCAGGTTTCTTGGCCTGCGACCTGCCTCCGGGCCGCCACGAGGTTGCGGTCAATAATCTTCCGCTGAGCAGCAATCTGTTCGGACAGGGAAGCGAGAAAGTGAGCCTCGATCTGCGCGCCGGCAGCACCACCTACCTCTCCGCCCAGCCACAGATGGGAATCATCACGCCCGGTGCGATCACGTTGATCCAGGTCGCGGAAAGCCAAGGCCGTGCCGATGTCGCCAGCTTGCATCAGAGCAACAGCTCATGTGGCAAGGCGTGATCTGAGGCGCTCCGCGTTCTCCTGAGAGCCCGCCTAAGCGGGGGTCTCGAAGGATGGCCGCACGAGAGTGCTCTCAAATTTGGTTTGCTAGCCGCCTCCACCTCACCCCGTCTTCGTCCCCGTGATCACCGCCAGCGCCTCGACGAGGCGGTCGAGATCGGCCTCATCGGTAAAGAGCGCAGGCGTCACGCGGATGCATTGGCCCCTGGCGACGCCGGCCCGGCGCACCGTCATGACCTTGTGGCTGTCCCGCAGCTTCGCCACGATGGACTCGTTGTCGACTTTGCTGGTCTTGCCGGCGAGACGGAACGACGTGATCGCGCCATATGAGCCGACCTCGTCCGGCGTCAGGATCTCGATGTCCTTGAATCCGCGGGCGCGGCTCACCCAATAGTCACGCAAATGGCGCAAGCGGGCCTGCTTTGCCGCGGCGCCGATCTGCTGATGCAACGTCACGGCCGTCGGCACCGTCAGCACCGTGGCGAAATTGACCGTGCCGGTGTGAACCCGCGAGCGGATATCGGCCTCCGCAAAATCCTCATCGCCCATGTCGCGGTCGATGGCGGCGAGGCGGTCCTTCCTGATGTAGAGGAAGCCCACGCCGAGCGGCGCGCCGATCCATTTGTGCAGATTGAAGCCGACGAAATCGGCCTCGAGCTCACCGACCCGGAAGTCGATCTGCCCCCAGGAATGCGCGGCGTCGACGATGGTGTCGATGCCCTTGGCCTTCGCCATGCGGGCAATCTCGGCGATCGGCATGACGAAGCCGGTGCGGTGGCTGACATGGGTCAGGAGCATAAGTCGCGTCTTCGGGTTCGCCTCGATGGCGCGGGCATAGGCGTCGAGCACCGCCTGGCGGGTGGCGGGCTCCGGCACGTCGAACTTGACCACGTCGACGCCGCGGCGCCCCTTCAGCGCGTTCATCGCATACTGCATCGAATCATAATCGAGGTCGGCATAGAGCACGGCATCGCCGGGCTTCAGCCTGTTGTAGCCGCCGATGAGGAGCTGCAGCGCTTCGGTCGCACCGCGGGTGAGCGCGATCTCCTCGGTCGCCGCGCCGACCGTCTCCGCCACCTTGGCGCGCACCGCCTCGAAATCCGCACCCGCGCGCTGCCGCGCGTAATAGGTGTTCTGAAAGTTGATCATGTCGGACTGGCGGATGAACTCGCGCCGCACGGGCTCGGCCATGATGCCCCAATAGCCGTTCTCGAAATTGACGACATCGGGCGTCACGGCGTAGAGCCCCTTCACGGCCGCCCAATAGGCCTTGTCGGCGGCGATTGCGGCAGCCGAACCGGTCGGCTGCGCCGGAAGGCCCTCGGCCGCCATTGCCGGCGCAGCAATCGGCGCCATGGCTGCGGCGGCGAGGCCCTTCAGGATCGACCGGCGGTCGGACGAAATGGTCTTTATCAGATGCATATATCAGCCTCCACGATGCGCGGCGAAAGGAGCAGCGATCAGTAGAGCGCGAATGACAATGCGATGACAGTTCGATGATGATGCCGGGCCAGGCAATCGTGCTCCTGGCGTGAGCGATTCACCTGCACGTCCGGCACAGCCTATGGCGCGAAGCCCGGCCATGGCCGCCTGGACAAACGTCAATCACCTAGCGCCAGGCTCGCAATCTGGTGCCTGAGTGAGTTCGGGCAGCTTTTTATGGCCCCCAGTCTAGTCGGCGCTCAGGCTGTGACTGATCCGT
Organism: Bradyrhizobium sp. 23AC; assembly: GCF_054863025.1. Lineage (NCBI taxonomy): Bacteria > Pseudomonadati > Pseudomonadota > Alphaproteobacteria > Hyphomicrobiales > Nitrobacteraceae > Bradyrhizobium > Bradyrhizobium sp. 23AC. The sequence continues at coordinate 284,395 of NZ_JAVAYN010000001.1, forward strand.
GTGACGACGCGGTCCCATTGCTGCTTTTCGGCCGCGGGGTAATTGATCAGCACGCAGTGCACATGGCTGCCCGAAAAATTGCAACGGTCGTACCAAATCTTGTCGCGCTTGATGCTGGAGACCACGAAGAACTTCGGGGCAACACGCTTGTAGATGATGCCGGACGGCGGCCCCTTCCTGGCCAAGAACGCGGCCGGCGAAAGACCTTCGCCGTTGGAAACGGCCTGTACGGTGAGATCGGCCCTGCCGTCGGCGGTACGAAACTGCTGACCGTAGCCGTCGGGCTTGCCGGCCATCTCCGTAAAAAGCGAGGCGGGAATGTCCACCGATGTTCCGGACTCGACGATGCGGTAGGTCGTCCAGCTGCCGGCTTGGGCGGCAGAGAGCGTTGCAAGCAGCGCAACGATGGCAGCGAATGTCGTCCTCATGTTCGGCTCCTCACGCGCGCGGCACCAATTGCAGCTCCAACAGGGCGATCCTTTGCAGATCGGCGGCGTTGCGCTCGCCAGCGCCGGCGCTGCGCAGGATGGATTCGGCAAGTGTGGCGACATGCGAGGCATGCACGGGCTCAGGCAGGCTCGAGACTGCGGCTTCCAGGGCCCCCGTCATGATCGCGATCACTTCGGGGGAGAACGAGGCGTTGGAAAACTTCTTCATCGGGCGGGACCAGCCGCTTGTATGGCGAGCGTGATCAACGCCGGGAAAAAGCGGAAGTTCCTGCGACAGATGTCAGGTTCGACTGCTTAAGTCACCGGCTGATATTGCGTGACGTGCTCGATTTCGACCTGTTCGCTCGCCGCGGCCTGCATCCTCACATGGCTGCCGATGACGAGGCCCGTGAGCGAGAGCATGAGCCCGAGCGCGAGTGGCGCGAACAACGCCTCTTCCTGGAACAATCCGTTGAGCAGCACGACCATGACGCCGAAGCCGGCGAGACCCTGCGTCAGATAGCCCGATGAGGCGTAGAGGCGCCATGCCCTAAGCGCCATCGCGAAATAGAAGGCCAGCAGCACGAAGGCGCCAACGCCCATCTGGTACAAGAGCACGCCGATCGCGCTCTCGACCGCGCCGTCGATCGTTCCGGCCGCCTGTGCGGCACTCCAGTCGATGGAAAAATAGCTCTCCGACAAATTGCCACCAATGCCGAGGCCCCGGCCGAAAGGTCTCTGCACGAATCCGTCCAAACCACCCATCAGTCCAATGACGTGATAGTCGCCGATCTGCAGCCCGAGGCGGATCGCCAGAACCGCGAAGGCGGCCATGCCGAGGAAACCGAGCAACAACGTCACCACGGCGCCGATCAGACGGGTCGCGATCCAGGCCGCGACCACGAAGATCACCACGATGAGCGCGCCCTTCACGCTGCAAAAGATCAGCAGCGGCAATGCTGCGAGGGCCAGCAGCGGCCGTCCCACCGAGAACAGGAACAGGGAGAGAAAGCCGACGCCGTAAGCGAAGCTGATCGGATGCATGTTCGGACCGTTGATGCGCAGCATCTTCGACAGGCCGAACCCTTCGAGCAAGGGCGTGTTCAGAAAATCGAAGCTGAAGCGGTCCTTGAGGTCGACGGGCACGTTGCCGGTGGCCCGCATCTGGGCTTCCCAGACACCCGAATGGGTCGCCTTGAGCTCGTCGAAACCCCAGAACGTATAGCTGTTGGTGATGGCCAGCCAGAGATCGCGGAAGACGAGTTCGACATACCCGCACAGCAGAAGGATGACCGCGAGCGTCACCAGGAACGGCGTGACGCGCACCTCATAGGTCGCGGCCGTCAGAAGCGAGAGCTGGAACAGGAACAGCGGCAGCACGATATTGCGCAGATAGACCGCCGCCGGCTGTCCGTCCTGGATGAAGCCGATCGCGAAATACAGCGACACCACGGCCAGGGTGACGACACCCCAGCGCATGATCTGGTTCACCTCAGCCGATTGATTCCTCTGGCCCAGCACGTAAAGGCCGAACGTCGCCAGCCACATCACGGAGCAGACGAGGAAATTGTAGCCCTTGATGAAGTCGAGATCGGACGGCAGCGGGACCAGCGGCGACAGGATCGAGACGAACAGGTTCTGGAAGAACAGGACGAAGATCGCGATGGCCGGCGCGTAGGTCGGGACCGCCAGGACGATGGCGATGCCGATGAGGACCTCGACCACAATGGCCAGGGCCGGATAGGCCAAATGCAGGACCGGAGCAAAGCCGATCGCTGCCACGGCGATGCAGAGGGTCGGAACCAGCTCGCGCCAGGCCGGCGGCGACGGCTCGGCCGGCACGGTCTGAACCTGGGTTAAGTCCCCGGCACCCATCAATCGTCCTTTGGCAGCGCGCGGGGAGCACGATAGCGGGGCGATGTGTAAGGATTCCTTAACGATAGCGAACCGGCGCGATGTCAGCGCGGGCTAGGCCGAGGCGCACCGAGCAGCGCCCGCATCACGTCGGGATCGGGCTTGCCCGTGCTGCGATCGACGAGGCCAAAGCCTTGCGCCAGCTCCCAATGCGTCCAGCCCCAGCAATGCTCCCTGGCATAAGCGGTGACGTCCGCCAGCCAGCGCAACCGGCTTTGTCTCGGCGCTCCCGCTTTCAGCACGCCGAACTCGTTGACGATGATCGGCCGCTTGAACTGCTGCTGCCATGCGAGCGCCGGTGCGAGCCAGCGATCGGCCTGCGGCTTGTCCTTGGCGGCGGCGATTGCGACGTCGAGCATGCCGAGCGCCTTGGTCGCGCCCCTCGCCTGCAGATCCTGGCGCAGCGCCTGCACTTTGGGATCGCCGGCGTTGATCGGATAAGGCAGATCCATGATGTCGTGCAGCGGATCCTGCGCATCCCAGTGGGCCTGATGGGTGAACACCATGGGATCATAGAAGTGGATGGCATAGACGATGTCGGGATCCTCCAGCGGACGAAACCGTGGCAGCGAATCCGCACGCTGCCAGTTGACCGGACCGACAATGAGGGTCGTGGCGGGAAGCAATTTGCGGACGAAGCCGGCGAGCGTCTCGACCTGCCTTTGCCATGTGTCGGCGTCGATATCGGGCTCGTTGAGCAGCTCTGCGAAGACGCGATCGGCCGGATAGGAGCGGATGACCTCTGCAAGACTGCTCCAGGCGTCCTGCATCTCGCGCAGCGCCGCGTCCGTATCTTCCTTGTGCAGGCGATTGAAACGCTCGCCGGGATGAAGATCGACGGACGTGGCATAGCCGAGTGCGGTGAGCTGCTTCAGCGCCTTGTCGAGCATACGCAGCGTCTCGTCGCGCTCGGCCTTTGCAGCGAAACGCGGCATCACGCGCTCGGCCGGCACCGGCAACCGGACGTGAGTCATTCCAGCGCGGCGCAATTGCTGCAGCAGTTCGCGGCTTGGCACCTCACCGTTGATCCAGCCGTCGGCATTGAAGCCGCGCGACAATGCGGCGAGCCTCGCCGGCGCGACCGTCTGCGGCAAGGGCACGCAAGTGTCGGCGAAGGCCGGCGCTCCGAATGAGATCGACAGCAGCATCGCAGCAGTCAGCCAACGACGGCGCGCCGCTTTCATCGTCAAACCGCAAGACCCAACGCGCCGCCCTCGGGGTGCGGCGCCGTCGAGCCCGCAGGCGCGTGATTGACGACCAGACCCGTCGGCACGGTCTCATACCTCGACAGCGCCGCGGTCACCCTGCGCATCGCCGCCGAACCGAGCTCGCCGGCGCGCGCCACCAGGACGATCAGGTCAGCGTGCGCTGCCAGCGCGATTGCGTCGGGCTGCAAGGCGAGATTGCCGGCGTGGACGATGATCAGATCGAACTCCGAGCGAATATCGTCCTCGGGCCTCGCATCTGCCTTTCGGCCGGCGCTCAGGAGCTCGTCGATCGACTGAAGTCCCGCCGTGGTCGAGCCGTCGTTCCATTCGGTCACCGGCGGCTGGTGACCTGCGAATTCCGGCTGCAGCCGGATCAATACGCTCATCATGCCCCTGTTCACGTCGGCGCGATTGAGCGAACGCGCGACGGTGTTGCCGCCGGCGCTCTTGCCGACCGACAGCACGAGGGCGACTTTGCAACCGCGCACCGGCACGCGATCGATCCGCTCGAGCAGCGGCCGCAGATAGGCGCCGAGATCGAGCTCGGCCGAGGCGGCGATCGGTCTTTGCCAGACGGTGTTGGTCGCAGTCCCGGACGCCAGATCAGGAATGCGGGCCCAGACGGGAACGCGCGGCATCGCCTCGGGCCGGTGCGCGGCAGCGGCGGAAGGCTGGACTTGAGTTTGGGCTTGCTGCTGGACTTGCCGGGCTTGCGAGTCCTCTGCCCTAGCGTGCACGGCGGCCTCGGCAGGCGCTGGCCCGCCGGACATGCTCGTCATCGCCGCAATGGCGGCGGTCGATGTCAGCAGCGAGCCGATCGCCAGCGCCGCCAGCAGCAGAGCGAGCGGCGGACGGGTCGAGCGCAGCGGCGGAATGGCGGGCGAAGCGATCTTGGTCTGGGAGTTTTGCAGCTGACGCTGCTCATTGGTCGTCTTGAACCGCGACAGGAACTGCTCGTAAATGTTCCTGTTGGCATCGGCGTCGCGCTGCAGCTCCTGCAACTTCACCAGCGCCTGGCCGTCGACCAGCATCTGCGTCTCGACCGCCTTGAGCTGCTTTTCCAGCGCGTTCTGCTGCTCCAGCTGAGCTTCATATTCGGACTTGGCGGTATCGATGTTCTTTTTCCGCTCGACCTCGATCTGCCGGTTGATATCGGCCAGCTGGCTGTAGGAGATCGCGAGGTCGGGATGGCGGTCGCCGTACACCGCCTTCTTCTGCGCGATCTGGTCATTCAGCGTCGAGCGCTGCGCGCGCAGCATGCTCAACAGGTCCTGCTTCACCGGCCCCTCGACATTGGCCTTGAGATCGCGTTGCACCTGCTCGTAGCGCGCCTTGGCTTCCTCGGTGCGAAGACGGGCGGCGGAGACCTGCTGATTGAGATCGGTCACCCGCAATTGCTGCGTGGTTGAATCCTTGCCGGCATTGAGGATCTTGTGCTCGAGCCTGAAGGCGGCGACGGCGTCTTCCGATGCGCGCAGCCGCTCGTTCAACGTGTTCAGCCGGTTCTTGAGCCAGTCGGCCGCCTCGTCCGTGGCCTCGGTGCGGACGCGGCCCTGGCTGGCAACGAACGCCTCGGCGATCGCGTTGGCGTAGTAAGCGGCCCGCTCGGGGCGGTTCGAGGTGAAGGAAATCGCAATGACGTAGGTGAGCCCGCGCCGCGTGATCTCGAGGCGGTTGCGGAATTTCTCGAGCAGGCGCGTCATGTCGGTATAGCCGCCCGCGATATCATCGTCATCGGCGATCTTGAGCTGCTCGATCAGGGGACGGAGAAAGCCGTCCGATTTGGCGATCTCGATCTGGCTCTGAAGCGCCGCGGCGTCCTGGCCGATGCCCGGCAGCACCTCCTGATCCGAAGTCACGCGCAGCTCCCGGGGATCGAGCACGACCAGGGCTGTTGCGGCGTACCGGACCGGCAGAATCATCAGAACGACGGCGCCGAGGGCAAACAGCGCCACCGCCAGCGTCAGAATGCGCCGGCCGTTCTCGCGCAGGAAAGACAGCACACCGGTGACGGTCAGCGATCCCTTGATCAGCGCCGGCGCGGCGCCGTCAGGTTTCATCCGCGCAGGCCGCGGCGCTTCCCACGAAGCCGCAGGCTCCGTCGGGGCGATGCTTCGCGGAGTTGCGCGGCTACCGAACGCCATGGGCTCGACTCGAAATCAACTGACAGTCACAGTTCAGAGGCTTTCGACACCGTAAATATCCATGGTTAACCGCCGGTTACGGCCGGCGCGCGAAGCCGTCATGGTAAAACCTGAGAACAGGCCCGTTCAGGCGGAAAAGAACGGCTTGGATGGTCTGCGTGCCGGGCCTGCCGCACTGGCAGCCAACGGCGCCCTCGGCGTGGCCGGCCGCGCGCGCTCGACATCGCCAAGCAGGCAGGACCGCAAGGTTTCGATCTCCGGACAATCGGCAGTGCCGAGCGGCCCGATCAGGAAGCCGCTCTCCAGGGGCTCGCATTTGTAGCCGGGACAGCGCTGCACCCTGTCCGCAATCACGACGTCGACCTTGCCTTCGAGCAGCTCGTGCAGCCCCGCCGGCTGGCTGATCCGAATGGCGATCTGGGGCTCGGCCCGGCGGAACTGCGCCAGGCGCGCCCGCAACGCATCGACCGCAAAACTGGCGTGGAGCCCGATATGCAGCAGGCTTGTGACGCCCTCGGGCTTGAGCTCGGCAGTGGCCTCGGCAAGGCAACGAAAGGCGTCACGGACCGGCGCCAGATAGGTTTCGCCGGCAGCGGTCAGAATGATCTGCCGTGTCCGTCGCTCGAACAGCTGCACGCCCAGCCGCTCCTCCAGCAGACGGACTTGCTGGCTGACGGCACCGGCCGTGACGTGCAGCTCATGAGCGGCCTGCTTGAAGCTGAGATGGCGGGCGGCGGCCTCGAAGGCGCGCAGGGCATTGAGTGGCGGCAGCAGATACGTCATGGCCGGCTCCGGGCGATGCGGGAATGCCGGGAGGATGCATGAGTTTCGCTCGCCCGACAAAAGAGAAATCCTGCTTTGTCGCCGCTGACGGCGAGCGATACCCCAGGGCCGATCCTAGCCCAGCCCGAGGAAACCTGTCGCAGTGCCCCCCGAAACGCCGTCGATCGAAAACTCCTATTCCTGGATTCGCCTCACCATCTCCATGGCACTCAGCACACTGGGCTGCGTCGGCATGTGGTCGCTGGTCGTGGCATTGCCGGCGGTGCAGGCCGATTTCAATGCGCCCCGAGCCGAGGCGACGCTGCCCTACACGCTCGCCATCATCGGCTTCATGATCGGCGGCATCGTGATCGGCCGCCTGACAGATCGCTTCGGCATCCTGCCGCCGCTGGCCGGCGGCACGGTCCTGATGAGCCTCGGCTACGTCCTCACCGTCTTCGCACCGAGCCTGTTCGTGTTCGCGCTGATCTCAGGACTCACGATCGGCCTCGGCGGCGCGGCCAGCTTCGCGCCTTTGGTCGCCGACGTCTCGCTGTGGTTCGACAAGCACCGCGGCCTTGCCATTTCCCTGGCGATGGCCGGCAGCTCTCTGGCCGGCGTGGTCTGGCCACCGATCGTCCAGCACGCCATCGCCGCGTATGGCTGGCGGCAGACCCATATCGGCATCGGCCTGTTCTGCCTGGCGACGATGCTGCCGCTGTCTCTGGTTTTGCTGCGGCGACCCGTCGTCCGCATGGCCGCACGGGAAGCGGCAGGCAGCGGCAGCACGATGCAGACCATCGGCCTGCCCCCTTCCGTCACCCAGGGCCTGCTGGCCTTAGCCGGCATCTGCTGCTGCGTCGCCATGGCGATGCCGCAGGTCCACCTGGTCGCCTATTGCGGCGACCTCGGCTACGGCTCTGCGCGCGGCGCCGAAATGCTGGCAGTCATGCTCGGCTTCAGCGTGGCGAGCCGCTTTGTTTTCGGCTGGCTGTTGAACCGCATCGGCGGCCTGCCGACCTTGCTGCTGGGCTCGGCGATGCAGGCCATGGCACTCGCGCTCTATCTGCCGTCCAACGGGCTGGTCTCACTCTACGTCGTGTCGGCCATTTTCGGCCTGGCGCAGGGCGGCATCGTGCCGAGTTATGCGGTGATCATCCGCGAGCTGTTCCCGGCGCGGGAAGCCGGCTTCCGCGTCAGCCTCGCCATCTCGGTCACCCTCGCCGGCATGGCGCTGGGGGCCTGGATGGCCGGCGCGATCTACGACTGGACCGGCTCCTACGCCTCGGCGCTGGTCAATGGCATCACCTGGAACATCGTGAACATGGCGATCGCAGCCTGGCTGCTGCAGCGCCAGCGTCGGCATGTTGTCGGCGTCGTCGCCGCCGCGCTCAGCTGATGTTCAGCAGGATCCGCCCCGATGTGCCGCTGCGCATCAAATCCAGCGCGTCGTTGACGTCGTCGAGCGCGAACTCGTGGGTCACGATCCCGCGGTAGCTCACCTTGCCGGCGTCGCTCAGGCGAACGAGCCGCGGGATATCGCGCGCGGGCTGGCACTGCCCGCCCTCGGAGCCCTTCAGCACCTTCTCGAAATGTAACGGCAGCGTGTAGATCTCGGCCTTCTCGCGGGGAACGCCGACAAGGATGCAGCGGCCTTTCTTCGCCGTGATCTCGTAGGCGAGCTCGATCAAATTCTTGACGCCGGTGGTCTCGACGACCTTGTCGGGTCCCTCAGTGCCGGTGATGGAGCGAACCTCGGCAGCGAGATCCTTGACCGCTTCGGAGTTGATGGTGTGGGTGGCGCCGAAATCCTTCGCCATCGCCAGCTTGTTGTCGAGGCGGTCGATCGCAATGACGGGATAGGCGCCGACCATCGCGGCGAATTGCACGATGTTCAACCCGACGCCGCCGACGCCGAACACGACGACAGCTTCGCCGATGGCGATTTGCGCATCGTTGTTGACGACGCCGAGTGCGGTCGTCACCGCGCAGCCGAGCAGCGGCGCGCTGGTGCGGTCGATCGAGGCGGGAACGGGCGTGACACGGTTCTCCGAGACCACGGCATATTCATTGAAGGTGGTGACCCAGCCCGCATTGAGGCGCTTGCCGCGCCAGGAATAGGCCGGCGTATTGGACTGGATGCCCTTGCCCGGCCGCCAATGCATGACGACGGTGTCGCCCTGCTTGCAGGACACGACGCCGGGTCCGGTTTCGACGATCGTCGCCAGCGCTTCGTGCCCCAAGAGGTGCGGCAGGAACTTGTCGACGCCTTTGACGGCATCGATCTCGTTGATCTGCGCGCCGCAGATGCTCGACGTGTGCACGTGCGCGAGCACCTGGCCGTGTTCCAGCGCATCCGGCAGAGTGAACTCATCGATGATCAGCGGCTTGCCGGATTCGACGAGAATGGCTGCCTTGGCAGTCTTGATGTCCATGAGGAGCGCCCGATCACTCGAAATAGATGAATTCGTAATCGCCGGTGTAGCCGAGCTTGCCGTACAGCCAGATCCATTCGGACGTGTGCAGGATGGACTCCGCCGTCAGCGCCCAGCATTCGAGGTTGTGCAATTCGGCGACGTTCCGGTAGGCCTCGACCATGACGTATTTGTCCTTGCCGACGCGCTCGACCTCTTTGAGCGCCGCCTCGAGCTCGTACAGCCGGAGATTGTGCAGGGTGCCGAGCGAGATGACGAGGTCGAAACTGTCGTCGCCATAGGGATAGATGTCCTGGGCGCGATAGTTGAAGAGGTAGGGCTTCACCTGCTCGTGCGCATTTTCGAGGCCGTGCTTGGAGATATCGAAGCCGACGACCTTCAAGCCCGGCAGGATCTTCTGCATCTCGTACAGCAGGAAGCCCTTGCCGCAGCCGACGTCGAGCACGCTGGAGCCGTTCTTCAGGCCATAGGTCTCGATCAGCGCCTTGGCGACCGGCGCCCAGCGCCCCTCGATGAAGCGGTAGCCGCCATAGCCGAAGCGGCGGTCGCCATCCCAATAGTCGGCCTCGTATTCCCGCGCTTTCAGCGAGCAGCCGATCTTGTCGTCGTTCATGCGGCCCATGTAGTCGCGCTTCGTCGCCGTATGCAGCGGCGTCACGATATTCAGTAGTCGTCCCATTGAGCCCTCAGATTCCAACACGCGCTGCGATTGTCGCGACCGGCTGGGGAGCCCTGAGTCGCGACTTGCGAGACGTTCTAGCATTGGTCGTCGGGATCATCATTGCTTCAGATCAATGATGGGGAATTCCGAGACGGGACCGTCAGCAGCCGGCACAGGTTCCGCCGCCGGCAGCGACAGGGAGGCGCATGGAACGAGACTGCGAAGCACGGCGTTTCGCCTGGAAGGAGTCCACCATGCCGACCAAGCCGACCATCGCTCGCATCTGGCGGGGGCGCACCCGCCGCGATCTCGCCGATGCCTACCAAGCCTATCTGCAGGCCGAGGGCATTCCGCCGCTGCTAGGGACCGCGCTCGGTGTGCAGCAATTGCGCGAGGACCGCGACGAAGAGACGTGGTTCACGACCATCTCCTATTGGGCGGACATCGCGGCCATGACGGCCTTCACCAAGGGCGAGCCGACCAAGGTCCATCATCTCGCGCGCGACGCGGAATTCCTGATCGAGCTGCCGGAGCGCATCGAGATCCACCGCGTCCTGATCGACGAACAGGGCCTGCGGTGAAAGCCTGAGGTGTCAAAACTCAAGCTCACATCGCCGTCGAATTATGGCCGTTGCAACGATTCGATCGCTCGCGACTGTGCGGTTTCGCCGCAATGGTCGCCGTGAAATGAATCACTATAGTCAGGATGTCATGGCATATGTCGTCGACATAGATGCGCGCACCGCGCGCTTTGGTCTTCACGCCGGCCGCCTCCAAGCAGGCGGTTAGCCGGACGGTGCTTGCGCCGTCCGGGCTCTTTTCCAGCTTTCGTGACCTCGCCCTGAGAGGTCGTCTTGAAGCAGAAGGAGTGTGCCGTGCTGCCTCTTCCAAAAATCGCGCTCACCGCATCGGACTATCCGCGACTCGAACGGCTTGCCCGCCTTGCCGCCCAAAAAGGCGATTTGGACGGGATATTCCTCATCAGTGAGATCAACCGCGCCGACATCGTGCCGAACGATTGGGACGATCTCCGTTCGCGGGTGACCGTAGGAACATGGGTCACCTATTGCACGAATTGGGGCGTTCCGCGCCGCATCGTGCAATTGGTCTGGCCGGAGGAGTGTGGGTCGGATCCCGCCCACATTTCGGTCCTGACACCTTTGGGGGCGGCGTTGATCGGCCTGCGGGTCGGCGACCAAATGCCATACATCCTCGCCGGCTGCCTGAACGTCGTCAGGGTTCAGAACGTCGCCCAATCAAGTCCCAACGTCGTCCCTCTCTTCCGGGCTCATCGGCGCAGCAAGCCGCTCGATGACGATCCCGGACCAACTGCAGCATAGGAGACATCAAATGCACAACTTTGAAACCGAGATTCGGCGAGACCAGCCGGCGTTGCCGCCGATCAAGATCACTGAAGACGAATCGCGGCGTCTCAGCTCGCTGGCGAATTCGACCATGGATCTGTTTCCCCGTGTCGCCCAGTTTCTGGCGCGCGAACTGGAGCGCGCGTCGGTCGCCGCAGAGAACGATCTGCGCGGCGTAGTCAGGATGGGCTCCAAAGTAACCTATCGCGATGACGGGACCGGTGCGAGCCGGGAGATCGTGCTGGTCTATCCGCACGAGGCGAACATCGAACTCAACCGGGTCTCGATCCTGACGCCTGTTGGAGCGGCCCTGATCGGCCTCTCGGTGGGGCAGCGGATCGAGTTCGAGACGCCGGACAAGCGCGCCAGGGGGCTGACCGTTCTCGCCGTCTCCGAATGAGGGCTGTCATCCGACCGAGCAGAACACTCTAGCGAGGACAGATAGAAGCGGAGCGTGCTTGCGCAATGTTTCGCAATGCGCAGGCGCCCTCCTGCTGTCCTATTGCACCTCGATGTTGGCGTCCTTGACCAGCTTGCGCCAGCGCTCCTCCTCCTGCCCGACGTAGCGATCGAGCTGTTCCGGAGCGCCGCCGACCATGATGAGGCCTTCGTTGGCCTCCAGCTTCTTGAAAGCGCCGGACTGAACCGCCTTTGCGATCGCCTGATTGAGACGCGCAATCACCGGGGCGGGCGTCTTGGCCGGAGCGTACAATCCGTACCAGGATTCGGCGGCGTAACCGGGCACGCCGGCCTCGGCGACAGCAGGTAATTGCGGAAATGCCGCCGAGCGTTCGGCGGACGTGACAGCCAGCGCCCGGAGCTGGCCTGCAGCCACCAGCGAGGCCGCGCTTGCCACGGTGGTGAACATCACGTCGATCTGTCCACCCAAGAGATCGCTGATCGCGGGCGCCGCGCCCTTGTAGGGCACCGCCGTCATCTTGACCTTGGCCATCGCATTGAACAGCTCGCCTGCGAGATGGGCCGAGGTGCCGGTGCCGAACGTGCCGAAATTGAGCTTGCCGGGATTGGCCTTGGCTTCTGCGATCAAATCCGAGATCGAGTTGATCTTGGAGGCCGGATTGACGACGACGATATTGAAGGATCGCGCGATCAGAGAGACCGCCGCGAAATCCTTGTGCGGATCGAACGGCAGCTTTTTGTACAGGCTTGGATTGACCGCGTGCGCGAAGGTCGCCATCAGCAGCGAATAGCCGTCGGGCTCGCTGGTCGCCACCGTCTGGGTCCCGATGATGGTCCCGGCGCCCGGCTTGTTCTCGATGATGACGGACTTGCCGAGTTCCGTCTGGATTTCCTGCGCCGTCGTTCGCGCCATGATGTCGGTCCCGCCGCCGGCTGCGAAGGGCACGACGATCTTGATGATCTTGTCGGGATATTCCGCGCGCACGGGCGCAACGCCCAGCCCGGCGACCGCCGACACGACAGCACAAGCGAGGATGGCGAGGTTCAGCCAGCGCCGCACGGCGAAGCCGTTCCTGCGCGCGCCGTCGTGATTGATGATTCCGCTACTGGCCATCTGGAACTCCATCCGATTTTGTTCAGACATCGAGAACAACCAATCCGTCTGCTGCCTTCACGCCCCGGCCCGCCGGCAGCACGAAGACCGGATTGATTTCGGCCTCGACGAGGTGATCGCCGAGTTGCGCAACCATGCGCGAAAAAGCGACGATCGCTTCTGCGAGCGCTTCGACATCGCATTTCGGCCGGCCCCGAAAACCGTCCAGCAACGGCCATGTGACGAGATCCCGCGCCATCGCGAGGGCCTCGGCATGACTGAGGCCGCCATCCGGTGGCAGCAGGCGCATCGTCGTGTCCTTGAACAGTTCGGCGGTGACGCCGCCCATGCCGAGGAGGATGGCCGTTCCCAGGGGATCGCGATGCATTCCGAGAATAATCTCGACGCCACCGGAAACCATCTCCTGCACGAGGAACCGGTGCGGTCGCGTCCCGACCCTGGCCTCGACCTCGTCCGCCATTGCCGTCAGGCGGCCACTGATCGTCTCGGCGGTCAGGTTGACCGCGACGCCGCCGACATCGCTTTTGTGCGCGATCTCGCGCGAGAGGATCTTGAGCACGACCCGGTCGCCGAAGTCTCGTGCGGCCTGCTCCGCTTCGCTCGCCGTTGCGACCACCTTCTCTGCAGCGACAGGAACACCAAAGCGGGCGAACAACGCCTTGGCCTGTGCTTCATCAAGCGATCCCGCCGGGAAGTCGCCGATGTCGACCGTCGTCCCGATCGCGCCAGGGGTCTGGACCTGCTCCGGCCTTCCGGCGCGCAAGAGCCCATCGAGCGCAGCGGCGCAGCTTTCGGCGGACGTGTAGGCCGGGACGCCGCGCCGGGTGAGGACGGAAACCACCTCGGGCGCGTGGGGACTCACATAGGCAATGACCGGCTTGTCGCTGAGCGGCAGGCAGTCGTGGATGGCATCGGCCATCAGGCCCGGCGATCCCACGGCTGACGAGCCGGCAATGACGGCCAGCGCATCGTAGGACGGGCTTGCGAGCAGGATGCGGATTGCGGCGCGCAGCAGATCCGGCTGCAGACCGGCCAGGGTCACGTCGATCGGATTGCGATCGAGATTGGCTTGCGGTCCCGACTGCAACGCGCGCAATTGCGCGGCCGTCTCAGCATCGGGTGCGGGCGTTGCAAAGCCGGCGACGCCGAGACTGTCTGATACGATCGTGCCGGCGCCGCCGGTCGAGGTGAGGATCGCAACACGCGGGCCGGACAGCTGCCGTCCCGCGGCGAGGACTGCGGGAATGTCGAGCAGATCTTCGAAGGTCCTGGCACGGATCACGCCGAGTTGCCGGAAGAAGGCGTCATACATGCGGTCCGAGCCGGCAAGCGCACCGGTGTGCGAGATGGCCGCCTGTGCGCCCGCCTCCGATCGGCCGATCTTGAAGGCCACGACGGGTTTGCCGGCACGTCGCGCTTTCAGAACCGACTCGCGAAAGCGGGCCGGATTGCGGATCGCCTCGACATAGAGCGCAATGACGCTGGTTGCGCTGTCGCCGGCGAGAAAGTCGATGAAATCAGCGAGTTCGAGATCGGCTTCGTTGCTGGTCGACACCAGCTTCGACAGCCCGACCCCGCGCGCCGCGGCGCGCGACAGCAAGGCTCCGAGAATGCCCCCGCTTTGCGAGACCAATCCGATGGCGCCCGCCGGGAAGTCATCCATCGCCAGCGCGCCCGACGCCGACAGCACGATATTGTCGGTGAGATTGACGAGGCCGATCGTGTTCGGCCCGAGGATCCGCATGGAGCCGGCGGCTTGCATGAGCTGCTTCTGACGCTCGGCGCCTTCCGCGCCGGCTTCGGTGAAACCGCTGGCGAGAACGATCGCCGCGGCGGCCCCCCGCTCGGACAATTCGCGCACCGCGATGTGCGCACGTTCCGCGCCGAGCAGGACAAGGCCGACTTCAGGCACATCGGGCAGCGAGGCGACGTCGGGGTAACAGGTCAGACCGCCGATGTTTTCGACCTTCGGATTGACGGGATAGATCTTACCCGCAAAGCCATGCTTCTGCAGATAGGACGCCGGTCGCCCCGACGTCTTGCTCGGGTCCGCCGACGCACCGATAATTGCGACGCTGCGGGGCCGGATCAGGCGTTCGATTGCAGCCATGGCTCAATCCTTCGACGCGGATTGCGCGAGGAAGGCCATCACTGCATCGCGATGCTCCGCGCTGGTGTAGCAGATGGCCTGCGCCTGGCTGCCGAGACTGAAAATGTCATTGGCGGAATGCTCGAAGGTCTCGTTCAGGATCTTCTTGCCCAGCGCCAACGCGGTGGGAGAGCCCTGAGCCAGTTCGGCCGCCCAGGCCTGCGCTGCGGGCAGCAGTTCGCTCGAGGCCACCTTGCGATCGACGATCCCCAGCGCGAGCGCTTCGTCGGCCTCGACGACGCGCCCGGTGAAGATCAGCTCCTTGGCCTTGGGAAGCCCGACCCGGCGGGGCAGGAAATACAGGCCGCCGCCGTCGGGGATCAAACCGCGCTTGATGTAGGACCAGGTGAATTTCGATCGCTCCGTGCCCATGATGAAGTCGCAGGCCAGCGCGGTGTCCGCGCCGAGGCCCGCCGCGGCGCCGTTGACGGCGGCGATCGTCGGCTTCGGCAGGCCCAGCAGGAACGATTGCACGTGATGCACGCCCTGCTGACGGCTCCATCCGTTGAATGCAACTTCGCCCTGCGGCGACTCGAGCCGGCGCTTCATTCCGCTGATGTCGCCGCCGGCGCAAAACGCACTGCCGCGCCCGGTCAGCACCAGAGCCTTGATCGCTTTGTCGCGAGCCACGGTTTCGAGCGCACCGACGAACTCGGCGCGCATGTCGTCGCTCATGGCGTTGCGCCGGTCCGGCCGGTTGAATGCAATCGTCGCGACACCGGTTTCGACGGAAAATTCGATGAGCTGATAGGACATGGCAAGCTCCGTTCGGGCTCCGAATGCCGATTTCGGCCGTGCCGTTTCCTCGTTGAGCCCCAGCGCGGCCGGGCATTCTTCTTCCCTGTGCTGATAGCGGCTTGCGCCCCCCGGAACATCCCCCTAATTCCACTTAGTGGAAACGCCAAGTCGGAGGCTGGATGTGGCGCAGGCGCGCAGATATGCGGGCGGAGTTCACGGCAACCGGTCGCTCGAACGGGGCATCGAGATCCTCCGGGCGTTCCGGCCCGGCGTCGACACGCTGGGTAACGGCGAGATTGCGGAGCGGACCGGATTGCCGCGATCCACGGTCAGCCGGCTGACGCGAACGCTGGTCAATTCCGGGATGCTCGACGAAGTTCGTAGCCAGCGGACCTACCGCCTTGCCGCCTCCGTCATCAGCATCGGCCACGCGATGCGGACGGGATCGCCCGTGCTCAACGCGATCGGGCCGATGATGCGGGCGGAATCGGCGAGGCGCCGGCTCAATGTCGGGCTCGCGACGGCGGATCGAACCATGATGGTTTATCTGGAGTCGATCCGCTACAGCCCGCGCGCGGCGCTGCGCAACGTCGTCGCCGGCCAGCAGGTCCCGATGGAGTTGACGTCGCTGGGTCGCGCTTATCTGGCCGGCATTGCCGAGGCCGAGCGCGAGCGATTGCTGAAACTGTTCAAGCGGCGCAACACTGCTGCCACCAAGGCGCTGCTTGCGGGCGTCAGGACATCGATTCGCTCGGTCGAACGCAACGGCTATTGCGCGGTGTCGTGGCAACCCGGCGTTCTCGCCGTTGCCACGCCCATCGTGCTGGGCGGGCTTCCGGTCTACGCACTCAACATGAGCCTGCAGAATGTCGATCGGTCCGAGGCGCTGGCCGGCGAGATGGGCGCGTACCTCAACGCCTTTGCGGCCAAGTGCAAGGAGGTGCTGGCAGCCTGTTGAAGCCGACCGGCATCGACGGCCTGGATCCCGCCCTGGGTGCCGGGCTCAGGTCTCTCCCCACGTGATGACATAGGCGCCGAGGTATTCGCTGTGGCCAAATTGGCCCTGGCCCTTATAGAACCAGCTCCCCCGGCTAACGCCGTAATGATCGTAACCCTGATCCGTCAGGCTTGGTCCTCCGATTGCGCCATTGTCAATCGCTGCGCCGATGATGAGTCCCGAGCCATCCCGCACCGTACGAAAGGTGTTGGTGGACATCGTATAGAACGAGGGGTCCATGAGCTCGATCTTGACGTTGCCACTGCGGACGGCGCCGAGTTGGGCTTCCATCGACGCAAGATCCGCGGTCACGTTGGACATCTGTTCGTCATTGTATGCGCCGGAGGCGATCGCCGCTCGTTGTGCCGCGATTGCATCAGGAAGTCCCGACAACGTCATCTGAACGAACTGGCTTTTGGCATCCTCCAGAGTAGCCGGCTGAACTTCGTAATTGGCCTGCCACCACTTTGCTTCAACATAAACGCGCAACTCCGCGAGGCTCAAAGATCTCTCCTGCTCAGTCGTGAGAGCCGGCAGCGTCGGGAGTTGATGGTCGCGAGCCATTTGCCTGAGCAAGGCATCGTCGCGACCGCTGGCAGCATCCTTGAATGTCCCGGCCTTCACCCAGGATTTCACCAGTGCGATCGCATCGTTCGCTGATGCGTTCGCGGCCGCATCGCTCGCCGAGCCGCTCTTGATGGCATCGAGCTGTTTGGCGAGCTCTCCGATCCTGGCCAGGGCGCCGGCTACTCCGGGCCCGAAACTGCGAGTAGAAGCGGCATTGACATGAGGGATAGGACTGGCCCCGCCTGGTTGGGGGTCAGCAGCTGCGGTGGGGCTTGCTTTCAGCAGGGTGAGCGCCGTCGCGCCGACGGGATTGATGGCAACCATGAGGCCTCCTGAACGTATTGACCTGGACGACCGTCAATCATTGCCGGGTCACAGGCAGGGGTCTGGCCTCATGCCAGTCGTCACGATAGCAGCCGCACGTTAATCGGTTTCGACCAACCGAAGTGAACGCTTTCACCAGACACCATGTCGCGCTCGACTGGGCTGCTGGTCAGCTCGTCGCACTCAGGGCTGATCAACCTCAGGGCGTGAAGCCGAATCAGTGCTCGTAAGCTAACCGTTCCGGTCGAGGCCGCGCAATCTGCGAAATTGCAGGTCAGCCCCCGACGGTGAATCGACTGTTAAGTGACGGGCCCCGAACGCCGGGACGATCGGCCCGTCCACCGCGTCCAAATGACACGCCAGGCGCCCTTACAGCTTCCCATAAACCCGCCCGGCGACCGCCTTCAGGCGCTCGACCGAGCCGGACTCCGGATGCGGCTTGACCGGGGCGAACAGGATCGAAGCCTGCCTGCCGTTCTTCCAGACGTAGATGGTGACGGCGTTGCCGTTGCCCTTGGAGCAGGAATGCTCGCCGAACGCTTCACTGCCGAGCTCTTGTATCGCCACGTGCTTGCAGGGACCTGCGCGCTTCATCATGCCGATGGCGGTATCGCGCGAGGTCGCGATCACCGCGACGGTCATGGTGTTGGCGTCGCGATCGAACATCATGCAGCTGCCCGCGCCGGTGCGCTGGACCGTCAGCGTGCTCTTGTCGAGAAAGCCGTCGGCATCCGCGGCCGTGAGCCACTCGCAATTACCGAACCGCTCGCTGCTCTTGTTCACGTTGCCTATGGCCACGCGCGCGGCCTCGGTGATCGGTCCAAGCAGCGCATCGTCGGCGCGCCGGCCGATCGGATAGACGGTGATCTGCAGAATGTAATCGCCTGACAAGGCGACGACCGAGGCTTCCTGGCGCTCCGCGCCGGCCGCGCTCGTTCCGCCCTGGCTTTCGTCGCCGATCCCCGCGACTGCGTTAAGCGGCATACGCTCGCCGAGCGTCTTGACGAAGGTCGCGTACAATTCCCTGGCGCGGTCCTTGTCGGGATTGCGGAACACGGAGAGCATCATCGTGTCGCCGCGCCCGGCCTGGTAGATGCAGCCGCGGCCGTCCTGATTTGAA
The DNA here is from genome assembly GCF_054863025.1 of Bradyrhizobium sp. 23AC. NCBI lineage: Bacteria > Pseudomonadati > Pseudomonadota > Alphaproteobacteria > Hyphomicrobiales > Nitrobacteraceae > Bradyrhizobium > Bradyrhizobium sp. 23AC. The sequence goes on from NZ_JAVAYN010000001.1 coordinate 302,740, forward strand.
ATCAGCGACCATTTGGGCGCCGGCATCGCGCCGGCGAGCTCCTTGGCGCTGATGAACGGGCAGATCTCGGCCGCGCTCGCGGGAAGCACCGGGACGGCTGCGATTGCAAGGAACAGGACGAGGCAGGAGAACAGACGATCGATGGTACGCATGGGACGTACTTACTACCGAACTGGCGCACCCGGAACAATTCGAACGTCCCCCCTCCGGAATTGTAGCTGATGCTCTATCCGACCGAGCCAAGGGCGGCCCGCGCCGGATCAGCGCAGGGCCATCGCTACTGCCCGTTATATTCGGCCCAGCAGTCCGCCGTTTCATAGACACGGACCGCCGACAGCTGTCGAAGGCTCGGCTTCAACCGGTCCCAGATCCAGATCGCGATATTCTCGGCGGTGGGGTTCTCGAGGCCTTTGACCTCGTTCAGGCAGTGGTGATCCAGCGCGCCCAGGATGTCGGCGAAGCTGTTTTCGATGTCGAAGAAATCCGCGACGAAGCCGGTGTGCGGATCGACTGGCCCGTCCAGCTGGACCTCGACCCGGTAGGAATGACCATGCAGCCGCCGGCATCGGTGGGTCTCGGGCACGTTCGGCAGCCGATGCGCCGCCTCGAACTTGAACGCCTGCGATATCTTCATTCCGCTCCTCACACGGCATCGCCATCCGGTCTCGGGCCCGTCTGGCGACCAGATGCTGCTAGGTCCTGACCTTTCGGCGAAGAATGGCGCGCCCGGAACGATTCGAACGTCCGACCCTCAGATTCGTAGTCTGATGCTCTATCCAGCTGAGCTACGGGCGCGTTTTTCGCAAACAGCGCGGGCTTGGCCCGCAGGCAGCCCCCGGCAAAGCCGGAGGGGGTGCGAAAGAGCGCTCTGACTAACCGCTCTTGTCCCGATTGGCAAGGTCCGGGATGGGGAGATTTTGCAGGGAGATGACGATCTCCGCCCGGTCATTCCCGGGCTCGCGAAGCGAGAAGTGCGGAATCTCGCGCTCAAACCTCTAGATTCCGGGTTCGGCGCTTTGCGCCGCCCCGGAATGACGGAAGAACTCGGCCTTTGGCCGACTTACGCCCTCTGCCGCTCGTTGCGGATGGAGAGGAGCTCGACGGGGCGGTCGGGGATGACGATGCGGAAAGTGGCGCCGATGGTGCCTTCGACCAGATGGATATCGCCGCCATGGGCGCGGACCAGCTCGGCGGCGATGGCGAGGCCAAGGCCGCTGCCGCCGGGGCGGCCGGAGGTCTGGAACGCCTCGAACAGGTGCTCCCGGGTTTTCGGGGGGACACCGGGGCCGGTGTCGGAAACCTCGAGAATTGCGACAGCACCCTCGCGTTTTCCCGTGATCCGGATCTGCTGCACCCCGCCCTCGCCGGAAGCGTGACTTTCCAGCGCCTGCGCGGCGTTGCGGACGAGGTTGAGCAGCACCCGGAACAGCTGATCGGGATCGGCATCGACCGCAAGCCCGCGATCGATCGCGGCGACCCAGGCTATCGAGGCGTCGGAGGCGAGGCCCGCGGTCTCGCGCACCTCCAGCACCACAGGCTCGATCGGGATCATGCGACGGTCCGGTGCGGCCTCCTGGGCGCGGCCGTAGGACAGCGTCGACTGGCAGAAGGCGATGGCGCGCTCGAGCGAGCGCACCAGCTTTGGCGCAAAGCGCTGCACCCGCGGATCCGGCACGCTGGCGAGCTGGTCCGACAGCAGCTGGGCCGAGGCCAGCAGATTGCGCAGATCGTGGTTGATCTTGGACACGGCGAGGCCAAGGGCGGCGAGCCGGCTCTTCTGATGCAGCATCGACATCAAATCGCGCTGCATGTCCGACAATTCGCGCTCGGCGACCCCGATCTCGTCGCTGCGCTGGCTCGGCACGATGATCCCCGCCGAGCTTTCGGGGTTCTCGTGGAAGCCGACCAGACTCGCGGTCAGCCGCCGCATCGGGCGGACGAAGAGATAATGAAGCGCCAGATAGACGAGGCCCGCGGTCAGCGCCGCGATGATCAGCGCGACCACCACGACGTTGCGGGAGAACCGGTACATCTGCTGCCGCAACGGCAATTCGTCGGTCACGATCTCGATGAACTGAGCCGTGCCGACGCCGGGCCCGACAATTCGGATGGCCTGGTTACCGGTCTCCAGCATCATCCGGAACGAGCCGGTGATTGCCTCCCACGCCGTCATGTCGCGCAGGTCGATGTCATGCTCGATGGCGGTCGGCAAATTGTCGCTGGCGAGCAATCGGCGCTGCTGGCCCATCTTGATGGCGACGGCGCGGGCATTGATGCTTTTCAGGATCTGACGCGACAGCGAATCGGGAACCATGCCGAGCGGCGCCGCATCCAGCACCAGCGCCGCCGTGTTGGCTGCGGCGACGCGGTCGTTCAGCCGGTTGACCCAGAAGTTGGCAATGGCGGGCACATAGAGCAGCACGGCCGCGATCATCACCAGGGGGACGGTGAGCAGCAACAGCTTGCCCGACAGCCCGAGCCCGCGCGTCCCACGGGGGCGCATCGCCGGCGGGTCCGGCTGATCCTGATCCTGGACCGGCTGGAGGTCTGTCGTTGCCACGAAAGTCGCCCTCGCCTTTGGCGGATGAAGGATTGTTGGTAAGAAGATGCGGCCCGACCCCGGTCCGGTCAAATTACGGATCGCTAATCTGCCGAGGTGGGATGTAAGCGCTGATATCGCGAGTCGCCACCTCAAGGGTTAAAAACCCCGCACAAACAGCGATATTCACCGGAATCGTGCGCTTGTGCGGCGTTGACGAAAAGAAGGCACTCCCTTATAAGCCGCGCAAATTGTCCGCGATGACCCGGTGCGACACCGGGAGCGGCTCTCTTGGGGCCGGAAACGGCTCGTTTTGGGCCGCATCTTCCGGACTTTACCATCAATTCTACAGGCAAATTGCCCGGTCAGCGGAGAAAAACCCGTGAAGCGGACTTATCAACCCAGCAAACTGGTGCGCAAGCGCCGTCACGGCTTCCGTGCCCGTCTCGCCACTGCCGGCGGCCGCAAGGTTCTCGCCGCGCGCCGCGCTCGCGGCCGCAAGCGTCTGAGCGCCTGAGCCGGACCCCCTTTTCCGGGATTTCATCATGGATCGGCTGAGGCAGCGGGCGGATTTCCTCGCCGTTGCCAATGGCGCGCGGGTGAACAGTCCCGCGTTCGTCCTGCAAAGCCGCCCCCGCGATGACGGCGGCCCGATCCGGATTGGCTTCACCGTTACCAAAAAGAACGGCAACGCCCCCGCGCGCAATCGTATCCGGCGCCGGCTTCGCGAACTGGTGAAGCGGCTCGATCCGGTGTCGATGCAGCCCCATCATGATTATGTCCTGGTCGGACGAAGCAGCGCGCTCTCGCGCGACTTCGCCACCATGCTCGACGATCTGCGCATGGCGTTCACGAAGCCGGCGCGGCATACGGCCAAGGGACCTGCGAAGGGACGCAGCCCGAGGACTGACCGTACCGGGCCCCGCTCCTGCTGCCAGCCGCAAACCGGATTGATGACGAGACCCCAGAGATGACCGACAATCGCAATACCATCCTCGCCGTCATTCTGTCGGGCCTCGTCCTGATCGCCTGGCAGTATTTCTACAATGTGCCGGCGATGGAGAAGCAGCGCGCCCAACAGCAGGCGCAGTCCGAGCTCCAGAAGACCACGCCGCAGCCGTCGGCCTCGGCGACGCCGGGCGCGGCGCCGCAGCAGCCGGGCAACGCCGCTCAGCCGGCAACGCCGGGCGCGAACCAGCAGGCCCAGCCCGTGGTGGCGCGCGAGGCCGCGATTGCAGCCAGCCCGCGCGTGAAGATCGACACGCCGCGGATTGCCGGCAGCATCGCGCTGAAGGGCGGCCGCATCGACGACATCGCGCTGGTGCAATTCCGCGAAACGGTCGATCCGAAGTCGCCGCCGATCATCCTCTATTCGCCCTCGGGCACCGCGGAGCCCTATTACGCCGAATTCGGCTGGGTGGCGGCGACGGGCGTGACGGCGAAGATGCCCGATGCCCAGACCGTCTGGCAGCAGGACGGCAGCGGCAGCCTGACGCCGACGACGCCGGTGGTGCTGAAATGGGAGAATGGCGATGGTCTCACCTTCCGCCGCACCATTGCGGTCGACGACCATTATCTCTTCACCATCAAGGACGAGGTGAGCAATGTCGGCAATGCGCCGGTTACGCTCTATCCGTTCGCGCTGATCTCGCGCCACGGTGCGCCGCAGGTCTCCGGCTACTACATCCTGCATGAAGGCCTGATCGGCTATCTCGGCGACCAGGGCCTGCAGGAATATGCCTACAAGAAGATCGACGAAAGCAAGAAGGTGGACTTCAAGGTCACCAACGGCTGGCTCGGCATCACCGACAAGTACTGGGCCTCAGCGCTGCTGCCGGATACCAATGCCCAGCTGCAGGCGCGCTTCTCGTCGAACCCATCCGGCAACGTCCACACCTACCAGACCGATTACCTGCTCGACCCCGTCACCGTCGCGATCGGCGGCACGGCGACCGCGAACGCGCGGCTGTTCGCCGGCGCCAAGGAAGCCGGCGTGGTCGGCGTGTTCCCGTTCGCCGGCCTCGGCGGCTACAACAAGGAGCTGGGGCTGAACCATTTCGATCTCTTGATCGACTGGGGCTGGTTCTACTTCATCACCAAGCCGATGTTCCTCGGCCTCGACTTCTTCTACCGCTTCTTCGGCAATTTCGGCATCTCGATCCTGCTCGTGACCGTGATCGTGAAGCTGCTGTTCTTCCCGCTGGCGAACAAGTCCTACGCCTCGATGGCGAAGATGAAGTCGGTTCAGCCGCAGCTGCAGGCGCTCAAGGAGCGTTATCCCGACGACAAGGTGAAGCAGCAGCAGGAGATGATGGAGATCTACCGCAAGGAGAAGATCAATCCGGTCGCCGGCTGTCTTCCCGTGCTGATCCAGATCCCGGTGTTCTTCTCGCTCTACAAGGTGCTGTTCGTCACCATCGAGATGCGACACGCACCGTTCTACGGCTGGATCAAGGACCTCTCGGCGCCGGATCCGACCAACCTGTTCAACCTGTTCGGGCTGATCCCGTTCGATCCGACCACGATCCCGGTGTTCGGCCATTACCTCGCGCTCGGCATCTGGCCGATCATCATGGGCATCACGATGTGGTTCCAGATGAAGCTGAACCCGACGCCGCCGGACCCGACGCAGCAGATCATCTTCAACTGGATGCCGCTGATCTTCACCTTCATGCTGGCGGGCTTCCCGGCGGGCCTCGTGATCTACTGGGCCTGGAACAACCTGCTCTCGGTGATCCAGCAGAGCTACATCATGCGCCGCAACGGGGTGAAGGTGGAGCTGTTCGACAATCTCAAAGCGACGTTCGCGAAGAAGGCGACGTAGCTCCACGCGAGTGCCTGGTCACGCGGGCAAATGCCTCCACATCGTCATGCCCGGGCTCGTCCCGGGCATCCACGTTTTGGAGGGTGCCGCGCCGATAGGCGTGGATGGCCGGGACAAGCCCGGCCATGACGAGAGGATAGAGTGGTCGGATGAACGGCATGACCGACGACAAAGATGCGAAGCTGATCGAGGCCGGACGGAAGCTGTTCGCGCGCGACTGGCAGTTCATCTGGGCCTCGCCCTCGATCCAGACGCTGCCGCCGATGGCGGGGCTTGAGGTCGCCTTTGCCGGGCGCTCCAATGTCGGCAAGTCGAGCCTGATCAACGCGCTGACGGGGCGCAACGCGCTGGCGCGCACCTCGCATACGCCAGGCCGCACCCAGGAGCTGATCTTCTTCGAAGTCCCCGGCAAGACCGACCTGCGCCTGGTCGACATGCCCGGCTACGGCTATGCCAAGGCGCCCAAGAGCCAGGTGGCGTCCTGGACCGAGCTGATCCACAAATTCCTGCTGGGACGCGCCTCGCTTGCGCGCGTCTACGTGCTGATCGACGCGCGGCATGGCCTCAAGGAGGTCGACCTCGAGGTCCTCAAGACGCTGGACCGCTCCGCGGTCAGCTACCAGATCGTGCTGACCAAGGCCGACCAGGTGAAGGCCTCCGAGCTGCAATCGCGCATCGCCGACACCGAGGCGGCGCTGGCCAAGCATCCGGCCGCGTTCCCGAACGTGCTCGCGACCTCGTCACGCAGCTCGACCGGCATGGAGAGCTTGCGCGCCGCGATGGCGAAACTCCTGGAAGAGCGGGCTTCGTGATGGTGGCGCAGCGCCTGCTGATCGGACTTGCCGGTTTGATGGGCGCCGCCGGCGTCGCGCTGGCCGCCGCCTCGGCGCATGGCGGCGATGCGAGCCGGTTAGCCTCGGCCAGCACGATGCTGCTGTTTCATGCAACTGCCATACTTGCAGCGATGGCCCTGCTCGCCCGCGGCCTTCTGCACGACGGAATGGGCCTGATCGGCGCATTCGGCTTCGTGATCGGCGCCGTGCTGTTCGCGGGCGACCTCACCTTGCGGCAATATGCCGGGCATTCGCTGTTTCCCTATGCAGCGCCGACGGGCGGGACGGTGATGATTTTGGGCTGGCTGGCGGTGAGTGCGGCGGCGGCGGTGGCGAGGAAGTGACGCTCTTTCTTACCCTCCCCTGGAGGGGTCCGGGACGAGCGTAGCTCGCCCGTGGGTCGGCTCACATTGAGCGTAGCGAAGTGTGAGCCGGGGTGGGGTGATCTCTCCACTCGGGCACTGCTCATTGCGGAGAGACCGCCACCCCACCCCGCTCGCGCTACGCGCGATCGACCCTCCCCCTCCAGGGGAGGGTAAGAGCGAACACCACACTTTGCGCCACGCCCGCCAATCGGATAGAACGCAGGCCGCTCCAGTCCCGCCAGCGAGATCCGTGACATGACCGACATCTCCCCGCTCGACCAGGCCCGCATCCTGTCCGAAGCGCTGCCGCACATGCAGCAGTATGACGAGGAAACCATCGTCATCAAATATGGCGGCCATGCCATGGGCGACGAGGAGACCGCGAAGAATTTTGCCCGCGACATCGTGCTGCTGGAGCAGACCGCCATCAATCCGGTGGTGGTGCATGGCGGCGGGCCGCAGATCGCGACCATGCTCAAGCGCCTCGGTATCGTCTCGGAATTCGCAGCCGGCCTGCGCATCACCGATGCGGCGACCATCGAGATCGTCGAGATGGTGCTCGCCGGCTCCGTCAACAAGCAGATCGTCGGCTACATCAACGAAGCCGGCGGCAAGGCCGTGGGGCTGTCGGGCAAGGACGGCAACATGGTGAAAGCGTCGAAAACGACGCGGACCATCATCGATCCGGGCTCGAACATCGAGAAGGCAATCGATCTCGGCTTCGTCGGCGATCCCGAGAAGGTGGACCTCACGCTGCTCAACCAGCTGATCGGCTACGAGCTGATCCCGGTGCTGGCGCCGCTCGCAACCTCGAAGGACGGCCAGACGCTGAACGTCAACGCCGACACTTTTGCCGGTGCGGTTGCCGGCGCGCTGAAGGCCAAGCGCCTGTTGCTGCTCACCGACGTGCCCGGCGTGCTCGACAAGTCGAAGAAGCTGATCCCGCAATTGTCGGTGAAGGATGCCCGCAAGCTGATCGCCGACGGCACTATTTCCGGCGGCATGATCCCGAAGGTCGAGACCTGCATCTATGCGCTCGAGCAGGGCGTCGAGGGCGTCGTCATCATCGACGGCAAGATGCAGCACGCCGTGCTGCTCGAGCTCTTCACCAATCAGGGCACGGGAACGCTGATCCACAAGTGAGAGACGAACGGACAAAGAAAGCCGTCATGGCCGGGCTTGTCCCGGCTATCCACGATCTTTCGATCCGCGCCAAGAACGTGGATGCCCGGGACAAGCCTGGGCATGACGGGCGGAGGGCTCAGCGCCCCCGCCGCTCACCCCTGACCCGCTTCCTGATGGCGCTGCCGGCCGCGGCCGTCTCGTTCGTCTTCTCCTCGGTGCCGGCCTTCGCCGATCTGAAGATCTGCAACCGCATGTCCTATGTCGTCGAGGCCGCGATCGGCATCGACGACAAGGCGGCGACCGCGACGCGCGGCTGGTTCAGGGTCGATCCCGCCACCTGCCGCGTGGTGGTGCAGGGCACGCTGACCGCCGACCGCATCCTGCTCAATGCCCGCGCGCTCGGCGTCTATGGCGCCTCCCCGATTCCGCAGAACGGCAGCGACATGCTCTGTGTCGCCCAGGATAATTTCGTCATCGCGGCGGCCCGGCAATGCCGCAGCGGCCAGACCCAGGCCGCGTTTACGCAAGTCACCCCGACGCAAAGCGCGGACGGCAACCTCATTGCCTATCTCGCCGAGGATTCCGAATATGACGACGAGCAGGCCCGCCTCGCCGGCATCCAGCGGCTCCTGGTGATCGCGGGCTACGACGCCGCGCCGATCGACGGCGTCGACGGGCCGAAGACGCAGGCAGCCCTGGCCGCGTTCCTGAAGAGCCGCGGATTGTCGTCGGACATCGTGGGCTCGCAAAACTTCTTCAAGACCATGGTCGATGCGGTGCAGACGCCGTCCGCGACCGGCCTCACCTGGTGCAACGATACGCCGCACAAGGTGATGGCGGCGATCGCGACCGACGACGGCAAGTCCGTGACCAGCCGCGGCTGGTATCGCATTGATCCCAAGACGTGCCTGCATCCTGACGTGACCGGCCAGCCGAAGCAGATATTCAGCTTCGCGGAGGCCGTCGACGCCGACAACCGCGCCGTCAAGCTGAAGGACCGGCCGCTGAACTGGGGCGGCGACAGGCAGCTCTGCACGCGCGAGACCAAGTTCGAGACCGTTGAGCAGACCGATTGCGGCGCGCGCGGATTCGCGGCGACCGGCTTTGGCGCGGTGGACATGTCGAGCGGCGGCAAGACGCTGCGCTTTGCGGTGCCGTGATCGAAAGAGCTGTGATGAAATCTCCCCGCACCTTTGCCCATGTCGACACCTGGGTGTTCGACCTCGACAACACGCTCTACCCGCATCACGTCAATCTGTGGCAGCAGGTCGATGTGCGGATCACAGAGTTCGTGTCCAGCTGGCTGCAGGTGACGCCGGCGGAGGCGCGAAAACTCCAGAAGGATTATTACCTGCGCTTCGGCACCACGATGCGCGGCATGATGACCCTGCACGGCGTTTCCGCCGACGACTATCTCGCCTATGTCCACAAGATCGACCATTCGCCGCTGGAGCCGAACCCGGCGCTCGGCGAAGCCATCGCAAAATTATCGGGGCGCAAGCTGATCCTGACCAATGGCTCGGTCGACCATGTCGATGCGGTGCTGGCGCGTCTCGGCCTAGCAACGCATTTCGACGGCGTGTTCGACATCATCGCCGCCCAATTCGAGCCGAAGCCGGCGGCGCAGACCTATCAGAAATTCCTCGCCGACCACGCGGTCGATCCGACCAGAGCCGCGATGTTCGAGGACCTCGCCCGCAACCTCACCGTCCCCCACCAGCTCGGCATGACGACCGTACTGGTGGTGCCGGACGGAACGAAGGAGGTGGTGCGGGAGGACTGGGAACTGGAAGGCCGGGATGCCGCCCATGTCGACCACGTCACGGATGATCTGACCGGCTTTTTGGCGGGGTTGTCGCCCAAATAACCGCTGTCGTCCCGGGGCGCGAAGCGAGCCCGGGACCCATAACCACAGGGAGTGGTTGTGGCGCGAGATCGATAACTCCGAGTCCTCGCCAAACGACTGCCTGTGGCTATGGGTCCCGGGCTCGCGCTTCGCGCGCCCCGGGACGACAGCTGAGTATGCCTTGACTCTCCCGCTCCAAATCCCGAAAAAGCGCTCCAATTCACACGAAACCACGCCTTCCCCAGAGGAAATCCCGATGTCCCTCCAAGCCCTCGAATCCACCATCAACAGCGCCTTTGACGCGCGCGACGGCATCTCGACCTCGACCAAGGGCGAGGTGCGCGAGGCCGTGGACCAGGCACTGGAGATTCTGGACAAGGGCGAGGCGCGCGTTGCCGAGCGCGGCAGCGACGGCAAGTGGAAGGTCAATCAGTGGCTGAAGAAGGCCGTGCTGCTGTCGTTCCGCCTCAACGACATGGGCGTCATTCCCGGCGGATCCGGCAAGGCGACCTGGTGGGACAAGGTGCCCTCGAAGTTCGAAGGCTGGGGCGAGAACCGTTTTCGCGACGCCGGTTTCCGTGCCGTGCCCGGCTCGGTGGTGCGCCGCTCGGCCTTCATCGCCAAGAACGTCGTGCTGATGCCGTCCTTCGTCAATCTCGGCGCCTATGTCGATGAGAGCACCATGGTCGACACCTGGGCCACCGTCGGCTCCTGCGCCCAGATCGGCAAGCGCGTGCACATCTCCGGCGGCGCCGGCATCGGCGGCGTGCTCGAGCCGCTGCAGGCCGAGCCCGTGATCGTCGAGGACGATTGCTTCATCGGCGCGCGCTCCGAGGTCGCCGAAGGCGTGATCGTGCGCAAGGGCGCGGTGCTGGCGATGGGCGTGTTCCTGGGCGCCTCGACCAAGATCGTCGATCGCGAGACCGGCGAGGTCTTCATCGGCGAAGTGCCCGAATATTCCGTCGTGGTGCCCGGCGCGCTGCCCGGCAAGCCGATGAAGAACGGCCAGATCGGCCCGAGCACCGCTTGCGCCGTCATCGTCAAGCGCGTCGACGAGCGCACGCGCTCCAAGACCAGCATCAACGAGCTGCTGCGGGATTGAGTTGAGGCCATAAGCCCCGCTTTCTGACCGTCACCCTGAGGCGGCCGCCCCGTTCGGCGGCCCTCGAAGGGCGACGGGTTTGGTACCTCATCGAACCCACGCTTTCTCCATCGCGACCAATCCTCGGGCGGCTCCTCCCGCCCGGAGCCGTTCGCATGGACTGGACCTGGTATCTGTTCCGCTTCGACGGTCGCATCAACCGCGCGTTGCTGTGGCAGGCGCTGCTGATCGTCGCGCTGCTGGCGGGCTTGCTGGAGATTGCCGGTCAAGTCATCGGGATCGCCGGAGGGACGAGGTCCACCCTGAAGCTCGGAATTGAGCTCGATTTCGACTTCGGTCTCGACGGCCTCTTCAAGCTGGTCGACCCCCGCGTCTCCCACGCGCTGGCATCAGCCGATCTCGCGGGCTCGATCCTCAAGGCGTCCGGCATGGCGCTGTTCTTCTGGATCTATCTCGCGACGGCGATCAAGCGACTCCATGACCGCGACAAGAGCGGCTGGTGGATCGTTCCGTTCTTCTTCCTGCCCGGCCTGTTCAGCCAGTTCGCGGACCTGCTGCCCAAATCAAGCTGGATATTTTCGCTCAACCTGACTGCCGCACTGCTGTGGCTGTGGGGCCTCGTCGAAATGTTCTGCCGGTCCGGCACCTCGGGCCACAACCGGTTCGGCCCTGATCCGCTCCTCGATATCGAGGACAGTTCGGCATCCGCCGCCTCCCCTGCGAAAAGCTGGGACCAGAGCCGCGAGATCGAAATTGTCCCGCCCCGTGCTAGCCCACCCGGCGGCATGCATGTTAAGCGGGGCGCATGACCGATGCTCTCTCCATTGCCCGCGATCTGATCCGCTGCCCCTCGGTAACCCCTGAAGATGCCGGTGCGCTCGGGGTGCTCGAAAAAGCCCTCACCGCCGCCGGCTTCGCCTGCCGCCGCGTGACGTTCAGCGAGCCCGGCACCGCCGACGTCGACAATCTCTATGCGCGGATCGGCACCGAAGGCCCGCACATCACCTTTGCCGGCCATACCGACGTGGTGCCGCCCGGTGACGAGAGCGCTTGGAGCGTCGGTGCGTTCTCCGGAGAGGTGAAGGACGGCGTCCTGCACGGCCGCGGCGCTGTCGACATGAAGGGCGGCATCGCCTGCTCGGTCGCCGCGGTGCTGGAGCATCTCGCCGCCAATGACGGCAAGCCGCGCAACGACGGAAAGGGCTCGATCTCGTTCCTGATTACGGGCGACGAGGAAGACGTCTCCATCAACGGCACCATCAAGCTGTTGAAATGGACGGCCGAGCGCGGCGAAAAGTTCGACCATTGCGTGCTGGGAGAGCCCTCCAATGTCGAGACCCTCGGCGACACCATCAAGGTCGGCCGCCGCGGCTCGCAATCCGGCACGCTTTATGTCGACGGCGTGCAGGGCCACGTCGCCTATCCGCATCGCGCTTCCAATCCGGTGCCTGACATCTCCAGGCTGATCGTGGCGATCTCCGACGAGCCGCTCGACCATGGCAGCGCGCAATTCCAGGCCTCCAATCTCGAGTTCACCTCTGTCGACGTCGGGAATAAAGCCAACAACGTCATCCCCGGCGAGGCCCGCGCCAAGTTCAATATCCGCTACAACGACAACCACACCCAGGCCTCCTTGCGCGAGCTGGTCGAGACGCGGCTGACAAAAGCCTGCGGCAACCGCATCAAGGCCCGCATCGTCTGGGAGCCCTCGAACTCCAACGTGTTCGTCACCAAGCCCGGCCCTTTCACCGATCTCGCAGTGTCCGCGATCGAGGAGGTGACGGGGCGGAAGCCCGAGCTGTCGACGTCAGGCGGCACGTCGGACGCGCGGTTCATCTCGAGTTATTGCCCGGTGATCGAATTCGGGCTGGTCGGCCAGACCATGCACCAGGTCGACGAGCGCGTGCCGGTTAAGGATCTGGAGAAATTGACTCAGGTCTATCGCGGGATTTTGACAAGGTATTTTGCCTAACACTCCGCTGTCATCGCCCGGCCAGTGCGCAATTGCGCACTAGGACCAGGCGATCCAGTATTCCAGAGACGATAGTGATCGAACCGAAAGGCCGCGGCGTACTGGATGCCCCGGTCAAGCCGGGGCATGACACCGAGGGTGTGGAGAGAGCGCGCGGTCTCTGCGCTCTCACACCTCTAATAATCCACCTTCATCAGATACAGCCCGTCCGGCGGGGCGACGATGCCGCAGGCGGCGCGGTTGCGCGCCTCCAACGCTGCGGAGAGATCATCGGCGGTCCAGCGGCCTTCGCCGACCCAGACCAACGATCCCACCATCGAGCGGACCTGGCTGTGCAGGAAGGAGCGCGCCGAGGTGACAATGGTGATCTCGCGGCCGTCACGCAGCACGTCGAGCTGGTCGAGCGTCTTCTCCGGCGATTTGGCCTGGCATTCGGTGTCGCGGAACGTGGTGAAATCGTGCTTGCCGAGCAGACGCTGTGCCGCCGCATGCATCGCATCGGCATCGAGCCGGCGCGGCACGCGCCAGGCGTGGCCGATGTCGAGCGCGAGGTTGGCGCGGGTGTTGATGACGCGGTAGCGGTAGTGGCGCTTCACCGCGGAGAAGCGCGCTTCGAACGCGTCAGGCACGATCTCCGCCTCCAGCACCGCGATCGGATGCGGGCGCAGATGCGCGTTGAGCCCGTCGCGAAACCGGCCCGGCGGAAACTGCTTGTCGATGTCGACATGCGCGACCTGGCCGCGCGCATGCACTCCCGCATCGGTGCGCCCGGCGCCATGCACGCGCAAATCCGCGCCGGTCATCGCCTTCACGGCCGCCTCCAGCGCGCCCTGCACCGAAGGCAGCGTGTCCTGCACCTGCCAGCCGAAAAACGGCGCGCCGTCATACTCGATGGTGAGCTTGTAGCGGGGCATCTCAATCCAGCTCTATCCGACGTCATTGCCGGGCTTGACCCGGCAATCCATCGCCTGGGAAAGAGTTTTGTTAGAAGATGGATACGCGGGTCAAGCCCGCGTATGACGAGTTGACTAGGTGAACCTCGCTCCCGCCTTCAACGGCACGCCGCGCAGGAAGTCCGCGGCCTGCATCCGGCCCTTGCCCTCGCGCTGAAGCTCGATGATGCGGATGGCGCCCTCGCTGCAGGCGATGGTGAGCTTGTCATCGAGCACCTCGCCCGGCGCGCCCGACCCCTTTGCCAATTCACACCGCAGGATCTTGACGCGCGCATTCTCGCTGACGCCGGCAAGCTCGGCCCAGGCGCCGGGGAATGGCGACAGGCCGTGGATGTGGCGCAGCACGGCGCGCGCAGGCCTGGTCCAGTCGATGCGCGCCTCGGCCTTGTCGATCTTGGCGGCGTAGGTGACGCCGTCCTCGCTCTGCTTCTTGAGCCGAAGCCCATCGCGGGCGAGCGCGGCCATCGCCCGCACCATGAGATCGGCACCGAGGCGGGAGAGACGATCGTGCAAATCGAGCGCAGTCATGTTGTCCGTGATCGCGAGGCGCTCGGCCATGGCGACGTCGCCGGTGTCGAGACCGACATCCATCTTCATCACCATCACGCCGCTCTCGGCATCGCCCTCCATGATGGCGCGGTTGATCGGCGCCGCGCCGCGCCAGCGCGGCAGCAGCGAGGCGTGCAGATTGTAGCAGCCGAGTTTTGGCGCATCGAGGATCGCCTGCGGCAGGATCATGCCGTAGGCGACGACCACGGCGGCATCGGCGTCGAACGCGCTGAACTCGTCGAGTGCCTCCTGGGTCTTCAGCGTCTTCGGCGTCAGCACGGGAATGCCGAGCTTTCGCGCGGCCTCTTCGACCGGGGTTGGCTGCAATTGCAGGCCGCGCCGCCCGCCGGGCTTCGGCGCGCGGGTGTAGACGGCGACGATCTCGTGGCCATGCGCGACCAGCTCGAGCAGCGTCGGCACGGAGAAATCGGGCGTGCCCATGAAGATCAGGCGGAGGGGCATGTGGCTGCGTTCGGTGAGAGTTCTGATTCCCCGTCATGCCCCGGGCTTGTCCCGGGCATCCATGGTCTTGGCGACAAAGCAAGCAAGGCGTGGATGGCCGGGTCAAGCCCGGCCATGACGACGTGAGAGAGCCGAGCTCTACTCACTCCGCGCGCTTGGCAGCTTTCTCGAACTTCTTCATCACGCGGTCGCGCTTGAGCTTCGACAGATAGTCGACGAACAGGACGCCGTTGAGGTGGTCGATCTCGTGCTGGATGCAGGTGGCATAGAGGCCTTCGGCGTCCTCCTCGTGCACCTTGCCGTCGAGATCGGTGAAGCGCACGCGCACCTTCGCAGGGCGCTCGACCTCCTCGTAATATTCGGGGATCGAGAGGCAGCCTTCCTCGTAAACCGACAGTTCCTCGGACGAGGCGACGATCTCGGGATTGATGAAGACGCGCGGCAGCGGCGCGGTCTCGCCGTTCTCGTCGCGCTTGGCGAGGTCCATGGTGATCAGCCGCAGCGGCTGCGCGATCTGGATCGCGGCGAGGCCAATGCCGGGCGCGTCGTACATGGTCTCGAACATGTCGTCGGCAAGCTTGCGGATCTCCGGCGTGACCTTCTCGATCGGCTTGGAGACCAGACGCAGCTGCTTGTCGGGCAGGATGATGATTTCTCTGAGGGCCATAGCCGCGATTTAAGCCCCATGCCGGATGCGGTCAATGCGGAGAGGAACCTCGTTAACCCCTCGCTAACCATAAAACTTCAGCTTTCGTTAACCATAAAAATTAGGGGGTCGTTAACCGCCGCCGTTCCCTCTTCGTTCGCGGGAGTCCAGCGAATCGGCTAGAAGGGCGGAATGAACGAGATCATTTTCATGTTGGGCGACTGGCCGGTGCGCACGATCCATGCGCTGATCGGCTTCGGCGCCCTCGTCCTCATCCTCCTGGTGGTAATCGCCGTCGTGATCGGCCGCTCGGGCCGGCGCGGCGCGGAACTCGCGATGGCGCATGCGATCCGGGCCGACGAACTCGAGGAGCGCCTCAGCGAGGTGCTGCGCGCCCAGAGCGAATCCTCCGGGAGGGTCGACGCCATGACCCAGGCGCTGGCCGGACGCCAGGCCGAGATGGCGCGCGCGGTCAACGAGCGGCTCGATTCGGTAACCCATCGCGTCGGCCAATCGATGGAGCACTCGACCCGCAACACCATGGAAAGCCTGCGCGCGCTGCACGAGCGGCTCGGCATCATCGACAGCGCCCACAAGAACCTCACCGATCTCACCACCCAGGTGACGACCCTGCGCGACGTGCTCGCCAACAAGCAGTCGCGCGGCGCCTTCGGCCAGGCGCGGATGGAGGCGATCGTCCAGGACGGCTTGCCGAAGGGCGCCTATGAGTTCCAGTTCACGCTCTCGACCGGCAAGCGGCCGGACTGCGTCGTGTTCCTGCCCGACCAGCGCCCGCTCTGCATCGACGCGAAATTTCCGCTGGAGGCGATGACGGCGTTGCACGACGCCCGCACCGACGAGGAGCGGCGCGTTGCCACGCAGCGGCTGCGCGGCGACGTGATGAAGCATGTCAGCGACATCGCGGAAAAATACCTCGTCACCGGCGAGACCCAGGAGATGGCGCTGATGTTCGTGCCGTCGGAATCGGTCTACGCGGAAATCCACGACGGTTTCGACGACGTGATCCAGAAGGCCTATCGCGCCCGCGTCGTGCTGGTGTCGCCCTCGTTGCTGATGCTCGCGATCCAGGTGATGCAGCAGATCATGAAGGACGCCCGCATGCGCGATGCCGCCGACCAGATTCAGACTGAAGTGATCAAGCTCGGCGACGATCTGGGACGCCTCAGGGATCGCGTGGTCAAATTGCAGAAACACTTTTCCGACGCGAACGAGGACGTCCGCCAGATCCTGATCTCCGCCGACAAGATCGAGAAGCGCGCAGGACGCATCGAGGAGCTCGATTTCAGCAAGAGCGATGCGGAAGGGCCGCGGCTGGTGGCGACGGGCGCGGGTGAGCTGTTCCCGAGGAAGCTCCAGGCGGGGGAGTGATTCTCTTCTGAGATCAGGTACGCTGCCAGCCCAATTTCACTGTCGTCGCCCGGCTTGACCGGGCGATCCAGTATCCCAGAGGCGGCAGATGAGCCCTCGCTGCTACTACGTTTACATTCTCGCCAGCAAGATTGGCGGAACGCTCTACATTGGCGTCACCAACGATCTCATCCGCCGGGTCGCACAACACAAGCTGCAGGTCATCGAGAGCTTCACGACAGACTACGGCGTCGTGAGGCCGGTCTACTTCGAGCAGTTCGATGACCCCGAGAATGCGATCAAGCGGGAAAAGCGGTTGAAAAAGTGGAACAGGGCCTGAAAGGTTCGGTTGATCGAGCAGCAGAACCCGAATTGGGATGATCTTTATCACGAGATAGCCGGGCCACCATGATGGTGCCACGCCTTCGCCACTCTGTCATACCCCGCGAAGGCGGGGTATCCAGTACGCCGCGGCGGGTGGGATTGAACCGGGGCGCTGGTGTTTACTGGATCGTCCGCCTTCGCGGACGATGACACCGAGGATTTTGAGGGCTCTTCCGCCTCATCGGCTACCACGAGTCTTTCCCCCCAGAATCTGCTAACACCGCCCCATGACCGCTCCCGACGCGACCTCCCCCGCCGCGACCTCCGCCCCCGCCGCCTCCTGGCGCGACAGTCTTGCCGTTTACCTGCAGCCGCGGGTGCTGATCGTGCTGTTTCTCGGCTTCTCCTCCGGCCTGCCGCTGGCGTTGTCGGGCTCGACGCTGCTGGTGTGGATGCGCGAGGCCGGGGTCGATCTGAAGACCATCGGGCTGTTCGCGCTGGTCGGCACGCCCTACACGCTGAAATTCTTGTGGGCCCCGCTGGTGGATGCGCTGCATGTGCCGCTGTTCACCCGGGCGTTCGGGCGGCGGCGCGGCTGGCTGGTGTTTTCGCAGCTGCTGCTGATCGTCGCGATCCTGCTGCTGGCGATGACCGACCCGGCCAGCTCGCCGTTCTACGTCGCGCTGGGCGCGCTGCTGGTGGCGACGACGTCGTCGACGCAGGACATCGTGGTCGACGCCTTCCGCGTCGAGAGCCTGCCGGAGAGCGAGCAGGCGGCCGGTATGGCGGCTTACGTTGCGGCCTACCGCATCGGAATGCTGGTCTCGACCGCGGGCGCGTTGTTCATCGTCTCGGGCTTCGAAGGCACCGGCATACCCCGCACCTCGGCGTGGATGTGGGGCTATGTGGTGATGGCCGCGATGGTGCTGATTGGCACGATCACCGCGCTGGCCGCGACCGAGCCGGCGCAATCCGCACAGGCGGAAGCTGCGACACAAACCGAGACCGCATTTGCGCGTGTGTTGAGCGCGGCGATCGGCGCGTTCTCCGAATTCCTGTCGCGCAAGGACGCACTCGCCGCGCTCGCCTTCGTCGTTCTGTTCAAGTTCACCGATGCCTTCTCGGGCACGATGACGGCGCCGTTCGTGATCGACCTCGGCTTCACCCGCAACGACTATGCGGCGATCGTGAAGGGCGTCGGCCTCGCCGCGACCCTGATCGGCGGGTTTGCCGGTGGTTTCGTCGCGCGGCGCTATCCGCTGGCAATGTCGCTCTGGATCGGTGGCGTGGTGCAGGCGCTGGCCAATTTGTCCTTTGCCTGGCTCGCAGTGGTCGGCACCAATCAATGGGCGCTGGCGCTCGCGATCTGCGCCGAGAACTTCACCAGCGCCATCGGCACCGTGATCTTCGTGGCCTACCTCTCGGCGCTCTGCCAGAACCCGCTGCACACGGCGACGCAATATGCGCTGCTCACCGCGCTCGCGGCGGTGGGGCGGACCTATCTGTCGTCGAGTGCGGGCTATGTCGCGGACACGACCGGCTGGCCGCTGTTCTTCGTGATCTGCGTGCTTGTGGCGATCCCGAGCCTGGTGCTGCTGGCGTACTTGCAGAAGCGTGGGCATTTCGAGGCGCTGGGGCCGGTCCGGGTGTGATGGTCTCGCAGTTTGAAGGTCTCGTAGGGTGGGCAAAGGCGCGACGCGCCGTGCCCACCATCGCGCCATGAATTAGAAACAGGTGGTGGGCACGCTTCGCTTTGCCCACCCTACGGCATCTCGCCTCGCCGCCCCTACTGCTTCTTGATCAGGCTCCACTTCGTGATCACGGCTTCGCTCATCTGGCCGGGATCGCTGGCGCAGGCGACTTCGTCGACCTTGACCGAGATTTCCTTGCCGACGAACGTCTTCAGCTGCGCGGCTTGCGCATCGCCGCTCGGAACGAGCTGGAAGGTCTCGGGCCCGGTCTCGAGATTGCACAGCCCGTTCGGCGGCGGCAGGCGGCGCGGCTCGGACGTGATCTGGTAGGTCGCAACCCGCTTGCCGGCATTCTTGACGTCGCGCACTTTCAAGGCGTTCAACTCGCCGGACAACACCTCGCCGGCGTTGATCGGCTTGCCGGGCTTGGACGGCGGCGGCGCCCCGTCGTCCTGCTGCGCGGAGATGGCCGGGCTCGCCAGCAGCATCATCGTCGCGACCAAAGCCAAGCGTGTGGCGAAAAGTTTCGTCATGTCGTCCGTTCCGTAAAGTCTGGATGGCTAGAATAGGGTACGCTGCCGCATCGCGGCCGATAGCGTACCTTCATCGAGATAATCAAGCTCGCCACCGACAGGCACACCATGGGCCAGCCGGGTTACTTTTACGTTGGCGTCCTGGAGCAGATCGGTGATGTAGTGCGCCGTGGTCTGGCCGTCCACCGTCGCATTCAGCGCCAGGATGATTTCGTGCACCCGAGAATCATGCGCGCGCGCGACCAGCGCGTCGATGGTCAGATCCTGCGGGCCGACGCCGTCGAGCGGCGACAATGTCGCGCCCAGCACATGATAGCGACCCTGGGTCGCATTGGCGCGCTCCAACGCCCAGAGATCGGCGACGTCGGCGACGACAACGATGATGGCGTCATCGCGCTTGGGATCGGTGCAGACGGTGCAGGGATTTTGCGTATCGATGTTGCCGCAGGTCTTGCAGACCTGGACCTTGTCGAGCGCGACCTGCATGGCCGAGGCCAGCGGCATCATCAGCGCTTCGCGCTTCTTGATCAGATGCAGCGCCGCGCGCCGCGCCGAGCGCGGACCGAGGCCCGGCAGCCGCGCGAGAAGCTGCACCAGCCGCTCGATTTCGGGACCTGCAACCGCGCCCATCTTACTGGCCGAACAACCCCGGCGGCAGGCCGAGACCGCCGGTCAGCGACTGCATCTTATCCTGCATCGCGGTCTCCGCCTTGCGGCGCGCATCACCGAGCGCGGTGACGAGCAGATCCTCGAGTACTTCGCGCTCTTCCGGCTTCATCAGCGAAGGATCGATCTTGATGCCCTTCACGTCCATCTTCGCGGTCATGCGCACGGCGACGAGGCCGCCGCCGGAGATGCCCTCGACTTCCACGTTGGCCAGCTGCTCCTGCATCTCCTGCATCTTGGATTGCAGCTGCGCCGCCTGCTTCATCATGCCGAGAAAATCAGCCATCGGTGCTCGTCCTTGGAATAAAGATGGGCTCAGAGATCGTCGCCGTCGGAACCGTCGGGCGGATCGTCACTGCCATAGTCAGCGTTTATATTGGCTTCCGGCGTCTCGGGGGCAAGCCTGCGGACCTCGACAACCTTCGCGCCGGGGAAACGCGACAGCACCTCCCGCACGCGCGGATCGGCCTCCGCGGTACGGGCATGCTCCTGCTTCGCCGCCTGGTTCACCGAGCGCAGCGTCGGCTGGCCCTGCTCATTGGAGACGATCACCGTCCAGCGGCGGCCGGTCCACAGCTCGAATTTCTTCGCGAGCTCTGAGATCATGGTCTTGGAGGCGTTCGGCTCGAGCGCGACCTCCAGCCGGCCCTCCTCGAAGCGGACGAGGCGCATGTCGCCTTCGAGCGCGCTCTTGGTCATGATGTCGCGCTTCTGCCCGGCCAGCGCGACGAGCTGGGTGAAGCTCGTGATGCGCAACGCCGGCGCGGCGCCTTGCGGATCCGGCGCAGGTGCGGCCATCTGCGGCCGCGCTCCACCACCGCCAAACGAAGGCGGCGACGAGGTCGGCATGCGAACAGGCGCTGCGGAGGCCGTCGGCGCGGCCGGTACGCTGCGTGCAGCACCGCCGCCGCTCGCGACCGGCGAGCCGCCGCCGTTCTGCTCCAGCATCCTGATCGCTTCGTCCGGCGTCGGCAGGTCGGCGACATAGGCGATGCGCACCAGCACCATCTCGGCGGCCGCAGCCGGGCGCGTCGCGGCCTGCACCTCGGCGATGCCCTTGAGCAGCATCTGCCACATCCGCGACAGCACGCGCATCGAGATCTTTGAGGCGAAATCCTTCGCACGCACGCGCTCGGTCTCGCCATAGGCGACGTTGTCGGCAATCGCCGGAATGACCTTCACGCGGGTAACAAAATTGACGAATTCGGCGAGGTCCGAGAGCACGACGATGGGATCGGCGCCGACGTCGTACTGGTCGCGGAACTCCTTGAAGGCGGCGGCGATGTCGCCGCGCGCCAGCGAATCGAAGAGGTCAATGACGCGGGTGCGATCGGCGAGCCCCAGCATCTGCCTGACGGCGTCAGCCTTCACGGTGCCTGCCGCATGCGCGATCGCCTGGTCGAGCAGCGACAGCGAATCACGCACCGAGCCTTCGGCGGCGCGCGCGATGATGCCGAGCGCCTCGGGCTCGATCTCGACGCTTTCCTTCGCGGCGATATTGGCGAGGTGCTTCATCAGCACGTCGGCCTCGACCCGGCGCAGGTCGAAACGCTGGCAGCGCGACAGCACGGTGACGGGAACCTTGCGGATCTCGGTCGTCGCGAACACGAATTTGGCGTGCTCCGGCGGTTCCTCCAGCGTCTTCAGGAAAGCGTTGAACGCCGCCGTCGACAGCATGTGGACTTCGTCGATGATGTAGACCTTGTAGCGCGCACTGGCCGGCGCGTAGCGCACGCTGTCATTGATCTGGCGGACGTCGTCAACGCCAGTGTGCGAGGCCGCGTCCATCTCCAGCACGTCCATGTGCCGGCTCTCCATGATCGCCTGGCAATGCACGCCCAGGGTCGGCATGTGGATGGTCGGGCCCTTCACCGAACCATCAGGCATCTCGTAGTTGAGTGCACGGGCCAGGATGCGCGCGGTGGTGGTCTTGCCGACACCGCGGACGCCGGTGAGGATCCAGGCCTGCGGAATCCGCCCGGTCTCGAACGCATTGGAGACGGTGCGGACCACCGCTTCCTGGCCGATCAGATCGTCAAAACTGGAGGGACGGTATTTGCGCGCCAGCACCCGGTAGGGCGCGTTGCCAGCCCGGCCGGCGCTATCGGGGTTGGAAGGGGCGCCAGCGTCGGTCATCGGTCGATCCGCAATGAAATGTCTCTTGGCCGGCTTTTGCGGAAAGGAGCGCGCTGGCGGCTGGTGCCGCCGGCGCTGGTTCGCTCGAAAAACAGGTAGGAGACTGACGAGCGACCCGATCCGGACCTCGTTAGGGCTGCTTCCTTCCGGACCTGACCCGGTTGGCGAGTGGCTCGTCCACCGCCAATCTCCCGGTCCCTATTTGGGGCCAAAAGGGGCGGAAAGCAAGCGGCTATCGCCCTTGATTGACGGCGCCTGCCCAGCATCCGGGCAAATCCCGATCTGCCCAGCCGATAGGCTGTGCTTTCACTGATGGTGCTGCCTTGGTATGAACCTGCCGGAACCTGTCCCAACCAGAAAAGCGATTGATCCCAATGGTTACACGTCGTGATGTTGCATCGATTGTCGGACTTGGCGCGATGGCCGCGGCCGCGCTGGCTTCGCCGGTCGTGGCCCAGACCGCCGATCCGAACGAATCGACCTTCGCCCGCATCCGCCGCACCAAGAAGATGCGGATCGGCGCGGTCGGCGGCGGCGCGCCCTATTACATGAAGGATCTCTCCAGCGGTCAGTGGAAGGGCTTCTACATCGACATCGCCAAGGGGCTCGCCGACGACATGGAGGCCGAGCTCGAGATCACCGAGACGACCTGGGGCAATTCGGTGCTCGACCTGCAGGCCAACAAGATCGACATCTTCTTCGGCCTCAACCCGACCCCGAAGCGCGCGCTGGTGGTCGACTTCTCGGTGCCGGTCTTCAACAACGCCTTCGCCATCCTCTGCAAGAAGGACTTCAAGCCGAAGAGCTGGGCCGAACTGAACTCGCCCGACATCAAGATCGCGGTCGACCAGGGCTCCTCGCACGATCAGGTCGTCAGCCGCCTGACACCGAAGGCGCAGATCACGCGGCTGAAGACGGCGGACGACGCCACCGCCGCGCTGCAGACCGGCCGCGTCGATGCGCAGTGCCTGATCACCATGCTGTCGCTGACCGTGCTGAAGAAGAACCCCTCGCTCGGCCAGCTCGTGCTGCCGACGCCGATCTTCGCAACGACCTCGAATGCCGGCTTCCGCCGCGAGACCGACAAGACCTGGCGCGATTACGTCAACACCTGGATCGACTTCAACAAGGGCCTCGGCTTCATCCGCAACGCGATCATCACCAACATGGAACTGGTGGGCGTGACCGAAGCGGACATTCCGCCGGGCGTTTCGTTGTAAGGTGATTGAGCGTTGCTGCATCGGCATTCTCGCTGCGCTCCCTCTCCCGCCTGCGGGAGAGGGTTGGGGTGAGGGTGTCTCCTCTGGGGAGACTCCCCAAGAGGAGAGAACCCTCACCCGGCGCTTCGCGCCGACCTCTCCCGCAAGCGGGAGAGGTGCACCGAGCACGCGGCTCGAGCTTACCAAGTCATCCCGCGACTGAGGTCCGGAAAAAAATGTATCAGTGGGACTTCGGCATCCTCTGGAGCTATCGCTGGCTGTTTCTCAACGGGCTGGGCGTCACCGTCGGCTTCACCGTGGTCATCGTCGTGTGCGGGCTGCTGTTCGGCCTGTTCGGGGCGTTCGGCACCCTGTCGCGCTTCAGGGCGTTGCGTCTTCTCGCGCTCACCTTCATCGAAGCGTTCCGCTGCACGCCGATCCTGGTGCAGCTGATCTGGTTCTATTACGCGCTGCCGATCCTCGCCGGCGTCGAGATGACGCCGATCACGGCCTCGGCGCTGGCGCTCTCGCTCTATGGCGGCTCGTTCTATTCGGAGATCATCCGCGGCGGCATCATCTCGATCGACCGCGGCCAGTCCGAAGCCGGTGCCGCGCTGGGCATGACGCCGATCCAGACCATGCGGCGCATCGTGCTGCCGCAGGCGATCAAGCGCATGATCCCGGCGCTGATGAACCAGTCGATCATCCAGTTCAAGAACACCTCGCTGGTCTCGGTTCTGGCGGTGCCCGACCTCGTCTATCAGAGCCAGGTCGCGGCACATGACAGCTACCGGCCGCTGGAGACCTACACCGCGGTCGCGGTCGCCTATGCGGCGATCCTGATCCCGCTCACCATCCTCGTCCGCCGCGGCGAGAAGCGATTGGCGGTCAGCGAATGAGCGAGGCATCAAAAATCGAGATCCGCAGCCTGCGCAAGAGCTTCGGCAGCAATGAGGTCCTGAAGAACATCAATCTCGACGTCGCCAAGGGTGGTGTCGTGGCGCTGATCGGGCCATCAGGCTCGGGCAAGTCGACGCTGCTCCGCTGCATCAATCTGCTGGTCGTGCCCGATGGCGGCAGCGTCCGCGTCGGCGACACGCGCTTTGCATTCGGCGACGGTGCGAAGCTGCCCGACGTGAAGACGCTGGCAAAATTCCGCGCCACCACTGGCATGGTGTTCCAGCATTTCAACCTGTTCCCGCACATGACGACGCTTGAGAACGTGATGGAGGGACCGGTTACGGTGCGGCGCATGGCCAAGGCGGACGCCGAGACGCTCGCGCGCGCCCAGCTTGCCAAGGTCGGCCTTGCCGAGAAGGCCGACCAATATCCGGCGACGCTGTCCGGCGGACAGAAGCAGCGCGTCGCCATCGCCCGCGCGCTCGCGATGGAGCCTGACGTGATGCTGTTCGACGAGGCCACCTCCGCGCTTGATCCCGAATTGGTCGGCGAGGTGCTGAACGTGATCCAGCAACTGGCCTCCGAAGGCATGACCATGGTGATCGTGACCCACGAGATCGCCTTTGCCCGTGAGGTCGCCGACCGCCTCATCTTCATGCGCGACGGTGTCGTGGTCGAGGAAGGCCCGGCGCGGCAGGTGATCGACAATCCCAGGGAAGCCGCCACGCGCGCCTTCCTCAGCCATTTCCACCGCACCGGCGCGCTGCCGCCGGCCACAACGGCATCGTGATGTCCGATATCAATCGCGTCTATCTCGTCACCGGTGCCGCCAGCGGCATCGGCCGCGCCACCGCAAAACTGCTCGCTGCGCCCGGCACCGCCCTGCTGCTCCACACGCGATCGAACGCAGAAGGTCTTCAAGCCACCGCAGCGGACGTCGAAGCGAAGGGCGCCGTGGCGGCAAAATGCCTTGGCGACCTCGCCGAGGAGAGCGCGGCCATCGACGCCATCGCCGCCGCGAAAGCCGCCTTCGGTCGGCTCGACGGATTGATCCTGGTCGGCGGCCATGCCCGCCGCGGCAGCGCGATCGGCACGCCGGCGGATCAGTTCCGGCAGGCGATGGACGAGTCTGCGCTGGCCTTCACACGTCTGGTTGATGCCGCGCTCCCACTGCTGCGCGCGGGGCATGATGCACGGATCGTCGCCGTGTCCTCCTTCGTCGCACATGCGATCCGGCCCGAATTCGCGCCGTTCGCGGCAACGGCCGCGAGCCGTTCCGCGCTGGAAGCATTGGTGAGGCTGACCGCGATCGAGCTCGCCAGCGACGGCATCACCGTCAACGCGGTTTCGCCGGGCCTCATCGTCAAGGACAAGCCGAGCGAGAGCCGGCTGTCGCCCGAGCAGATCGCCGCGACCGAAGCGCTGATCCCGATGCGCCGCCGCGGGCGGCCGGAAGAGGTCGCCGAAATCATCGCCTTCCTGGCATCCCCAAAAGCATCCTACGTCACCGGCCAGGTCTGGCACGTCAATGGAGGCCTGACATGACCGAAGCAACCGTCGAACGTCTCAGGCTGTTCCTGATCGAGAGCCCGATCAAGATGGCGCGCCTGCAGGGCGTCGGCAACGTCAAGGGCACGGTGAAGCGCGTGCTGATCGAACTCACGTCCAGCGACGGCGTGATCGGCTGGGGCGAGGCTGCGCCGTGGGAGGTCTTTACGGGAACACCGGAAGCCGCGTTCGCCGCGCTCGATATTTACTTAAGGCCCATCGTGCTCGGCAAACCGGTGCGCCGCATTCGTGCGCTGATGGCCGAGCTCGACCGCGCGCTGGTCGGTCACGCCGAAGCAAAAGTCGCCATCGAGATGGCGCTGCTCGACATCGTCGGCAAATCGTCGGGGCTCTCGGTTGCCGACCTGCTCGGTGGCCGCGTGCGCGACACGATTCCGCTCTCCTTCTCCATCGCCGATCCGGATTTCGCCGCCGATCTCGAGCGCATGCGAAAAATGGTTCCGGACGGCAACGTCATCTACAAGGTCAAGACTGGCGTGAAGCCGCATCGCGAGGATCTCGACCATCTCGAAGCGATCCGAAAGGAATTCGGCGACAAGGTCGATCTGCGCGTCGACTACAACCAGGCACTCGCGCCATTCGGCGCCATCAAGATTTTGCGCGATGTCGAAGAGTTCGCGCCGACCTTCATCGAGCAGCCGGTACCACGCAAGTTTCTCGACGTGATGGCGCAGCTCACCGCCGCGCTGGAAACGCCCGTGCTGGCCGACGAAAGCTGCTTCGACCGCCGCGACATGATGGAGGTGGTGCGCCGCGAGGCCGCCGATGCGGTCTCGATCAAGCTGATGAAGGCCGGCGGCCTGTTCGAGGCGCAGGCGATCATGGCCATCGCCGACATCGCCGGCCTGCCCGGCTACGGCGGCACGCTGTGGGAAGGCGGCATTGGCCTTGCCGCCGGCACGCAGCTGATCGCGGCGACGCCGGGCATCTCGCTCGGCTGCGAATTCTACATGCCGCACCACGTGCTGACCGAGGACGTGCTGGAAGAGCGCGTCGCCAACCGCGCCGGCCAAGTCGTCGTGCCCGACGGGCCCGGCCTTGGCATTCAAGTCAGCGAAGCCTCGATCCGCGCCAACGCGCGGGTGCTGGCGGAGGCGTGAGGCAGCTTAGCCGCAAGCGCCGCCACAAACTCAGTCGTCGTCCCGGGCAAGCGTAAGCGCAGACCCGGGACGACGATCGAGTATGCAGTTGCCATCCTTCCCCTCGCTAACTCCCTATCGTATGGTCGTGCCCAACACGCCCGTCCCCGTCGGGCCATCCGGAAACGCATATGCCCGAACCCGCCTGGTCGCTGCACTCCCGCCTGAAAGAGGACACCATCGACATCGGCGATCTGCCGCTGTCGAAGGTGCTGGTCATCAAGGACGCGCATTATCCCTGGCTGCTGCTGGTGCCGCGGCGCGCTGATGCGGTCGAGATCATCGATCTCGACGAGGTGCAGCAGGCGCAGCTGATGACGGAGATCTCCCGCGTCTCGCGCGCGCTGAAGGAGATCACCAGATGCGACAAGCTCAATGTCGCGGCGCTCGGCAACCTCGTGCCGCAGCTCCACGTCCACATCATCGCGCGCCGCACCAGTGACGCGGCCTGGCCGCGGCCGGTCTGGGGCGTGATGCCGCCATTGGCGCATGACGCCGCAGAGGTTCAGAATTTCATCAGCGCGCTTCGCCGCAAGATCTGGTTGGGTTGAAAGAACGATAATGTCAGCATTCAACGCATTTCCGCTGGGACAGCCGGCCTTCGTCACCAACATCCTCGATCGCGCCGCGCATCTGCGCCGCGACGACCAAAAGCTGTTCGCGATGGAGCAGAAGCCCTCCTCGCGCGCCTATGTCGTTTACCGCGACTCGCTCCTGGTCAAGCGCGAGGGCGACAAGATTCGCGCGCTGCTCTCGATCGACGAGGCGCTGAAGTGCGGCGCCAATCCCGGCACGATCTTCCTGGGGCTGCGGGACGGCGCCGCGATGTTCGGCATGGGCCTGTCGCAGGCCGCGGCCGAGAAGCTGGTCGGACGCGAGGACTACACCGTGACCGAGCTGCGCGGCATGGCGATGCAGGGCGCGATTCCCCCCGACGAGCTGTCGGCGATCGCGATGGCGAAGTCGATGGTCGGCTGGCACCAGCGGCACGGCTATTGCGCCAATTGCGGCTCTCGCAGCGCGATGAAGGAGGGCGGCTGGAAGCGCGAGTGCCCGGCTTGCAAGGCCGAGCATTTTCCCCGGACTGACCCTGTCGTGATCATGCACGTCGCCTCCGGCGACAAGTGCCTGCTTGGCCGCCAGAAGCAGTTTCCGGCAGGGATGTATTCCTGCCTCGCCGGCTTCGTCGAGGCCGCCGAGACGATCGAGGACGCGGTACGCCGCGAGATCCTGGAAGAATCCGGGATCCGCTGCACCGACGTGCAATATTACATGACGCAGCCCTGGCCCTATCCGTCGTCGCTGATGATCGGCTGCAGCGCGCGAGCTGTGAGCGAGGACATCGTCGTCGATCACTCGGAGCTGGAGGATGCGCGCTGGTTCACGCGCGAGGAGGCAGCCCTGATGCTGGCGCGAACGCATCCGGACGGACTCGCCGGCCCGCATCCCTTCGCCATCGCCCATCATTTGCTCGGCCGCTGGGTGCACGACAAGAGCTGACCGCCGATGGCCGCATCCGGGATCGCGCCGCGAATCCTCTGCATCGGCATTCCCGTGCGCGACCTCATCTTTCGGGTCGAGGCCGTGCCGACGCGCGGCAGCAAGGCCAACGCCAGCCATCTCGCCGAGATCTGCGGCGGCAACGCGCTCAATGCCGCGATCGCGATTGCGCGACTTGGTGGCCGCGTCTTTTTCGCAGGTCCCATGGGCGATGCGCGTGAGACATCGAGCGGCTTCATCCTTGAACAGATGGCGCAGGAGGGCATCAACACTACGCGCATCGTGCGCATGCCTGATGTGACCACGCCGGTGTCGGCGATCATGATCGAGCCCTCTGGCGAACGGACCCTCACGATCTATCGCGATCCCGGCCTGTGGAGCGTGAAGCTGCCCAATGCCGACGAATTGCTGGCCGATTGCCGCGCCGTCCTCGTCGAAAGCCGTTGTGCCTCATTCTGCGTTGATCTCTGCGCCGAGGCCCGGCGACGCGGCATTCCCGTCATCGTCGGTGTCGATCGCGCGATGTCGTTGCAGGACGGGCTGCTGACCGCCGCCTCGCATCTGCTGTTCGCCAGCGAGCAGGTGCAGGAGACCGCCGGTATCGCCGACGACGGCAAGGCGTTGCGACGCCTGGCCAGGCTGACGCCCGCCTTCCTTGCCGCAACCCGCGGTCCGCTCGGTACCATCTGGCTGAACGAGACAGGCGAGCTGGAGGAGACCGCGGCCTTCCCGGTCCAGGCGGTCGATACGCTCGGCGCCGGCGACGTCTTTCATGGCGCCTTCGCGCTCGGCCTCGCTGAGGGCGGCGACGTGCGGCAGGCGCTGCGATTCGCCGCGGCCGCGGCAGCACTGAAATGCACTCGCCACGGCGGTGGCATGGCTGCACCCCAACGCATTGAAGTTGAAGAGTTTTTGCGAGGGAGGCCCTAGAGCAATTCCATGGATGAGCCGAGATTATAGGCTTGCTGGGGAAAGATTTTCTCTATATCAGGGAAATCAGCCCCTTAAATGGAACAAAGTTCTTCAAATGACCGACGTTGCCGTCCAGATCCCCGAGACCAGCCGCCGCCTCGATGCCATCGACCGCAAGATTCTGATGGTCCTGCAGGAGGATGCCTCCCTGTCCGTCGCCGAGATCGGCGACCGCGTCGGCCTGTCCTCGACCCCCTGCTGGAAGCGCATCCAGCGCCTGGAGGCCGACGGCGTGATCCTGAAGCGGGTGGCCCTGGTCGACCAGAACAAGATCGGGCTCGGCATCTCCGTGTTCGTCTCGGTGGAAAGCTCCGATCATTCCGACGCCTGGCTCAAGAAATTCGCCGAAGCCGTCAGCGCCATGCCCGAGGTGATGGAGTTCTATCGCATGGCCGGCGACGTCGACTACATGCTGCGCGTCGTGGTCGCGGACATGCAGGCCTATGACGTGTTCTACAAGAAGCTGATCAGCGCCGTGCCGCTGAAGAACGTCACCTCGCGCTTCGCGATGGAGAAGATCAAGTCGGTGACGGCGCTGCCGATCCCGGCGGTGGTGGCGGCGTAGCAACTACCACACGAAAACTGTCATCGCCCGGTTTAACCGGGCGATCCAGTATTCCAGAGACCGTGATCGGATACGGAGAAGCTGCGGCGTACTGGATTCTCCGCTTTCGCGGGGAATGACAGCGGAGAGAGAGGCATGGATCGTGCCTCACTCAAGCAACCTCAAATCTTCTGATTGTACTCGCCGACCTCGGGATGCGTGCGCAGCACGCTGTTCACCATCTCGAACATGTCGTGCATGCGCTGCTCGGAGACCGGGCTCTCGACCACGACGACGAGCTCGGGCTTGTTCGAGGAGGCGCGCACCAGGCCCCAGCTACCGTCCTCGACCGTGACGCGCACGCCGTTGACCGTGACGAGATCGCGGATCGACTGTCCCCCGATCTTGGCACCCTTGGCCTGCAAGCCCTCGAAATGCTTCACCACCTGGTCGATGACGCCGTATTTGGTCTCGTCGGCGCAATGTGGCGACATGGTCGGCGACGACCATGTCTTCGGCAGTGCGTTCTTCAGGTCCGCCATCGACTTGCCCGGCGCGCGGTCGAGCATGTCGCAGATCGCGAGCGCCGACACCAGGCCGTCGTCATAGCCGCGTCCATAGGGCTTGTTGAAGAAGAAGTGGCCGGACTTCTCGAAGCCCGCCAGCGCGCCGGTCTCGTTGGTGCGGCGCTTCATGTAGGAATGGCCGGTCTTCCAATAGGCGACCTTCGCGCCCTGCTTCTGCAGCACCGGATCGGTGACGAACAGGCCGGTCGATTTCACGTCGACGATGAACTGCGCGTCCTTGTGGATCGCCGACATATCGCGCGCCAGCATCACGCCGACCTTGTCGGCAAAGATCTCCTCGCCGGTATTGTCGACGACGCCGCAGCGATCGCCGTCGCCGTCGAAGCCGAGGCCGACATCGGCCTTGTGATGCAGCACCGCATCGCGGATCGCGTGCAACATCTCCATGTCTTCGGGGTTTGGATTGTATTTCGGGAAGGTGTGGTCGAGCTCGGTGTCGAGCGGGATCACCTCGCAGCCGATCGCCTCCAGCACCTGCGGCGCGAAGGCGCCGGCGGTGCCGTTGCCGCAGGCCGCGACCACCTTGAGCTTGCGCGTCAGCTTCGGACGAGAGGTGAGGTCGGCGATGTAGCGCGCCGGGTAGTTCTCGTGGAACTGGTAGGAGCCGCCGGCCTTGTTCTTGAACTCCGCGTTCAGAACGATCTCCTTCAGCCGCGTCATCTCGTCGGGACCGAAGGTCAGCGGACGGTTGGCGCCCATCTTCACGCCGGTCCAGCCATTGTCGTTGTGCGAGGCGGTCACCATCGCGCAGCAGGGCACGTCGAGGTCGAACTGCGCGAAATAGGCCATCGGCGTCACGGCAAGGCCGATGTCATGCACCTTGCAGCCCGCCGCCATCAGACCGGAGATCAGCGCGTATTTGATCGAGGCCGAATAGCCACGGAAATCGTGGCCAGTAACGATCTCCTGCTTCACGCCGAGCTCGGCGATCAGCGCGCCCAGCCCCATGCCGAGCGCCTGCACACCCATCAGGTTGATTTCCTTCTGGAACAACCAGCGCGCGTCGTATTCGCGAAAGCCCGTGGGCTTCACCATCGGCTCGGATTCGAAGGCGTAGGTGTTGGGCAGCAATACGGATTTCGGCTTGGGGAACATTGAGACGGTCTCGTGAAAAAGGGCAGGAATTGATGCAGCCTTAGCGAATGCCAGGCCGCAGCGGAAGGCGGGAATGAAGGCTTATGGCCGATAATTGCGGCAGTTTGGTAACGAAGAAACGTTACCGCAGAGGCGGTCGAGGCAAATAGCTATCTTGAAATGGACGGCGCTTGATCGCGAAAGGCTCCGCTTATTGCTCCAGCACCATCTGGCCGTTGGAATATTCGAAGCGCTTCAGGCGGGAGAGGAAGGAGAGGCCGAGCAGGTTCTCCGATAGCGCCTCGTCGGGCAGCACCATGGCATCGACGTCGCGCACGACGAGACCGCCGACCTCGAGCATGGCGATGCGGGTGCGCGCGGCCTTGATGGTGCCGTTGGCGGTGGAGACGGTGGCGTTGTAATCGCTGCGCGAGGGACGCAGACCAAAGCGGGCCGCCGAGGTCTCATTCAGCGCAACCACGGAGGCGCCGGTGTCGAGCATGAAGCCGATGCGCTGGCCGTCGATCCTGCCTTCTGTCTGGAAATGACCGCGGCCATCGCGAGAAATTGCGACGCTGCGCCCCCCGGCAGGCGCGGTTGCCGCGACGGCGACCGCGGTGCGCGGCACCGAGGTTGCGGAGGCGGAGCTCATCTTGTCCGCCATCTGCGCCATGAAGGTGCCAAGGCCGATCATGACGGCTGCGACGATCATAATGTTACGCATCACACCACTTCCGAGCCGGAAAGCTCGACTTCACCACGCGACACGCCAAGCCGCGAGCATTGCTGCGGCCAGAGCAATGCTATTTTGACGAAAAGGATGAGCGAACGGTTAATGGGGATTCACGTCCCGCGCGGCTTGGCGCGTCGGGTCGGCACTGCGCTGGCCGGATCGTCCGGCCAGGGATGACGGGGATAGCGGCCGCGCAGGTCGGAACGGACCGCGGCGTAGCTGCCGCGCCAGAAACCGGGAAGATCGCGCGTCACCTGCACCGGGCGCTGCGCCGGCGACAGCAATTCCAGCACCAGCGGCACCTTGCCCGCGGCGATCGAGGGATGGCTGTTGAGGCCGAACAATTCCTGCAGCCGCACCGCGATGGTCGGCCCCTGCTCGGCCTCGTAGTCGATCGCGAGCACGCTTCCGGTCGGCGCCTCGAAATGCGTCGGCGCCTCGCGATCGAGCCGCGCGCGCATCTCCCACGGCAGCAGCGCCATCAGGGCGTCGGAGAGATCGCCGGGCGAAATGTCCTTGAGCGCGATCTTGTCGTAGAGCGCCGGCACCAGCCAGTCGTCGCGGCGCGCGATCAATCCGTCGTCGGACAGATCGGGCCAGCTGTCGCCCTCGGCCTTGCGCAGGAACATCACCCGGTCGCGCCATTGCTTTGCAGCCTTCGACCAGGGCAGCCGATCAAGGCCGGCGGCGATCAATCCATCCGCGAAGATGCGCGCGGTGTCCTCGGAGGGCGAGACGGCAAGTGTCGCTTCGGACAGCGTGATCGCATGCAGCACGCGCTTGCGCCGCGCGCGCAGCGCCATCGCGCCGCGGTCGAACGAAATCTCGTCGGCGCTCTCGATATGCTCGGCGAAATGCCGCTCGATCTCGCTCTCAGTGATCTGCGCGGCGAGCAGGATACGCCCGCTCGCCGCCGTCCCGGTCATCTCGCCGATCGCGATGTAGGGCGCGCGGGCAAGCGAGGATGTCTGCTCGACGGCGGCGCCACGGCCGTTGGCCAGCACGAAACTGCCATTGCCGCGATTGCGCGCGACGCGATCGGGGAAGGCATAGGCGAGCATCAAGCCGGTCGAGAGATCATCCTGCGGCCCCGCCTTCTCCGACGCCGCCACTTGCGAGGCCCAGCGCCGCGCCAGATCGCGCGCGCTGGCGGCGCGCGGCGAACGGTCGCGGCGAAACTGGTCGCGCCGATGCTCGAGATCGACGCTGTCGCCGCCAAGCCCGCGCTCGGTGATGATGGCCGCGATCTCGGCGGCGGCTTCGCCCTCGCCTGCGCGATGCGAATCCACGATCATGCGCGCCAGCCGCGGCGGCAGCGCCAGTGCACGCAGGCTTTTTCCCTCTGCGGTGATGCGGCCATCGCCATCGAGTGCGTTGAGCTCGGAGAGGAGGCTTTTTGCCTCTTTCCACGCGGGCGCCGGCGGCGGATCGAGGAATGACAGCGCGGCGGGATCGCTGACGCCCCATTGCGCGAGATCGAGCACCAGCGAAGATAGGTCGGCGCTCAAAATTTCCGGCTGGGTGTAGGGCGCGAGCGAAGCCGTCTGCGGCTCGTCCCAGAGCCTGTAGCAGACACCTGGCTCGGTGCGGCCGGCGCGACCGCGGCGCTGATCCACTGCCGCGCGCGCGGCGCGCACGGTCTCGAGCCGGGTCAGCCCGATGTCCGGCTCGTAGCGCGGCACGCGGGCAAGACCGGAATCGACCACGATGCGTACGCCTTCGATCGTCAGCGAGGTCTCCGCGATCGATGTCGCCAGCACCACCTTGCGCATGCCTTTGGGAGCAGGCGAAATGGCGCGATCCTGCACGGCGGCGTCGAGCGCACCGAACAGCGGCACGATTTCGATGCTGGCGTCCTGCACGCGTTCGCTGAGAAAGTTCTGGGTGCGACGGATTTCGGCGGCGCCCGGCAGGAATGCCAGCACGGAGCCGCTGTCGGCACGCAGCGCCGATGCAATCGCATCCGCCATCTGCCGCTCAATGGGCACATCCGCCTTGCGGCCGAGATAGCGCGTCTCGACGGGGAAGGCGCGGCCCTCGCTCTCGACGACGGGTGCATCGCCAAGCAGCTTTGCGACGCGCGCACCATCGAGCGTTGCCGACATCACGAGGATGCGCAAGTCCTCGCGCAGGCCGGTTTGGGCGTCACGGGCCAGCGCCAGGCCCATGTCGGCATCGAGCGAGCGCTCGTGGAATTCGTCGAACAGGATGGCGGCAACGCCTGACAGTTCGGGATCGTCGAGGATCTGGCGGGTGAAGATGCCCTCGGTCACCACCTCGATGCGCGTGGTGCGCGAGATCTTCGAGCCGAACCGGACGCGGTAGCCGACGGTCTCGCCGGCGCGTTCGCCCAGCGATTTGGCCATGCGGTCGGCACTGGCCCGCGCCGCGATGCGCCGCGGCTCCAGCACGATGATCTTCTTAGCCTTCGTCCAGGGCGCATCGAGCAAGGCCAGCGGCACCCGCGTGGTCTTGCCGGCCCCGGGCGGCGCCACCAGCACGGCGGCATTGTTGGACTCCAGCGTGCGCGACAAATCATCGAGCACGGCATCGATCGGAAGGGGTGTGTCGAAACTGCGGGGCAAGATCTCGCATCCGTCATCACCCGCCTTGCGCGCCGGGCGGGTGATCCAGTCAACTCAGATCCCGATCATCACGAAGATCGGGATTACTGGATACCCCGCCTACGCGGGGTATGACAATCGTGTGTGGCGATCAGCCCTGCACAGGCGGGCGGCCGATGCTGTCATAGGTGAAGCCGGCGGCTTCCATGTCTTCGGGGCGGTAGATGTTGCGCAGGTCGACGACCACGGGCTGCGCCATGACGCTCTTCAGCCGGTCGAGATCGAGCGCACGGAACTGCACCCATTCGGTGACGATGACGAGCGCGTCGGCACCTTGCGCGCAGGAATAGGCGTTCTCGCAATAGGTGATATCGGGCAACTCGCCCTTGGCCTGCTCCATGCCGACGGGATCGAACGCCTTGACCGTCGCGCCCATGTCGATCAGGCCCGTCACCAGCGGGATCGACGGCGCATCGCGCATGTCGTCGGTGTCGGGCTTGAAGGTGAGGCCGAGCACCGCAATGGTCTTGCCGCGCAGCGAGCCGCCGAGCGCCTGGCTGACCTTGCGCGCCATCGCGCGCTTGCGATTTTCGTTCACGGCCAGCACGGATTCGACGATGCGCAAGGAGACGTCGTAATCCTGCGCGATCTTGATCAGCGCCTTGGTGTCCTTCGGGAAGCACGAGCCGCCGAACCCGGGACCGGCATGCAGGAATTTGGTGCCGATGCGGTTGTCCAGGCCAATGCCGCGCGCGACCTCCTGGACGTTGGCGCCGGCTTTTTCGGAGAGATCGGCGATCTCGTTGATGAAGGTGATCTTGGTCGCGAGGAATGCGTTGGCGGCGTATTTGATCATTTCGGCGGTGCGACGCTCCGTGAACATCAGCGGCGCCTGGTTCAACGACAGAGGACGGTAGATGTCGCCCATCACCTTGCGGCCGCGCTCGTCGGAGGTGCCGACCACAACGCGATCGGGAAATTTGAAGTCACGGATCGCCGCGCCCTCGCGCAGAAACTCTGGATTGGATGCGACCACGACGTCGGCGTTGGGATTGGTCTCGCGGATGATGCGCTCGACCTCGTCGCCGGTACCGACCGGCACGGTCGACTTCGTCACCACGACGGTGAAACCGGTGAGCGACCGCGCGATCTCTTTCGCTGCGGCGTAGACATAGGAGAGGTCGGCGTGGCCGTCGCCGCGGCGCGACGGCGTGCCGACCGCGATGAACACGGCGTCGGCATCGGCGACCGGCTTGGACAAATCGGTGGTGAAGTCGAGCCGCTTGGCCTTGACGTTGGTCGCGACCAGCTCGTCGAGGCCGGGCTCGTAGATCGGGATCTCGCCGCGATGAAGCGCCGCGATCTTCTTCTCGTCCTTGTCGACGCAGGTGACGTCGTGACCGAAATCAGCAAAGCAGGCTCCGGACACCAGTCCCACATAACCCGTGCCGATCATCGCGATGCGCATGAAAATCCCTGTTTTAGATTGGTTAACGAAACCCCGACACGGGGCGGTTTAGCATTTTCCCGAGGGGAGGGAACAGTCCGCAGGCAAAAAAGCGGCATGGGAATTGAACCGGTAAAGAAGTCGGAAACCGTGCAGGCCCCACACTGCCCCGCACCCGAACAGGACGGGGCGGAACGCGCCTCGAAAAGAGACACCATGGCACCATCTGGCACAATTGCAGGGAGCGGAGGCAGCCAATCCCCCTCTGCCGCGCGTGTCGACTGGATCGACTACGCCAAGGGCATTTGCATCATCATGGTCGTGATGATGCATTCGGTGCTGGGGGTCGAGCTCGCCGCCGGCGAGACCGGTTTCATGCATGTCGCCGTGGCCTTCGCAAAGCCGTTCCGGATGCCGGATTTCTTCCTGATCTCGGGCCTGTTCCTGCCGCTGGTGATCGATCGGGACTGGCGAACCTATCTCGACCGCAAGGTGGTGCATTTCGCCTATTTCTATGTCGTCTGGGTGACAATCCAGTTCGGCTTCAAGGCGCCGGCTTTCGCGGCGGAGACGAGCTGGCACCACGTTGGTCTCTTGTATCTCGAATCCTTCGTCGAGCCGTTCGGCACGCTGTGGTTCATCTATCTGCTGCCGGTCTTCTTCATCGTCACAAAACTGACACGCAAATTCCCGCCGCTCGCGATCTGGCTGGTCGCCGCTGCCCTGGAGACAGCCCGGATCTCGACCGGCTGGACCGCGATCGACGAGTTCTGCTCACGCTTCGTCTATTTCTATTCGGGCTATCTGTTCGCGCCTCACGTGTTCGCATTGTCGGATCGCGCGAGGAAACATCCCGCCCTTGCGCTTGCAGCGCTCGCGACCTGGGTGCTGGTCAATGCCGGCCTGGTCGCGTCGGGGGCCAGCGAATGGAAGATCGTCTCGCTCGTGCTCGGCTTTGCCGGTGCCTGCGCCATCATCACGATGGGCACGCTGCTCGCACGCGCGCAGTGGCTGAACTTCTTCCGCTTCTGCGGCGAGCATTCGATCGTGATCTATCTCGCCTTCTTCCTGCCGATGGCGGCGACGCGAACGCTGCTGCTGCGCACCGGCATCATTCCCGACATCGGCACGGTTTCGCTGATCGTCACCGTCGCCGGCGTGCTCGGAGCGCTCGCGATCTGGCGGGGCGCCTTGCTGTTCAATGCGCACTTCCTGTTCGAACGGCCGGATGCGTTCTGGATTGCGCCGAAGAAGGCTGGGCCGGTGTTGCAGGCGGCGGAGTAGTCACGCTCTCGCTGTCGTCGCCCGGCTTGACCGGGCGACCCAGTATTCCAGAGACAGTCGTTGTCGACCGATAGTCCGCGGCGTACTGGATTCCCCGCTTCCGCGGGGAATGACAGCGGGGGATAGCGGCGCCAGCAAGCCAAAAATCCCCCTCCCAAGGCTGTCAAAGCCCGCAAAAATTCATACATTGCGGCCATGCCAAAGACCTCCCCGAAGACCTCCGCCAAAGCCGATACCCCCACTGCCGCGCCAGCTGCTGCCAAACCGGTTGCGGCCAAACCGGTTGCAGCAAAGCCGGCCGGCAAGGGCGACCACATCTTCCTGGTCGACGGTTCCGGCTACATCTTTCGCGCCTATCACGCGCTGCCGCCGCTGAACCGCAAGTCCGACGGCCTGCAGGTCAACGCCGTGCTCGGTTTCTGCAACATGCTGTGGAAGCTGCTCCGCGACATGCCGGAAGACAACCGGCCGACGCACCTCGCGATCATCTTCGACAAGTCGGAGGTCACGTTCCGCAACAAGATCTACCCCGAGTACAAGGCCCACCGGGCGCCGGCGCCTGACGATCTCATCCCGCAATTTGCTCTGATCCGCGAGGCGGTCCGCGCCTTCGACCTGCCCTGCCTGGAACAAGTGGGCTTCGAGGCCGACGACCTGATCGCAACCTATGTGCGGCAGGCCTGCGAGCGCGGCGCCAGCGCGACCATCGTGTCCTCCGACAAGGATTTGATGCAGCTCGTCACCGATTGCGTCACCATGTACGACACCATGAAGGATCGCCGCATCGGCATCCCAGAGGTGATCGAGAAATTCGGGGTGCCGCCGGAGAAGGTGGTCGAAGTGCAGGCGCTGGCCGGCGATTCCACCGACAACGTGCCCGGCGTGCCCGGCATCGGCATCAAGACTGCCGCGCAGCTGATCACCGAATATGGCGACCTCGACCAACTGCTGTTCCGCGCCACCGAGATCAAGCAGCCGAAGCGGCGCGAGGCGCTGATCGAGAATGCCGAGAAGGCGCGAATCTCACGCAAGCTGGTGCTGCTCGATGACAAGGTCGCACTCGACGTGCCGCTCGACGACCTCGCCGTCCACGAGCCCGACGCGCGCAAGCTGATCGCCTTCCTGAAAGCCATGGAATTCACGACGCTGACACGGCGCGTCGCCGACTATTCGCAAATCGATCCCGCCAATGTCGATGCCGACCCTGGCTATGCCAGCGGCGCCAGCGTGTTCACGACGCTGCCGCCCTCGGATGTCGTGCCTGCGCCGGGCGGCGATACGTCGGCGCAAGCCCGGGCGAAAGAGCCCAACAAGTCAGCGGGCAAGGAGGACAAGGCTGCGAGCCCGAAGGGCGCGCCGATCTCGCTGGCCGCCGCGCGCGAAGAGGCGTTGCGCAAGCTTCCAGTTGATCGCGCCAAATATCAAACGATCAAGTCGCTCAAGGAGCTCGACGCCTTCATCGCGCGCATCCACGATACCGGTCATGTCGCGGTCGAGATCCGCGGAAACTCGATCGATCCGATGCAGGCCGATTTCTGCGGCATCGCGCTGGCGCTGGCGCCGAACGAGGCCTGCTATGTGCCGCTGGCGCACAAGCAAGCTGGCGGCGGGGCCGGCCTGTTCGACGCCGGCCTTGCACCCGATCAGGTCAAGCATGCCGATGCGATCGAGGCGCTGCGGCCGGTGCTGGAATCGGCGGGCATTCTCAAGATCGGCTTCGATCTCAAATTCACCGCCGTGATGCTGGCGCAGCACGGCATCACCTTGCGCAACACCGACGATGCGCAGTTGATCTCCTACGTGCTCGATGCCGGCCGCGGCTCGCACGCGATCGAATCGCTGTCCGAGCGCTGGTTCGGTCACGCCATGCTGAAGGAGAGCGAGCTGCTCGGCAGCGGCAAGGGCAAGATCACCTTCGACCAGGTGCCGATCGACAAGGCCGCGGCGCTGTCGGCCGAAGGCGCCGACGTCGCCTTGCGCGTCTGGCGCGTGCTGAAGCCACGCCTCGTCGCCGAGCACATGACCGCGGTCTACGAGACGCTGGAGCGGCCGCTGGTCGCGGTGCTTGCGCGCATGGAGCGGCGCGGCATCTCGATCGACCGCCAGGTGCTGTCGCGGCTGTCCGGCGACTTCGCCCAGACCGCGGCCCGCGTCGAGGCCGAGATCCAGGAGATCGCGGGCGAGCCGGTCAATGTCGGCAGTCCCAAGCAGATCGGCGACATCCTGTTCGGCAAGATGGGATTGTCCGGTGGCACCAAGACCAAGACCGGGGCCTGGTCGACCACCGCGCAGGTGCTGGACGAGCTCGCCGAGCAGGGCCACGACTTCCCGAAGAAGATCCTCGAGTGGCGCCAGGTCTCCAAGCTGAAATCGACCTACACCGACGCGCTGCCGACCTACGTCAATCCGCAGACCCATCGCGTGCACACCACCTACGCGCTGGCCGCGACCACGACGGGCCGGCTGTCGTCGAACGAGCCGAATTTGCAAAACATCCCGGTGCGCACCGAGGACGGCCGCAAAATCCGACGCGCCTTCATCGCAACACCCGGGCACAAGCTGGTCTCCGCGGACTATTCGCAGATCGAGCTGCGGCTGCTGGCGGAGATCGCCGACATTCCCGTGCTGAAGCAGGCGTTCCGCGACGGTCTCGACATTCACGCCATGACAGCATCGGAAATGTTCGGTGTGCCGATCAAGGGCATGCCGAGCGAGATCCGCCGCCGCGCCAAGGCGATCAATTTCGGCATCATCTACGGCATCTCCGCGTTCGGCCTCGCCAACCAGCTCGGCATCGCCCGCGAGGAGGCCTCGGCCTACATCAAGAAATATTTCGAGCGCTTCCCCGGCATCCGCGCCTACATGGACGAGACGCGCGATTTCTGCCGGCAGAACGGCTATGTCACCACGCTGTTCGGCCGCAAATGCCACTATCCCGACATCAAGGCCTCCAACGCCTCGGTGCGTGCCTTCAACGAGCGCGCCGCGATCAACGCGCGGCTGCAGGGCACCGCTGCCGACATCATTCGCCGCGCCATGACACGGGTGGAGGATGCCCTCGCCGAGAAGAAGCTGTCGGCGCAGATGCTGCTGCAGGTGCACGACGAATTGATCTTCGAGGTGCCCGACGCCGAGGTCGAGGCGACGCTGCCCGTCGTACAGCAC
Organism: Bradyrhizobium sp. 23AC; assembly: GCF_054863025.1. Classification (NCBI taxonomy): domain Bacteria; kingdom Pseudomonadati; phylum Pseudomonadota; class Alphaproteobacteria; order Hyphomicrobiales; family Nitrobacteraceae; genus Bradyrhizobium; species Bradyrhizobium sp. 23AC. Next base: position 343,351 of record NZ_JAVAYN010000001.1, read on the forward strand.
GTGATGCAGGACGCGCCCTTCCCGGCCGTGCTGCTGTCGGTGCCGTTGCACGTCGATGCGCGCGCGGCGAACAATTGGGACGAAGCGCATTGAGGCTGCTTTCCCCGGATGCTGCGCAGCGCGCCGCCCTTCGCGGCGTGGTGCGCTGCTGATCCGGGGCCCACGCCGCGCCAACTGGGTCCCGGCTCTGCGGCGCACCGTTTCACGCTGCGCCGCGTCCGGGACACGAGAGTTGAATTGTCCTCCGAGCAATTGCGCGATGGCCCGGGAAGGCCTCGCATATTAGAACCGTGCCATCTCCCGCACCGGTTCACCCATGCCCCACACCTCCGCCCTGCTCGGCTTCGCCCTCGTCTGCCTTGGCCTCGTGCTCACGCCGGGGCCGAACATGATCTACCTGATCTCGCGCTCGATCACGCAGGGGCCGGCGGCGGGCATCGTCTCGCTCGGCGGCGTCGCGCTCGGCTTCGTGTTCTACATGCTGTGCGCGGCGTTCGGCATCACCGCGCTGCTGCTCGCCATTCCCTTTGCCTATGACGCGCTGCGCTTTGCGGGTGCCGGCTATCTGCTCTGGCTTGCCTGGCAGGCGGTGAAACCGGGCGGACGCTCGCCGTTCCAGGTGAAGCAGCTCGCCATCGACAGTCCGCGCAAATTGTTCGCGATGGGTTTTGTCACCAACCTGCTCAACCCAAAGATCGCGATGCTTTATCTGGCGCTGCTGCCGCAGTTCATCGATCCCACCGCCGGCAGCGTGCTGACGCAGTCGGTCATGCTGGGGGCAATCCAGATCGCGATCAGCGTCAGCGTCAACGCGATGATCGCGCTCGCGGCGGGATCGATCGCGCAATTCCTGGCGAACCGGCCAAGCTGGATGCGGGTGCAGCGCTGGCTGATGGGCACGGTGCTGGCCGGGCTCGCGGTGCGGATGGCGGTCGAAGCGAAGAAGGTGTGAGGCACACTGTCATGCCCCGGCTTGACCGGAGCATCCAGTACGCCGCGGCCGCTCGGCTCAATCACCGCCGTCTCTGGAATACTGGGTCGCCCGGTCAAGCCGGGCGACGACAGCGTCAAATCAATCCAGCTTCGCGTCCATGCCCCGCTTCACCGCCGGGCGCGCCATCAAGGCCTCGTACCAGCGCTTGACGTTGGGGAAGTCGGCCAGCTCAACCTTGTGGCGAGGGTGGCGCCAGGCCCAGCCCAGGATGGCAAAATCGGCAACCGAGAGGTCGCCAGCGACGAAGTCGCGGCCGTCCAGCTGGCGGTCGAGCACGCCGTAGAGCCGGCGGGTCTCAGCCATGTAGCGCTTCAGGCCGTAGGCACGGTCCTGCTCGTTCTCGAGCGCGATGAAATGATGCACCTGGCCCGGCATCGGGCCGAAGCCGCCCATCTGCCACATCAGCCATTCATAGACCGGGATGCGGGCGCCCAGCGATTTCGGGAGGAATTTGCCGGTCTTTTCACCGAGATAGAGCAAGATCGCGCCTGATTCGAAGATGCTGACCGGCTTGCCGTCCGGGCCCTCGCGATCGACAATCGCAGGGATCTTGTTGTTCGGGGAGAGCTTGAGGAACCCTGGCGCCATCTGCTCGCCCTTGGTGATGTTCACCGGGATCACCTTGTAGGGCAGCCCCATCTCCTCCAGCGCGACCGAGATCTTGCGGCCGTTCGGCGTGTTCCAGGTGTGCAGCTCGATGGTCATGCCTTGCTTCCTTCCCCAACAGGTTCGGCATCCCACCTACTCCAGAACGTCGCGCCCCCACAACCGGCGGACCGGGATGGCCGATCCCTGTTGACGAGGGACGCCCCCTCTGGAATGTCGCGGCTGTCGCGGATAAATTCCGCCTCCTCCAAAAACGCTCCCGAGGGACCGCCGTGTCGAAATCAGCCTCCCGCGCCCGCCTGTTCGAAATCATCCGCCGGCGCTCATTCGGTCGCGGCGAGGTGACGCTCGCGTCGGGCCGCAAGAGCGATTTCTACTTCAACCTCAAGCCGACCATGCTCGACCCCGAGGGGGCGACCCTGCTCGCAGAGCTGACTTATGAGGCGCTGAAGGACGACAATCTCGATTTCATCGGCGGCCTCGAGATGGGCGCGGTGCCGCTCGCCGGCGCGCTGGCGCAGATCTCATGGATCAAGGGCCATCCGATCGCGGCGTTCTTCGTGCGCAAGAAGCCGAAGGAGCACGGCGCCAAGCTCGCGATCGAGGGCCTGCCAAGAGGCGAGACGCTCGAGGGCAAGCGCGTCGTGATCGTCGAGGACGTCACCACGACAGGCGGCTCGGCGATGAAGGCGGTGGAATCGGTGCGCGAGACCGGCGCCGAAGTGGTGCTGGTGCTGACCATGGTCGACCGCGAGGAAGGCGCCACCGACACGTTCGGTGCGGCCGGCCTGCCGTTCCGTTCGCTGTACAAGGCGTCGGAATTCTTGAAGGCCTGACGCGGCGAAACATCCCTCGCCGTCATGCGTCAGTGTGCCCCGGAAGCAACCATCCGTCCAAAGCTGCGCCCGGCCCTAAAGAGGCCACCGCCTCGTCTTGAAACCGCCTCTGCTCAACTGCTCATTTACCATCGCGCCTTATGGTGAATCATGTGCTGAGACCCCCTTGAGGTCCCAGCCGGTTCGGTAGCGTCGGGTGGAGTAAGCGTTTGCGTACAGTCCTGTCCCATGCGCGCCGGCGGCGTCGCGCGATGCTTGTGGCCGCCACCCTTGGAGCACCGCTGCTTGCGGCTCCCGCCCCGGTTTCGGCCGAAGGCCTGTTCGATTTCTTCTTCGGCGGCATGCAGCAGCAGCGGCCGCAGCGCGAGGTGCCGCAACAGGCGAACTCCTACGCCGATCCCTTCACCGGGCAGCAAAATGCCGCAACCCCGCAATATGTGCCGCCGACCCGCTCGGCGGCGGCTGGCGGCTCGGGCCCTGCGTTCTGCGTGCGCAGCTGCGACGGCAAATATTTTCCGCTGATGCGCGGCCTCGCCTCACCGACGCAGATGTGTCAGGCGTTCTGTCCTGCCAGCGCGACCAAGGTCTATTTCGGCTCCTCGATCGACGGCGCCGCGTCGCAGATCGGCGAGCGCTACGCCGACAGCGAGAACGCGTTCGCCTACCGCAAGGCGCTACGCGCCGATTGCACCTGCAACGGCCGCGAGCCGGTCGGCCTTGCCCCGGTCGATCTCGCGCTGGACTCCTCGCTGAAAGCCGGCGACGTGATCGCCACCACTGACGGCCTCGTCGCCTATACCGGCATCCGCGTCGGCAACGACCAGGCCGCCGACTTCACTCCGGTTGCCTCCTATCCCGGCCTCACCGCGCAAGTCCGCGCCCGCCTCGGCGAGATGAAGGTGGCCCCGGTGCGGGCAGAGACGGTGTCAGCAGATGCGCCGGCTGCGGAGATCGTGCGTGAAACGCTGCCCGATGTGACGGTGCCGAAGACGGCAAAGCCGGCGAAGCGGGCGGGGTTGGATTAAGTCACTCTCGTGTCCCGGACGCGGCGCAACGCTCTTTGGCGTTGCTGCGCGGAGCCGGGACCCAGAATGCCGCGAGCATGGGCCCCGGCTCTGCAGCGCACCGCTTAAGGAGCGCTGCGCCGCGTCCGGGGCACGAGACTATCGTCCGATGATCACCCCAATCACGTTCGGCGCCGCCAGATATTTCTCCTCGATCGCTGCGCGCGCGGCGGCGCGGTTGTCCGGCGTCAAGAGGCCGCGCTTCTCGGCCAGGATCATCCAGCAGAAGCCCCACCAATCCGTCAGCATGCCCTGATCGCCGACGAGGTCGTAGCCCTGCTCGGCCGCGAAGATGCGCGCATGCGCTTCGTCCAGCGTGTCCAGGAACAGATGATCCTCGGTCGAGAACAGGTCGTCGCTGACATCGTCGATGGTGTAGCCCCAGATCGACTGGCACACCGCGTTGAACTCGCGGTCGAACTGATCGTCATCGATCCTCTGGCGCCGGGCCGCCTGATGCAGCCGCGACAGCGAGCGCGCGAAATCGGCGATCCGGGTGAGGGCAAATTGATCGAAGGCGATGGTGGACATGTAGTCCTCGCAAAGTCTGACAGACGCTAGATATTGTATCGGCAACGCGCCGAATCACAATGATATATCAAAGACTTGCTAAAGTGTTCTTAATTTGTTCCGAACTCGGCGATTGTCCCCGTCAGTTTTGATCGCCCGAAATGAAAGGGGCCGCCTCGCAGCGGCCCCTTGCCGGTTACAATTCTTGTTCGGGATGAGAAATTCCAGCCCCGGCAAGCGCAAAGTTAGAGCCGGCAACGCGCTTGGGCGATTCCGGAAAACTACTGAACGTAGTGCTGTCCCAATTTTTGGCCTCAGGAGCAGCGTGAAGCCGCAATGGCGTGGACGCGGCGGTCGCCGAGCAGATGGGCGACAAAACCATTGGCCGGAAAGATCTTTGCGAAGGCGGCGTCGCGGATGCTGAGGCCGCCGGCATAGGCGCCGAACGCCGGCATCACCGCACGCATCCCGTCGGAGGCGAAGCAGCGGCGCTCCATCGAGCGGCCGCGCGCGGAGACGCGCGCCTTGGGATGGAGATGGCCGGCGATCTCGCCGCGCGCGCCGGTCGGCTCGTGGCGGAAGGTGATCGGGCCGATCGCGACCTCGTCGGCGACCGTGCCGCCGAGATCGCGCGGCAGCATGGGATCGTGATTGCCGGAAATCCAGATCCAGTCGCGGCCGGTCTGGAGCGCGGCGACGGCATCGCGATCGTCGGCCGACAACCGCTCATGCGCCGTGCGGTCGTGAAAGCTATCGCCGAGTGCGATCACGGTACGCGGATCATGGCGGGAGATGACAGCAGCGAGACGGCTCAGGGTCGCGAGCGTATCGTAAGGCGGCAGCAGCACGCCGCGGGTGGCGAAGCTGGAGCCTTTTTCCAGATGCAGGTCGGAGACGACGAGCAGGCGCTGCTCTTCCCAGAACAGGGCGCCGGAGAGATCGGCGGCGAAGGTCACATCGCTGATGGTGACTGTGGACACGCGCATGTCGTCGACATCTCCTGAAACCTGCGCGCCTGTCGTCACGTCTTACCCACTTCTATCCATCGCCTCTTTGACGAGCTCATCGGCGGCTTCTGCCAAAAGCTCGTCTGCAGCTTCGCCATAGACTGACTCGCGGCCGATTTCCAGCATCACGGGGACGGCGAGCGGGGAGACGCGGTCGAGTTCCCGGTGCGTGATGCGGCCGTGGATGCGGGCGAGCATGTCGCCGAGGCGGCGCAGATCGAGCAGGCCGGTGGCGGCATCGGCGCGCGCCGCGCGCAACAGCACGTGATCGGCCTGGTGTTTTCGCAAGACATCGTAGACCAGATCGGTCGAGAACAGCACCTGACGGCGGCTCTTCTCTTCGCCGGTGTGGCGGCGGGCGATCAGACCGGAGATGATCGCGCAGTTCCGGAAGGTGCGCTTCATCAGGGCGGATTCGGCGAGCCAGGCCTCGAGATCATCGCCGAGCATATCGGGGTCGAACAGCGCGTTGAGGTCGATCCGGCCATCACGGATCATGAAGGAGAGATCACCGAGCGCCCAGATCGCCACCGCATATTCGTTGGCGACGAAGCCGAGCGGCCGCGCGCGGGCGCGCTCCAGCCGGCGCGTCAGCAGCATGCCGAGGGTCTGATGCGCGAGACGGCCCTCGAAGGGATAGCAAACGATGTAGTGCTTGTTGGCGCGCGGAAAGCTCTCGACCAGGAGCTCGCAGACCGCCGGCACGCGCGAGACGTCTCTTTGCAGGGACAGCCAGTCGCGCACCTGCTCCGGCAAGCCGCCCCAGGCGCGGCCGTCATCGAGCAGCCGGCGCACGCGCTCGGCGAGATAGGTCGAAAGCGGAAACTTGCCGCCCATGTAGGACGGCACTTTCGGGTCCTTGTCGTTGGCGCGGGAGACATAGACTTGGTCTTCGACAAGGGTTTCATAGCGCACCACCTCGCCTGAGAACACGAAGGTGTCACCGGGGCTCAAGCCCTCGATGAAGGCTTCCTCGATCTCGCCGAGCAACCGACCCCCGCGCGCGATCACGCCGGTCGACCCCGCTCCGCCGCCGCGCGAACGCACCAGTCGCACCTTCAGCATGTCGTCCTCGACGATGGTGCCGACATTCATCCGGTAGCTCTGCCGCACCTTGGGATTGGCGACGCGCCAGCGCCCCTCCTTGTCCTGCTTGATGCGGGCGAAGCGTTCATAGGTCTTCAGCGCATAGCCGCCGGAGGCGACGAAATCGACGACGTCATCGAAATCCGTCCGCGACAAGTCTGCGTAAGGCGCGGCGGTGCGCACTTCGGCATACAGATCATCAGAAAGGAACGGCTCGCCGCAGGCACAGCCGAGCACGTGCTGAGCCAGCACGTCGAGCGCGCCGGTGCGCAAGGGTGGCGTGTCCTGCGCGTTCTCGGCAATGGCATCGATGGCGACCCGGCACTCCAGCACTTCAAACCGGTTGGCCGGCACCAGCACCGCGCGCGAGGCCTCGTCGAGGCGGTGGTTGGCGCGGCCGATCCGCTGCATCAGGCGCGAGGAGCCCTTGGGCGCACCGATATTGACGACGAGATCGACATCTCCCCAGTCGACGCCGAGATCGAGCGAGGAGGTGCAGACCACACCGCGCAGGCGTCCCGCCGACATGGCGTCCTCGACCTTGCGGCGCTGCGCGACGTCGAGCGAGCCGTGATGCAGCGCGATCGCGAGCCCGTCGTCATTCATGCTCCAGAGATTCTGGAATAGCATCTCGGCCTGGTTGCGGGTGTTGACGAAGACCAGCGTGGTCTTGTTCGCCTTGATCAGCTCGTAGATCTCAGGAAGCGCATGGCGCGCGCTGTGGCCCGCCCAGGGCAGGCGCTCGCGCGTATCCAGCATCTCGACCAGCGGCGGCGCCGCGCCGCCGGCGATGACGATGTCGGCTGCTCGCTCCCTGCCGTCGGGCTGCGGCACCAGGAAGCGCGCGAGCTGATCCGGCTCGGCCACCGTCGCCGACAGCCCGATCGCGCGCATCTGCGGCGCCAGCCGCCACAGCCGCGCGAGCCCGAGCGAGAGCAGATCGCCGCGCTTGGACGTCACCAGCGCGTGCAGCTCGTCGAGCACGATCCGCTTCAGCGAGGAGAACAGGAACGGGGCATCATCCGAGGACAGCAGCAGGGCGAGCTGCTCGGGCGTCGTCAGCAACACATCAGGCGGATAACGCCGTTGCCGCTGCCGCCGCGACACCGGCGTGTCGCCGGTGCGGGTCTCGACCTTGATCGGCAGCGCCATCTCCGCAATCGGCCGCTCCAGATTGCGCGCGATGTCGACGGCAAGCGCCTTCAGCGGCGAGATGTAGAGGGTGTGCAGGCCGCCGGTCCGCTGCACGCTGCGGCCGGTGGATACGAGGCTCTGTTTCTCACCCGCCTTCCGTTCGGCTGCCTCGGTCGAAAGCTCCACCAGCGTCGGCAGGAATCCCGCCAACGTTTTGCCGGCGCCGGTCGGTGCGATCAGCAGCGCGCTAGCGTCCTCGCGCGCCTTCTCCAGCAGCGCCAATTGATGCGCGCGCGGCGACCAGCCACGGGCTGCGAACCACGCCTTGAAGCGGTCGGGCAGCAGCGCAGGCGTCTCGGCCGATGTTTGGAGGATACGAGGCGGCACAGCATGACAGGTAAGCCGTAGGGACGGCTTCGTCGAGGGGTGCGACCCTCCCCGCCTGCGCGAGGAGGGCCAGCGCTCTCACGCCCCGGCCGGCACCTGATCCAGAAATCCGGTCACGCTTCTGATGCGGCCGTCCTTTAGCACGGCGAAATCGGTGCCCTTGATCGGGCTGTCGGTGCCGTCGGGACCAAGTCCCCACGAAAAGCGGATGTGATCGCCGTAGCCGTTGGGCTCGCCGATCAGCTTGAACTTGAAATCGGGAAAGCGCTGCTGCACGCCTGCGATCAGCGCCTCGATGCCGTCGCGGCCGTCGCCCTTCATCAAGGGATCAACATAGCTCGCATCCGTCGTCCAGTTGTCGCTGAGCAGCTCGCGGCGCCGGCCGGCCGTGCGCTCGTTCCAGAGCTCGATGTAGCGGCCGGCGATGGTGATGGGGTCGGTCATGGTGCTCTCCTTCGATGACGCCGTATTCGGCTGTCCCTGACTATCGAAGGTTCACGCGCGCTTATCGATTACCTCGCAGGTCATCGTTGCGCGAAAAAAATGGAGCGCGATGATGTCGTCATCGCGCTCCATTCGCATGCGAATTGGTCGTGAAGATTACTTCGCGGCCGTGACCATGATCTCGACGGTGTATTGCGGCGCCGCCAGCTTGGCTTCGACGGTGGCGCGGGCGGGGGTATTACCGGCCGAGACCCAGGCGTCCCACACAGCATTCATCTCGCCGAACGTCTTCATGTCGGTGATGTAGATCGTGGCCGAGAGCAGCTTCGACTTGTCGGTGCCGGCCTTGGCGAGATGGCCGTCGATGGTTGCCAGGATGTCCTGGGTCTGCTTCGTCACGCTTTCGCCGGCGGCCTTGTTGGCGACGACACCGGCGAGATAGACGGTGTTGCCATGCACGACGACCTGGCTCATGCGCGGGCCGGTTTCGAAACGCTGAATGCTCATTTACGGATCTCCTCACTGGAATGGCGGCCCTGTCTAGCCCAGCACCTCGCGCTCTGCCACCCCCGGCACGCATGCGTTGCCGGGCACGCATGCGCTGCTAGGCACGCATGCCGTCAGCGCCGAGCATGTGCGCCTCACGGAAACTGACTGAAAAAAGCCCAGATTGTCTCGGCGCCATCGATGTCGCCGTTCTGCGGCCCGAGCAGGCCGGCTGCGACCCTCGGGAAGCGGGCATCCGGAGAAAATCCAGGCATGCGGTGGCCGCCATGGTTGATGCGATAGAGCACGACGTCGTGTCCCCTCGGGCAGCGCGATGAGATCCGGGTCACTGTCGATTGGTCTGCAGACGCCTTGTCGGGCAAGTCGGTCACGCTGGCATCGTCGGTCTCGCAGCCATTGAGCTTGCGCCAGAACGCCAGCGTCTCCTCGGTCGACCAGAACCCGTCTGCGGCAAAATAGCTCGACCCGCGTCCTCCCGCGTAAGGGACCAGCGGGTCGGCCGTGCCGTTCATGAGCAGCATCGGCAGCGGCCGTGACGGATGGCAGGTGACGGCGGCCTCGTCGGTGAGATTCATGATCACGCTCGCACCGGCCGCAAACAGATCGGCGCGGGCGCAGGCCATGGTCATCGCCATGGCGCCGCCATTGGAGACGCCCGCGATGAAGACGCGCTTTGCATCTGCGGTGCCGTCGGCCACCAGTTTCTCGACGAGCTTTGCGAGGAAGGTGACGTCGTCGGTGCCCACCGGCGGGCCGCGCAGCGCCGGCCCCGCCTTCGTTCGCGCATCCGCCCATGCATGGTTGAGGCCATCAGGAAAGACCACGGCCAGGCCCTCGCGCTTGGCGACCTGCGGCCACGCCGTCCGCGCGATCATGTCGGCGCCGCGCTGGGTCTTGCCGTGCAGCACGATGACGAGCGGTGCTGGCTTCCTGGCCGGCAATTGCGCACTGTAGGAGCGCTTTGCGCCGTTGACGTCGATCGTCTCGGCGGATGCGACTGATGCGGCGGCCAATGCAGCAACCACCGCCCCGATGCACATCCACCGCCGCACGATCTAGCCTACCGCTTTCGCCGCGGCCCGGCCCGCATTGCGGCCCGAGAACAGGCAGCCGCCGAGGAAGGTGCCTTCCAGCGAGCGATAGCCGTGCACGCCGCCGCCGCCGAAGCCGGCGGCTTCGCCGACCGCATAGAGGCCGGGAATGACACTGCCCTCGCTGCCGAACACACGCGAGTCGAGATCGGTCTCGAAGCCGCCCAGCGTCTTGCGGGTGAGGATGTTGAGCTTGACCGCGATCAGCGGCCCCTGCGCGGGATCCAGGATCCTGTGCGGGGAAGCGGTGCGGATGAGCCTGTCGCCGATATAGCGGCGCGCATTGTGGATGTTCATCACCTGCGCGTCCTTGACGTAGGGATTGGCGATCTCGCGGTCGCGCGCCTCGATCTGCATCCTGATGTGCTCGAGCTTGAGGAGGTCGCTGCCGGCAAGCTTGTTCATCTCCGCGACAAGGTCCTCGATCTTGTCGCGTACGATGAAGTCGACACCGTGGCTTTTGAATGCCTCGACCGGCGCGGGGGCGCCCTTGTTGGTGGCGCGGCGCAAGGTCATGCGCCAGCTCTTGCCGGTGAGGTCGGGATTCTGCTCCGAGCCCGACAGCGCGAACTCCTTCTTGATGATGCTCTGAGTCAGAATGAACCAGGAATAATCATAGCCGGTCGACATGATGTATTTGAGCTGGCCAAGCGTGTCGGAGCCGGGGAACAGCGGCGCCGGCAGCCGCGTGCCTGTTGCGTCGAACCACATCGAGGAGGGGCCGGGCAGGATGCGGATGCCGTGGCGCGGCCAGATGGGATTCCAGTTCTGGATGCCCTCGACATAATGCCACATGCGGTCGCGGTTGATCAGCCGCGCGCCTGATTTCTCGGTGATGCCGATCATGCGGCCGTCGACATGTTCGGGCACGCCGGAGATCATGAATTTCGGGGGATCGCCCAGCCGCTTCGGCCAGTTCTGCCGCACCAGCTCGTGATTGCCGCCGATGCCGCCGGACGCCACGATCACGGCCTGCGCCTTCAGCGCAAACTCGCCGACGACGCTGCGCGAGGAGCTCTTGCCGCGCTCGACCGTATCGGGGGCGAGAACGGCACCGCTGACGCCGTCCACCGCGCCGTTGGTGATCGAGAGCGCATCGACGCGGTGGCGGAACCTGAAGCTCAGCCGGCCGCTTTTCATCGCCTCGCGCGCGCGGCGCTCGAACGGTTCGACGATACCGGGCCCGGTGCCCCAGGTGACGTGAAAACGCGGCACCGAATTGCCGTGACCCATCGCGTCATAGCCGCCGCGCTCGGCCCAGCCGACCACGGGGAAGATGCGATGGCCCATCGCCCGCAGCCAGGCGCGCTTCTCGCCGGCCGCGAATGCCACATAGGCCTCGGCCCATTGCCGCGGCCAGAAGTCCTCGTCGCGGTCGAAGCCGGCGGCACCGATCCAGTCCTGCATGGCCAGGTCGAAGGAATCCTTGATGCCGAGCCGGCGCTGCTCGGGCGAATCGACCAGGAACAATCCGCCGAACGACCAGAACGCCTGGCCGCCAAGCGACTGCTCGCCTTCCTGGTCGACCACGATCACGCGCTTGCCCGCGTCCGCGATCTCGGTTGCGGCAACCAGTCCCGATAGTCCCGCGCCGACAACGATGACGTCAGTCTCTTCAGCCATGTATTTCCCCCTCCATGATTCCCCCTCCACAGGTTCCTCCCTGTAGTCGCCCGGATTGAAGCCAGCGGTTGTAACTGAGATCAAGGGTGTGACGCATAAGACATCATTAACTTGTTCCACTTTGGGATAGAGACCCATCGGGTGCAGCGCGGACGCAACACTGGATTTGAATTTGTTTTGAGCGAGCCGGTCTGCCTAGACAAAACCGCGGTTACGACAGACGCTAGTCGCGCATCACCACCGAACACGCAGATTCGAATTCGACTGGGGCGGGGGACAATGAAGTTTCTGACGGGGTTGCTTGCGGCGGTTCTCCTGATCGCTTGCATGGGGGCTTCTCACGCGGTGGTTCGGATCGCGGATGACCGCGGTGGCCGGATCGGAACTTATGTCGACAAATACCAGGACCTGCGGCAATCAGGTGACACCGTCATCATCGACGGCCTCTGCGCCTCGGCCTGCACCATCGTCCTCGGCGCCATCCCGCACGACCGCATCTGCGTGACCTCGCACGCGACGCTGGGCTTCCACGCCGCCTGGGATTTCGGCACCAACGGCCGCGCCGTCACCAATGCCGAAGCCACCCAGATGCTCTACGCGATGTATCCGTCGCAGGTGAAACGCTGGATCACCCAGCGCGGCGGCCTCACCCCGCACATGCTGTTCCTGAAGGGCAAGCAGCTCCAGGCCATGTACAAGCCCTGCTACCTGGACGCGCAAGCCTCGGCCAATAGGCCGGCGCCGCGGTAGGGGCACGTTCGTCACTTCTAGCGCTGCTCTTTCGTCATGGCCGGGCTTGTCCCGGCCATCCACGTTTTTGGGCTCGGTGAAAAGCGCGTGGATGCCCGGGCCTTCGCCGCGCCGAAGCGGCTTCGGCCGCGCAGGCGGGACAAGCACGGGCATGACGAGGATGGGACGCACTTCCGCCCTCGTGATCCCCGCCCCCTTCCGCCGCGCTTGCCCGGCCACGCCCCAGCGCCTATTTGGAAGGCAGGGAACCCCGACCTTCGCCCCGATCGTTGTCATGGCTCAACCGCTGCACCCGTCGCATCCGCTACAGGACAATTCGCCCACTGCCGGCCGGACGCCGTTCGTGCTGCTGTTGGCGGGCGCGGGGATCGGCGGATTGCTGGTGCTCGGCGCGCTGGCGCTGTGGTTCCACTACGGCACGCAGATGTTCTTCGAGATGATCAGGACCGGTTTCGCCGCCTGCTTCTGATCCGCCACAGGAAGTTTTCCGCTCATGAGTTCCGCCGCCCGTCCGCTGGTGATCGCGACCGCCTTTGCCGCAAGCCTCGTTGTCGGCCTCCTGATCATGTTCTGGGCCATGGGCGGGGTCAGCAAGGTGGCGCAGCCGGCCGCGATCGGCGGCCCGTTCCAGCTCACCGACCAGAACGGCAAGGCTATCACCGACAAGAGCCTGAAGGGCAAGCCGACCCTCATCTTCTTCGGCTACACCCACTGCCCCGATGTCTGCCCGACCTCGCTGTTCGAGATCTCGGAGGTGCTGCGCGCGCTGGGCAAGGATGCCGACAAGGTCAATGCCGTCTTCATCTCGGTCGATCCCGAGCGCGATACGCCGGCGACCATGAAGGAGTATCTGTCGAGCTTCGATCCGCATCTCGAAGGTCTATCCGGCGATCCCGCCGAGACCGCCAAGGTCATCACCTCCTACCGGGTCTACGCCAAGAAGGTCCCGACCAAGGACGGCGACTACACCATGGACCACACCGCGCTGATCTATCTGATGGACCGCGACGGCCGGTTCGTGTCGCCGTTCAACCTGAAGCGGACGCCGGACGAGGCGGCGGCGGATTTGAAGAAGTATCTCTGAGAAGAGCGCAGGATCGAGCGGCATTCTCGGTGCAACCTCTCCCGCTTGCGGGGGAGGTCGGCGCGCACAGCGCGCCGGGTGGGGGCTCTCTCCACATTGGGGCTCTCGCCCGCGGAGATACCCCCACCCCGGCCCTCCCCCCGCAAGCGGGAGAGGGAGCGCACCTCGACTTGGCTGCATTCCATGCTCGCGTTCCCGTCGGGATGGTCTATAACGCCCTCCGATCCCAATGAAATTCGTTCATTTCCGGCCGATGGCTCCATCGCAACAGGCGAAATCGTCCAAATCTGCTCGTAGCTTGCTGGCGGGGCTAGCCGTCGGCGCCTGCCTGCTCGCAGGCCTTCCCGGCGCCGAGGCGCAGGCCCCGGCCAAGCAGCCTCCCCCGCCGCCCCAGGGGACGCAGCAAGCCCCACCTCGGGTCGCGCAGGCCGCCCCGCAGGCCGTGCCCGGCTTCTGGGACCCGCGGCGGCGACCGGAGCGGCCGGACCTGTCGCGCCTTACCGTGATCCGCTTCCTGACCGAGACCGACTATCCGCCGTTCAATTTCACGGGCGCCGACGGCAACCCGGCCGGCTTCAACGTCGATCTGGCCCGCGCGCTGTGCGAGGAGATCAAGGTCACCTGCACGGTGCAGATGCGCCGCTTCGAGACGCTGGTCGACGCGCTCTCCTCCAACCGCGGCGATGCCATCATCGCCTCGATGGCGGTCAGCCCGCAGCTGCGCGCCCGCGTCGACTTCACCGATCCCTATTACCGCGTGCCGGCCCGCTTCGCCTCGCGCAAGGACGCGGTGATGCCGGAGATCCGGCCCGAATATCTCGAGGGCAAGAAGGTTGGCGTCGTCGCCGGCTCCGCGCACGAGGCCTATCTCAAGGCGATGTTCACCGACGCCGAGCTGCACGGCTATCCCAATGACGACGCGCTCCGCAGCGCTTTGCGCAAGGGCGAGGTCGATTTCATCTTCGGCGACGCCATCTCGCTGGCGTTCTGGATCAACGGCACCGATTCCGGCGATTGCTGCGCCTTCTCCGGCGGCCCTTTCGTCGAGAGCCGTTTCTTCGGCGAAGGCATCGGCATCGCCGTCCGCAAGGGCAATGACGTGCTGCGCCAGGCCCTGAACTGGGCCCTGTTCCGCGTCTGGGAAAAAGGCCGCTACACCGACCTGTGGCTGCGGTATTTCTCGGTGAGCCCGTTCTAGCCCTGCGCTCGCGACGAGCAAACTGCCGTAGGGTGGGCAAAGGCGCGTCAGCGCCGTGCCCACGTCTTTGAGGTGGTGGGCACGCTTCGCTTTGCCCACCCTACGATCCCCGCGATAGTTGCTCCGCAACTTTTGCATTCTGCCCGGAAATCGCTATTTTCCGCGGCCCGGAGGCCCTTCTTGATGTCCGTTATCGATCCCAACATGAGCCCGAGCGATTTGCGTGCGCTCGCCGAACAATCCAACGCCTGGCCGTTCGAGCAGGCGAAGGCCATTGTCGCGCGGCTGAAGAAAAGCCCGAAGGACGAGGTGCTGTTCGAGACCGGCTACGGACCATCCGGCCTGCCGCATATCGGCACGTTCGGCGAGGTCGCGCGCACCTCGATGGTGCGCCATGCCTTCCGCGTGCTGACCGAGGACAAGGTCAAGACGCGCCTCCTGGCGTTCTCCGACGACATGGACGGGTTTCGGAAAGTGCCGGACAACGTTCCCAACAAGGAGATGCTGGCCGCGCATCTCGGCAAGCCGCTGACGCGGGTGCCAGATCCGTTCTCCAACGAGTACCCCTCGTTCGGTGCGCACAACAACGCGCGCCTGCGCGCGTTTCTGGATCATTTCGGCTTCGACTACGAGTTCGCGAGCTCGACGGACTACTACACCTCAGGCCGCTTCGACGCGACGCTTCTCAAGATGTTAGCTGCCTACGACAAGGTGATGGCGATCATCCTGCCGACGCTAGGGCCCGATCGCCGCGCGACCTATTCGCCGTTCCTGCCCATCAGCAAGACCACCGGTGTCGTGCTGCAGGTGCCGATGATCCGCCGCGACGTTGCGGCCGGCACCGTGACCTATGTCGACCCCGACACGAACCAGGAAGTCGAAACGCCCGTCACCGGCGGCAACGTCAAGTGTCAGTGGAAGGCCGACTGGGCGATGCGCTGGGTCGCGCTCGGCGTCGACTACGAGATGGCCGGCAAGGATTTGATCGACTCCGTGAAGCTCTCCGGCGCGATCGCCAGGGCGCTCGGCGCCACGCCGCCCGAGGGCTTCAATTACGAACTCTTCCTCGACGAGCAGGGCCAGAAGATCTCGAAGTCGAAGGGCAACGGCCTGACCATCGACGAGTGGCTGCGCTACGCCTCGCCGGAATCGCTGTCGCTGTTCATGTATCGCGAGCCCAAGGCGGCCAAGCGGCTGTATTTCGACGTCATCCCGCGCAACGTCGACGATTATCAGCAGTTCATCGACGGCTTTGCCCGGCAGGATGACAAGCAGCAGCTCGGCAATCCGGTCTGGCACATCCACAACGGCAAGCCACCGCGGGGCGACATGCCCGTCACCTTCCAGCTCCTGCTGACGCTGGTGTCGTCGTCAAACGCGGAGAATGCCGAGACGCTGTGGGGTTTTATTGGCCGCTATCGTCCGGGCGTCTCGCCGCAGACACATCCGAAGCTCGATGCGATGGTCGGCTACGCCATCAATTACTACCGCGACTTCGTCGCGCCGACGAAGCAGTTCCGCGTGCCCTCGGACAACGAGCGCAGCGCGCTGCAGGACCTGCGCGATGCGCTGTCACAGCTTGCGCAGAACGCATCTGCCGAGGACATCCAGAACGTCGTCTACGAGATCGGCCGCCGCGAGCCCTTCCTCGACCAGGTCAAGAAGGGCAAGGACGGCCGTCCCGGCGTCACGCTGGACTGGTTCAACATGCTCTATCAGGTGCTGCTCGGCCAGGAGAAGGGCCCGCGCTTCGGCTCCTTCGTCGCGGTGTACGGCGTGCAGAACGCCGTCAACATGATCGACGGCGCGCTGGCGCGGAGCGCGTGAGACCAGCTCTCTCCCGACGTCGTCCCGGCGAAAGCCGGGACCCATAACCCCAGGGAGCAGTTAGGCGAAGACTCTTAGTCGCGCTCACTCCGGTATGACGACCGCCACCGTCCGATAGATCACGCGGTATGGGTCCCGGCGTTCGCCGGGACGACAGTGGTGTGTGGAGCGCCAGCTCAGATCGACCTTAGCACGTAACGCCGGTTGTCCTTCTGCACCGGGCGCGCGTTCATCGGATAGAGTTTTGCGAACGCGGCGACGTCAGCGGCGGACACCTGAATCGGGGTGGTCAGCAGCAGCCATTCGACCACTTCCGAACAGGGCGGGGTCGTCAGCGAGCCGGGATAGCGGAAGTAACTCAGTTTTTGCGGCAGCATGGCGTGCGGGTCGATGCCCGCATCCGCCTTCACCGCCGGGCCTTCCGCCGCCGGCATGGACTTGACGATCTTGCCGAAGGCCGGGTTCGGCCTGCCCTCGGCCATCAGCACGCCGACCACGGCGAGGCCGCCGGCTTCGTTGCGATGGACGAAATGCGCCTCCATCGGAAAATTCTTGCCGCCGATCATGTGCTCGCTCGGCCGGTGGAAGTGCACCTGAAGCAGCTTGTACTTGACGTCGCCGAGCATCAACGTGCTGCCCTCGGCGAAGTTGAGCTGGATCGTGTGTCCGTTGTTGACGATGGTGTCGGCGCTCTTGCCCCAGTTCAGCTTCAGAACCGGCAATTGCGACTTGATCGTCCCCTCGATGTCGATCGGCGACTGCTGCAGGCCGACCGCGCAGGCCTTGTTGGCCGCGTCGAGATCGCCCCATTTGGCCGGGCCGCCGACGCCCTCATAGCTCCAATGCGCGCCTTCGGCTGCGAAGGCTGGCTTGCAGAGCGGACAAAGCGCAAGACCCGCGAGAGCCTTCAATGCGTGACGGCGATTCATCATATCCCCCTAAGATGAACTTGATTGGCAATATCGGCCGCAACCTATGCGAGAGCGGCGGTGAGTCGCAATGGCGATGCAGGAGTGACGCGAGCCGGGAGCGGATTCAGACCTTCTGGCGAAAGGTCTCCAGCACGGCCGCGACGATCTTCTGCCCGTTTCTGCGCAGCTTCCTGGAATCGTCGGCGTGGGGCAGCAGCAGTCCGATCTTGCAGATCATGGCGTCGATCATCCGGCTGAGCAGATCGACATCGTCCGCGTGCAACTCGCCATCGCGCTTCAGGGCCCGCAGGGTCGCGATCAGGAGCGCGGTCGGATAGGTCTCCTCGATCTCGCGATAACGCGGCTCGCCGAGCACGGCTTGCGCTTCCTGGATGACGATGCGTGCATAGTCCGGCTCTTCGCAGGCGTCGAGATAGGCGTCGATGCCGGCGGTGAGACGATCCCAGATCTTGCGCTCATTCCGTGCCGCGATCTCGATTCTGGCGGCCGCGTCGCGCTGCATGGCAACCACCACGGCGTCGAACAGCGCCTTCTTGTCCTCGAAGTGATGGTAGAACGCGCCGCGCGTGACCCGCGCCGCCCGTGAGATCGCCTCCATGCCGGCGGCCTGAAACCCGTGGGCCGCAAACGCTTCGCGGCCGGCATCGAGCAGCGCTTGCCGTGTGGCTTCGCTGTACTCTTCCCGACGACTTCTCGGAGGATCCTTCGCCCGCATCGCGCGCAACCTAATGCTTGACGCGTCGGTATCAAACCGCTTATAACATACACGATGTATGTATTAGACACGTAGAATGTCTATAACGAATTTGGCGAGGCAGGCCATGGACGGCAGACGCATGTTTGAGCTGGCGGAAAGTCTGGCGATCGCGAAGAGCCGGCAGGATGTCCCAGCGGCGCTGGAAGTCCTGCATCCGGACATGGTGCTGGAGACGCCGGCCTTCGGCACCAGGGCGCAGGGTCTTGCCGAAAACGAGCGCATCCTGACGCGCTTCTTCAAGTCGTTCCCGGACTATCACGTCACGCTCGATGGCCACGCCAATTCCGCCGACACGCTGGTCTGCTGGGGCACCGCGCGGATGACGATGACGGGGGATCGCTTCGGGGCCGTGCCGAACGGCCGTCGCGCCGAGCTGCCGGTGTTCATCGCCTTCGCCTTTCGCGACGACAAGATCGCGTATGAGCGCTTCGTCTTCGATCTCTCCGAGCTCTGCGCCCAATCCGGGGTCTCGACCGACGCGGTCAGGCGCAAGCTGTTCGGCGAAGCCACGCAGGCAGCGTAGCTCGCCGACGCAACTACATCCACGAAACAGGAGCGTCAGACCATGGCCGATCCCCGCATCAAGCCCGTCGGTGACCTCGCGACCAGACTTCTCTTCGACATCGTTGTCGACCTCGATCCGCGCCTTAATTTCGGCGCCGGGCCGGTCGGGCAGCGCGTGCTGTTCGGGGCGGCCAAGGGCTCGTTCGAAGGCCCGCGCCTGCGCGGCGAGGTGCTGCGGGGCGGCGGCGACTGGGCCTTGTTCCGCGCCGATGGCACCATGACGCTCGATGTCCGCCTGTCGCTGGGGACGCATGATGGCGAGCTGATCTACATGACCTATGGCGGCCGCTGGGTGACGCCGCAGGCTTTGCGCGCCGAGATGGCGGATCCCGCGCAACGTACCAAGGTCGATCCCGCCGGATATTACTTCCGCACCAATCCGCTGTTCGAGACCGGCTCGCAGACCTATGCCTGGCTCAACGACGTCGTTTGCGTCGGCAAGGGCTACCTCGTCGAAGGTGCCGTCGCCTACAAGATCTTCGAAGTGCTGTGAGAGCCTCCGTGGATGCGTTGAGCGAGCTGCGTTGTGCCGGCGACCGCAATGCCAAACCCTCGCTCGCGCGGTCACTGGTCGCGGAGGGACTGGGCACCGCCTACCTGCTGGTCGCGATCGTGGGCTCTGGTATTCTCGGCGAGAGGCTTGCAGCCGGCAATGTCGCTCTTGCCTTGCTCGCCAATGCGCTCTCGACGGGTGCCGCACTCTATGCCCTGATCGTCTGGCTCGCGCCGTTGTCGGGCGCCCATTTCAATCCGCTCGTCTCGCTGGTGCTGGCATTTCGCGGCGACATCGCGCTTCGCGTCGCCGTATTCTACGTGCCAACCCAGCTGGTCGGCGCCGTCGCTGGTGTTGCCATCGCTGACGCGATGTTCGACGTGCCGCCCTACTCGCTGTCATCCCATCTTCGCAGCGGTCCCTCGCAATGGCTGAGCGAATTCCTGGTCACGTTCGGCCTGATCGGAATGGTGTGGACCTGCTCGCGCATGCGGCCGTCTGCTCTTGCGGGCGCGGTCGCCGCCTATATTGGGGCCGGCTTCTGGTTCACGGCCACGGATTTTGCCAATCCCGCCGTCGCCCTGGCGCGCGCATTCACCGATACGTTCTCCGGAATTCGCCCGATCGACGTACCCGGCTTCCTCGTCGCGGAAACGCTGGGCGCTCTGGCGTCCGTGGCGTTGTTTCGCTGGCTGGTGCCGAACTTGCGCTGACGAAGAGCGAAGTCACTGCCTCGCCCATATGATGCGCGCGATCCACGCCACATCGCTCGCCGCCATCGTGCGCCCGGCCTGTGGCGCATCGAACGACTGAAGCTCCAGCGCCTTCGCGGTGCGGCGCCCCAGCGTCGCGACCATCACCTCGCCCCCTTTGGTCTTCACCACCACGCGATCGCCTTTGCGGATCGGCGCGCCGGGGGAGACCAGGATGAGGTCGCCGTCGCGATAGGCGGGTAGCAGCGCATCGCCTGAAATCTCCAGCGCAAATGTGTGGCTGTCCTCGGTGGGAAGCGCGATTTCGGTCCAGCCCTTGCCGGATGGAAGGCCGGCCTCATCGAAAGCGCCGCTCGCGCCGGCCAGCGCGAAGCCGAGCAGCGGTACCGAGCGACCGTCGCCTGCGTCATCATCGATCAGCCGCGCAAAGCTCTCGATCGAGGAGTCGGCCGCGGCCAGCGCCTTTGCGATCGATTCGGTCGAGGGCCAGCGCTCGCGGCCGTCCGAGGTAACGCGCTTGGACCTGTTGAAGGTGGTGGGATCAAGCCCGGCGCGCTTGGCGAGGCCGGACGGCGACAGGCCGGCGCGCGCCGCCAGCCGATCCAGGGCAACCCAGATCTGGTCGTGTGTCAGTATCCTCTGCGCTTTGGCCTGTCTGACCATGCAAGGTCCAGCCTGTCGCAACTCAGGAAAACTATCCTCAAATCAACCGGTTTTCCGTTTTCCGCGCAAGAGGCGGCGGGCAGGCGCGCCTTCAAGCGATGTGGATAGCGGTACGCCTCAAGAAAAACGCGCCAAAACAGGAATCTAGAGCCCCGTTCCGATTTCATCGGAACGGAATAGGCTCTAAGCCTTGAGTTCGGAAGGGGCGGCCTTTACGGTCGCGCCCGGGTTTCGGGGACCCGCACGCGGCGAAAAAACCCAAGAAACTCAAAGAGCTGACTCAAAGAGCAAACAGGGCTGCGCAAGCGGTGGTCAAGATCTACAAAATCTGTCCGGCCTCGGCCTGGCGTGAGGCGGAACGGCAGGGTGTCTACCGGGGCAGCGCGGACGATGCGCGCGACGGCTTCATCCATTTCTCCACCGCTGCCCAGGTTCCCGAGACCTTGCGCAAGCACTATGTCGGACAGCGCGCGCTGTTCCTGGTCGAGGTCGATGGCGACGCACTCGGCAGCGAGCTGCGCTGGGAGCGCTCGCGCAATGACGAGCTGTTTCCACATCTCTATGGCGAGCTCGACCTCGGCGCGGTGCTGTCGGTGATGAACCTCAACATCCGCTCGGACGGCGGCCACGACACTCCGGAGCTGCTGCCGTGATCCGCGCTTTCGACGCCTTTTCGCTGCCGGTGCTGCGCTGGCTCGATCCGGAAGACGCCCATCGCCTCGCGATCCAGGGCCTGCGTTTCCTGCCGCCGGTCAAGCCGCGCGCTGACGATCCCAAGCTCGCGATGCGCGCCTTCGGGCTCAACTTTCCCAATCCAATCGGCATGGCCGCGGGCTTCGACAAGAGCGCCGAGGTGCCGGACGCATTGCTGCGGCTCGGCTTCGGCTTCGTCGAGATCGGCTCGGTGACACCGAAGCCGCAAGTTGGCAATCCGCGGCCGCGGCTGTTTCGTTTGGAGCGCGACGAGGCCGTCATCAACCGCATGGGGTTCAACAATGACGGCGCCGACGTCGCCTTGCGCCGGCTTGCCGCGCGCGCGCAACACGGCGGCATCGTCGGCGTCAATGTCGGCGCCAACAAGGATTCGCCGGACCGCGTCGCCGACTACGTCAAGCTGATCGAGACCTTTGCGCCGGTGGCGAGCTATTTCACCGTCAACGTCTCCTCGCCGAACACGCCGGGCCTGCGCAATTTGCAGGAAGGCGCCCTGCTCGACGATCTCCTCGCCAGGGTGATCGACGCGCGCGAGCGTGTCAGGCAGAAGGCCGGCGACACGCCGGTGCTGCTCAAGATCGCGCCGGATCTGAGCCTCGCCCAGCTCGACGATGTCGTGCAGGTGGCGCGCTCGCGCCGTGTCGACGGCATGATCGTGTCGAACACGACGATCGCGCGGCCGAGCACGCTGCGCGAGGAGATGCGCGCCAAGGAGCAAGGCGGCCTGTCCGGCCGGCCGCTGTTCCGCCTGTCGACGCGCATGGTCGCGGAGACCTATGTGCGCGTCGAGGGCGCGTTCCCGCTGATCGGGGTCGGCGGCGTGGATTCGGGCGGTGCCGCGCTGACGAAGATCCGCGCCGGTGCGAGCCTGATCCAGCTCTATTCGTCGCTGATCTACAAGGGCCTCGGCCTCGTCGACGAGATCAAGCGCGACCTCACCTCGACGCTGCTCCGCACCGGCCGGGATTCGCTGTCCGAGATCGTCGGCGCCGATGCCGCGACGCTCACAGCGGAAGATTGGCCGGGGATGTAAGGCGGTCTCGTGCCCCGGACGCAGTCATCGTCCGGGCTACGGTTCTTCTACGATTTCGAAAACGTCGCCCGGAACTGCGCCGGATAGCGTGCGGCCTGCAAGCCGCCGCGCGAGAGGTAGGAGGCCATCAGCGCACACCACAGTCCGGCATTGCCGAGCGATTGCAGCGCCCACCAGGCGGCGAGGAAGATCAGCAGCGAAGCCAGCATCAGATTGCGCATCTCGCGCGCCCAGGTCGCGCCGATATAGATGCCGTCGAAGCCGAAGGCGAACACGCCCGGGATGGGCACGAGCACGACGAACGGCAGGAATTCGCGCGCGGCATGGCGGACGTCGTCACTCGCCGTCATGAAATCGATCAAGGCGGGCCCGAACAGCGCGAACAGTCCCGACACCACCAGCGCGAAGCCGAGGCCCCATAGCAGCACCAGCCGGGTCGAATCCGCAAAGCCCTTTGCATCGCGCGCGCCAACGGCGCGGCCGCAGAGCTGCTGCGCTGCATTGGCGAGACCGTCGAGGAAGAAGGCGCTGACCAGCAGGAAATTGTTGAGCACGGAGTTGGCGGCCAGCGTGACGTCGCCGGCCTGCGCGCCCTTGGCGGTGAAGAACAGGAATACGGCGATCAGCGCCGCAGTGCGGATCAGGATGTCGGTGTTCACCGCCAGCATCCGCAACAGCTTGTCGCGGTCGAGCAGGGTCGCGTACGGCACGGCGAAGCCGCCGTCGGCATAATGGCGGCAGACCATCACGCCGAGGGCGAACCCGACCGCTTCCGACAACAGCGCGGCGATCGCGGCACCGGTGATGCCGGTGTCGTAGATCAGCACCAGCACGATCGTCGCCGCCATGTTGACGAGGTTGATGACGACCTGAAGCAACAAAGCCGAATTGGCGCGGGCCTGTCCGATCAACCAGCCGAGGATGACGTAATTGGCGAGCGCGAACGGCGATGACCAGATCCGGATCTTGAAGTAGGTCTTCGCGGCCCCCGTCACACCCTCGCTGCCGCCCATGAGGTCGAACAGCACTGCGGCCAGCGGCAGTTGCACCACGATCAGCGCGGCGCCGATCAGGCCGGCAACGATGAAGCCGCGCGCCAGGATCGCGGTCGGCTCGCGCGTGTCACCCGCGCCCAGCGATTGCGCGGTGAAGGCGAGCGTGCTCATCCGCAGGAAGCCGAACAGCCAGAACAGGCAGTCGAAGATCACCGAGGCCATCGCCACGCCGCCGAGCAGCGCGGCATCGTCGAGACGGCCGATCGCCGTGGTCGAGACAATGCCGATCAGCGGCGTGGTCAGGTTCGCGACCATCGCCGGACCGGCGATGGCGAACACTTCACGTGTGCCGACTTTGGGATGGCCGGGCGCGTGCATGGTCAGAACACGACGACCATGCCGTCCTCGGCCGCCATATGGGGCAGAGCTTCGAGGCGCGACAGCATGTCATCGCTCATATGGGTGAGGACGAGCCGCTTGGCGCCGATCGCGGGCAGATGCTGTTCCAAGGTCTTCAGGCTGAGATGGTTCTTGACCACCTTCTCGTACATATAGGCTTCAGCGATGAAAAGATCCGCGCCGTGCGCCAGCGGAATGAGCGTCTCCGTCCATTCGGTATCGGCGCTGTAGGCGAGCGTGCGGTCCTCGGCCTCGACGCGGTAGGCGAGGAAGGGGCCACCGGATTCGCCATGCACGACCGGGTAGGGCGTCACCGTCACGGTGCCGAATGTCCGGCTTTGCTCGGGCGAGAGCTCGACGACATCAAGCTCGAAGCGCTGCTGTGTCTTCGAGGAGTGCTCGAACAGCGCCTCCATCACCTCGCGCAGCCGCGTCTCGATGCCTTGCGGGCCCGCGATCGTCAGCGGCCGCGTCCGCCGCGAGAATTGGGCGTCGAGCAGGACAAACGGCAGCCCGGCAAAATGATCACCGTGGAAATGCGTGACCAGGATGAGATCGATGTCCTCGCACGCGATCTCGAGCCGCTTCAGCGCCGGCAGAGCCGACGCACCGCAGTCGATCAGGAAGTTGGCCTCGCGCCCCGAGACGTGGAAGCAGGTATTGAGTCTGCCGCCGGAGCCAAAAGCATCGCCGCAGCCGACAAAGCGCAATTGCATCGGCTGCGGACCTTCAAAATCTCACCGGCCGCGCGGCGTGCCGAACACGCGCGAGAGCAGCCAGATCGGGATCACGATGACCGCGCCGAGCAGGAAGTAGCGCCACAGCCAGTTGATGGTGTCGAAGCCGAGATCCCACAGCCGCTGGAACAAGAGGCGAATGCTGGTGAGGATGTTCCAGGGATCGAAGCCGATCGCGGCGAGCACGACGCCGACCAGGATCGAGAGCAGGACCAGGCGAAACGCGACCGCCAGCGGCGAGCCGCCGAGAAAGCGGTTCAGCCCGTCGTTGCGGCCGGCCGGCAAATCTCTGACGTCTTGGACCATCTCAAACTCCTGTAGGCGGATTCGACCCATTATAGGGCACGGCGAGGCAGATGGGGAACCCCGGCCCGACCGTCAATCAGCTTACCGCGTTTTAATTCGGGCACGCGCGTGCCGCGGGCTCCCAACCTCTCCCGCTTGCGGGAGAGGGGGTGCACTGCCTTCGTGGCCGCAATCGAGCCATCTTCCTCATGCCTCAATCTCCACTGCCTCCGCCTTCAGCATCCTCTCCAGCGTCTCCAGCCGATCGGCCTCGCGCGGCGGCTTGTCCCAGCGCAGCCGGCTGATGCGGGGGAAGCGCATGGCGACGCCGGATTTATGTCGCGGCGAGCGCTGCAGCCCCTCGAACGCCACCTCCAGCACCAAGCCCTTGTCGCCCTCGTGCACGACATGGCGGACGGGGCCGAATTTTTCCGTGGTGTTGCGGCGGACGAAGCGGTCGATCTGCAGCAGCTCTTCGTCGGTGAAGCCGAAATAGGCTTTTCCGACCGGCACCAGCTCGTCACCGCCCTCGCCTGCGGTCCAGACGCCGAACGTGTAGTCGGAATAAAAGGACGAGCGCTTGCCGTGGCCGCGCTGCGCATACATCAGCACGGCATCGATGATGTGCGGATCGCGTTTCCACTTCCACCACTGGCCCTTGGGACGTCCGGGCAGATAAGGCGCATCGCGTCGCTTCAGCATCACGCCTTCGACGGCGTCCGCGTCTTCGCCGGCACCGGCACTTGCGGGATCGGCGCGTGCGGCAGTCAAAGCTTCCCAGTTGGCGAAGGCAACGGTGGGCGACAGATCGATGCGGGGATCGTCGAGCTCCTTGATGAAGGTCTCCAACCGTTCGCGCCGTTCCGCGAACGGCAGCTCGCGCAGATCATTCTCGTCGTCGCCGAGCAGATCGTAAGCGCGCAGTTGAATCGGAAACTCCTTGATCAGCTTGGGCGAGACGACCTTGCGGTTGAGCCGCTGCTGCAGGACGTTGAAACTCTGCACACGGCCCTCACGCAGGATCAACAGCTCGCCATCGATCGCGCCCGGCAGGCGCAGCGACGGCACGAGATCCGGAAAGCTCCCCGTGATGTCCTCGCCAGTGCGCGAATAAAGCCGCGCCGTGATGTGGCCGTGGTCGTCGCGGCCCGCCACCGCCTGCACGCGGATGCCATCCCATTTCCATTCGGCGATGTAGTCGGCGGGATCGAGCACGGCGAAATCGCTGTCCTCGATCGCATGCGCGAGCATCACGGGGCGGAACGGCGCGGGATCGCGATTGACCGGCTTTTCGGCACGGCCCTCCAGCCAGGCGAACAGGTCGAGATAGGGTGGCGCAAGGCCAGGCCAGATCAGCTCGACCTCATGCGGATCCTTGTCGCCGAGCGCGGCGGCCGCAGTCTTCGCCAGCCGTGCCGAGATGCCGATGCGAAGCGCGCCGGTGACGAGTTTCAGCAGCGCCCAGCGGCCGGTCTCGTCGAGCTCGTCGAGCCAGCGCTCGAGCTGTTTTGGCAGCTCGGTCTTGCCGAGCGTGCGGAGGGTGGTGACGACTTCGGTGAGCGTTGGGGGTGGCGGGTTGTTGTGGTTGCTTGGGTAAGAGGACTCATTGGCATCTCGCCCGGAGTACCCCCCTCCCCGCCCCTCCCCCACAAGGGGGGAAGGAACGGAGAGGCTCGTGCGTCCCTCACTTTGGAAATCGGTGAGAGATATTGTGCTCGCTGACAACGCCGCACTGCGCTGCGCTCCCTCCCCCCTTGTGGTGGAGGGTTGGGGAGAGGGGTAGCCCGGAAAAGACTCGTCGCTATTTGCGCCGCGCCTCGGCCACATCAGCGCCACCGTCTCCGAGAGATCGCCGACATAGTCGTAACTCAAGCCGAACAGCACCGGATCGGTACGCGATGCGATGAGTTCGCGGATCAGGGCGGGCTTGGCGTGCTTGAAGCTGAGCGCGCCGGTGAGCGCAGCCAGCGCGTAGCCGCGGTCGGGGTCTGCGACCTCGCGGAAATAGCCGGTGAGCAGCCGCAGCTTGTTGTTGCGGCCGGGCTCGTAGGCGAGACGGTCCAGCAGTTCGGCGAAGCGGTTCATGCTTCGGCCTCGTCAATGGCCGGCGTCTCGCTTTCCTCCTCGTCGCCATAGCCGACGAGATCGAGCGGCTGCGCTTTCAGGCCTTTGCTCTGGCACCAATGCACCAGCGCATCTTCCTGGCCGTGCGTGACCCAGATCTCGCCGGCACCGGTCGCGCCGATGGTCGCGGTGAGGCCGTCCCAGTCGGCGTGGTCGGAGATCACCAGCGGCAGCTCGATGCCACGCTGCCGTGCCCGGGCGCGCACGCGCATCCAGCCCGATGCGAACGCGGTGACGGGATCGGGAAACCGCCGCGTCCAGAGATCGGAAGTGGCCGAGGGCGGCGCCAGCGTGATGGTCCCGGCGAGCGCCGACTTCTTCACGCCCTTCACCGGCCTGAGCTCGCCGAGATCGATTCCGCGGCTCTGATAGTACTCTGTGATCTTCTCCATCGCGCCATGCAGATAGATCGGGGCGTCATAGCCGGCCGCGCGCAGCAGCGCTATCACGCGCTGCGCCTTGCCGAGCGAATAGGCCCCGGCGAGATGCGCGCGCTCCGGAAACAGCGCGACCGAGGCCAGCAGCTTCTTCACCTCGTCGCTCGCATCGCCATGCCGGAATACCGGCAGCCCGAACGTCGCCTCGGTGATAAAGACATCGCAGGGCACCAGCTCGAACGGCGTGCAGGTCGGGTCGGGCGCGTCCTTGTAGTCGCCGGAGGCGACGATGCAGGTGTCCTTGCAGGTCACAGCAATCTGCGCCGAGCCCAGCACGTGGCCGGCCGGGTGGAATTTCACGCAGACGTCGCCGAGCCGGATCTCCTCGCCATAGCGGATGACTTGCGTTGAGCCGGCAAAATTCTCGCCGTAACGCAGCCGCATCATCTCCAGCGTTTCCTGCGTCGCCAGCACCGCACCATGGCCGGCGCGGGCGTGGTCGGAATGGCCGTGGGTGATCACGGCCCGCTCGACCGGGCGGACGGGGTCGATATGGAAGCCGCCGGGCTTGCAGCACAGGCCGGCAGCAACTGGCAGCAGGATGTCTTGCGGACGCATGATGGTCATATAGTCACGGGGCCCCGATATTCACCGGTCATGCGCGGGCTTGACCCGCGCATCCATCCCCCTAAAGAGTTCCTTTTTTGATGGATTGCCGGGCCTTCGCCGCGCCGGAGGGGCTTCGGCCCCGCAGGCGGGTCAAGCCCGGCAATGAAAATCGGTTCCTCCAATGCCCCTCCGCCTATTCCAGTCCTCAGGCGATCTCATGGCCGACCGCCGCTTCGAGTTCGCGCGCGATCTCCAGCTCAAGGGCGACCTGCCCGCCGCCGCTGACCTCATAGAGCAGGCGATCGAGCTTGCGCCTGACTTCACCTCGGCCTGGTTCACGCTCGGCGAAATCCGTCAGCGGCTCGGCGAGCGCGACAAGGCCGTCGCGGCGTTTCGAGAAGCGCGGCGGTCCGATCCCGACGACCACCATGGGGCCGGCCTGCATCTGATGCGGCTCGGCGACGCACAGATGGCCGAAATGCCCAAGGCCTATGTGCAGGCCCTGTTCGATCAATACGCGCCGCGCTTCGAGCACACACTGGTCAACGATCTCGACTATCGCGCCCCGGCGCTGATCTTCAAGGCGGTGGTGGCCGCGCGGGTCGCCGCGAAGAAGCCGGCCTTCTTCAAGCGCACCATCGATCTCGGCTGCGGCACCGGGCTTGCAGCCGCCGCCTTCGCCAAGCAGGTCGACCATTTCATCGGCATTGATCTGTCGCCCGGCATGATCAAGGAGGCGCGCGCCACCAACCTCTACGCCGAGCTCGAAGTCGCCGACATGATGGAAGGGCTGCGCAGCAAAGGCGATGGATGCGCGAACCTCGTCGTCGCCGCGGATGCGTTCGTCTATCTCTCCGACCTCGCGCCGGTGCTCAACGAAGCCAGGCGTGTGCTTGTATCCGGCGGCGTGCTCGCTTTCACGCTGGAGACGCATGATGGCAGCGGCATCGTTCTCGGCGAAGGCCTGCGCTATGCCCATTCGGCGGAATATGTGCGCGGCGCGATCGCCAGGGCCGGCCTCAAGCTCTTGACACTGGAGCCCGCCTCTCCACGGATCGAGAACAACGAGCCGGTGAGCGGCCTCGTGATCGTGGCCGAGAAAACTTGAGTCTAGGCGCTAACGCCCCGTGATTTGAGCGTCATTGCGTCGCAAAGCCGTGACTTCCCACTTGCGAGCCGAGCTGCGATGCCAGCACAATGCCCTCGCCAGGGAGAAACAAATAATGACGAAGAATCCATCGCGGCGCGATTTCAGCGCCGCCGCGCTCGCCACCATCGCCGCATCCACCTTGCCCGCGCCGTATGTCTGGGCGGCGGAGAAGAAATACGATGCCGGCGCCAGCGACACCGAGATCAAGATTGGGCAGACCGTGCCGCATTCCGGCCCCGGCTCGCTCTACGGCGTGTTGGGGCGCATCGGCGAGGCCTATTTCCAGATGCTGAACGAGAAGGGCGGCATCAACGGACGCAAGGTCAAGTTTCTCACCATGGACGATGCCTATAGCGCGCCGAAATGCGTCGAGGCGACGCGGCGCCTGGTCGAGCAGGAGGAAGTGCTTGCGCTGTACGGCTCGCTCGGCACCGCGCCGCAGACCGCCGTGCATAAATACCTGAACTCCAAGGGCGTGCCGCAGCTGCTGCTCAACACCGGCGCGTCGAAGTGGAATAATCCGAAAGAATTCAAATGGACGATGGCGGGCCTGCCGCTCTATCCGACCGAGGCGCGCATCCTGGCCCGTCACGTCGTCAGCGTGAAGCCGAACGCCAAGATCGGCATCCTCTACCAGAACGACGATTTCGGCCGCGACTTCCTCGGTCCCTTCAAGAAAGTTTTGGAGGACGCCGGCGGCACCGCAAAGGTGATCATGGAGCAGACCTACGATCTCACCGAGCCGACCGTCGATTCCCAGCTCATCAACCTCTCGAAGTCGGGCGCCGACGTCTTCTACAACATCTCGACCGGCAAGGCGTCGTCGCAGTCGATCCGGAAGGTCGCCGAGCTCGGCTGGAAGC
This sequence comes from Bradyrhizobium sp. 23AC, assembly GCF_054863025.1. Taxonomy (NCBI): domain Bacteria; kingdom Pseudomonadati; phylum Pseudomonadota; class Alphaproteobacteria; order Hyphomicrobiales; family Nitrobacteraceae; genus Bradyrhizobium; species Bradyrhizobium sp. 23AC. The sequence goes on from NZ_JAVAYN010000001.1 coordinate 372,907, forward strand.
CGCTGCAGCTTCTTTCCGCCGGCTCAACCGGCCGCTCGATCCTCACTGCCGCGGGCCTCGAGAACGCCACCGGCATCGTCGCCATCCGCTACAACAAGGAGGTCGGCCTGCCCAAATGGGAGAAGGACCCCGACGTGATGGCGTTCGAGGAATTGCGCAAGAAGTACACGCCGGCCATCGACCCCGACAACACCATCGCCTTCGCCGGCTACGGCCAGGCCGTGACCATGGGCGAGATCCTGCGCCGCTGTGGCGACGACCTCACCCGCGCCAACGTGCTGAAGCAGGCCTCGAACCTCAAAGGCTTCCATTCGCCCTACTTCCTCGACGGCGTCACCTACAGCTACACGCCCGAAGACTACACGCCGATGAAGACGCTTTTCATCTCCACCTTCACCGGCAAGGACTGGGACATCTCCGACAAGCCGATGTCGGAATAGGCCGGGGCGCGCCGCCGCTGCTTCCCCTCTCCTGCTCTGCCAGGAGAGGCAGGAAGCAAGAGCGCGCTCAGGCGCTAAGGCGCCATCGCCAGCCGATACGCCCGCGTCGCATTCACGCCAAAAGCCTTGTCCCGCAGCTGCGGGCCAAGCTTCGCCAGACAAGCCTCCAGCGCGTTCTTGATCTCGCCATAGCTTCCCGCAAGCAGGCACACCGGCCAGTCCGAGCCGAAGATCAGCCTGTCCTCGCCGAAACACCTCGCGGCGTGCGCGACGAACGGAAACAGCCGCTCCGCATCCCAATCATTCCAGACTGCTTCGGTCGCCAGCCCGGAGATCTTGCACCAGACATTTTCGCAAGCCGCGATCGCCTTGATGCGATCGGCCCATTCGTCGCTGCCGCCGTCGGCGATCGGCGGCTTGGCGGCGTGGTCGAGCACGAAGCGCGCTCGCGGAAAGGCCTGCGCGGTGGCGATCGCCGACGGCAGCTCGCGGGCGCGGACGAGACAATCATAGGCGAGATCGTGGGCGAACACCGCGGTGAGGCCGCGCTGGACGTCCTCGCGCAGCAGCCAATCGGGATCGGCTTCATCGTGGACCTGGTGGCGAATGCCGACCAGCTTGCCGCCGCCGCGTGAAGCGCGAAGCCGATCAAGCGTTTCGCCAAGCGTACCATCCGTCAGATCAGCCCAGCCGACCACGCCAACGACGAAAGGATTTTCGTGCGCAATGCGCAAGAATTCCTCGGTCTCCTCTAGCGAAGAGCGGCATTGCACCACGATGCTGGCGTCGATGCCGTTCGCCTTTAGCAGCGGTGCAAGATCGGCCGGACCGAAGGCACGGCGGATCGGCGTCAGCTCATCCGCTGCCATCCAGGGATAGTCGGCGCGCGCCGGGTCCCAGAAGTGCTGATGGCTGTCGATGATCATGTCCTACGCCCCACCCGGCAGCGGCGCGCGGGCATCGACGAGGTTTCGTGCAAGCAGTTCCTGCCAGAAGGCCGCCGGCACCGCACTCTCCGACATCGCGATGTTGTCGGAAACCTCCGCGGCGTTGCGCGCGCCCATCACGGCGACCGTGACGGCCGGATGCGCCATGCAGAACTGGAGCGCGGCGGCTTTCAGCTCGGTGCCATGCTTGCGGCAGAGCGCGTCGAGCTCGAGTGCCCGCGCAACCAGTGAAGCATCGGCGTCCTGATAGTTGAACTTCGCGCTGGTGTGCGGATTGGCCAGGATGCCGCTGTTGTAGATGCCGCCGAGCAGGATGCCGATGCTCTTTGTCGTGCAGAGCGGAAACAGCGCATCCAGCGCCCCCTGATCGAGCAGCGTGTAGCGCCCGGCGAGCAGGAAACAGTCGACCGGTACGGCCTCGGCGAAACGCACCGGCATCTCCGACTGGTTCATGCCGGCGCCGATCGCCTTCACCGTGCCCTCGCTGCGCAGGCGCTGGAGCGCGCGAAAGGCACCAGCGACGGCGTCGTCATAGTGGTCATCGGGATCATGCACCAGGAGGACATCGACACGGTCCAGCCCAAGGCGCCCCAGGCTCTCCTCGACCGAGCGCAGCACGCCGTCATGGCTGAAATCGAACACCGGCCGCTCGCGCGGCGTGCCCTTGTAGTGTTCGTCCTCGGCGGTGCCGCCATCAGGGGCGCGCAGCAGGCGACCGACCTTGGTCGAGATCACGTAGGATTCGCGCTTCTGTTGCCGCAGGAAAGCACCAAGCCGCCGTTCTGCGAGGCCGAAGCCGTAGAGCGGCGCCGTATCGAAGAATCGCACCCCGAGCGACCAGGCGCGCGCGATCGTCGCTTCCGCATCGGCATCACTGACCGGGCTGAACAATCCGCCGAGCGGGGCGGAACCGAGACCGATTGAAGTGACGTCGAGCGAGCCTAGCCGCGACCGTTTCATTCCCATTGCCTTGTCTTCATTCCAACAGTCCAGATCATCTCCCCCGCTTGCAAAAATCGCAAGCGGGGGAGGCACGCAGGAGCGCGGGGCTGGCGGACGCTCCTACTTCAACATCTGCGCGACGTTGTCCTTGGTGACGAGATCGAGGCCGGTGTAGACGATCTCCGGCACCTTCTCGCCCTTCTTGATGGCGAGCAGCGTGTCCATCGCCTTCTCGCCCATCTCGAACGGACGCTGGCCGACCAGCGCGTTGGCGTAGCCGTCACGCAGCAGCTCGAGCTGCATCTTCAGCGTATCGGCGACGACCAGCGTGAACTTGCCGGAATCGATGTCCTTCTTGTTCCTGCTGGCGAAGGCCTTGAAGCCTTCGGGCGCGAACATCGGCCAGCCGCCGATGGGCACGATGGCGGCGAGATCGGGTGTCGCGGTGCGCATGTCGGTCATCTGCTGGACCGCGAGTGCCGGATCGTCGTTGCAGAAGGTCGGGGAGCCCGCGACCTCCGTCCACTTCGAGCCCTTCAGCGCCTCGCGCACGCCGTCGACACGCTCGGCGAGGTTCTTGGCGCCGGGGCCGCCCGAGACCATGGCGTATTTGCCACCGTCGGGGCGCATCTTCACGAGCTGCTTGCCGAGCGCGACGCCGAACTCCTTGTTGTTGGTGCCGATATAGGCGATGCGCTTGGAGCCCGGCGCGTCGGCATCGAAGGTGATGACGGGAATGCCGGCGGCCGTCGCCGCCTCGATCGACTTGGTCATGGCGGCGACGTCGGCCACCGAGATGGCGAGGCCGTCGACCTTCTGGGTGACGAAGTCCTGGATGATCTGGGCTTGCGTCGCCGGCTCATGCTCGACCGGTCCCTTGTAGATGCACTCGATATTGCCGAGCTCCTTGGCGCGCTTCAGGCAGCCGTCGCGCGCGAAGTCGAAGAACGGATTGTTCATCGCCTTGGGCACGATGACGAAGCGGTAGTTCGCGGCCAACGCCGGCGTCGCCATCATTGCGACGGCGATGCCGGCAAGAAGAAGTTTCCTCATTGTCTCCTCCACCCTTCTCTGGCGCCCGTCCTCTTTGAAACGTCCGGGAAGCGGACAGGCGGCATCTTCGTTGTTTTCCCGGAACGACGTCACCTTCAGCTCATCCGCGAGCGGATGCGGTCGACCAGCACGGCCAGGATGATGATCACGCCCACCAGCGTCTGCTGCCAGTAGGAGGAGACCTGCGCCAGCACGAGGCCGTTGCGGATCACCTCCAGCAGCACGCAGCCGACGATGGCCCCGAGCGGACCGCCGATGCCGCCGGCGAGGTTTGCGCCGCCGATGACGGCCGCCGCGATCACGTTGAGCTCGTAGGACGTCGCCATGTTGGCGGGCGCCGATCCGAGCCAGCCGGAGATGATTATGCCCTGGAGGCCGGCTGCGAGCGCGCAGATCACATAGACCTCGATCTTCACCCGCACGACCGGAATGCCGGTCAATTCAGCGGCTTTCTCGTTGCCACCGAGCGCGAAGACGTGGCGGCCGAACGAGGTGTGATGCAGGACCACGGCCATCGTCAGCGCGAGAATCACGAGATAAATGAAAGGCACGGGCACGCCGAGCACGTCGCCCGACGTGAGCGCGTAGAAACGATCGGCATCGGGCCCGCCCGGAAAGCTGCCGCGGCCGTTGGAGACGACATAGCCGAGCCCGCGCACGATCGAGAGCATGCCGAGCGTGGTGACGAAGGGCGACAGGCCGAGCACCGCGATGCAGAAACCGTTGACGAGCCCCGCGATCAGCGCGACGCCGAGGCCGGCGAGGATCGAGACCAGCAGGATCAGGCCCGGCACGTTGGCAATTACGGTCTTGCCGTCGGCCGCCAGATGCACGAACAGCGCGCCCGCCGGCGAGCCGGGCGCCGACAGCTCGGTCATCACCATCGAGGTGATCATGGCCGAGAAGCACATCATCGATCCCACCGACAGATCGATACCGCCGGTGATGATCACGAAGGTGACGCCGAGCGTCGCGATGGCGATGAAGGAAAAATTCTTCGCCACGTTCTGCATGTTGCCTTCGGTGAAGAAATACGGGCTGGCGAAATGCATGATCACCAGCAGCACCGCGAGCGCGAGCAGCACATAGCCGGTCTGGGAGGCGAAGATGCCGCGCTGCCACCATCTGATCCGGCCGACATTGGTGAAGCTGATCGGGGATTCCATGGGCATGGCCATCACGCCGCCTCCTTCGCGCCGGTGATGAGCGCGGTGACTTCCTCTGGCGAGGTCTGGTGGATCGGCTTGTCGGCGCGCTTCTCGCCGCGGCGCATGACGATCACGCGATCGCAGACCGCGAACACATCCGGCATACGGTGCGAGATCAGCATCACTGCGACGCCCTGCTCCTTCAGCCGGTGAATCAAGCCGAGCACCTGCTCGACCTGGCGCACCGAGATCGCGGCGGTCGGCTCGTCCATCATCACCAGCCGCGCATTGGAGAGCCGCGTCCGCGCGATCGCGACCGCCTGGCGCTGGCCGCCCGACATCTGCTTGACGAGATCGTCGGGGCGCGTCTCCGAGCGCAGCTCGCCGAACAATTCCAGCGCGCGCGCCGCCATCGCCTTGTGGTCGAGCAATGCGATGGGCCCGAACCTGCGCTTCAGCTCGCGGCCGAGGAACACGTTGGCCGCCGCCGTGAGATTGTCCGACAGCGCGAGGTCCTGGTAGACGACCTCGATGCCGACGGCACGGGCATCGACCGGCCGGCTGAAATGGACCGCGTTGCCGGCGAAGCGGATCTCGCCGTGGCTGGGGCGGAAATTGCCGGCGATGATCTTGACCAGCGTCGACTTGCCGGCACCGTTGTCGCCCATCAGGCCGACCACCTCGCCCGGCATGACCTGCATGTCGACGCCATGCAGCGCGCGGATCGCGCCGAACTCCTTGCCGATGCCGGTCAGCTCGAGGACCGGTGTCGCGTCAGCGTTTGCCATCAGCAGCCTCGCTCAGACATAGCGGTTGACCAGGGATTCCAGATATTCCTGCCGGCCCGAGCGCGGCTGCGGGTCGAAGCCGGGACGGAGCGCGCGGTCGGCGAGATCGGCAAGCGAACGTTGGCCACCGAGAATGGCGCGGCCCTCGGTGCCGGCCCATCCCTCGTAACGCTCGGTGAGCGGCGCCGTGAGGGCGCCGGCATCGACCATGTCGGCGGCGGCAAGGAACGCGCGCGCGCAGGCATCCATCGAGCCGACATGGGCGTGGATCAGATCGTCCGGGTCGATCGACTGCCGCCGGATCTTGGCGTCGAAATTGAGCCCGCCCGTGGTGAAGCCGCCACGGTTCAGGATCTCGTGAAACACCAGGGCGAGCTCCGGCACGTTCATCGCGAACTGGTCGGTGTCCCAACCGAGCAGATCGTCGCCGCGGTTGATATCGAGCGAGCCGAACACGCCGAGTGCCTCCGCGAGCGCGACCTCATGGTGGAAGGAGTGACCGGCGAGGATGGCGTGGTTCTGCTCGATGTTGAGCTTGACGTCCTTCAAGAGGTCATAGCGCGCAAGGAAGCCGTAGCAGGTGGCGACATCGAAATCATATTGATGCTTGGTCGGCTCCTTGGGCTTCGGCTCGATCAGGATCGGCCCCTTGAAGCCTATTCTGTGCTTGTGCTCGACCACCAGCGAGATGAAGCGGCCGAGCTGGTCGAGCTCGCGCTTGAGATCGGTGTTGAGCAGCGTCTCGTAGCCCTCGCGCCCACCCCACAGCACGTAGTTCTGGCCGCCGAGCCGGTGCGTCACCTCCAGCGCGGCGCGGACCTGGCCGGCGGCATAGGTGAAGATGTCCGGGTCCGGATTGGTCGCCGCGCCCGCCATGTAGCGGCGGTGCGTGAACAGATTGGCGGTACCCCAGAGCAGGCGCACCTTGCTCGCGGCCATCTTCGCCTCGAACAGATCGGCAATCGCATTGAGATTGGCGACGGATTCCGCGAGCGAGCCACCTTCCGGCGCTGCATCGACGTCGTGGAAGGTGAAGAACGGCACGTCGAGCAGGCGGAACAGCTCGAAGGCGACGTCGGCCTTGGCCCGCGCCTGCGCCATCGCGTCACCGCCCTGGTGCCACGGCCTCAGGAACGTCTCGCCGCCGAAGGGGTCACCGCCCGGCCAGCACAGCGAATGCCAATAGCAGACCGCAAAGCGCAGATGATCCTCCAGCCTGCGGCCGTGCACGAGGCGGTCCTTGTCGTACCAGCGGAACGCGGGCGCCTGTCCCGCATCCTTGCCGGCGAAAGCGACAGGTGTAGTCGCATCGAAGAATTTGGCTGACGCGTTCACTTAAGAGCACTCCTTCAATGCGGGATAAAGCTCGCGCCATCGCCGATAGGCCTCGTCATAGGCCTCGGTGACGGATGCGCAGGGCGTGAAGCTCGCGAGCCGCCGCGGGCGGGTGCAGACCGCTGCGGGTCTCTCGCCGGTCACAGCGAGCCGGCCTAGCCTGGAGGCGCCGAGGGCCGCCCCCACCTCGCCTTCCTCGATGCGATGGACGGGAATGCCGAGCACATCGGCGCAGATCTGCGCCCACAGCGGCGAGCGCGAGCCGCCGCCGACGAGATCGAGCTCGGCAACAGGCCCGCTCGCCGCGCTCAGCGCCGCCAGATTGTCGCGCGCGGCAAAGGCGACGCCTTCGAGCACGGCCTGCACGATCTGCGTCCGCCCGGTCGCACCGCGCAGGCCGACGAAGGCGCCGCTGGCTGCGGCATCGTTGTGCGGCGTGCGCTCGCCGTCGAGATAGGGCAGGAATTGGATCGGGCTCGGCCCATCGACGCGCTCGCCGAGCGGCGCCAGCAGCGCTGCGGCCGGTGCCTCCATCACACCGGCGAGCCAGGCCAGCGAGGCCGCTGCCGAAAGCATCACGCCCATCTGGTGCCAGAGGCCGGGCAGCGCGTGGCAGAACGCATGCACCGCCGAGGCTGGCGCCGGCGCGAACCGATCGGTGACGCGGAACACCACGCCGGACGTTCCCAGCGACAGGAACGCATCGCCCGGCGCGATCGCGCCGAGCCCGATCGCGCTCGCGGCGTTATCGCCGGCGCCCCCGGCGACAACGACATCTTTCGCCATGCCCCAGCGCTGCGCGAGTTCCGGCGCGAGCATGGCGCTCGCCTCGCTGCCCTCGACGAGGCGCGGCATGTGGTGGAGATCGAGCCCGGTGGCATGCAGCAGCAGGGGCGACCAGCGGCGCAGACCGACATCGAGCCACAGCGTGCCGGCCGCATCCGACATATCCTCGATCATCTCGCCGGTCAGGCGATAGCGCACATAAGCCTTCGGCAGCAGCACCTTTGCGACGCGCGCGAAGATTTTTGGCTCATGCCGCGCGACCCACAACAGCTTCGGGGCGGTGAAACCGGGCATCGCGAGATTGCCGGCAATCGCGTGCAGCGACGGGCAACGCTGCTCCAGCACGGCGCATTCGGCCTGCGAGCGGCCGTCGTTCCAGAGGATCGCCGGACGCAGCGGCCGGCCGTCCTCGTCGAGCAGCGTCGCGCCATGCATCTGGCCCGACAGGCCGATGCCGCGGACCCGCGTGACCTCGCGTGGATGGCGGGCGGCGAGATCGTCGACCGCACTGATGGCCGCGTCGACCCAGGAATCGGGATCCTGCTCGGACCACAGCGGCGCCGGATGCGACAGCGCGAGCTCGCGCGCCGCCGTCGCGAGGATCGCGCCGGCTTCGCTCACGAGCACCGCTTTCACACCGGATGTGCCGATGTCCAGTCCGAGATACAAATCGTCCTCCTCTTTGCCCTTTTGCGAGGCGCGATCTTGACGTCACGCTCTCCGCCACGGCCCGTTCGATATCCACTGCCGCTAAGGCAGATTGTCCCGCATCACGATGTCGATCCTGATCTTCTCCTGTTCGCGCAGGATCGGCTCGCCGCGGGCGAGCGCGAGCAGCACGCGCACCGCGGCGCGCGCTTCGTGTCCGGGGTTCTGCGAGATCGCGGCATCCATCACGCCCTGCAGCAGCAGCCGGCGCGTCAGCACGGTGACGTCATGACCGACGAACACGACCTGCTTGTCGCGGCCGGCATCGCTCAACGCCTTGTCACTCAGGGCCTTGTCATTCAAGGCCTTGTCATTCAAGGCCTTGGCGACGCCTTGCGTGCCCGCGCCGACGTTATAAAGGCCGACGATGTCAGCATGCTTGCCGAGCAGCCGTGCCAGCACCTGTTCCGAACGATCGTCCTCGTCGCGCCCTTCCAGCACCGGCAGCACGCTGAGCCCTGGGAATTCCGACGCCATCACCTGGTTGAAGCCGAAGATGCGCTCGGCATGGTCGCGCAGGCCCTGCGAGCCCGCGACGATCGCGACCTTGCCGGACTTTTGACCGGCCAGCCGCCCGACCAGCGCGCCGGCGGTGCGCCCCGCGGCAATGTTGTCAATGCCGACATAATGGTGGCGGCGCGAGGACGGCACGTCCGAAACCAGCGTCACCACCTTGGTGCCGGCATCGACGAGATCGTTGATCGCGGCGCGGACGCCCGGATGATCCAACGCCACTACAGCGACGCCGTCGTAATCGCCCGACAGCGCCTCCAGCGTGCCTGCGAGCACCGAGGGATCAAACACGTCGGTCGCGACCATCTCGACATTGAGGCGGCGAACCGTGAGCCAGGCCGACATCTCGCCGAGATAGGCCTCGATCTGCTGCATGAACGGGTTCGGCCCCGACGGCATCACGAAGGCAAAGCGGCGGGCGCGGCCGCGGGCGAGCTCCGCGGCGGCGACGTGCGGCTGGAACGCGTTGCGCTCGATCGCCGCCTGGACGCGCCGCACCGTGTCCGGCCGCACCCCAGGGCGGTTGTGCAGCACGCGGTCCACGGTCGCGAGGCTGACGCCCGCCTCGCGGGCGATGTCCTTCAGCGTCAGCGCGGTCGCGGTGAGGGTATCGGCCATCGCTGAAGGTTAGCAGAGGTGTTTTGAGGTACGCAACTCATTTTGAGGCCGGTGAGCTCCTGGGTCGGCGAACAGGTCCAAGCGCTCCCGCAACCGGCCTGAGCATTGATGGACTTGTCGACAGGCCATGACAGGCCTGCTCTGATCTCACATCTTCCCGTAGGAGGCGCCGCGCCGCGTGATGATGACGTAGCGTGCGTCCTGCTTGGTTTCGTTCTCGAAGATCACCGCGCGCATCACGTCGAAATCCAGGCAGTCGCCTTCGCGCAGGCGCACCGCCTTGGCGTCGATGTGCACGGCGATCGCGCCTTCCAGCATCAGCAGCTGCTGGGTAAAGGCGTTACGGCCCCAGGGGCTGTATGGCACCCGCGCGCCGGCCGGCAAATCGACGACAATGATCTCGATGCCGCTGGCCGCATCCGTCGGCGAGGCGTGCCGCCGGCGATAGCCGCTGTCGGGATCGCGCCAGTGCGGCTGGTCGGCAAGCCGCACCAACCGCTCCGGCGGCTTCTCGGCGAGCGCGACGACATCGCTGAGCGACACGTCGAGCGCCGCGCAGAGTCTTCCGAGCAGCGCAGCCGTCGCACTGCTCTGCGCCCGCTCCACTCGCCCGATCATGGCACGGCTGACGCCGGACCGCGCCGCGAGCTCGTTCAACGTCATGCCCGCCTGAGTCCTCAGCGTCTTCAGGCGGCGACCGATCGCGCGGTCGAGTTTCTGCTGGTCCATTTTTCGCGATCCTGGCCTTCATCCAAGCGCTGCCCGGCGCAAGGGCCGCCCCGGGGATGGGCGGAGCTTAGGCCAATGGAAAGTTTAGACCGGACGAGAGCAGCTAATATATTGGAATCTCAGACCCGCGCGAATATGCATTGGCGCCTGCAAGTCCGGTCGCAATGGACATTCAATCGGGGAGCTTGGAGCGGGCGAAGGGAATCGAACCCTCGTATGCAGCTTGGGAAGCTGCCGTTCTACCATTGAACTACGCCCGCTTATGCGCGGCTTGCGCGCCCGTCCTGATTAGCCGAGACGGCGCCTCCCGCCAAGCGGTTTGGCGCAGCCAGCCGGCCGGTTATTAACGTCCTGATAAGATTCCACGTGCGCCGGATTGTGGCAGTGTTATGATCTCGTGTCTGGGGAGAGACGTGCACTGAGTGGGGCGTGTGCATGGTGGGGCGTGGCTATACGATATTCGACACGGCGATCGGGCGCTGCGGCATCATCTGGAGCGACACCGGCGTGATGGCCGTGCAATTGCCGGAGGCGCGGGAGATCGACACCCGCCGCCGCATCTTTGCGATCCATCCCGAGGCGCGCGAGCAGCGCCCCTCCGACAATGCCGAGCTTGCGATCGACGGCATCGTGAGCCTGCTGCAGGGCAACGATCCCGATTTTTCCGAGGTCAGCCTGGATGCCGGCGGCGTGCCCGGCTTCAACCGCCGAGTCTATGAGTTCGCCTGCTCCATTCCGCGCGGGGAGACACGCACCTATCACGAGGTCGCCAAGGCGCTGGGCGCCTCGGGCGCGGCACATTCGGTGGCACAGGCGATCGCCAAGAATCCCTACATGCTGATCGTGCCCTGCCACCGCATGCTGGAGGCCGGCAATTACACCGATCGGCTCTCGCCTTACGGCGGGGTGATCTCCAAACGGCGGCTGCTGGCGCTGGAGGGCGCCCATCCCGTCGCCAGCAAGACGCTGTTCGAGGTGCTGCTGCCCGTTGCTCCGCCCCGCCCGCCTAGCTAAGGCGCGATCATGGTCGCACCTCAGCTTTTTTGGGCATGATCTTCTCGGACAACCGCTACACACTTGTCCGGTTCATGCCTAGATAAGGCGGCATGGATGCCACCACACTGCTGACGTCACAATCGATGATCGTTTCCGAGTTTCGCTGCGACGCGGGACCGGGCGATACGCCATTTGCCGAATGCCGCACCGGGCATTCCATCGCCTATGTCCGCTCGGGCAGCTTTGGCTGCCATTGCCGGGCCGGTTTCTTCGAACTGGTGGCGGGCTCGATGCTGGTCGGCGCGCCCGGCGAGGAATACACCTGCACGCATGAGCATGTCAGCGGCGATGTCTGCCTGTCGTTCTTCCTCAGCGCGGATATGGTCGATGCCCTCGGCGGGCGGGGCGAGGTCTGGCAGGTCGGCGCAACGCCGCCGCTGCCCGAATTGATGGTGCTGGGCGAGCTCGCCCAGACGGCGGCAGATGGCAACAGCGATATCGGCCTGGACGAGGTCGGTCAGATCCTGGCCGGCCGTTTTGTCGACGTCGTTTCGGGCAAGGCGCGCAAGCCGGCCACCCCCACCGCGCGCGACCGCCGCCGCGCGGTCGAGGCCGCACTTTGGATCGACGACAACTCGCATGCCGAGGTCGATCTCGAACAGGCCGCAAAGCAGGCGGGCCTCAGCCCGTTCCATTTCCTGCGGCTGTTCTCGAGCGTGCTCGGCGTCACCCCGCATCAATATCTGGTGCGCTCGCGGCTGCGGCACGCAGCGCGGCTGCTCACGGATGACGACATCGCGGTCACCGATGTCGCCTATGACGTCGGCTTCGGCGATCTCTCCAACTTCGTCCGCACCTTCCACCGCGCTGCCGGCGTATCGCCGACCAAATTCCGCCAGGCCTCGCGCGGGGAGCGCAGCGTCTTCGCCGAACGCCTCGTCCTCAACTGAGACAGGTCGGCCGCATGGTGGGGTAATAGTCTGTTGACCAGATGGGCGCGTCGTACTGGGCTTGCGGCACGCCGCGCGATATTACAACCAAAGAGCGAATCAACGCTCTTTGAGTGCGGCGACCCGGCAGATGAACAGTGCCCCGAGTGATGTGATTGCGGCCACACTGATCGCGCTTGCCGTTGGTCTTGCCTTCATCGCCGGCTGTGCCGTCTATTATGGCCGCCAGATCACCTCGCGCAGGATTCCGATGCAGTGGGGCACCGACGGGGAACCGGCCTGGTTTGCACCACGCCTCATCGGGCTCTGGTTCAGCTTCGGCGTCACGGCCGCCCTGTCCGCGTTCCTGCTCGTCCTCGCCCTTCATGACCCGCAGAAGCTCACGGCCCTGATCGTCGCAACAGTCAGCGTGATCGGAACGAACATGTGGGTTCACGTCTATCACCTGAAACGGGTGATCCGGTGGCAGTCGGAGGTGCCGGCGAATTAGCCGGCTGCCAAGCGCAAGATTCTCCAAGAGCCGCCCGCCTCACCCCGACTAGGGTTGTCTCCGGCGCGCGCCATCTTCGGCGCGCTTTGCAAATGGAGACGACCATGTACGACCACATCGGGCTTCGCGTTGCCGATCTCGACGCCGCGACGCGCTTCTACACCGCGGTGCTGGCGCCGCTCGGTTACGTCCTGTGCTCCAGCGGCGACGGCTATGCGGGTTTCGGGCCGAAGGGCGAGCCTGCCCTGTGGCTGCACCTGAACAAGGGCCGTAAGGCCGACGGCGCGCACATCGCGTTCCGCGCCGGAAATCATGACGCGGTCAAGGCGTTCCACAGCGAAGGTCTGAAGAGCGGCGGCCGCGACAATGGCGGCGCCGGGCCGCGCAAGGATTACAGCCCGACCTATTACGCGGCGTTCCTGATCGATCCTGATGGCAACAATGTCGAGGCGGTTTGTGCCTGAGCGCTAGCGAGATCTCGTAGGGTGGGCAAAGCGACTTGTCCGACGTAGCTCGAAGAGCGAAGGCGGAAGCGTGCCCACCAACTGTCCCCGTCAATCCAAATGGTGGGCACGGCGCTACGCGCCTTTGCCCACCCTACAAAACTGTTTTTGAGGAAACACCATGGCCTCCATCCACAACGACATCTCCATCAACGCCCCGGCGCGCGACGTCTGGGATGCGGTGCGCGATTTCGGCGCGCTGCATGAACGGCTGGCACCCGGCTTCGTCACTGCCTGCACGCTCGACGGCGATGCGCGTATCGTCACCTTCGCCAACGGCTCGGTGGCGCGCGAGGTGCTGGTCGATTGCAACGACGCGCGGCAGCGCCTCGTCTATGCCATCAACAACGAGCGGCTGCAGCATTACAGCGCCTCGGTGCAGGTGATCGCCGACGGCGAGCGGAGAAGCCGCTTGGTGTGGATCATCGACATGCTGCCGAACGAGCTCGAAGCCTACGTCCAGGGCCAGACCAAGGACGCCGTCGTTGCGATACATAAGGCGTTTCCGCCCGCTGCAGCCTAGCGGCGGTCCACGCGCTGCGGCTCTGTGAGTTTTCTCACAGAGCTCCGCCCTCGCCAGCCGTAACCATCGCGGCGTGCGTCCGGTTGGCTCCGCTCTCCCGGCGGCGCCACGAGACGCGAGGAGCATGCCATGCGAGGTGCGGACAAGGTGATTTGCCAGGCGGCCGCCGTGCTGCTGCTGTTTTCAGTCGCGAGCTCGCCGGCGAAGGCGCAGTTCTTCGGCGGCGGAGGTGCCGGCGGCGAGGACATGATGACCCAGATGGCGCCGATGCTGGAGATGATGAAGGCGAAGATGGGCAAGCGCCGCTTCGCCATGATGATGCAGACCATGGGCCCGATGATGAGCCGCATGATGGAGAATGGCGGCGGAGGGCTTGGTGGCATGATGGGCGGCGGCAATCTCGGCGGCGGCTTCGGCGCACCCAATTACGGCGGCTACACTCCGATGGGCGGCGGCACCATGCCGGCCGGTTATGGCGGCGTTGGTGGCGGCGACATCATGGGCATGATCGGCGGCGCCGGAGGCGGCGACATGATGGCGATGATCCCGCAACTGATGCGGCTCGCCAATGTCGGCGGCGGTGGCCATCGCCGCCACAGGCATCGCTAATCGGCGACGCCCGAGAGAGCCGGCCTGATCGCAGCCTTGCTCGCGCGCGGTCCCCAGCGCGTCAGCACCACGCTGGAGAATGAGAGCAGGCCGAGCACGACCATCGAGCTTGCGGCCAGCCAGAAAAAGCTCTGCGCGGTCGCATCGTGCGTCGACAGCCACCAGCCGGCCGTCGAGATGTAGATCAGCCGCGCCGTCTGCGCCAGCACCGGCCCGATCACCTTGGCCGCGCCTTGCGACGAGAAGTACATCGTCGTGGCAATGCCGAAAAAGGCGTAGAACGGTCCGACCGTCGAGAGATATTGATGGCTCGCCGCGCGCACGGCCGCGCTGTCGGTGAAGATGTTGATCCAGAGATCGGGAAACATCGCAACGACGCAGGCCGGCGCGCCGACGGCCATGAAGGCGGCAGCACTGGCGATCCAGGCGACGCGCCGTGCACGCGCGATGTTGCCTGCGCCGATCGCCATCCCCACCATCGGCACGCAGGCGATGCCGAACGAGAACGCGATCGAGGTCAGCAAAAATTCGAGCCGCGCGCCGATGCCGTAGCCGGCGAGGATCGTGGTGCCGAACTTCGCCAGCATGTGGGTGAAGATCGAGATCGTCAGCACCGATTGCAGCGGCGAGAAGCAGGCGATGGCGCCGACCTTCAGGATGTCGAAAAACATCGCCCACTGAATCCGCAGGCCGCGCAGCTTCGGTGTAACCCGGGCGCGGCCGGAGAACAGGTACCAGCCCATGATGCAGATATTCATGGAATAGGCGATCAGCGCGCCGGCCGCGACGCCGCGCATGCCGAGCTGCGGCACCGGCCCGAGCCCGAGGCCGAGCGTGCCGCCGAGCACGATCTGCCAGGCCGCCGAGTTGAGGATGAGGAACGACGGCAGCTTCATGTTGCCGGTGCCACGCAGCACGCCGGCCATGGTGTTGAGCAGCCAGGGCAGCACGGCGCCGCCGAAAAAAACCTGCGTGTAGGCGACAGCGTGGGTCAGCACGTCGCCGCGGCCGCCGAGCATTTCCAGCACCCGCGGCCCGAAGATCAGCATGCCCAGCATGAAGACGAGGCCGAAGCTGATGCCGATCAGGATCGCATGCGCGGCGAGCGTGGCGGCGCGTTCGCGATCGCCGGCACCGAGCGCGCGGGCAATGGCGGAAGCCACCGCACCACCCATGGCGCCGCCCGACATCGTCATGGTCAGAATGATCGTCGGAAACACCAGCGCCATCGCCGCCAGCGCCTCGACGCCGAGCCGGCCGATATAGGAGGTCTCCGCGATCACCGTACAGGTGCCGGCCGAGAGCGCGATCACGTTGGGCCAGGCGAGGGAGAGCAGCGTGCGCAGGATCGGCCCGTCTACAAGCGCGCTTCGCACCGGCGGCGGGGGCGGCGGCAGCGGACGCTCTTGCTCATCGACCGGGATTTCGGCGATGTCGGACATGTCCTCTCCGGGGCACGGGGCGCCATTTGCGGCGCGGCAATGCGTTGGTGTGCCAATTATTTTCTTCGCGCAGAAGGCGCGGCGAGAGGTTTGTTAGCACGGCCCGCAGCGATTGCTCCTGCGCTAGCTGCAGGCGTGCCCTGCGGCAGCGCATTTCAGCCCGTGAAATTGCGGCTGTTGTTCTCCCTCTCCCCGCATGCGGGGAGAGGCGAAGTGCGCGGCGGCGCCATCGCCTATTCCACGGCCCAAACCAGCGGCGGACGGCCGCCAGCAGCAGCGCGCATGCGCACGCCGATATGCCGCCCGCATCCCGCAGCCAGGCCTTCGAACAATCCCTCCAGCACCCTGGCGCAGGCGGGGTGATAATCGGCAACGTCGTCCATCAGCTTCCAGCTCTGCTGGCGGAGTTCGAACGTGCCTTCGGATTGCTTCATTTCGGCGGCGTCATCCTGCGCCGCGAACAGCGCGCTCAGGAACGATGCGAATTCGCTCGCGCCGCCGCGGCTCATCGCCAGCGCGGCCGCGACCTCGTCGAAATATTGCATCCCGATCAGCTTGCCGGTGAGGTGCAGCAGATAGCCGGCGTCTTCCGGGCCAAACAGCTGCACCATCACGGGCGCCGCCGTGCGCACATACTCCATCGCATAGTTGCGATAGGCCTTTTCCAGTCGCGGCTTTGGCCAGCTCGCGACCGGCAGAGCCGGCGCAGCCTTCGCGTCGAACAGCGGCGCTTCCAGATGCCGCGCGAACACCAGGCGCTGATCGAGTTCTAGCGGATGATCGTATTGGCAATAATAGCCTTCCAGCCCATCCTGGCCGTCGACGCTCTGCTTGGTGCAGACGAAGCCGAGCCTGAGATCGCCGAGCGCGACGCCGTTGTTGGCGTGCCATCCCCGCAGCATCGCGCGCGAGACCTCGCCCGGCACGCCGCAGATCGCGGTGCCCTTCCAGATCCAGCGCGGCGGCGGATAGCGGATCCAGGCCTTGGCGTCGCTCTCATACATGTATTCGACATGCACGCCGCCGATCCAGTTCGAGAGATAGTGATATTGCGCGGCCGCCACCGCCGGCGGCAGATGATCGATTCCCAGCTTCCCAAGCCCGGGCAGGAAGCGCTCCTGCTGCTGACGCCGGAACACGCGGAAGACGAACTCGGCGGCATCCGCGGTGCCGCGCCGCGTGACGACGGTGAGGATGAGGCCGGTGAAATAGGCGTGGTAGAGGTCGGCGACCGCACGCCAGCGCTTCCATTGGGCTTCCTGCGCGGCGTCAGCTGCGGCGGTCATTCGTTTCGCTCCCGATCGTTGTTGCGATCGAGTGTGTCATCGCAGCTTTCGGCAAGCAACATGACGCCCGTGCAGAGCGCCCTGCGCGGGCGCTCGCCAATTCCGCATCACGAAGTTTGCGGTGGCGTCTTGGCCGCGCGCTCTCGCTCGACCCGTTCGGTGACATCGCGCGCCATCGCGACCGATCCCAGAACATTGCCGCCGGAATCCCGCACCAGCGCGAAGGTCATCTCGATGTAGAGCTTGCGCCCGCTCTTGTGCAGCGCGCGGGTCAGTGTCGGCCTGCCCGCAAGCTTCATACGGCCGCTGGCCAGCGCAGCTTCAAGCCCTTCCAGTGCGCGGCGCGCAGGTGTTCGGGAATGATCAGATCGAGATTCTGGCCGAGCGCTTCCGGAGCGGAGAAGCCGAACAGCGCCGCC
Organism: Bradyrhizobium sp. 23AC; assembly: GCF_054863025.1. Taxonomy (NCBI): domain Bacteria; kingdom Pseudomonadati; phylum Pseudomonadota; class Alphaproteobacteria; order Hyphomicrobiales; family Nitrobacteraceae; genus Bradyrhizobium; species Bradyrhizobium sp. 23AC. Next base: position 390,132 of record NZ_JAVAYN010000001.1, read on the forward strand.
GCTGCGCGGTTCCACCGCATGATCGTGCCGGAGCGATCCGAATAGATCAGCGCATCCGCGACGTCTTCGACAATCTTTGCGTCGAGTTCGGATTCGTTGGTCATGTCACCACCTTGCATCACTCCGAATGATTGCACATCCCGACACACATTCGGTGTCATCGCCCGACTTGATCGGGCGATCCAGTACTCCGAGACGGCAGTGATCAAATCGACAGGCCGCGGCGTACTGGATGCCCCGGTCAAGCCGGGGCATGACAGTAAAATGGGCAGCTACACCCGAAAATGCTTCGATAGTTTGAGGCCCTGGGCCTGATAGTTCGAGCCGATGCGCTGGCCGTACATCGCGTCGGGACGGGCCAGCATCTTCTCGTAGACGAGGCGGCCGACGATCTGGCCGTGCTCGAGGATGAACGGCACTTCGCGCGAACGCACTTCCAGCACGGCGCGCGCGCCTTTTCCGCCCGCGCCGGCATAACCGAAGCCGGGATCGAAGAATCCGGCATAGTGCACGCGGAATTCGCCGACCAGCGGATCGAACGGCACCATCTCCGCGGCGTAGTCGGGTGGCACCTGCACGGCTTCCTTCGACGCCAGGATGTAGAACTCGCCGGGATCGAGGATCAGGCTGCCGTCGGGGCGGGCCGAGATCGGCTCCCAGAAATCCTCCACCGCGTAGCCGGAGCGGCGATCGACGTCGACGACGCCGGTGTGGCGCTTGGCGCGGTAGCCGACGAAGCCGTTTGCCTTCTCGCCGGAGAGATCGACGGAGACGGCGACGCCGCCGGAGAGATCAGCATCGTCGATATCGACGAGGCGCTCGGCGGCATGCAAGCCATCGAGCTCATCGGCATTGAGGATCGCGTCACCGGTGCGGAAGCGCACCTGGCTGAGACGCGAGCCCTCGCTGACCAGCACCGGAAACGTCTTCGGGCTGATCTCGGCATAGAGCGGGCCGTGATAGCCGGCGCCGATCATGTCGAAGCGGCGGGTGCCGTCGGCGATGACGCGGGTGAAGACGTCGAGCCGGCCGGTCGAGCTTTTCGGGTTCGCCGCCGCGACGATCTCCGGCGGCAGCGCGAGGCTCTCAAGCAGCGGCACGATGTAGACGCAGTTGGTCTCCAGCACCGCGCCGTCGGCGAGGCTGAATTCGTGCAGCTTCAATTCGTCGATGCGCTCGGCGACGGTGGCGCCGGGACCCGGCAGGAAGCTGGCGCGGACGCGATAGGCGATGTCGCCGAGACGCAGATCAAGGCTCGCCGGCTGGATCTGGCTCTCGACGAAGTCATAGGCGGGCAGGATGAGCCCGGCCTTCGCCATCGCCGCGATCATGCGGTCGGGCAGGATACCATTGGCGTCGGGCGCAACCGTGAACGTCAACCGGGGGTCCTCGTCAGGGGTCAGATGCATCCGGACATGCCGGAAATACAAGTCTTTTACGGCTATCCGATGGACGCCTTGACGGAAAGGGCATTGCGGAATATGAGCATCACTTATCCCGTGGTGATTTGAGCCGGCCGGCTTGCAGCCACGTTAAATAAGTCGCTAAACAGGCCGGGGACCTCTGTGATCCCGGCCCGTGGAGATATCCAGGCCGGTTTTTTTGTGACCGTTTTCGACGAGACGGTCATGTCGGAGGTACCTATGTCGAAGTCGACCACCAACTACCGTCCCGAAACCCGCCTGGTCCATTCCGGCACCCTGCGCTCGCAATATGGCGAGACATCGGAGGCGCTGTTCCTGACCCAGGGCTATGTCTACGACACCGCGGAGCAATGCGAGGCGCGGTTCAAGGGCGAGGATCCGGGCTTCATCTATTCGCGCTACTCCAATCCCACCATCGCGATGTTCGAGCGCCGCATGATCGAGCTCGAAGGCGCCGAAGCCGCCCGCTCGGCGGCGACCGGCATGGCCGCGGTGACGACCGCGATCCTGGCGCCGCTTAGGGCCGGCGACCACGTGGTGGCTTCCCGCGCCCTGTTCGGCTCGTGCCTCTACGTCGTCCAGGACCTGCTGCCGCGCTACGGCATCGAGGCCACGCTGGTCGACGGAGCCAATCTCGATGAATGGCAGCGCGCCGTGCGGCCGAACACCAAGACGTTCTTCCTGGAGAGCCCGACCAACCCGACGCTCGACGTGCTCGACATCCCCGGGATTGCCGAGATCGCGCACAAGGGCGGCGCGCGGCTCGTCGTCGACAACGTGTTCGCAACGCCGATCTGGCAGAGCCCGCTCGCGCTCGGGGCCGACGTCGTGGTCTATTCTGCGACCAAGCATATCGACGGCCAGGGCCGCTGCCTCGGCGGCATCATCCTGTCGTCGGAAGCCTTCATCGCCGAGCACATCCACAATTTCATGCGCCAGACCGGCCCGTCGATCTCGCCGTTCAACGCCTGGGTCCTGCTCAAGGGCCTGGAGACGCTGGGCGTGCGCGTGCGCGCGCAGACCGAAACGGCCGCGCGCATCGCCGACGTGCTGGCGAGCCATCCGAAGATCTCGCGGCTGGTTTTCCCGGGCCGCGCCGATCATCCGCAGGCAGCGCTGGTGAAAAAGCAGATGCGCGGCGGCTCGACGCTGGTCGGCTTCGAGGTCAAGGGCGGCAAGGCGGCTGCGTTCCGCGTGCTCAACGAATTGAAGCTGGCGAAGATCTCGAACAATCTCGGCGACGCCAAGAGCCTCGTCACGCATCCGGCGACCACGACGCATCAGCGCCTGAGGCCGGAGGACCGCGCCGCGCTCGGCATCAGCGAAGGTTTTATTCGCTTCTCGGCTGGGCTGGAGCATGCCGATGATCTGATCGAGGATCTGACCGCGGCGCTGGAGAAGGCGTGAGGGGTGAATGGCGAGTAGTGAGTGGCGAATAGATCAATCCCTATTCGCTACTCGCCATTCCCTATTCGCCTTTACATCGGCCGATACGTCCGCACATCTCCCGGCACGTTCACGCCCAACTTGATCTGCCCCACCGAGCGGATGATGTCGTCGCCGAGCAGCTGGGCGAAGCAGGCGTAGCCCCAATCGTTCATGTGCAGGCCGTCGGCGATGACGAAGCTCTCGACCGGAATCGACTGGTTCTCGTGCCAGTCGCGCATCACCTCGAAGCGCGGGAAGATGCCGACGTGACGAAGCTCGGCGACCTTGCCGAGCAGTTTCACCATCTTGCCGGCGCTTTCACCGCGCTGGTTGACGGCCGGCGAATATTGCGGATCGACCAGCACGATGTCGGCACCGCCGGCGGCCTGGATGCGGCTGATGCCGTCCTCGACCAGTTTTGCGGTGTCCCCGGGATCGAGGTTGCGCAGCACCGCGTTGGTGCCGACCTGCCAGATCACGAGATCCGGATGCACGTCGATCACCTGGGTCTGGAGGCGCTTCATCATCTCGGGCGCATCCTCGCCGCCGACGCCGGCATTGACGACGGTGATGTCGGCGGTCGGATAGTGGCGGCGCAGCTGGGCGGCAAGACGATTCGGATAATTGAACTCCGGCGAGCTCGCGCCGAATCCTGCGGTCGACGACGAGCCGAACGCGACGATCACAACGGGCTGGCCGGCCACGAGCTTGCTTGCAACATGCGGCAGCGAACCCATCGCCTTCGAGCCGCCCTTTGACGGCAGGCAGGGCACGCGGTTGAAGACGTCGCCGGCGGATTTGGCGACCTGCTTCACCTTGTCGATGGCGCGCGCGGTGATGCCGCGCTGCTCGGGCGAGGTCACGGCAACGGTGGTCTGGGACGGCGAAGCGGGAGCGGGATCAGCCGACTGCGCCGGTGCTTGTGTCGCCTGCGCGGCTTGGGTCTGCGCATGGGACTGCGGGGCCGGCGCCAGCAACAACAGCACTGCTGCTGCAGGCGCGGTCAGCCGTGCCGTCAGGCAAAAAGGGCGGAGAGAACTCATTAACGCTAGACCTCAATTTTGCTGCTGGGCCGGCTCCAGATGGGCTGCGTCGATCACGAACTGTGCCAACGCCCGGCCAAGGCAATCATGAACCTGCTTCGCCAGTTCGGGCCCGCGGGACGGGCTGAACAGGTCGAACTGACCCTGATCATTCCACTGCCGCATGATCGTGAAACGATCGAACAGCGGAATATCATGCTCCTGCGCCACAACGCGCATATTATCGAGAAATGGTTGGGCCGAGATCATCGTTTCGGTACGCGGGCTGTACTGCAAATTCATCAAAACGACGTCGGCCCCTGCCTTTTGCAACGCAATAACCCCCTCGGTGACTGCGCTGCGAAATTCGTCGGGATCGATGGATCGGATGGCATCCACGGTCCCGGTCTGCCAGACGACCAAAGTAGGCGTTTTTGCTTCCATCAGCTTAACGAAGGTCGAGGCGGCCTCCTCCGCCGTTCGCTTGCTCTGTATTTCTACGGAGACGTGCACTGCTTCCGACGGCGGCAGCTTTTCCTTCAGAGTCGCTTCCATACGCGCCGGATAGGAGCTGCCCTCCGAGGACGGAATCGTGGTCGAGCGGCTGCCGACGACCAGGATTTCGAGCGGCTTGCCAGCCTTGACGGCCTCGGCGACCTTGGGAAGCTGGCTTTCGCTGGTAAGCAGATAAGACGGCAATTCGCACGCCGCGGGCGCGGTGGCAGCGCCAGACGCAGCATCGCCCGCGCGCGCCACAGGCGCGGCGAGGCTACCGCATAGCAGGACCAGGCTCAGGAGAACCTTCGCCTTCATCAGCCCCCTCCCGCCAGATCGGCGTTGCCGACGGCGTTTTTGGTTTTCGCACCGCTCTTGTCAGCCACGCGCTTGTACCACGAAATCACCCAGGCCACGCCCCACATGATCAGGACCCCGGAGAGACTAATCAGCGCATGCATGGCTGCGCCGCCGGAGACTTCGGCAAGAATGAAATGCCCGGCGAAGGCCAGGAAGACGCCGAGGCAGAAGATCTCGAGAGAATGCTGGCCACATAGAATCAATGGTCGCAACCAGCGCGATTTCAAGCCCGGCCAATCCCGGGGTAGGAAGCGGACGGTGAGCGCGGCCAGCGCCAGGAAATGCGTGAAGCGCAGCACGTCGAGATCGGTCTTGTCGATCGGATACATCCACTGCTCGACCCGCTTCGGCATGAATTGGGAGAGCTGCGGCACGTACCAGGTCAGCGTCACGTAGAACGCCGCGGCGAGATAGGCGATCGCGATCCACATCGTCACCGGCGAGGCCAGGATACGCGACATCCGTCGCGCACCTCCGAGCGCGCACCATGCCCCGAAGACGAACAGCAATTGCCAGGCCAGCGGATTGAAGGCCCAGAAGCCGTTCGGATAGGCGGAGAAGTAGAGATCGTACTCCCAGGTGACCGCGTAGAGCACGACCGAGAGGCCGAGCGTGACGTCGGGGCGCCATTTCATCGACCACAGGATCAGCGGCAGCGCCAGCATCAGCACGATGTAGAGCGGCAGCACGTCCATGTTGACGGGCCGGAAACGCAGCAGCAGCGCCTGCACGATGGTGACGTCGGGCTGCTTGAGGAAATCCATGATACCCATCTCTTCGGTGTAGAGCGGGTTCTCGAACCTGGTCGCGACGTAGGAGATTTCGGCGAGGAAGATCGTGAACAGGAAGACGTGGGCGACGTAGATCTGCCAGACCCGGCGCAGGATGCGCGCGGTGGCGATGACGACACCGCTCTCCAGCATCGCCCTTCCGTAGACGAAGGCGGCGGTGTAGCCGGAGATGAAGATGAAGATCTCGGTGGCGTCGCTGAAGCCGTAATTGCGGATCGTGAACCAGGTCAGCAGACTCGGCGGCAGATGGTCGATGAAGATCAGCCACAGCGCCAGCCCGCGGAACAGGTCGAGCCGGAGCTCGCGCTCGCCGATGGCGGGCAGCGTGATGGCCGGTGCGGTCGCCCGCGGCTTCGCCCCCGCGAGCTTGCTGTCCACAGCCATGCTGTCTGCAGGCTTGGCGTCTGCAGGCTTGACGTCTGCAGGCTTGGCGGTTCCCGCGATCGTCGATCCCGTTACATGGTCGGCAATGGTCATCGGGGGCCTAAAAACCCTTCCGCAAATCGCGACGTTGAGGAGTGTACCGGTCCGGTCGTCGTCTCGCAAAGCGGCCGGATCACATCCGGGTGTCATTCCCCTCGAATTCTGGCGGGACGATGTCGCCAGAGCCGCCTCCGGCGTTTGGTTCCAGCGCCGGATTTCGGTATGATAGCAGCCATGTACCGCGCCGTGACCCGTCAGATTGAAGTGACCGTCGAGCCGAACTTTGTTCCGGAGCAGTCGTCGGCCGACCGCTCCCGCTACTTCTGGTCCTACACCATCGTCATCGTCAATTCGGGCGAGGAGACCGTGCAGCTCAAGACGCGGCACTGGATCATCACCGATGCCTCCGGGCGCCAGCAGGAGGTGAAGGGCGAGGGCGTGGTCGGCGAGCAGCCGATCCTGGCCCCCGGCGAGCGCTTCGAATACACCTCCGGCGTCCCGCTCTCGACCGCCTCGGGCTTCATGACCGGCCGCTACCAGATGGTCACCGAAAGCGGCGAGCGCTTCGAGATCGACGTGCCGGCGTTTTCGCTGGATAGCCCGGACAATAAGCGGGTGTTGAATTAGGGCGCCTCGCTCTCGTGTCCCGGACGCGCAGCAACGCCTCTTAGCGTTGCTGCGCAGAGCCGGGACCCAGGGGCGCCACGGCACGCGGCGAGATGGGCCCCGGCTCTGCAGCGCATCACTTCGTGCTGCGCAGCGTCCGGGGCACGAGATCGGAGAGGGCGCATGTTCTCTCAACGCGGTCATTGCGAGGAGCGCTTGCGGATGAGGCGACATCGCGATGCTCCAGTGCACATCTCAACGGCAGTGCCGTAGGGTGGGCAAAGGCGCATAGCGCCGTGCCCACAATCTCCCTCCATGAGCAACAAGGCGTGGGCACGCTGCGCTTTGCCCACCCTACGATATCGAGTTTGTGGCACGCAGCTCAGCTCACAGACACGCCTTCGCAGCCTCGCGGCTTGAATCGCCCGAGCTTTGCTTCGTCGCTTCACCCTCATAAAGCCAAGAGGGCGCAGGGAAGACCGGGTGCCGGCTGGCACCCGCGGTCTGCTGCGCGAAAAGCACACGCAAAAAGACCGCACAGCAGCATACAGGTGTCGCCGATCACTCGGCCTTCCCTGCGCGATGGTTGGACGGCTTATGCCGTGATCTCCCGGGAGCCGAGTTCGTTCTGGCCTCCCTCGCCGTTCGAATTGACGATGCCGTCCACCCGGTTGGGCTCGCGCGCATCTTCGAAAGGCTTGACCGTAGCAACGACGGCCTGGACCACACGGTTTTGCCGTACGCGCATTCGCTGGTCACCACATTATCTCCCGGCCTTGTCGACGTTGCCGAAAGAATGTGGCGAGACGAACTGGTCAGCGCCGCTCATCCACACGAAGCCTCGGGCTCACAGGGACTACCCGCCCTGCCCGCACCTCTCGTGCCGACGCTGCCGCGTCCACCGCAAGCCCGGCTCGCGATAGTGACGACACATCATCGCCCCTCTTGGGTGAACCGGGATGGGCGACACATACGCCGAAACCGAATTTCGGTAAAGTGGAATATTTTTGGCAAGGCGGATTGACAGAGGGCGACACAGCAAGCTGCCGTAGGGTGGGCAAAGCGAAGCGTGCCCACGTTTTTGGTCGTCATCGAGAGATCGCGGGCACGGCGCAAGTGCGCCTTTGCCCACCCTACGAGAGCTCGCTACGCATCCTCCACGCCGGCCTCGTCCGGCGTGAAATCGTACACCGAGCTGCAGAACTCGCAGGTGACGACGACCTTGTCGTCCTTGACCATGGCGGCGCGGTCGTCGGGCGAGAAGCTCTTGAGCATCGAGGCGACCGCATCGCGCGAGCAGGAGCATTGCGCCTTGAGGACCATCGGATTGAACACGCGCACGCCGCGCTCGTGAAACAGGCGGAACAACAGCCGCTCGCCGGAGAGCTCGGGATCGATCAGCTCGACGTCCTCGACGGTCTCGATCAGCGAACGCGCCTCGACCCAGGCGTCGTCTTCGGCAACGCTGTGCACCTCGACGCCATCGGGGGCATCGCCGGGATGCAGATCGGCCTGCCGCGCGCGCTCCGCCGCCTTCGGCAGAAACTGCATCAGCATGCCGCCGGCGCGCCAGCGATGCTTGCCGCCGTCGTTGGAGCGCCACTCCTCGCCAACCGCGAGGCGCACGCGCGTCGGGATCTGCTCGGAGCGCAGGAAATATTCGTGGGCGGCGTCTTCGAGGCTGCCGCCGTCGAGCGCGACCAGGCCCTGATAGCGGCTCATGTCGGGGCCCTGGTCGATGGTCATGGCGAGATGACCGCGGCCGAGCAGCGTGCCGGAATCCCTGGTATCGCCGAGACGCGCGGCATCGAAGCGCGCATAGGCCCGCAGGCGATCCGGCGCCATGTAGTCGACGACCAGGAACGACACCGGGCCGTCGGTCTGGGCCTGCAGGATGAAGCGCCCCTCGAATTTCAGCGCCGAGCCGAGCAGCGTCGTCAGCACGATGGCCTCGCCGAGCAGCTTGCCGACCGGCGCGGGGTAATCGTGCTTGGTCAGGATCTCGTCGAGCGCCGGGCCAAGCCGCACCAGGCGCCCGCGCACGTCGAGCGCGTCGACCTCGTAGGGCAACACCGCGTCATCAATCGGAACCGCTGATGGCGCGCGAACCGGGCCTTCGGGGCCGGCTTTCATCTGAGGGGATTGGGAAACCATGGGCGTTATCTGGGGTCGGTGGGTGAAAAATGGAAGGGGCGCTGGGTGACGTGTTCCGGATGCGAATTGGACTGTATCAAGCCGTCTCAAGGTCGCTGTCGTCCCAGACAAGCGTAGCGTAGCGAAGCGCAGATCCGGGACCCATAACCACAGGACTACGTTGCAGCCAGCGATGACAACTCCGAGCCCTCGCCAAACGACTTCCTGTGGTTATGGGTCCCGGATCTGCGCGCGCTTTAGGCGCGCTTGTCCGGGACGACAGTTGTGTGTGAGGCCGCGGCCGGGCTTCGAGCGCCCTTACTTCACCGCGTCAAAACACCAGGCCAGAATGCCCTTCTGCGCGTGCAGGCGATTTTCGGCCTCGTCGAACACGACCGATTGCGGACCGTCGATCACGTCATCGGTGACCTCCTCGCCGCGATGGGCGGGCAGGCAGTGCATGAACAACGCATCGGGTTTGGCCAGCGACATCAGCTTGCCGTTGACCTGATAGGGCTTGAGCACGTTGTGACGATGCTCGCCTTCCTTGTCGCCCATCGACACCCAGGTGTCGGTGACGACGCAGTCGGCCCCCTTCACGGCGGCCTCCGGATCGGTGCCGAGCATGATCGGCGCGCCGGTCGCCTTGATAAAGTCGCGCATCGCTTTTTTCGGCGCGAGCTCCGGCGGCGTTGCGACATTGAGCTGGAATTTGAAGCGCTCAGCGGCGTGAGCCCAGGACGCCAGCACGTTGTTGTCGTCGCCGGTCCAGGCCACCGTCTTGCCCTCGATCGGGCCGCGATGCTCCTCATAGGTCATGAGGTCGGCCATCACCTGGCAGGGATGCGAGCGCCGCGTCAGGCCGTTGATGACGGGCACGGTGGCGTTGGCCGCAAGCTCCAGCAGCGCATCGTGGTTGAGGATACGGATCATGATGGCATCGACATAGCGCGACAGCACGCGCGCGGTGTCGGCGATGGTCTCGCCGCGGCCGAGCTGCATCTCGGCACCGGTGAGCATGATGGGCTCGCCGCCGAGCTGGCGCATCGCGACGTCGAACGACACGCGTGTCCGGGTCGACGGGCGCTCGAAAATCATCGCCAGCGTCTTGCCTTCGAGCGGCCTGACCGGCTGCTGCGCCTTCTGCTTCGCCTTCATGGCGGAGGACGCCGCGAGCATGGTCTTGAGCTCCGACAGCGGCAGCTCGTTGATATCGAGGAAGTGCTTCGGGGACTTGCTCATCAGCTTGCCGCCCGCTTGGTCTGGCTGGACGAGATTGCGGCGCAGGCGCGCTCGAGCCGCCCGACGCTGTCCTCGATCTCGGCTTCGGTCACGATCAGTGGCGGCAGGAAACGCACGACATTGTCGCCGGCACCCACCGTGAGCAGTTTTTCATTGCGCAGTGCCGCGACGAGATCGCCGGAGGGCACCACGGCCTTGATGCCGATCAGAAGGCCCTCGCCGCGCACTTCGCTGACGACATCGCCATGACGGTCGATCACGGAGGCGAGCTTCTGCTTCAGCAGCAGCGACATCTTCTGCACGTGGTCAAAGAAGCCGGGCTTGAGCATGACGTCGAGCACCGCATTGGCCGCGGAGATCGCCAGCGGATTGCCGCCGAAGGTCGAGCCGTGCGAGCCGGGCCCCATGCCGGCTGCCGCATCCGCGGTCGCCAGCACAGCGCCGATCGGGAAGCCGCCGCCGAGCGCCTTCGCCAGCGACATCACGTCAGGTGTGACGCCGGTGCGCCGATAGGCGAACAGATCGCCGGCCCGGCCCATGCCGGTCTGCACCTCGTCGAAGGCGAGCAGCAGGCCCTTCTCGTCGCAAAGCTGGCGCAACGCCTTGAGGAAGGTCGGCGTTGCCGAGCGCACGCCGCCCTCGCCCTGGATCGGCTCGATCAGGATGCCGGCGGTGTGCGGGCCGATCGCCTTCTTGACGGCCTCGATATCGCCATGCGGCACCTGGTCGAAGCCTTCCATGGGCGGACCGAAGCCTTCGAGATATTTTGCAGAGCCGGTCGCCGCGAGCGTTGCCAGGGTGCGGCCATGAAACGCGCCTTCGAAGGTGATGATGCGATAACGTTCCGGATGGCCCTTGGAGAAGTGATGATGCCGGACCAGCTTGATCACGCCCTCCAGCGCTTCGGCGCCCGAATTGCAGAAGAACACGAAGTCGGCAAAGCTCTCGTTGCAAAGCCGGTTGGCGAGCTTCTCGCCATCCGGGCTCTGGAACAGGTTCGACATGTGCCAGAGCTTCGTCGCCTGCTCCTGCAGCGCCTTGATCAGATGCGGATGGCAATGGCCGAGCGCATTCACAGCCACGCCCGAGGTGAAATCGAGATAGCGATCGCCATTGGTCGCGATCAGCCAGCAGCCTTCGCCGCGCTCGAAGCCGAGGTCGGCTCTGGCGAAAACGGGGAGCAAATGCGGCGCTGCGCTGTTAGTCATGATGTCACTTGAATGTTGAGGACGGTGTGACGCGTGCATTGCGCAACGCACCATCGACCGGCCCGGAAAACGAAACGTGCCGCCTTTTAAGGGCGGCACGCGGGACTATCTTATGCTTGGCAAGACGGGTGTCAATGCCGCCCGGAAAGCCTCGGGAAACGCTGAATCCGTAGTCTTGCGGTGCCGATTTTGCGGGTTTTCACCACGGAACATGTGGAAGCGAGTCGGCGGACTCTTGCGCGGGAGTCACGCCATATTGTAGCGTTTGGATTGTCAGATACGACATCTCGTGCAGCGGTTCTGATCTCAAGAGTCCTCATGTACCGGCGTAAACGTTCGGGCGTCAGTCACGCGTCCGGCGAGCCTTAAGGGATTCTGGCGGCACGGGTTTTTGAAGACTTAGGCAATCGCTGCGAGGCCCCAGGATGGCTGGCGCGTAGCGAGGGAAAGGGTGCAATGACGGTTTTGACCTGGTCCGACGATCGCGTCGAGCAGCTGAAAAAGCTCTGGGAGGCCGGACTTTCGGCCAGCCAGATCGCAGCTGAGCTCGGCAATGTGACCCGCAATGCCGTGATCGGCAAAGTGCACAGGCTCGGTCTGTCCGGCCGCGCCAAGAGCCCTTCATCGGCAGCGCCCCGGCCGCGCAAGGCGCGTCCCGCGCAGCACATGATGCGGGTGACCCGCCCCATCGCGCGCGGCAACACCGCGCTGGCACAGGCCTTCGAGGTCGAGGTGGAGGCTGAACCGGTCACCTACGACAACGTGGTGCCGATGAGCCAGCGGCTGTCGCTGCTCGAGCTGAACGAGGCGACCTGCCACTGGCCGGTCGGCGATCCCTCGAGCCCGGATTTCTTCTTCTGCGGCGGCAAGGCGCTGTCCGGCCTGCCCTACTGCGCCCAGCACTCGCGCGTGGCGTATCAGCCGGCGGCGGATCGCCGTCGCGCGCCGGCGAAGCCGGGTCCGCGCTGAGCACGGGCTCAGGCGACATCGAGACAAAGAAAAGCGCGCTGGCCGGCGCGCTTTTTTGTTGGCTTATCGCGAGCAAACCTTACGTCTGCTCCGCCTTCGCGAAGCGATCGTCGAGCGCGTAGCCGGCGCCGCGGACGGTGCGGATCGGGTCCTGCTCGCGACCGAGATTGAGCAGCTTGCGCAGGCGGCCGATATGGACGTCGACGGTGCGCTCGTCGATGTAGATGTCGCGGCCCCAGACGCTGTCGAGCAGCTGCTCGCGCGAGAACACGCGGCCGGGATGCTCCAGGAAGAACTCCAGCAGACGATATTCGGTCGGGCCGAGATCGATCGGCCGGCCCGAGCGCGCCACGCGGCGCTTGTCGCGGTCGAGCTCGATGTCGCCATAGGCGAGCACTGTCGCGAGCCGCTCAGGACTGGCGCGGCGCAGCAGGCCCTTCACGCGCGCCAAAAGCTCCGGCACCGAGAACGGCTTGACGATGTAGTCGTCGGCGCCGGTCGCAAGTCCCCGCACCCGCTCGCTCTCCTCGCCGCGCGCGGTGAGCATGATGATCGGGAGCTGCTTGGTGTCGGGCCGCGTGCGCAGGCGACGGCACAGCTCGATGCCCGACAGGCCCGGCAGCATCCAGTCGAGCACGATCAGGTCCGGGATGTGCTCCTTGAGGCGGGTGTCGGCGTCGTCGCCGCGCATGACCGTCTCGACGTCATAGCCGTCGCCTTCGAGGTTGTAGCGAAGCAGCTCGGTGAGAGCTTCCTCGTCCTCAACCACCATAATGCGTGCGCCCATCGGGTCGTCGCTCCTTCAAGTCTTCAGGTATTCGGGACCGTCGTGGCGAAGGTTGTCATGTCGCCCTTCGGCCGCTTGTCGGTGATCGCCTGGCCCTCGATCATGTAGAACACGGTCTCGGCGATGTTGGTGGCGTGGTCGCCGATCCGCTCGATGTTCTTGGCGCAGAACATCAGATGGATGCAGAACGAGATGTTACGCGGATCCTCCATCATGTAGGTGAGGAGCTCGCGGAACAGCGAGGTGCAGATCGCGTCGACTTCCTCGTCGCCCTTCCACACCGCCATCGCCGCCGGCAGATCATGCGCGGCATAGGCGTCCAGCACCGACTTGACCTGCTGCTGCACGAGGTCGGTCATGTGCTCCAGGCCGCGGAACAGTTTCAGCGGATGGAAGTCGGTCTCCAGCGCGGCGACGCGCTTGCCCATGTTCTTGGCGAGGTCGCCGATGCGCTCGAGGTCGGTCGCAACGCGCATGGCGCCGACGATCTCGCGCAGATCCACCGCCATCGGCTGGCGGCGGGCGATGGTGAGCACCGCGCGTTCCTCGATGCGCTTCTGCAGCGCGTCGAGCTCGGCGTCGATGGTGACGACGCGCTGGCCGAGCGCGACGTCGCGGCGGATCAGCGCGTCGACGGAATCGACGATCATGCGCTCGGCGATGCCGCCCATCTCGGCGACCAGGCGGGTGAGCTCCTGGAGGTCGGTGTCGAAAGCTTTTGCGGTATGTTCAGTACCCATGTCGCGTCTCCTCAGCCGAACCGGCCGGTGATGTAATCCTGCGTGCGCCGGTCGCTCGGCGACGTGAAGATCTTGCTGGTGTCGTCGAACTCGATCAGCTCGCCGAGATACATGAAGGCGGTCTTGTCGGAGACGCGCGCGGCCTGCTGCATGTTGTGGGTGACGATCGCGATCGTGTAGTTCTCGGACAGTTCCTGGATCAGCTCCTCGACCTTGGCGGTCGAGATCGGATCGAGCGCCGAGCAGGGCTCGTCGAACAAGATCACTTCAGGCCGCACCGCGACGGTGCGGGCGATGCACAGGCGCTGCTGCTGGCCGCCGGAGAGCGACAGGCCGGAGGCGTTGAGCTTGTCCTTGACCTCGTTCCAGAGCGCGCCGCCGCGCAGCGCCTTCTCGACGCGGTCGTCCATCTCGGACTTCGAGATCTTCTCGTAGAGGCGGATGCCGAAGGCAATGTTCTCGTAGATCGTCATCGGGAACGGCGTCGGCTTCTGGAACACCATGCCGACCCGGGCGCGCAGCAGATTGAGGTCGAGCCTGGGGTCGAGAATGTTGGTCTGGTCCAGCATGAGCTGACCGGTGGCGCGCTGGCCCGGATAGAGGTCGTACATCCGGTTGAAGATGCGCAGCAGGGTCGACTTGCCGCAGCCCGACGGGCCGATGAACGCCGTGACGCGGTTGGCGCCCAGCGTCAGGTTGATGTTCTTCAGCGCATGGTGCTCGCCGTAATAGAAATTGAGATTGCGCACCGTCACCTTGGCCGGGGCTTCCGGCAGCGGCTGCGAGGCCAGATGAGCGTTGGAACTCATGGATACGGACAGGTCGGTCATTTTGCAGTCCTCTCGGCGCCGAGGATGCGCGCGCCAATGTTCAGGGCAAGCACGGTGAGCGTGATCAGCAGCGCGCCGCTCCAGGCGAGCTGCTTCCAATAGGCGTAGGGGCTCTGGACGAAGTTGTTGATGGTGACGGGCAGGTTGGCCATCGTCTTGTTCAGGCCGAGGCTGAAGAACTGGTTCGACAGCGCGGTGAAGAGCAGCGGCGCGGTCTCGCCGGCGACGCGGGCGGTGGCGAGCAGCACGCCGGTGATGAGGCCCGACCGGGCCGCACGATAGGCGATGCGCTTGATCACCAGCGAGCGCGGCAGGCCGAGCGCCGAGGCCGCCTCGCGCAGCGGATTCGGCACCAGCAGCAGCATGTCCTCGGTGGTGCGCAGCACGACCGGGATCACGATGACGGCGAGCGCCAGGCTGCCTGCGATCGCGGAGAAGCCACGCATCGGCACCACCACCGCGCCATAGATGAACAGGCCGATGATGATCGAGGGCGCCGAGAGCAGGATGTCGTTGATGAAGCGGATCACCGAGGTCAGCCGGTCGTTGCGGCCGTATTCGGCAAGGTAGGTACCGGCGAACAGGCCGAGCGGCGCGCCGATGCCGACGCCGATCAACGTCATGATGATCGAACCGACGATCGCGTTGCGCAGGCCGCCTTCGGTCGAACCCGGCGGCGGCGTATCCGCGACGAAGATCTCGAGATTGAGGCCGGCCAGGCCGTTGAAGAGCAGCGTGATCAGGATCAGCGCGAGCCAGGTGACGCCGAAGGCGGCCGCGGCGAAGCAGAGCCCGCGGATGACGATGTCCTTGCGGCGACGACGCGAATAGATCGGATTGAGCGCCATGACGTTACTTCCCCGCCTTCTTGTCCAGCCGCATCAGCATCAGCCGCGCTGCGGCCAGCACGAAGAACGTCAGCACGAACAGCAAGAGGCCGAGCAGGATCAGGCCGGACTGGTGCAGGCCGTCGCTCTCGGCGAATTCGGATGCGATCGCCGCCGAGATCGTGGTGCCCGGCGCGAAGATCGATGAGGAGATGCGGAACGAATTGCCGATGATGAAGGTCACCGCCATGGTCTCGCCGAGCGCGCGGCCCAGCGCCAGCATGACGCCGCCGATGATGCCGACGCGGGTGTAGGGGATCACCACGCTGCGGACGACTTCCCAGGTGGTGCAGCCGACGCCGTAGGCGGCCTCCTTGAGCACCGGCGGCACCGTCTTGAACACGTCGACCGAGATCGAGGTGATGAAGGGCAGCACCATGATGGCGAGGATCAGCGCGGCGTTGAACGTGCTGAGATAGGACGGCGGACCTGCGAAGATCGCGCCCAGCACCGGCACGCCGTCGAAGATCCTGATCATGAAGGGCTGGTAGGTGTTGGCCAGGAACGGGCCCAGCACGAAGAAGCCCCACATGCCGTAGATGATCGAGGGAATGCCGGCGAGCAGCTCGATCGCCATGCCGATCGGGCGGCGCAGCCATTGCGGGCAGAGCTCGGTGAGGAAGATCGCAATGCCGAGACCGACGGGAATGGCGATCAGCATTGCGATGAAGGAGGTGACGAGCGTGCCGTACATCGGCCCGAGCGCGCCGAGCACGGGCGGATCGGCCGACGGCGCCCAGCGCTGCGTCCACAGGAAGGAGAAGCCGTATTCCTTCATCGCCGGGAACGCGCCGACGATCAGCGAGACGATGATGCCGCCGAGAATGAGGAGCACCGAGATCGCGGACAGCCGCGTGATCCAGTAGAAGGTGACGTCGCCGAGCTTGAACGCGCTCAAGGCCTTGGCGCGGTCATACGGTCCGGCGTCGTCGATTACATCGCTCTGAACGGCCATATCTGCCACGCCGATCCCCTGTGCCCGATAATATACGCTTGTTGTCAGTCTTTTTGTCGGTCTCGCGCTCCGGACGCGGCGCGCGCCGATCCGGAGCGGTAGTCTGCGGGTCCCGACCCTCCGCGGAGCAGCACTTGCGTGCTGCGCCGCATCCGGGACACGAGAGGAGAGCGCTTAGCTCTTGATCTCGGCAGCCCAGGTCTTCTCGATCAGGGTCACGACGCCTTCGGGCATCGGGATGTAGTCGAGCTCTTCAGCCGCCTTGCCGCCGCTCTTGAAGGCCCAGCGGAAGAACTTGATGGCTTCCTGCGAGGCCGCCTTGTCGGTGGCATCCTTGTGCATGAGGATGAAGGTCGCCGCCGTGATCGGCCAGGACTTCTCGCCGGGCTGGTCGGTCAGGATGACGTAGTAGCCGGGCGCCTTGGCCCAGTCGGCGTTGGAGGCGGCCGCCTGGAAGGCTTCGACGGTCGGCTGCACCGGCTTGCCGGCCTTGTTGACGAGACCGGTGTAGGTCAGCTTGTTCTGCTTGGCATAGGCGTACTCGACGTAACCGATCGAGTTCTTGGTCTGGCTGATGTTGCCCGACACGCCTTCGTTGCCCTTGGCGCCGACGCCGACCGGCCACTCGACCGCGGTGCCCTCACCGACCTTGCTCTTCCAGTCCGCGCTGGCCTTGGCGAGATAGTTGGTGAAGTTGAAGGTGGTGCCCGAACCGTCCGAGCGGCGGACCACGGTGATGGCGTCCGAGGGCAGCTTCAGATTCGGATTGAGCTTCTTGATCGCGGCGTCGTCCCACTTGGTGATCTTGCCGAGATAGATGCTGGCGAGCGTCTCGCCGTCGAACACCATCTCGCCGGGCTTCACGCCCTCGAGGTTGACGACGGGGACGATGGCGCCCATCACCATCGGCCACTGGACGAGGCCGTCCTTCTCGAGCTGCTCGGCCTTGAGCGGCGCGTCGCTGGCGCCGAAGGTCACGGTCTTGGCCTGGATCTGCTTGATGCCGCCGCCGGAGCCGATCGACTGGTAGTTCAGACCGTTGCCGGTCTCCTTCTTGTAGGCGTCAGCCCATTTGGAATAGATCGGGAACGGGAAGGTGGCACCGGCACCGGTGATGTCGGCAGCAAAGGCCGCCGTCGTCGAAGCGGCGACCATGCCGGCAGCGACGATCGTTTTGAGGAAATTCATGCTGGTCTCCATTGGGGGGAGCGAAGCGCCAACCGCGCCCGATCGCGCTCCCCGCGCCGCCCCTTTAGGAGCGGTCGGCTGTGCTTTTACGAAGGTTTCGTGACAGTCGGATGACACATCCAAGCGATTGAAATCGCTCGACTTTCAGGCCTAAACTAAAGTCTTAGCCTGGGGAAAACAGGCGGTGAAAGTGGCGCCCTGCCGGGGCACACTTTCGATCAAAAGCCGGCCGCGATGGCGGTTAAGAATATGTTTCACCAGCGATAATCCGAGCCCCGTGCCGCCCTGCGAGCGGCTGTCGCCGACGTCGACCCGGTAGAACCGCTCGGTCAGCCGCGGCAGGTGCTCGGGCGCGATGCCGGGGCCGAAATCGCGCACCATGATCCGGATTTCCTGAGTTCCATCAGTGGCCGCGGCTGGCGTCAGCGACACGATGACGCGTCCGCCGGAGGCGCCGTATTTGAGCGCGTTCTCGATCAAATTCTCGAACAGGCGGAGCAGCTCCTCGCGGTCACCCGCGATCATCACCGGTCCCTCGGGCAGATGGATCTCGACCTCGACCTGGCGCTCGCGCGCCAGCGGCTCGAGCCCGTCGGCGACCTGGCGGATGATCGGCAACAGGTCGACCAGGGTGTCGGGCCGGACATGGGCCGACAGCTCGACCCGCGACAGCGACAACAGATCGTCGATCAGGCGCGCCATGCGGGTGGCCTGGTTGTGCATGATGCCGAGGAAGCGCTCGCGCGCCTTGGGATCGTCCTTGGCCTGGCCCTGCAGCGTGTCGATGAAGCCCGACAGCGCGGCCAGCGGCGTGCGCAGCTCGTGGCTGGCATTGGCGACGAAGTCGGCGCGCATCTCCTCCACCCGGCGCAGCGGCGTCTGGTCGTGGAAGGTCATCAGCATGCATTTGTCGGCGCCGCCGAAGCTGGTCGGCACCGGCACCGGCGTGATCATGAGCTCCATCCAGCGGTCGACCGGGACGTGGTCGAGATAGGTCGCGCGCCGCGGCTCGGTGGTCGCGATCGCTTCGCGCAGCGCCGTGATGATCTCCGGCGAGCGCAGCGCGAACTGGGCGAGCTCGTTCCGGCGCAGCGCCGGCGCGAGCTGGGCGGCGGCGGCGTTGAGGTGGATGACGCGGCCGGCGCGGTCGAGCAGCACCGCCGGGTCCGGCATGCCGGCAACGACCGCGGCCACCGCCGCGCTCTCGACCGGGTTGATGCGCCTGACATCGTCGCGCGAGGCGGCGGGATCATGCAGCCGCCACGGGACCAGCGCGGCCGCCGCGATACAGAGGAACACGATCGCGGCGTGCAGCGCCGCCAATTCGCCGAGCGAGACGACGACGGACAGCGCCAGCGCCGCGGCGATCAGGATCACGGTCGAATGCCGCAGCCGGTCGGACCAGGGCTGGGCGGAGGGAGAAGAAGATGGGGCGTCGATCGCCATCGGGGCGGACTTCTCCTGGGGCTTGTCTGAAGGCCTGTCCAAATAAGGCTTGGCGCCGTCAGGCACCGCTGTCGCTGCGCTCTCTCACATAAGCGGCTTCACGCGCCGGGCCGGGGTCGAGCTTGAGCGCCGCCTGCTGCAAGCGCTTCGATCGTGCGCCGATGATAACTTCGCGAAACGTCAGCAAGATTACAGATATGACGAAGGGCGACAGATAATAGAGGACGCGGAACAGCAGCATGCCGCCCAGAAGTTCCTCGCGATCCATCTGCCAGAGACCGACCAGCATGGCGGCGTCGAACACGCCGAGCCCGCCGGGCGAGTGGCTGGCGAAGCCGAGCAGGGTGGCCGAGACGAAGATCACCGCGACCACCACGAAGCCGAGGTTGGGTTCGTCCGGGACCAGCACATACATCGCGAGCGCGCAGAAGCCGAGATCGACGATGCCGATCGCGATCTGGAGCAGCGTCAGCGGGCCGCCCGGCAGCACCACGGTCCAGGGCCCGCGGCCGACCACGCGCGGCTGGGTCCAGACCCAGACCACATAGCCGACCAGCCCGACGATGATCATCAGCGCCAGCGCCCGGTTCAGCCAGGGCGGCAGCTGGTCGATCGAGGCGGCGGCTTCCGGATGATAGGAGATGCCGAGGCCGAGCACGGCGGCATTGCCGAGCCAGAAGGTCAGGCCGGCGAGGAAGCAGATCTTCGCGACGTCGATCGCGTTCAGCCCGTAGGCCGAATAGATGCGGTAGCGCACCGCACCGCCGGTGAAGACGGATGCGCCGACATTGTGGCCGATCGAATAGCTGGTGAAGGCCGCGAGCGCGTTGATGCGATAGGGCACGTGGGCATGGCCGATCGCGCGCACGGCGAACAGGTCGTAGAAGGTCAGGGTGAAATAGCCCGCGGTGACGAACAGCGCCGCCATCGCGATCTGGGTCGGCTCGGTGCTCTTGATCGCTTCGAGGACTTCGTTGAAATCGATGCCTCGCAACATGTGGTAGAGCACATAGCAAGCGATGCCGATGACCGCGACGCTGATCACAACGCCAAGCTTATGCAGGACTTGCTTCTGGCGCAGAAACGACATCGCCCTGCGTATGGCTTCCAGCATCTAGACCTCGAACAACGCTTCAGCGGCCAGGGTGGCCGGCGAACAGGCGGACGACGCACAGGCACTCAACGAACCCTCGCCGCCGGCTCCGGTATCGCGCATGCCCCCCAGCCCTCCACTAGCGCGTTTTGGGGCGGAGTGGAATTCGCCAATTCGAACAAAAACACGTGCATTCAATATTTTAGGCAGGGTTGCGGGCTCCTGATGCACGGTTTGGCGCCTTCGGCGGCAGGACTTGAGGCGAATCTCCATGGCGATCCTGCGCAGGCGCCATGAAGTTTTGATGATTTCGGCCGCACAATGTTCCTTCACGCCTTAAGCCGACGTCAATCTATGGACCGCGCCCGCCTGTTGAAAGAGGGGGCAATCCCGGGCGTCCGTTCGACGGGTTGTCCGATGCGCCGGAAGGCCGCGGGCCCCGGGCGCAGCCTCAAGGCGCGGTCAAATAGCCGCGGCCATAGGCGCCGGCCTGATCCTCGAAGATCGCCATGGCCGTGGTCATCCGCCTGAAGCCCAGGCGTTCGTAAAACCCCTCCTTGCCCGGGACGGCATAGAGGATGACCTTGCGATGGCCGCGGCAACGCACAAGCAAGCGCTCGATAATGTCGCGGCCGAGACCTCGCCCCTGGCAGTCCGGGTGCACGGCGATATCACAGAGATAGGCGCAGTCGCGGCCGTCGGCCAGGACGCGTCCCGCCCCCACGATGCGACCATCCTCAGTGGCGAAGGCGCGAAACATGCTGTTGCCGAAAACCAGCGCGAGATCGGCCGGCGCCTTGTTGCCGAGCGGCGCGATGCGATAGAGCTCGGACAGCTCGTCCCAGTCGATCCCGGCGAGATCGTCGGCCCAGACAATCGACATCGCGAAAACCCTCCTGGCTCAGCCCCGCGCGGCGTTCACGGCCGCGACGATATCGTCTCCGTCAGGAAAATGACCTTTGCTGCGGCTAGCGACAAGCCGGTCGCCGAGCCTCACCTGGAAGACGCCGCCCTTGCCGGGGACGAGATCCGCTTCCAGCCCGAGCTGCCGGCGCAACGCCGCGGCCGCCTCCTTGGCGCGCTTCTCGTATCCGCACGGCCGGCAATAGATGATGGTCACGTCGGACATCTCGTCCTCCTTCAGGCCGCAAGCTGTGGACGCACCGCTTCGATGCCGGCGATCCAGCCGGCAACGGAACGGCCGATGGCATCGGGATGATCCTCCTGGAGGTAATGCCTGCCAGGCCCGAGGCCGACGAGCGCGCAGTGCTGCAGCGAGGCCGCAAAGGTCTCGGCAAATTCGGGAGCGATGACGGCCCCCGGCTCGCCTGCGAAAAGCAGCTTCGGATATGCAGACGCTCTGAGCGACGCATGAGCCGATTGCAGCGCTTGATAGACATCGGCAGGCTCGCCCGCGATCGGCAATTCACGCGGGAATGCAAGAACGGGACGGCGGCTGTCCGGCGTCGGAAACGGCGCGCGATACGGCTCCATCTCGTCTTCGCTCAGGGTGCGCATGATGCCGCCGGGCAGCACGCGTTCGACGAAGGCGTTCGCCTCCAGGATCATTGCTTCCCCCTCACCCGGGGTCCTGAATTTGCGGAACGTCTCGCGCGCAGCTTCGACCTGATGGAAATCCTGCCAGGTCGGCATCGGCCGGATGAACTCCATGAAGGCGAGGCCGCGCACCAAGGCCGGCCGGCGCGCCGCGAGATGAAATGCGAGGGCCGTGCCCCAATCCTGCGCGACGAGATGGGCCGAGGTAATGCCGAGTTCTTCGATAAACGCGTCGAGATAACGGACATGATCGAAGAAGCGGTAGGCGATGTCGGGCTTGCCGGACCGGCCGAAACCGATGAGATCGGGCGCGATGCAACGCGCCACCGGCGATACCAGCGGCAGGATGTTTCGCCAGATGTGCGAGGACGTCGGATTGCCGTGAAGGAAGAGCGCGACCGGCGCATCCTGCGCGCCCGTCTCGCGATAAGCCATCGTGCTTCCCAGCACTTCGGCGCTACGGATCTGGATTTCGGCTTGCTGGCTCATGTCGGCTCCTTGAAGACGGTCTTGAATGCGATGGACTTGAAACGCTCGAGCGCCTTGGGCGTGCGGTCGACCTTCATGCGCAGGATCGCGCCCTGCCAGGATGCGAGCAGGAAATCGGCAAGCTCCTCGGGCTCGAATTCGGAATCGATCTCGCCGCTCCTCTGCGCCTCGCTGATGCAGGCAGCGAAGGGCATGCGCCACTCGGCAAAGATTTCGGCAAGGCGGTTGCGCAGCATCTCGCTGCTGCCGGCCGCTTCCAGGCTAAGATCGCCGATCAGGCAGCCGCGTCCATAGCCGTCGGCTTCGAGCCGTCCGGAGATGATGTCGAGATAGCGCTTGAGCCGCGCCCGCGGGGTCAGCGATGCGTCTTCAAGGGCCTCCGCGACCAATCCCTTCGTGATCTCGAAATAGCGATCAAGCACCTCCGAGGCGAACGCTTCCTTGGAGCGGAAATGATTGGTGAAGGATCCCTGCGGGGCGCCTGCCGCGGTGGTGACATCGCGCACACTGGTGCCGTGATAGCCGGTCCGGAACATGACCTTGAGACCGGCGTCGAGGATGGCGTCTTTGAGTGAGGGCTTGGGCATGGAGAAATAATACGTACGTACGTATTATTGTCAAGCGCAGCGTTTGACGTCTCTCTCGACGACGTGTCCGAACAGAAAGGGGCCTGGAGGCGGAGCTTCAGCCGGTCCGCATGCTGCGCGAGACCACGCGGTCGCGCAGCCAGGCGCCGATGGTGCAGCCGACGAGGTAGCAGGCGAACATGATCAGGCCGAGGTCGAGCCAGTAGCCGAAGCGGCCGGGGACGACGTGTGCGAACGAGGCCGCGACCAGGGCGGCAGCAAGCGCGGCGAGCCAGCGCGCCGTCACCTTCGAGGTGCCGTTGCCGCGCTGGACCACCGAGATCCAGCCCATGCAAAAGCCCAGCAGCAGCGAGCCGATGAGCCAGCCCAGATGGAACGAGACGAGATAGGGCATCGTCACCTCACCAGGAATTCGATACGGCGATTCTGCGCCTTGCCTTCGTCGGTGTCGTTGCCGGCGAGCGGCTGCGTGCTGCCATGGCCGACCGCGGTGAAGCGGCTGGCGGGCAGGCCGGCCTTAACCAGATAGTCGATCACCGCCTGCGCGCGCTTCTCCGAGAGAGCCCGGTTGAAGCCGTCCTCGCCGTCGGCATCGGTATGCCCGGCGACCTCGACATTGGTGGTGGGGCAGCGCAGCGCCGTCTCGATCAGATGATCGAGGATGGCGGCGGAATCCGGATCGATGTCGGCGCGCTTGGTTGCGAAGCGGATCTTGCCCTTGGCCAGGAGCTCGGAGAACAATTGCTGACACACGGTGCCATCGACCGGGCCAGCCGCCGGCTTCACGGTGATCTCCGGCTTGTACTGCCAGTTTTTCGGGAAGTCCTTGCCGAGGCCCGCGCGGATGTCGTTGGCCGCGCCCTCGTAGAGCGCATCGCCCGACAGCTTCACCTCGCGGTCGGAGACGACGAGCGTGCCGGTCGACAGTCGCGACAGCGCGCCGAGGGCTGCGATCACGGCGGTGTTGAAGGAGCCGGGCGCGCCGATGCTGGCCTTGAGATTGTCGACGACCTTTTCGGTGAAAAATTTTCGCGCGGCGCTGGTGGCGATCGCCGCGTGGATGGTGTTGTCGGGAACATAGCCGGTCAGCGTCACGGTCGCGGCGACCGGATCCTTGTAGGCCTGGAAGATATAGGGCGGCGCCTTGACGTCGTTGGCGGCGATCGAAAAGCCCTCGGGCAGGTTCTTCAGCGCCGCCACGATGGCCTCGCGGCCGCCGAGATCGCGCGCCATGCCCGACAGATTGACCTTGGTGTCCGTGATCGTGATCTTGCCGTCCTTCAGCTTGCCGATCTGGTCCAGCAATAGCGTCGCTGCGGCCTCGAACCGCGGCGGCGCACCGCGCGCCAGCCCCATCTGGTCGGCCACCTCGACGCCGCCGACCTCCTTGCGGGCCGCCTCGGTCAGCCGGCCCTTCATCGACGGCAGGGGCGCGGAGCCTGACAGCGTCACCCGCACCACGTCGCGCTCGGCGTTCCAGACGAAGGGTTTGGCCTCGGGAACCAGGCGGGTCCGGTCGTCGACCAGGCGGACGCCGGGGACGGTCTCGACCGCCATCACGGCATCCCGCCGCCCCTCCTCGGAGAAGGCGTCCGCGGCCAGGCTGACATCGCGGCCATCGACCGCGATCCGGGTCTTGTCCAGAACGGTGTCCTTCAGCGCAGCCGAGCTGCGCGCCGACAGGTCGGCTTCGACCGGTAAGGTATTATTCCAGGCCGCAAATCCCCACATGACGGCCAAGGGGATCAGCCCCGGCCACCATTTGCTGGCCCACTTGAAAAGCTTCTTCATTCGACGACCCGAACTCTGGAACCGGAGACAAAACAAACCCTTGGCAGGCTGTCAAACCGGAAATGGTGCTGTTGCGAAGGCCCCGCCTGGACAATCGGAATAACTTTTTCTTCAAGGGTTCTTCCGTAAGTTGAAAGCGGAATGCCAGAGTCCGCCAGCGGGTCATGAAACAACTGCGTAACAACGTCATCCGCGCCGGGCTGGAAGCACTCTATTTCAGCGGGGCGCACCACCTGCTGCGCCCGCTTTTGTCGGGCGTCGGCGCCATTTTCATGCTGCACCACGTGCGACCGGCCCGTGAGGCCGCGTTCCAGCCGAACCGGCATCTCGAAGTCACCCCCGAGTTCCTGCGCGCGACGCTGTGCCATCTGCGCTCGCGCGACATCGACATCGTCAGCATGGACGAGCTGCATGAGCGGCTGGTGCAGGGCCGGTTCGACCGCCGCTTCGCTGCCTTCACCCTCGATGACGGCTATCGCGATAATCTGGACTATGCGCTGCCCGTGCTGCGCGAATTTGACGCGCCTCTGGCGGTCTATGTCGCGAGCGATTTTGCCGAGGGCACTGGACGGCTGTGGTGGGCGGCGCTGGAAGCCGTGATCGCCAAGACCGAGCAGGTCGACGTCAGAATAGGCAATTCCGCACTGCGGCTCGATGCCACGACACCCGCCGCCAAGCAGGCAACGTTCGACCGCCTGCACGACTGGCTGCGGGCACTGCCGGGCGAGCACGATCTGGCGCGAGAGATCGAGGCGCTCTGCACGACATACGATGTCGACATGGAAGCGCTGTGCCGCAGCCTCTGCCTGTCCTGGGCCGAGGTGAGGAGCTTTGCCGCCGATCCGCTGGTCACGATCGGCGCGCATAGCGTCAGCCATTGCAATCTCGCCAAGGTGGCCGAAGACGTCGCCGCGCAGGAAATCGCCACGAGCCGTGCGCGGATCGAGCAAGCGCTGCAGCGCCCCGTGCTGCATCTCGCCTATCCCTATGGCGACCGCGAGGCCGCGGGGATGCGCGAGTTCGGCCTTGCTGCAACGGCGGGCTTCAAGACCGCGGTAACGACGCGGCCCGGCATGCTGTTCGCTGACAATGCCGCCCACATGACGGCGCTGCCGCGCGTCTCGCTCAACGGCAACTACCAGGACGCGCGAATCCTGCCGGTGCTGACCTCGGGCGCGGCGACCGCGATGTGGAACGGCTTCCGCCGGATCGCGGCGGCGTAGCTTCCCCAATCTCCGCCGTCGTCCCTGCGAAAGCAGGGACCCATACCGCGGAATTTATCGATTGCGTCTGGTAGAAGTACCGAACGACGAGACATCGCCAAACCACTCCCTGTGGTTATGGGTCCCCGCGTTCGCGGGGACGACACCGCCTTGGACGGAGCGCTCTCGCGCCACACTCCTATCGCATCCCAGTGCCTTCCTTGACTCCCCACCCCTCGCCGCTCACAACGAGCGCCAACCAAGGGAGGCATCATGTTCAACGATCTGTTCTCGCTCAAAGACCGCGTCGCACTGGTGACCGGCGGCTCGCGCGGCATCGGCAAAATGATCGCAGCAGGATTTCTCAGCGCCGGCGCCGCGAAGGTCTACATCACCGCGCGCAAGGCGGGACCGTGCGAGGAGACCGCCAAGGCGCTCACCGCGCAATATGACGGCGAGTGCATCGCACTGCCGATCGACATCTCGACGCTCGCCGGCGCCGAACTGCTCGCAACCGAGTTCAGGAAGCGCGAGCCGAAACTCGATATCCTGGTCAACAATGCCGGTGCCGCCTGGGGCGCGGAGTTCGACGAGTTTCCGGAGAGCGGCTGGGACAAGGTGATGAACCTCAACGTCAAGGCGCCGTTCTTCCTGACCAAGGCGCTGGCCGCGCCGCTGCGCGCAGCCGCAAGCGCGGAGCGGCCGGCGAAAGTGATCAACATCGCCTCGATCGACGGCATCTTCGTCAATCCGATGGAGACCTATTCCTACGCCGCGAGCAAGGCCGGGCTGATCCATTTGACCCGGCGCATGGCGGTGAAGCTGATCTCCGACCACGTCGTGGTCACGGCGATCGCGCCGGGCCCGTTCCAGTCCGACATGAACCGCGCCGCCCGCGACCATGGCGACGAAGTCGCAACGCGCGTCCCCGCGGGGCGCATCGGCACCGACGAGGACATGGCGGGCGCCGCAATCTATCTCGCCTCGCGCGCGGGCGATTACGTGGTGGGCGCAACCATCGCGGTGGACGGCGGCATCGTTTACGCCAACCCGGGGATCAAGGGGAGCGGGTGGGATAGCTGAGGGGGCGAATGGTGAGTAGCGAATGGCGAATGGTGTTTATTGCCCCATTCGCTACTCGCTACTCGCCAGCCTCTACGACTCGATCTTCACGTACTCGAAATCGCCGGGCTTGTTGTCGATGCCGACCTTCGGCGGCGAGATCCACGAGGCGAACTTGCCGCTCTCGGTGACGGGCTGCATCAGGGAGGTGATGAAGTCGCCGTCGGCGGTCGAGGGCAGCCATTCGTCCTTGCGCTTCGCCCAGGTGGCGTCGTCGATCAGGAGCCCGTCGGGCGTCGCGCGCACGTCCTTGAACTCGCCGATGTGGCGATGGAAGGCGACGTTGGGCAAGGTCAGCTTGAAGTCGTAGCCCGCGGTCGAGATCACCTTGTTCCAGCGCAGCATGCCCTTGACGCAATCCTGGCTGTAATCGTCGCGCAGGCGCATGTTGAGCGCGGTCAGCGCCGGCTCATCGACCAGCTTGATCTCGCCGTTGATGAACTTCAGCACCGGATAGGTGGCGTTCTTGAGCTGGTGATCGTCCTCGATCTGGGTCTCGTGATAGCGGCCCTTGATGCCGGCGTTGAAGGCGTTGGCCGCGTTGGTCGAGACTTCCGAGCCAAACAGATCGAGCGACAGCGTATAGTGCAGGTTCAGCTTCTTCTGGATGGTCGGAAGATCGATCACCCCGAGCGCACGAACTTTCGCGATGTCGGTGGGATCGGTGATGCCGGCCTCGCGCATCGCATCGCAAGTGCGCTGCACGACGCGGGTGATGCCGGTCTCGCCGACGAACATGTGGTGCGCTTCTTCCGTGAGCATGAAGCGGCAGGTGCGCGACAAGGGATCGAAGCCGGACTGCGCCAGCGAGTGCAGCTGCATCTTGCCGTCACGGTCGGTGAAATAGGTGAACATGAAGAAGGACAGCCAGTCCGGCGTCGCCTCGTTGAAGGCGCCCAGCATGCGCGGGGCATCGGCATCGCCGGAGCGTCGGCGCAGCAAATCATCTGCTTCTTCACGGCCGTCGCGGCCGAAATATTTCTGCAGCAGATAGACCATCGCCCAAAGATGGCGGCCTTCCTCGACATTGACCTGGAACAGGTTGCGCATGTCGTAGAGCGAGGGCGCGGTCTTGCCGAGATGGCGCTGCTGCTCGACGGAAGCAGGCTCGGTGTCGCCCTGGATCACGATCAGGCGGCGCAGCATGGCGCGATGCTCGCCCGGGACTTCCTGCCAGGCCGGCTCGCCGTAATGCTCGCCGAACGGCACGACGCGGCTCTCTTCCTGCGGGGCAAGCAGAATGCCCCAGCGATAGTCGGGCATGCGGACATAGTCGAACTTGGCCCAGCCGCGCGGATCGACCGAATAGGCGGTGCGCAAATACACCAGCGACTCCTGGAAGCCTTCCGGCCCCATGTCGCTCCACCAATCCATGTAGCCGGGATGCCAGCCCTCGAGCGCTTTGAGCACCTGGCGATCTTCGGCGAGATTAACGTTGTTCGGAATCTTGGTCGAGTAGTCGACGTTCATGATGTTCATGTTCATGTGGACCTCCCGTGGGGGACTAGCTCGTTAAAGGGGCGAATGGCGGATGGCGAGTAGCGAATGGAAACTCCTATTCGCCATTCGCCACTCCCTACTCGCTAGACTCGCGTCATATCGAATTTCGGCTTCTGCCCGCTGCCGTAGCGGCGCAGCGCGCCTTCCTCGCCGACCGCGTTGGGGCGCTGGAAGATCCAATTCTGCCACGCGGTCAGGCGCGAGAAGATTTTCGATTCCATCGTCTCGGGGCCGACGAAGCGCAGGCTTGCTTCCATGCCGGTGAGGCTGTCCGGCGAGAAGCTGGCGCGTTCCTCCAGGAACACGCGGACCTCGTCGTCCCAGTCGATGTCGTCGAGCGCGAAGGTGACGAGGCCGAGCTCTTCGGCCTGCTCGGCGTCGAGCGCGGTGCCCATCGTGGCCTCGGCGCGCTCCACATCCGACGGATCGGCCTGGAAGCGCGACTCCAGCCGCGTCAGGCCGTGGCTCATCGGATACGGGCCGAAATTCATGGCAGAGAGCTCGATCGACGGCGGCGGGCGGTTGTCGCCCTGGCGCGTGCCGATCAGCATGTAGGAGCGGTCGGCGGCGAAGACGAGCTCGGCGAGCGTGCCGGCAAAGCAGGAGCCGGGCTCGACCAGCGTCACCAGCGTGCGCGAGGTGACGTCGATGCGCTTGAGCACGCGCTTCCAATAGTGCCTGATCTCGTTGACCAGCCAATGCGCCTTGTTGGCTTCGAGGAAGGCGTCGTGCGCGAGCACATGAGCGCGGTCGCCATGGCTCTTGAACACCAGCATGGCGATCTCGAGCTCGTTGATGCGCAAATGCAGGATGGCGTCGTCGAGCTCACGCGCGACCTGGAGCGGCCAGAACGACGCGCCCAGCGCCATCATGCCGTCGATGTCGGCGGGTGCTGCGGTCTCCGGCGCCTTGATCGAGATGGTGGCGATACGAGCGGCACGGTCGATATCGACGGTGACAAAGCTGTAACGGATGCTGGTCTCGTCGATGATGCGCTTGAGCGGCGTCAGCGCGACGCCCTTGCCGCTGCCCTTCCGCTTCGAGGCGGTCGCGAACTCCTTGGCACGCTCGGCGATCTTGGCCTCGAGCTTGGAGTTCGGCGCGATCTCATCGACGAGGCGCCATTGCACGGCGCGCTTGCCCTTCACGCCTTCCTCGATGGTGCAGAAGAAATCGGCGTGATCGCGGCGCACCTTGCGCTTGTCGACCACGCGGGTGAGCCCGCCGGTGCCAGGCAGCACCGCAAGCAGCGGCACTTCGGGCAAAGCGACCGCCGACGAGCCGTCGTCGGCGAGGATGATGTGGTCGGTCGCAAGCGCCAGCTCATAGCCGCCGCCGGCGGCGGAGCCGTTCACCACGGTGATGAAGCGCTGGCCGGAATTCTCGGAGGAATCTTCCATGCCGTTGCGGGTCTCGTTGGTGAATTTGCAGAAGTTCACCTTGTGGGCATGGGTCGAGCCCGCGAGCATGCGGATGTTGGCGCCGGCGCAGAACACGCGGTTCTTGGCCGAGCGCATCAGCACGACCTTCACTTCCGGATGCTCGAAGCGCAGCCGCTGGACCGCATCCGCCAGCTCGATGTCGACGCCGAGATCGTAGGAGTTGAGCTTGAGCAGATAGCCCTCGAACAGGCCGCCATTTTCGTCGACGTCCATGGTCAGCGTCGCGACGTCACCGTCGACCGCGAGCTTCCAGTGCTTGTAGCGGGACGGTTCGGTCTGGAAATCGATGAATGTCGCGCCGCCTGCGAGGCGCCGATCTTCCCCGGCCATGGGCCACCCTTGAGCTCGTTTTGGTTTACCGTTAGATGCACAATAGTGCATCTTTTTGGATGCGTCTAGCCCTCAACCGCCGATGCATGCACTTTGTTTCATGCAGTCGGCCAGGACCGCACAATGGCACCCAGCGCGATCCAGTCGGCCTTCGCGAGCTGCGGGCGGCCGATCTTCGCCTGGAGCAGCGCCACCAGGGCCGCGACCGGAAAGCTCTCGACAAAGCCGTCGCCGCCGCTTGCGACCTTGCGCGCGCTCAACGCCCGCAGCTCGGTCAGAGCGTCGCCGAACAGCCGCGCGGCCGAATGCGCCTTCTGCATGCGCAGCCGCAGATTGGCATTGGCGATGTGGATGCAGGCGCGCAGCAGAATGCGTTCGCGGCCGCTCTGCGGGGCTGCGGCCCACACCGTCTCCAGCACCTCCTGCGCTTCCCAGAAATAGCCGCGGTCGTTGAGCGCGAGGCCGTAGCGCAGCGCCGGATGGCGGGCCGGCACGTAGCCGCGAAAGGCCGAGGGCACCAGCGCCTTGGCCAAGCGAAGCGTTTCGTCATCGGCCTCGATGGCGCCGGTCTCCCCCGGGACATAGGCCCATTGCGGCCATGGCAATTGGCCGGTCGCATGTGAAGGCACATTCATGGATGTGCCTCCGCATGGTCATGCGGCGCGTACCTGGAGTCCCTGATCGTCGCGCAGGGCCGCTTTTGCAAACTGCTCAATCGCGTCAAGCGTCGCCCCCGGCGCTTCACGATGCGGGGAATGGCCCGCGTCTGAAATGACTTTAAAATCTACCGGACAGTAACACTCTTCCTGCGCAATTTCGACCTGACGCAGTGTCCCATATTGGTCGCCAGCACCTTGCACGACCATCATGGGAACGCGGATATAGGCCAGATATTCCGAGATGTCCCAGTCGCGGAATTTCGGATCGAGCCAGGCACCGTTCCAGCCGTAGAAGGCGTTGTCGACGTCCTTGTGCCAGCGCGCCAGCTTGGCCTTCAGGTCCGTGGTCTCGAAGCTCGTCTTGATCTCCGCGATGGATTTCACCGAGATGTCCTCGACGATGAAATGCGGCGCGATCAGCACGAGGCCGCTCAGGCGGTGGTCCTGATGCGCGCCGGCATAGATCGTCGCGATCGAGGCGCCGTCGGAATGGCCGAGCAGCAGGCCGCGCCTGAAGCCGATCGCATCGAGCAGCTTCGGCAGCACGTCCAGCGCCTCGCGCTGCATGTAGTCCAGCGGCCGCGGCAATGTCACCGGGCTCGACTGGCCGTAGCCGGCGCGCGAATAGGCGAAGATGCCGGCACCGGTGGCTTGCTGCAGCTTCTCGGGGAAATCGCCCCAGAGCCCGACCGAGCCGAGGCCTTCGTGCAGCATGACGATGGTCGGTGCGTCGGCCGATGCGGGCGCGAGCCATTTATATTCGAGGCTGGCGCCGCCGATGCTGAGGAAGCCGGTGGGGGTGAGGTTGGTCATGATTGCGCTCTTCTTCCGTCGTAGCATCGTGGGACGCGATCACGCGCCACTCGCTCAGTCGTTCCCTCCCCCCTTGTGGGGGAGGGAACGCAGCGGAGTTCGTGGTGACCGCGCAGCACAACATGTGCGATCTCAATTCGCCCCTTCCCGCAGCTTGAACCGCTGGATCTTTCCCGTCGCCGTCTTCGGCAGGGACTCCACCACGTCGATCCAGCGCGGATATTTCCACGGGCCGATCTTCTGCTTGACGTGTTCCTTCAGCATTTCCTGAAGATCGCTCGTCGTCGCGCCCGGCCGCAGCACGACAAAGGCTTTTGGCTTCAACAGCCCTTCCGGATCGGCCTCGGGCACGACGGCGGCCTCCAGCACGGCGGGATGCGTGATCAGCGCGCTCTCGACCTCGAACGGCGAGACCCAGATGCCGGAGACCTTGAACATGTCGTCGGCGCGGCCGCAGAAGGTGTAGCGGCCTTCCGCATCCCTTACATATTTGTCGCCGGTGCGGGTCCACGGTCCCTCAAAAGTGCGGCGGCTCTTGTGGCGCTGATTCCAGTAGCCTTCGCCGGCCGAGGGTGCATCGACCAGGAGCTCACCGACCTCGCCGTCGGCAACATCTTGCCCGGCCTCATTGACGAGCCGCACCGCATAGCCCGGCACCGGCTTGCCGGAGGAGCCGTATTTGATGTCGCCGGGCGCGTTCGACAGGAAGATGTGCAACAGCTCGGTCGAGCCGACGCCGTCGAGAATGTCGACGCCGAAGCGCGCCTTCCAGCTGGTGCCAACGGATTCCGGCAGCGCCTCGCCGGCCGAGGTGCAGATGCGCAAGGCGCCGCCGCCGCGCTCGGCCTTCATGGTCTCGTCGTTGAGCATGGCCGCGAACAATGTCGGCACGCCATAGAAGATCGACGGCTTGTAGCGGTTCATCAGGTCGAACATGCGCGCCGGCGTCGGGCGCTCGCTGTTGAGGATCACGCTGGCGCCGACCGACATCGGGAAGGTCAGCGCATTGCCGAGCCCATAGGCGAAAAACAGCTTGGCCGCTGAAAGACACACGTCGCTCTCGCGAATGCCGAGCACCTGTTTGGCGTAGGTGTCGGCGGTCGCCTGCAAATTGGAATGGATATGGCGCACGCCCTTGGGCATGCCGGTCGAGCCGGACGAATAGAGCCAGAACGCCGGCTCATCCGGATGCGTCGCGGCGGTGGTGAACTGATCACTCTCGCCCGCGATCTCCTCCGCGAGCTGCTTGTGGCCGTTCTGCTTGGCGCCGGACACAACGACATGCTCGAGATCGGGCATGCGGCCGACGACGTCCTTGATAACAGGGTAGAGCGCCTCGGAGACGAACAGGACGCGCGCGCGGCAGTCGGCGAGGATGTAGGCGTATTGGTCCGCGGTCAGCAGCGTGTTCAGCGGCACCGGCACGATGCCGGCGCGGATCGCACCCAGGAACACGATCGGGAAGTCGACCGTATCGAGCATGATCATCGCCACCCGCTCCTCGCGGCGGACGCCGAGCCGGCGCAGCATGTTGGCGGCGCGGCAGCTCTGGTGCTGCAGCTCGCCATAGGTGAGCCGCGAGACGGTGTCGTCGAAGGCCAGCTTGTTGCCCCGGCCCTCCCTGACGTTGCGGTCGAGCAGCCAGGTCACCGCGTTATAGGATCCCTCGCTCACGGACTTCTCCCCGAATTTAGAATTATAATTCATAGAAAGACACCGCAGCGGCTTGCTGTCAATGCTAGCAGGCATTATGTTTCATTAAAATGCGCCGCAGGACATCCTTCAAAAAGACATCCCTTAAAGAAGGCTCATGACCGAAAGTCCCGACGCCGAATCCCGCTTCCTCGAACAGCTCGGCCAGCGCGTGCGCACCATGCGCGCGTTGCGCGGCATGTCGCGCAAAGTGCTCGCCAAGGTATCTGGGATCTCGGAGCGCTACATCGCGCAGCTCGAAAGCGGCAAGGGCAATGTCTCCATCGTGCTGCTGCGCCGCGTCTCCGACGCGATGGGCGCGCATCTCGAAGACCTGCTTCCCAGTGCCGATCCGACGCCGGACTGGCAGATGTTTCGCGACCTGCTGCGCAAGGCCACGCCTGCGCAGATCGCGCAGGCAAAAGATCTGCTCGCCGGCGGCAGCGCCTCCGCGCCGCGGCGTGCGCCGTTCTGCGGCATCGCGCTGATCGGCCTGCGCGGCGCCGGCAAGTCGACGCTCGGGCGCATGCTGGCGAAGAAGGTCGGCTGGAGTTTTGTCGAGCTCAACAAGGAGGTCGAGCAGCAGAACGGCCTCTCGGTCGCCGAGATCATCGCGCTGTACGGCCAGGAAGGCTTTCGCCGCATGGAGCAGGCAGCGCTGCAGCAGCTGCTCGCGCGCAACGAGCTGATGGTGCTGGCGACCGGCGGCGGCATCGTCTCCGAGCCGCTGACTTTCGACCAGATCCTGACCTCGTTCTACACGATCTGGCTGAAGGCCGAGCCCGAAGAGCACATGGCCCGCGTCCGTCGCCAGGGCGACCTGCGCCCGATGGCCGACGACCGCTCCGCGATGGCGGAGCTGCGCAACATCCTGCTCAGCCGCGAGCCGCTGTACTCGCGCGCGACGGCGGTGGTGGATACCGCGGGACTCAGCGTGGATGCGGCAGCCGCACGGCTGATCGATGCGGTGCGGCCGGTGCTGCAGAACGAAGCCCGCAGTTTTGGCCTGCGCAGCGTGGCGCTGTAGAGATGAGCTCCACCGACGTCACCACCTCCATGTTCGAGCGGATCGGCGGCAGCGCCACGATCGACGCCCTCGTCGACCGCTTCTACGACCGCATGGACACGCTGCCTGAGGCGCAGGTGATCCGCGCAATGCATGCGGACGATCTCGGCCTGATCAGGGACGTGCTGAAGCGCTACCTGAGCGAATGGACCGGCGGACCGCGCCTCTACACGCCCGAGAAGGGCCATCCGCGGCTGCGGCAGCGCCACCTCGGCTTTGCCATCGGCGATGCCGAGCGCGATGCCTGGATGCTCTGCATGCGCGGCGCGATGGAGGAGACGGTCACCGACACGGCGGCGCGGCAGGAGCTCGACAAGGCGATATCGGGCCTCGCCGACTGGATGCGCAACCGGCAGTGAGAGGGCGGCAGCGCCTCGACGCAATTCGAAGGCGCATCATGGACCGTATCGCGTGATTTGAGTTCCGCGGCGATCGCCTGCTAAGCTCCCGGCATGACCGATATCCTTCCCGATACTATCCGCCGTCTCTACACCGATCCCGGCGAGTACATCGACAGCGATCATCCGGCCGTGCAGCAATTTGCGGCCGACGCGGTGCGCGCGGATGCGAGCGCGCGCGAGAAGGCGAGCGTGCTCTACAAGGCGGTGCGCGACGGTATCCGCTACAATCCCTATGTCAGCATGCGTGTCGCCGAGACGTTTCGTGCTTCGAGCGTTCTCGCCGCAGGCCAGGGCTATTGCGTCGGCAAGGCCGCGCTTTATGCCGCCGCCTGCCGCGTGCATGGCATTCCCGCACGGGTCGGCTTTGCGGACGTGAAGAACCACCTCACCACAGAGAAGCTGCGCGCGAGCATGGGCACGGACATCTTCACCTGGCACGGCTTTACGGAGGTGCATGTCGATGGCGGCTGGCGCAAGGCGACGCCAACCTTCAACGACACGCTGTGCGCCAAGGTCGGCGTGGCCCCGCTCGATTTCGACGGCCATACCGACGCGCTACTGCATCCCTTCGACGGAGAAGGCCGCACCTACATGCAATATGTCAACGACCGCGGCACCTATCACGACGTGCCCGCAAAATTCCTGATGCGCGAGATGGCGCGCGATTACGCCAACATGCAGGGCGAGGATCTGTCCGGCCGCGACATGGAGCGCGAGGCGGAAGCGCAGTAGAGCGCGGAGCCGTAGCCCGGATGAGCGAAGCGACATCCGGGACTCGCCATGACTTTCCCGGGTATCGCTTCGCTCACCCGGGCTACGACACTGCAAACGTGCCGATAAACTTGGCGCCATGCTGCGCGCGAACGAATGAGACGCACGATGGACGCACCTGCCGATGTCATCCGTCGACCGGCCTCGCCGCGCCTTGCGCGGCTGATCTCCAGCATCTCGTTCTACCGCGAGCGCGGCCTCGGCTTGGCGGCCTTCCGGCACGCCGCGCCGCTGGCGCTGCCTCTCCTGGTGAATCTGGGAACGCCCTTCCGTATTGCCCTCGGACACCAACCAGATCGTGCCGACGCGCAGCCGAGTTTCGCGGCGGGTCTGTTTCCCGGGCCGGTCGTGATCGAATCCGACGGCCGCGCCGAATGCGTTCAGGTCGATTTCACGCCGCTCGGGGCGTATCGCTTCTTCGGAGGCGCCGTGCCCGATCTGACCGCACGCATGGTCGGCCTCGACGACATTCTGGGACGGGATGGCGAGAACCTCCGCGCCAGGGTGGCCGACGCGGTCGGTTGGCAGCGGCGATTCGAGATCGTGGAAGACTTCGTGCGTCGCCGCGCCGTGCACGAGCCCTCGCCTGCGGTTGCATTCGCCCTGGAGACGCTCTGGCGAGGCGCGGGCGCGGTCAGGATCGCCGACATCGCCTCCGACATCGGCTGGAGCCGCAAGCATCTCACGCGCCGCTTCCACAACGAGATCGGCGTTGCGCCGAAAACGCTGGCGCAGATGCTGCGCTTTCATCGAGCCTGCGCGCTGGCCCGGACGGACGGCACGGGCGGCTGGGCGGCAATTGCCGCGGACGCCGGCTATGCCGACCAGGCACATCTCGCGCGCGATTTCCGGATCTTCAGCGGCGAGACGCCGACCGGATGGGCCGCGCGGCTGGAGGTCGTCGATCCTCGCCTGATGCGCGATGGCGGGGGCTAGCGCCAAAACAGCGGCCAGACGGCGCGAGACGGTCAAGTCCCATTTGTTCAAGCCGGCCGCCGTGATCCGAACTAGGGTCAGCTCTGCAGCAAGCTTGCAAGCACTTGCATCGAACGTCTTGTACCGAACCTGGAGAGTTTCATGAACCAGCCGAACGGCTATGAAGCGCCGCGCCTCTACCACACCATGCGCTGCAAGGATGCGGAGGCGATGATCGCCTGGCTGAAGAACGTTCTCGGCTTCGCCGAACGCGTGGTGTACCGCAACGAGGGCACGGTCATTCACGCCGAGCTGGCGTTCGGATCGTCGATCCTCATGCTTGGCGCGCATCGCGACGACGCCTACGGCAAACAAGTTGGTGACATCGGCGGCCGGCGGACGGATGCCGTCTATCTGGCCGTTGATGATGCCGACGCGCTCTATGAGAGGGTGAAAGCCGCTGGAGCACAGATCGAGATGGAGCCCTACACAACCGACTATGGTAGCCGCGATTTCGCCGCGCGCGATCCAGAGGGCGGCCTCTGGAGCTTTGGCACTTATTGGCCCAAGGTCGGCGAACAGCCGCTCGCCGGATAGGTGGACGCTCACGTCAGCCACTGCTCGGCGGCTGCGGCTCGGGCCCAGCCGCATCCGCGCCGAGAATGCGGGCGGCCGGGCCGTCTTACTTGCTAGATCGACCAGTAGTTCGGATGCTGGTAGGGCCGCGAGCGGTCGCCCCAATCGAACTCATCGCCATCGAATTCGCAGGGACCGCTGCTCAATTGCTCCGGCGTCAGTTCGACCTGGAAAGCCTGGCGTCCCGGATCATATTTCAACGCGGTCCACTGCACGGGATAATGGTGATGTGTCCCGAGCAACCTGCCGGTCTTGATCACCGCGTAAGCGACCGTTCCACTGACCTTGTCGAGCATCAATCGCTCGATCGTACCGAGCTTCGTGCCGTCGACACCGTACACAGCGACGTGCTCGACGCGATCACTGGGAACCATGGTATGTTGCATGGCGTGCTCCCTGGGTTCTTGCGTTGCGGGCATTATAGTCCTGTAGCCCGGATCAGCGAAGCGACATCCGGGGTCTTGCGATGCTTCCCCGGTGTATCGCGACGCTCACCCGGGTTACAGCTAGAGCAGTTGCGAACGCACGGAGTCCGCGCCTTCCCGCAACAGCGGCAGGAAGCGGTCGAGCAGCTCCTGCGCCGGCACACGGTCGACATGGGCGCCCATGTTGATGGCGGCGACGATCACGTCGTCGTAGCGGCGCACCGGAACCGAGATCGAGCGGAAATGCGGCTCGGCCTCGCGGTCGACCAGTGAATAGCCCTGCGCGCGGTCGGCGACGATGCGCGCGAGCAGCGCCTTGGCGTCGGTGACCGTCTGCGGCGTCAGCGCCTCGCGCGTCATCGCTTTCAGGCGCGCGGCAAGGTCGGCATCGTCGATCTGGCCGAGCATGGCGCGGCCGACCGAGGTGCAGAACGCCGGCAGGCGGTAGCCGATCTCCAATCCGCCCGAGAACACGCGCGCCGGGCTGCCTCGGGCAATGAACACGACGTCATTGCCGTCGAGCACCGCGAGCGAGGAGATTTCGTTCGCCGCGGTCGCAACGCGATCGAGCACCGGCTGAAGCACGGCGACGAGCTGGTTGGAGCGCAAGTAGGACGCAGCAAGCGTCAGCACATGCGGCGTCAGCGTGAACAGCCTGCCATCGCCGCTGACAAAACCGCCGCGCTGGAGCGTGAACAGCATACGCCGGGCGGTGGCGCGCGGCAGGTCTGCAGCGCGGGCGAGATCGCTCAGCGTCGTCGGACCTGCCGTCGCGCCGAAGCATTGCAGCAGGCGCAGGCCGCGATCGAGCGCTTCGACGAAATCCGTCGCGCGCTCGTCGGTCTCGCTCCGCTTCAGTTTGGGCATGGTGACGGGACAATCCTGCAAAATAGTGCTTGCTGCTGCTCCAAGGCATGTCATAATTCGCCCATTCGTTCAATAGGCGAACAAACGCCACTCCACAAAGGGATGCTACTGCCATGATGAGCCAGGAGCAGAACGACCTGATCACCCGCACCGGTCCGAAGGACCCCTGCGGAAAGCTGATGCGGAGCTACTGGCAGCCGGCGGCGCTGGTGGATGAGCTCGAAGGGGATCGTCCGATCCGTCCCGTCAATCTGCTGGGCGAAAATCTAGTGCTGTTTCGCGACGAGACCGGACGCTACGGCCTGATCGACCGCCACTGCGCGCATCGCGGCGCCGACCTCGCGTTCGGACGGCTCGAGCATGGCGGTCTGCGCTGCGCCTTCCACGGTTGGCTGTTCGACGCCACCGGCCAGTGCATCGAGACGCCGGCCGAGCCGAAGGACTCGAAGCTCTGCCAGAACATCCGCCAGCGCTCTTATCCCGTGGTCGAGAAGAGCGGCATCCTCTGGGCCTATCTCGGTGAGGGTGAGCCGCCGGCTTTTCCGGAGCTCGACTGTTTCGTCGCGCCCGGCACGCACACCTTTGCGTTCAAGGGCCACATGGCCTGCAACTGGCTGCAGGCGCTCGAGGTCGGCATCGACCCCGCGCACGCCTCCTATCTGCACCGCTTCTTCGAGGACGAGGACACCTCGACCGCCTACGGCAAGCAGTTCCGCGGCGCCTCCGCGGGCTCCGACCTGCCGATGACGAAAATCCTGCGCGAATACGACCGCCCGATCATCAATGTCGAGCACACCGAATACGGCCTGCGGCTGATCGCGCTGCGCGAGATCGACGAGGAGCGCACCCATGTGCGCGTCACCAACCAGCTCTTCCCGCACGGCTTCGTCATTCCCATGAGCACGGAGATGACGATCACGCAGTGGCACGTGCCGATCGACGACGAGAACTGCTACTGGTACGCGGTCTTCACCAGCTATTCGAACCCGGTCGACAAGCAGAAGATGCGCGACCAGCGGCTCGAGCTCTATGAGCTGCCCGACTACGTCTCGCGCAAGAACCGCAGCAACGATTACGGTTTCGATCCGCACGAGCAGCAGACCGCGACCTATACCGGCATGGGCACCGACATCAACGTCCACGACCAATGGGCGGTGGAATCGATGGGCGCGATTCAGGACCGCACCAAGGAGCATCTCGGCTCGAGCGACAAGGCGATCGTGCAATATCGCCGCCTGCTGCGACAGGAGATCGAGAAGGTTTCTGGCGGCGAGAAGCCGATGCTGTTCCTGGACGAGAGCAGAGCACGCAGCATCCAGGGACCGGCCACCATGGACGGCATCGGGCCGACCCAAGGGTGGGAGCTCTACTGGATGGAGGTCGACGTCAAGCGCCGCCGCGGCGCACCTTGGGCCGCACCGGTGCCGAAGGAGATCGCGGACAACGTGCACCGGCTGACGGCGGCGGAGTGACGTTCGTGCACCGGACCCGTAGGGTGGGTCGCAACGGCGGCTCCACATTCTCCGCTGTCATGCTCCGCGAAAGCGGGGCATCCAGTACGCCGCGGCTTCTCGTGGATACGTTGCCGTCTCTGGAATACTGGATCGTCCGCCCCAGTGCGCAGCGCGCACAAGGCGGACGATGACAGTGCGCGCTATACTCTCATCGAGCGAGAAGGAACGAGCAAAGTGACTTTCGTCGCGCGTCATGCGCTGTGGTCGGATGAGCAGAGGGACGCGGCGTCGCGCATGCGCCGCATCGTCGAGGAGAAGAATCTCGAGGTCATCCGGCTCGCCTTCCCCGACCAGCACGGCATCTTGCGCGGCAAGACCATCATCGCCTCTGAGGCGATCGCCTCGCTGGAGAGCGGTTGCTCCATCACCACCACCATGCTGGCCAAGGATACTTCGCACCGCACGGTATTCCCGGTGTTCACCGCGGGCGGCGGTTTCGGCATGAAGGAGATGGAGGGCGCGGCCGACGTGCTGATGGTCGCCGACCCCACCACGTTTCGGGTTTTGCCGTGGGCGCCGACCACGGGCTGGGTGCTGTGCGACCTCTACTTCAATGACGGCCGCCCGGTGCCGTTCGCGACGCGCGGGCTCTACAAGCGCGCGCTGGACGAACTCGGCACGCGCGGACACGATTTCGTCGCCGGGCTCGAGGTCGAATTCCACATCTTCAGGCTCGACGACCCGCATATGCGGCCCGAGGACGCCGGCCAGCCGGGCACGCCACCATCAGTGAGCCTGCTCAGCCACGGCTATCAATATCTCACCGAGCAGCGCTTCGATCAGATGGAGCCGGTGCTGGAGATCCTGCGCCGCGACATCGTCGCGCTCGGGCTGCCGTTGCGCTCGGTCGAGGTCGAGTTCGGGCCGAGCCAGTGCGAATTCACCTTCGCGCCGCGGAAGGGGATCGAGCCCGCCGACAACATGGTGCTGTTTCGGAGCGCCGTGAAGCAGATCGCGCGCCGTCACGGCTATCACGCCACCTTCATGTGCCGGCCGAAACTGCCAAATGTGTTCGCGAGCGGCTGGCATCTGCACCAGTCGATCGTCTCGCGCGCGAGCGGCGAGAATCTGTTCATGGTGAAAGACGGCGGCGAGCCGCTCAGCGCGTTCGGCAAGGCCTACCTCGCCGGCCTGCTCGAGCACGCCCGTGCCTCGACGGTGTTCACCACCCCGACCATCAATGGCTACAAGCGCTACCGTTCCTACTCGCTGGCGCCGGACCGCGCGATCTGGGGCCGCGACAATCGCGGCGTGATGATCCGCGTGCTCGGCGGAGCCAATGATTCCGCAACGCGCCTGGAGAACCGCATCGGCGAGCCCGCCGCCAATCCCTATCTCTACATGGCCTCGCAGATCCTCTCGGGCCTCGACGGCGTCGACCGCAAGCTCGATCCCGGTCCCTCCGCCGACACGCCCTACGAGACCAAGGCGCCGCTGCTGCCGAAATCGCTGCGCGATGCAGTCAGCGCGCTGAAGGACGATCCATTCTTCCGCGAGAAATTCGGGCCCGAGTTCGTCGACTACTACACCCACATCAAGAACGCCGAGATCGACCGCTTCCTGTCCGAGGTGACCGACTGGGAGCACCGCGAATATTTCGAGGTGTTTTGATAGGGATATGCCTCACATCGGCGTGAGGCGACTTCGTCCTCCCTGTTCCGACGACATCACTCCGCTCTGCGAAGAAGCCGTTTTTCATGCGCCTCGAAAACTGCCGGAAAGAGACGGGGTCCAGATTACCGTTCCATGATCAACAGTGGAGTTCGGTCATGTGGGATCAATTGTTCAGTCTGATCTACCGCTTGTCCTGCCGGTCCACCCTGATCGAGATCGGCACGCACCGTCTATCGCGCTAACAGCGGGCAGGTCGAACCAGGTAAGACGGGTTGACCAAAGCGCCGAAAGCCAAACGCCGGCAGTCGCCGGGCGAAGCCCGCGTCATCCGCGAACTGCACCGTCAAGGGATCCATGGTGATCCTCCGACCGCCTCCGTCCCGCGGGAAACTCACCAGCGATAGCCGAGCGTTGCGATGACGGTCAGCGGTGCACCGCGGTAGCAATATCCGACCTGGCACGTCGTGTAGTGCAGATTGAACAGGTTCTTGGCGTTGACCTGGAACTGAAGGCCCTTCAGCTCCTTCGCCGCCTGGCCGAAATCATATTTCAGCGCAGCATCAACCAAGGTCACCGAGCTGTTCTTGAACGTGTTCAGATCGTCGCCATAGCTCCAGGACATGTAACGCACGCCGCCACCGATGCTCAGCCCGGCAAACGGGCCGGCCAGCGGCAGGGCATAGTTGCCCCACAGCGTCGCGGTGTGCGGCGGATTGCCCGACGGAAACTTGCCGATCTGCGCACTGTCGCCGGCCTGCTTGGTGACCATGTCGAGATAGGTGTAGGACGAGGTGATGTCGAAACCGCCGCCGAGGCTCGCCAGCG
This sequence comes from Bradyrhizobium sp. 23AC, assembly GCF_054863025.1. Classification (NCBI taxonomy): domain Bacteria; kingdom Pseudomonadati; phylum Pseudomonadota; class Alphaproteobacteria; order Hyphomicrobiales; family Nitrobacteraceae; genus Bradyrhizobium; species Bradyrhizobium sp. 23AC. The sequence continues at coordinate 432,377 of NZ_JAVAYN010000001.1, forward strand.
CCTGCAATTCGAAGCCGCGGCTTTGAATCTCGCCGCGCTGGACCGTGACGCCGGTCCCGGTCGTGACGAGGCCCCCGCTCTGGGTCAGGTCGAACACCGCAGCAGTGATGAAGCTCCTCGTCCCCAGCGGCTGATATTTGACGCCGATCTCGGTCTGCTTGCCGGTGGTGGGCTTGAAGAAGGCGCCTGTGGGATCGACGCCGAGATTGGGAAAGAACGAGGTTGAATAGGCAACGTAAGGCGCCACCCCGGAATCGAACACATAGGTCAGCCCGGCTCGCCCGCTATAGGCCTGTTCGGACTGCTGCTGGCGGGTCAGCGCGAACTGATCCTCGCCCGTGGTGCGAACCCAGTCGCTGCGGCCGCTCAGCGTCAGGATCCAGTGGTCGAGCTTGGCCTGGTCCTGAATATACACGCCGGATTGGGTCTGCCGCTGCTGCGTTGAGGACGAGATCGCGGGATCCGGAATCGATTCCGGCACATAGGCCGGCGCGGCCAGATTGAGGTCGGAGACGCCGAAGCCAAATCCCTGCTTGTCGTTGAATTTCGACGCCGTGTAGTCGGTGCCGACCAGGAGCGTGTGCTGCACGGGACCGGTCGAGAGTTTTGCCTCGACCTGGTTGTCCATGATGGCCGATTGCAGCGTGTCGTGGACGTAGCCGGTGTAGCGCGAGACGACATTGCCGACGGGAGCCCCGAGAAAGCCGACATAGCGGGTGACCGCATCGACATCGACATAACGGAATTTCTGGCGAACGGTCACGGCATTGTTGAACGCATGCTCGAACAAATAGCCGACGCGGCCCTGCTCCTGGTCCAGCGAATTGTAGGACGGACTGCCGGTGAAGATGTCCGTGGTCGTGCCGGTGCCCGTGGAATAGGTGAACATCGACCCCGGCGTCTTCGATTTCTGGTAGGCGCCGAGAATGGTGAGGGTCGTCGATTGGTCCGGCTTCCAGGTAACGGCGGGGGCGACATAGACACGATTGTCCTTGCCGCCGGGCACGAACACGTCGGCGTCGCGCACGACGCCGGTCAACCGATAGGAAAATTGGCCGTTGGGATCGACCGGACCCGAGAGATCGAAATTGCCCTGAACGCGCTCGCGATCGCCGAACACCGTCTGCACCTCGTGGAACGGCTGGCTGGTCGGCAGCTTGCTTTGCAGGTCGATCAATCCGCCGGGCGAGCCGAGACCGTAGAGGGCCGAGCTCGGCCCGCGCACCACGGTGATGCTGTCAACACCATAAGGCTCGGTCTTGAACACGCCGAGACCGGCGCCGACGAGGCGCAAGCCGTCGAGATAGACGCCGTTATAGGTGATGTCGAAGCCGCGGATCGAGATGGCGTCGAAGCGCGGATCGTAGCCGGAGGCATCGATGCGGACGCCCGGTTCATAGCCGACCGCCTCGGTCAGCGTCTGCACGGCGCGGTCGTTGAGCTCCTTGCGGGTCACGACCGAGATCGACTGCGGCGTCTCCAGCAGCGGGGTGTTCGTCTTCGTGCCTGCCGAGCTGCTGCTTGCGACATAGCTGTTCTCGCTCGACGCGTTGGCGCGGCCGCTACCCACCTCGCGCGTGTCCGCGTTTCTGGCTTGTCCGGACCCGGCATTGCGCGGCGTCGCGACGCGTCCCCGCTGCGATTGTGAGGCGCGCTGGACAGATTGGGCACGCGGACGCGCCTGGCTCGGTGCCTCCACCGTGACCGGAGGCAATGTGCCGGCCGTCGAAGCCGAATTGGTTCCGGAGACCTGTGCCGCCGAGGGCGTCGCGTGCAGGACCATTCCCAAACCGGCCGCTCCCAGACCAGTTCTCACCATCCGTTCCCAGCCGAGCGTCTGCCCGTCGTTCCGCCTCATCGTCTTCCCCGAGTTCCGTGTTCAACAACCCGGGTGTAACCAGATCAAAGCGGCCGCCGCCTTTGCGCGCGCGCAAATCACCTTTGATCACACGTGGAGGCTTTCGAGTTTACTGATAGCGGCTCGGTGAATGGCCGAAGCGTCTGCGGAAAGCCGTCGCGAAATTTGCCGGATGGGCGTAGCCGACCCGATAGGCCGCTTCGGTGACGGACAAGCGCTGGTGAATCAAAAAGGCACGTGCGGCATCGAGCCGCTGAGCCCTGAGATAGTCGATCGCGCTCTGGCCATATGCCATCCGGAATTTCTGGTTGAAGGACCTGCGGCTCAGCCCCGCGTTCCGCGCCAGTTCGTCGATGCTCCAGGGATAGGCGAGATCGGCGTCCATCCGCTGCTTCACCGATTGCAGCCGCGTCCACTGCAGATCGGTGGCAGGATCGGTCGCAATCCGGCCGCGCTCGCCGAACAAGGCGTGGACCACGATCTCGGCGGCATGCGCCGACAGCAGCAATTGCGCCGCGTTGCCGGTGACCGGCGGCGAAAACATTTCTGCCGCGACCGCCTGTATGCGCGCAGACGCCCTCAGAGAGAGGATCGCTGCGCCCGAGACGTCGTTCGCAAACAGCGCCCGAAACTCATCGCCGAGTCCGAGCCCATCGATCGAGGTTTGGGGAAACGCCAGGCCGATCGCGCAACGCTCGCCGGAGTGAACCGCGCGTTCCGCCGCGCAGGTTTCGCGCACGGCAATTGCCGTCATCTGCCCTTCGCAGCCGGTGCTGCGCGTCAGAATGCCGCGGCCTGCGCCACCATCAACGGAGACCGAGATGAACAGGCCCGGCGCTGCGATCGCAGTGCCGTCGGCATCGGCTCGAAACCCGCCTCTGACAAACACGCAGCCCGGAAAATCCAGCCATTGCGCTGTCGAAGCGCCGGGCTGTGCGGAACCGATGTCGTGTTGAGGCCGTCCGACAATTTGATCGTAGAAGTCCCGCATCGAATCCGCTTACGCCGCGGCTTGTTTGACCGCTGGCGGCGGCGCGCTCAAGAGCTCTGCGCGCGGTTTGGAGGAATTCGAAACTGGATTTGCTCGAAGAGAATCTTGCGCGTTGCGCGCGGTCGGCAGGAACGCGCGTCAGATGCCGAGATATTTGTGCTGGAGATCCGGTTCCGCCATCAGCTGGTCGGACGTGCCGCTCCACACCGTCTTGCCGCGCTCGATGATGGTGTGGCGGTCGCAGATGCGGGCGAGGTGGTCGACGTTCTTGTCGACGACCAGGATCGACTGTCCGCGGCTCTTGAGCAGCGACAGGCAGTTCCAGATTTCTTCGCGGATCAGCGGCGCGAGGCCTTCGGTCGCTTCGTCAAGGATCAGGAGCTTCGGATTGGTCATCAGCGCGCGGCCGATCGCGAGCATCTGCTGCTCGCCGCCGGAGAGCTGGTTGCCCATGTTGGCGGCGCGTTCGGCAAGGCGCGGAAACATCACGTAGATCGCGGCCAGCGTCCAGGGATTGGGGCTGCCGAAGCGGTCGGCGGCGGCCGCGACCAGATTTTCGCGCACAGTGAGGTTCGGGAAGATCTGGCGTCCCTCGGGGACCAGGCCGACGCCGAGCTTTGCGATCCTGTAGGAGGGAAGCTGCCTGACCTCGGCGCCCGCGAAACGAATGCTGCCGGCGCGCGCCGGGGTCAGGCCCATGATGGAGCGGATGGTCGTGGTCTTGCCCATGCCGTTGCGGCCCATCAGCGAGACCATCTCGCCCGGCCTGATCGACAGCGACAGGCCGAACAGCACCTGGGAGAGGCCGTAACAGGTCTCGATGCCGTCAACCTCGAGCAGCGTGTCAGCCATGATGCGTCACCACGTGCTGGTCGCCGAGATAGGCGCGCTTGACGTCCTCGTTGGCACGGATCGCGGCCGGATCGCCCGAGGCGATGACGCGGCCATAGACCAGCACCGTGATGCGGTCGGCAAGCGCAAACACCGCCGGCATGTCGTGCTCGACCAGCACGATCGAGACTTCCTTGCGCAGCTCCTGGAGCAGCTTCACCATGCGCTGGGATTCGGTGACGCCTAAGCCCGCCATCGGCTCGTCGAGCAGCAGGAGCTTCGGCTTGCTCGCGAGCGCGACCGCGAGCTCGAGCTCGCGACGCTCGCCATGGCTGAGCCTGTTCACCACGACATCGGCGCGATGCAACAGGCCGACGCGATCGAGCGCGGCATGCGCGACATCGCGCAAGGATCGCTCCTTGCGCGCATTGGCAAAGAAGCGGAACGAGGTGCCGGCATGGGCCTGCGCCGCCAGCGCGACGTTGTCCGCGGCGGTGAAATCGAGCAGCAGCGAGGTGATCTGGAACGAACGCGCCAGACCCAGCGCGCAGCGACGATAGGCCGGCAAATAGGTGATGTCGCGCCCCGCCAGCGAGACGCTGCCGGAATGCGGCTCGAGATGCCCGGTCAGCTGGCTAATCAGCGTGGTCTTGCCGGCGCCGTTCGGGCCGATGATGGCGTGCAGCTCGCCCGCGGCGACGTCGAGCGAGACGTTATCCGTCGCAACGATGCCGCCGAAGCGGCGCACCAGCTTTTCGACGCGAAGCAAGGGTTCAGCCACGGCCGGCCCTCCCCAGCATGCCCATGATGCCGCCACGGCCGAACAGCACGATCAGCAGCAGCAGCGGGCCCATGATCAGCGCCCAATATTCGGTGATCTGCGACAGGAATTCCTCCAGCAGCAGGAACACCACCGCGCCCATGATCGGGCCGAACAGCGTGCCCATGCCCCCCAGGATCACCATCACCATGAGGTCGCCGGAGCGCGTCCAGTACATCACGGCCGGGCTGACGAAGTCGGTGTTGTTGGCGAGCAGCGCGCCGGCGAGGCCGCACATCGTGCCTGAAATGACGAAGCAGACCAGCTTATAGCGTTTTGCCGGGAAGCCGATCGCCTGCATGCGCTGCTCGTTGGAGCGCAGGCCCTGTACGACGAGGCCGAAGCGCGAATTGACGATCCGCCAGATCAGGAAGATGACGCCGAGGAGGCAGGCGAGGCAGAGATAATAGAACTGCGTGCGGTTCGACAGGTTGATCAGCCCGGAGAAGTCACTGCGCTTGTAGACGGTGAGGCCGTCGTCGCCGCCGTAGCGCGCCAGCCCCGAAGCGACGTAATAGGCCATCTGCGCGAAGGCGAGCGTGATCATGATGAAATAGACGCCGCGGGTCCGCAACGACAGCGCGCCGATCACCAGCGCGTAGAGCGCGGAAGCCGCGAGCGCGACTGGAAACTGGATGAAGCCGCTGCCGACGCCTTCCTGCGCCAGCATGCCGACCGCGTAGCCGCCGATGCCGAGATAGGCGGCGTGGCCAAAGCTCATCATGCCGCCAAAACCCATGATGAGGTTGAGGCTCGCGGCCGCGAGCGCCAGGATGATGATGCGGGTGAACAGCGTCAGGATGAAGATATTGCCGGAGAGCTGCGAATAGAGCGGCAGCAGCAGGAGGCCCGCCAGCATCAGGGCCGTGACGGCCTTGCTCACAGTGAAAGACTTCATCGACGGTTGGCCGGAAACAGCCCCTCCGGCCGCACCACCAGCACGATCGCCATCAGCAGGTAGATCAGCATGGAGGACAATGCGGGCGCGGCGGTGGAGGCCGCGGCGCCGCTCAGCACCTGCCGCAGCAGATTGGGCAGGAAGGCGCGGCCGAGCGTGTCGATCATGCCGACGAAGATCGCGGCCAGGAACGCGCCGCGGATCGAGCCGATGCCGCCGATCACGATGATGACGAAAGCGAGGATCAGGATGTTCTCGCCCATGCCGATCTGCACGGTGAGGATCGGCGCCTGCATCAGGCCGGCAAGGCCGGCGAGCGCGGCGCCCAAGCCGAACACCAGCGTGTAGAGCAGCTTGATGTTGATGCCGAGCGCACCGATCATCTCGCGGTTTGAGGCGCCGGCGCGGATCAGCATGCCGATGCGGGTGCGCATCACACCGAGATAGAGCAGCAGCGCCACCAGCAGCGCCACCACGATGATGGCGAGCCGATAGGCGGGATAGTGAATGCCGGGCAGGATCGGCACCGGCACCGTGAGCCAGGCCGGCAGCGGCAGCGCAAGGCCGGCCGGGCCCCAGATCAGCCGCACCGCTTCGTTGAAGAACAGGATCAGGCCGAAGGTCGCCAGCACGTGGTCGAGATGGTCGCGGCCATAGAGATGCCGTAGCGCGCTCATCTCCAGCACGATGCCGAGCACCAGCGTGGCCCCCAGCGCCATCAGCGCCCCGAGCAGGAAGCTGCCGGTCCACGCCGCGAAGGTCGCGGCGAAATAGGCGCCCATCATGTAGAGTGAGCCGTGCGCGAGGTTGACGAGATCCATGATCCCGAACACCAGCGTCAGGCCGGCGGCGAGCAGAAACAGCAGCAGGCCGAACTGCAATCCGTTCAGGAACTGTTCGACGACGAGCAGCATCAAGACTCTTTCAGGCGCACGCGGTGTCGCGCCGATGTTCGAACACGTTCGCCATCAGTGAAAGAGCTCCCCCTGCCTGTTCAAGGCGGAAAAATGGGTAATGGCAGTATCGTTCCGAGGCAAGAGCGATTCGACACCAAACATGCACTTTGTTGCATGCCGATGCATGCGGTCGAGACGCTCCTGCAAGAAAGCTGCCGTGCCGGCTGGGGCAACCTGCCGCACCCAAACGACAACCCTCTCGCCGGCGGGCCGGCGAGAGGGTGCGACTTCGTCAGAATGTAAGGAAGGATTGCGTCCTAGTGCGACGTCATCTGCTGGGGAAGATCGCCCGGTTCGGCGAGCACGCTGTTGGCCGTCGAGGCCTCTAGCGCCGCCATCCGGAACAGATAGGCGAGCGTCGCCAATCCGGTGTCTTCCGCCATCTGCGCCAGCTCGAGCGCCATGTCGGACATGTAGCCGAGATTCTCGTCCCTGATCTGCGCCATGATCTGGCTGTCCCGCATCATGTTCGACATCTCAGGCGCTCTTTCGTTGCGCGGCAGCAGCGCCGCAAAGGTTGGCACGGGCGACGGCGTCCAGACGCGGGCCGTCCTGGCGCACGACCGAGGTCATGCCGATACGATCATGCAGGGCATCGAGGGTCTCGCGACGAATGTCGATGGTCGCCGCCATGGTCCATGCATTCTCCACCAGAGCGGGCAGGCCAAGCGGGGTCACCATGAAGCCGGCCTCGTGAAAGCGCGGCAGCCACCAGGTCTCCATGATCGCGCTGACCTGCGCGATCCCCTGGTTGAGGCAGAACTCCTGCACCGCCGCCATCAGTTGCAGGTTGAGCGCGCCGTCGCGGCGATCACGCACGACGAAGTAGCGCGACCATTCCCAGACCAGCGGATCCGCGGGGCAGCCGCGTACCGACGCCAGATGCGGGAACACCTCGCTCATCATCGAGGGCTTGGTCGTCGGGTAGAGCCGGTGGCCACCGATGACGCGCCGCCCCTCCAGCGCAAGCAGATAGACGGTATCCTCGTCGTCATAGGAATCGATCTCGCGGCAATCCGGCCTGCGCAGCGTCTCCCAGCGCCGCTCCTCGACGAAGATATCGTGGCGCAACCGGAAATGCTGCTCGATCACGTCTTCATACAGGTGGCGATTTACCGCAGAAATAGCGTGAATCATGAAAACCCCCATTCATCCTCAATGGGGGCAGACTCTGCCAAAAGAGCCGGGTTCGATATTGGGAAATTTCCCAGTACGGCGCTTACGGATTGATGATCTTGTTCCGAATCGCCAGCGCCACCGCATGCGTGCGGTTGACGGCACCGAGCTTGCGCGCGGCAGTTGCAAGATGCTCTTCGGCGGTACGCTGCGTGATGTGCAGGATCTCACCGATCTCCCAGGCCGACTTGCCCTGTGAGGCCCAGGAGATCACCTCGCGCTCGCGCGGGGTGAGGCGCGTCGAGGGATAAGGCGCCGGCTCGAGCAGACGGCGAATGTGGTCGAAGCCATACATCGCCATCAGGTGCAGTGCCGGCTTGCTGCGCGGATTGAGGTCGAGATGAACGCCGCCAAGCGACACCGCCGCTTCATAGCCGGTGAGCCCGTGGATCGGCACGATGAAGCCCCGCGACATGCGAAAATCGGTGGCGCGGTTCATCACCTCGGCCGCGTTCGGCTCGAGTTCGGCGTCATAGGGCGCTTCCGACCATTCGAACGGATTGACCGATTGCCGGCACAGCCGCACCACCGGATCGAAGCGGTCGTAATTGTTCTGGGTGTAGAGGCTGAACCAGCCCGCCGGCCAGCGCTTGGCAAGCACCATCTGCGCAAACCGCTGGTCGGGATTGGGCAATCCCGTCACGATGATGGTTTCGAAGCCGAAGCGACCGAACGCCGTCTCGAGCGCATTCATGGCATCGGGCACCTTGCGATAGGTCCCCAAGCCTTCAATGAAGTCGAGCGCCTCCCGGCCATAATCTACGGCGGACATCGGTGCGTTTCCTGCCCCACACCGCCTCGTATAGCACGTATTTGGGGACTGCCTCAATTCGCTGCGGCCGTAGTTTCCCGGTGCTCATCGGCCTGAAGATTTAAACTACTTGTGGCAGAATTGACGTCACGATACACCTGAGCGACCGAAGCGGGAACACCACGATGGAAGACGAGGACATCGCCCTCAACAGTGTGCTCGGCCTGGAATTGAACCGCGTGTTTTTCGCCGTCCGCGAAACGGCAAACAAGCAGAAGATCATCGAGTTCGCGCGCGCGGTGCTGGAAGGCGAGCGCGAGGAGCTGGCCGAGAGCGTGTTGCCGGAAGAGCCGGCGAGCTAGGACACAGCCGCGCTAGACGACGCCGACGAGACAGGTCACGCAACGATGCAGCCCCTCCATTCGAATGGGCCGATTTTAGTCGAAACAATCTGACAGCGAAGTTACTCTTATTGGAGAAGCTGGCGAGCCCGGCCGGGCTCTCGTGCCCCGGACGCAGCGCAGCGTCACCTTGACGATGCGCTGCAGAGCCGGGGCCCATCTATCCGCAGCTTACCCTCTGGCTTTCTGGGTCCCGGCTCTGCGCAGCAGCTTTTCACGCTGCAGCGCGTCCGGGACACGAGAGCGACTTCCCTCCTCCATCCACATCCACACACTTGCCGCTGGATGACATCGCGGCTCTCGTGAGATGATCGCCGCCGCGATCCTCTTTTGGGTGCCATGAACATGATGACGCTGCGCCAGGTTGAAGTGATCCGTGCCGTGATGGTGACGGGCACCATCGGCGGTGCGGCGAAGCTGCTCAACGTCTCGGCGCCGGGGATCAGCCGCCTCGTCAAATACACCGAGCGCTCGCTCGGCATCCGCTTCTTCCAGCGCCAGAACGGGCGTTACTTCCCGACGCCGGAAGCCGAGAATATCTTCGAGCAGATCAACGGCGTCTACAAGAAGGTCGACGATCTCTCCGAGATCATCTCCAAGATCGGCCGCGGCGGCTTGTCCGAGTTGCGCATCGGCTCGGTGCCGAGCATCTCGCAGGTGATGGTGCCGCGGGCGATCGAGCGCGTCCGGCGCCGCTATCCCGATCTCGGCATCGACATCAACATCCTCAAGCTCGAGGAGGCCATTGACTATCTCATGCTCGGCCGCGGCGAATGCGTGGCGATGAGCTACCGGCTGGAGCATTCCGGGCTCGACTTCATGCCGCTGGCCTCGGGCGAGCTGTACTGCATCGTGCCGCCGGGGCACGAGCTCGCCGGCCGCAAGCAGGTCTCGGCCGCCGAGATCACCCGCTATCCGCTGATCGGCATCGATCCCAACGATCCCTACGGCCGGATCATGGCCGAGATCTTTGCGCGCAACCGTCTCGCCTACAACATCACAATCCGCGCGCGCTTCGGCACCACGGTCTGCGCGCTGGTGAAGGCGGGCCTCGGCATCGCCATCATCGATCAGTTCACGGTGGCCCATGGCGGCTATCCCGGGATCGAGCTTCTGAAGATCACCGAGCCGACGCGGTTCGACACTTACATCGCGGTCAAGCGCGGCGCGCCGCTGTCGCTCCATGCCGAGTCTTTCATCGAGTCGCTGCGCGCCGAGATGCGCGCGGTCGAGCCGTCCCGCGACAACAGCAAGGCCGGCGGCGCGCGCGGACGGAAGAAATAACATCATGTTAGGTTTGCCGGATAAAAGGGTAATTGTGTTAGGCGAGGGAAAGGCTATCGTCGCCGCAGGAACTGCCCTTGGACTTGCGGGGATTTCCCCGCTAATGGCCGGGATCGAACGTTCCCTTTGAGACGATAGCGAACCATGTCCAAGCGCGGATACGCCGCCAGCAAGAAGCTCCTCACCGGCCTGATCGGCGCACCGATCGCGCATTCCGCATCCCCCGCCATGCATGAGCGCGCCGCCGAGGCGCTCGGCCTGCGCGGCCACTACCAGCTCATCGAGGTCGCCGGCGCCGATGCGGCGGGGCTTCGCATGATGCTCGAGGGCGTGCGGCGGCTCGGCTTTGCCGGCGTCAACGTTACCTTTCCCTACAAGGAGGCCGTGGTGCCGCTGCTCGACGAGCTGGCACCGGCTGCGGCGACCATGGCGGCGGTCAACACCGTCGTCGTGAGAGACGGCCGGCTGATCGGCCACAACACCGACACGACCGGCTTTGCCCGCGCCGTCGCGCCGCTGCTGGCGTCTTCCGGAAATGCGGTGGCCGTGATCGGCACCGGCGGCGTCGGCAAGGCGATTGCCTTTGCGCTGGCGAGCCTGAAAGTGACGGACCTCCGAATCTTCGACAGCGAGCCGGCACGCGCCGAAAAACTCGCCGCGCTGCTGGCCAGGCATGGCGGCGCGCGGGTGGCTACGAGCGTGGAAGACGCGCTTCGTGGCGCAACCGGCCTCGTCAACGGCACGCCGGTCGGCATGCTGCCGAACCGGGACACCCCGGTCCCAGCCTCGCTGCTGCGCGAAAACCTGTGGGTCGCCGACGCCGTGTACTCGCCGCTGATCACGCCGCTGCTGGCGGCGGCACAAGCCAAGGGCGCGCGGATCATGACCGGGCGGGAGCTCGCGATCTACCAGGCGGCCGACGCCTTCGAACTGTTCACGGGCCTTGCCCCATCGACCGAGATCATGGGACAGGCATTCGACGAGGTGATGGCGGCACGAAGCTCGGCCTATCACGCTGCGTAACCGAAGCGGCCGACACAAGGCCGCGGACAATCTCGACGAAAAATGGGAGGAGAAACCATGAAATCGACCCTGCTGGCAGGCGCCCTGCTTGCCTTCGCGACTGCAACCAGCGCCCACGCCCAGGTCATCAAGCTCGCCAACGTCGCCGAGCTCTCGGGCGGCGGCGCCACTGTCGGCACCAACTGGAAGAACGGCATCGATCTCGCGATCGAGGAGATCAACGCCAAGGGCGGCGTGCTCGGCCGCAAGCTGGAAGTCAGCCATGCCGACTCGCAATCCAACCCCGGCGTCGCCCGCGCCCAGGTGCAGAAGGCGCTCGACGCCGAGCCCTATGTGCTGCTCGGGCCCGGCTATTCCGGCTCGGTCAAGGTCACCGCGCCGCTCGCGGCCGAAGCGGGCATCGCGCAGATCATGGGCGGCGAAGCCGCCGAGCTGACGCAGGCCGGAAACAAATTCCTGTTCCGCACCTCGTTCGGCCAGCAATCCTCGATGCCGAAGGTCGCAAAATACATCCATGACGAGATGAAGGCGAAGACGGTCGCGGTGGTCTGGGTCAACAACGACTTCGGCCGCGGCGGACGCGACGTCGTCGTCAAGGAGCTCGACCGGCTCGGCTCCAAGGTGGTCGCCGACCTCTCGACCGAGGCGGGCCAGGCCGATTTCGCCGCCGACGTCGGCAAGATCAAGGCCGCCAATCCGGATGCCGTGTTCGTCTACCTGAACGAGGAAGAGAGCGCGCGCATCCTGAAGGAGCTGAAGCGCCAAGGCGTCACCGCGCCATTGATGGGCGAGACCACGCTGATCGGCCAGAAGGTGATCGAGCTTGCCGGCGATGCCGCCAACGGCGCGCGCGGCCATGTCGGCCTCACCACCGATGCGCCGGTCGATCTGATCAAGGCGTTCCGCGAGAAGTTCTCCAAGAAGTACAATTACGTCCCTGACCATAACGGCCTGAAGGGCTATCTCGCCGTCTACATGGTGAAAGCCACCACCGAGAAGATGGGCAAGGTCGACTCGAAGAAGTTTGCCGAGACGCTGCACGGCCTCACCATCAAGGCCGCGGACGAGCCGGGCATCCTGATGGACGTCACCTTCAGCGAGACCGGCGACATCGACCGCCAGAGTTTTCTGGTCGAGGTGGTCGAAGGCAAGCAGGTGGTGAAGCAGGTGCTGCCCAAGGTGAAGTGAGACGCGCGGTCTTTCACCTCTCCCCGCTTGCGGGGGGAGGTCGGATCGCATCGAAGATGCGATCCGGGTGAGGGGGAGCCTCCACGAGTCCAACTGTTAGCGACCGCGCGGAGACTCCCCCTCACCCCAACCCTCTCCCCGCAGGCGGGGAGAGGGAGAGGAAAGAGGGGAACATGTCCAACCTATTCGATCTTCTGGTCGCGGGACTGGCCACCGGCGCGATCTATGCGCTGGTGGCGGTCGGCTTCACGCTGCTGTGGCAGACCTCGCAGACCATCAATTTCGCGCAAGGCGAGTTCGTGATGCTGCCGGCGTTCCTGATGCTGGCGGCGATGCATGCCGGTGCGCCGTTCTGGCTCGCGATCATCCTCGGCATCCTCTTGTCGATGATCCTGCTCGGACTCGGCTTCAAGCTGCTGCTGGTCGACCCGATGATGCGCCATGGCGTGCTGCCGCTGGCGATTGCGACGATGGCGCTGGCGATCGGCCTCAAGGAGGCCGTCAAACAATTCTTCAGCGCCGAGGCCTCGCCCTTCCCGTCGATCGTGCCGACCGGCGACATCTCGATTCTCGGGCACGCGGTGTCGCTGCAAAGCATCGGCGTGCTCGTCGTCGCCATCGTTGCGGTGTTCGGCCTGACTGCGCTGCTCAATCGCACCTCGCTCGGCCACCAGATGCAGGCGGCGGCGCAGAACCCGACGGTGGCACGCATCATCGGCGTGCCGGTCGAGCGCATGATCCTGCTGACCTTCCTGATCAATGCCTTCCTGGTCGCACTGGCGTCGCTTTTGATCACGCCGATTTACCTCGCAAAATTCTCGTCCGGCGAGGTGCTGGGCCAGGCCGCCTTCATCGCGGCGATCGTCGGCGGCTTCAACCAGGTGCGCGGCGCGATCGCCGGCGGCCTCTTGATCGGCGTGCTCGACAATCTCGCGGCCGCCTATGTCTCGACGCAGTACCGCGCCGCCGTGCCGATGATCTTCCTGATCGTCGTCATCCTGTTCCGGCCGCAAGGACTGCTCGGCCGCGCCGAGGAGCGCACGGTATGATCAGCTTCGGCAAACCCCTGAAGATCGCGCTCGGCCTGATCGTCATCGCCGGCCTGATCATCGTCCCCATGAACTTCAACCGCTACGGCCTGTTCATCCTGAGCCAATGGGCGGTGATGACCATCGCCGCGATGGGCCTCAACCTCACGCTCGGCTATGCCGGCCAGGTCTCGCTGGCGCAGGGCGCCTTCGTCGGCATCGGTGCCTATGCGGCCGCGATCATGACCACCCATGGCTGGCCGCTGCCGGCGGCGATCGTCGTCGCCATCGTGCTCAGCTTCGCGGTCGGCTGGGTGCTCGGCTATCCCGCACTGCGCGTGCAGCATCACTACCTCGCCTTCGTCACGCTGGCCTTCTCCACCCTCGCCTTCCTGGTGTTCCGCAACGAGAGCTGGCTCACCGGCGGCATCTACGGCATCTCCAACATCCCGCGTCCGCATATCTTCGGGTTCGCGACCAACAAGCCGCTGCCATTCTACTATGTCTGCCTCGGCTCGCTCGCGATCGTGTCGCTGGCGGTGTGGTGGCTGATCCGCTCGCCCTGGGGCCGCGCCTTCATGGCATTGCGCGAGAATCCGCTGCGTGCGCAATCGCTCGGCATCGACACAAGGCGCTACACGCTGATGGCGTTCGCGATCGGCTCGGCGCTCGGCGGCATCGCCGGCGCACTCTATGCGCCGCTCACGCAATATATCGACCCCGTGCCCTTCAATCTGTCGCTCTCGCTCGACCTTCTGATGATGGTGATCGTCGGCGGCGCGGGCTTCTATTTCGGTCCCTTCCTCGGCGCGATGATCGCGGTGCTGCTGCCGGAATGGCTGCGCTTCACGGAGGGCTATTATCTGATGCTCTACGCGGTGGCGGTGATGCTGCTGCTGATCTGGTCGCCGACCGGCATTTTGGGAATCCTCGACCGCTATCTCGCCGAGCGCCGCACCAAGGCGGCCTCCGCGCTACGCGCCGTCGCAAAATCCCGCCTGGAGACGGTGCAATGAGTGCGGTTCTCGAAGTCACCGATATCAAGAAGAACTTTGGCGGGATCAGCGCCGTCGACGGCGTCTCCTTCGACGTGCGCGAGGGTGAGATCCTCGGCCTGATCGGTCCGAACGGTTGCGGCAAGTCCACGCTATTCAACTGCATCCTCGGCCAGCTCACGCCGTCAGGCGGCGAGGTCAAGCTCGACGGCAAACTCGTCACGGGCCTCCGGCCCTCCGAACTCAACAAGTTAGGGGTCAGCCGCACCTTCCAGCTGCTGCAGGTGTTTCCAAAGCTCTCGGTCCGGGAGAACCTGATCCTCGCCGGCCAGGAGCACCAGGGCAACATGGCCTCGCGCCTGGTCGGCCGCTCCGATGCCGGACTGACTGATACCGCTAACCAGATGATCGGGTTCTTCAAGCTCGATCATCTCGCCGACGAGCCGGCCGGCGGATTGTCCTATGGCCAGCAAAAGCTGCTCGACGCCGCCATGGCCTTCATGGGCGGCCCTCGCCTGGTGCTGCTCGACGAGCCCGCCGGCGGCGTCAACCCGTCGATGCTGGCGGATCTGAAGGACCGGCTGGTCGCGATCAACCGCGAGAAGAACGCCACCTTCGTCGTGATCGAGCACAACATGGAATTCGTGATGTCGCTGTGCTCGCGCGTGATGGTGATGGCGGAGGGCAAGGTGCTGGCGATGGGACGGCCCGACGAGGTCCGCAAGAACCCTGCCGTCATCGAAGCCTATCTCGGACATTGAGGAGCCGATCATGAGCGAGCCCATCCTCTCGGTTCACAATCTCGTCGGCGGCTACGGCAAGATGACGATCTTGAACGGCACGACCTTTGCCGTGCCTCAAGCCACGATCACCACCATCATCGGCCCGAACGGCGCCGGCAAGTCCACCGTGTTCAAGGCGATCTTCGGCCTGTTGAAGCTGCGCGAGGGCAAGATCAGCTTTGCCGGCCGCGACATCACCAATTTGAGCCAGCGCGCGCTGCTCAATGCCGGCATCTGCTATGTGCCGCAGGGCCGCAACATCTTCCCCGAGCTGTCGGTGCGCCACAATATCGAGCTCGGCGGCGTCGCCGCCGGCAAGGGCCTCGACCTGCCCGCGCGGATCGAAGCCGCACTTGACCTGTTCCCGGCGCTGCGGCGGAAGTCGACGCAGCAGGCCTCCACGCTGTCCGGCGGCGAGCAGAAGCAACTCGAGATCGCCCGCTCGCTGCTGCTCGAACCAAAACTGGTGCTGATCGACGAACCCTCGATCGGCCTGTCGCCGCTGATGGTGCAGCAGACCTTCGACATCCTCAAGAGCCTGCGCAACCGCGGCGTCACCATCCTGATGATCGAGCAGAACGCGCGCTCGGCGCTGGAGATCTCCGACATCGGCATCGTGCTCGAGCTCGGCCAGACCCGCATGGTCGACGACGCCAAGCGCATCCTGAACGATCCGCGCATCGGCCAGCTCTTCCTCGGCGGTGCCATGGAGGACAATGCAGCATGAACAAGCGCTCAATCGCAACCGTCTCCCTCTCAGGCGCTCTCGACGAGAAGCTCCGCGCCATCGCGTCCGCCGGCTTCGACGCGGTCGAGATCTTCGAGAACGATCTGCTGTCGTTCGGCGCCGGCCCGCGCGACATCGCAAAGCTCTGCAAGGAGCTCAATCTCGAGATCTGCGCGTTTCAGCCGTTCCGCGATTTCGAGGGCATGCCGGAGCCGCAGCGCGCACGCAATTTTGCCCGCGCGGAACGCAAGTTCGATCTGATGCAGGAGCTCGGCACCGATTTGCTGCTGATCTGCTCCAACGTCTCGCCCGCCTCGCTCGGTGGCATCGATCGCGCCGCGGACGATTTTCGTGAGCTGGGCGAGCGCGCGGCCAGTCGGGGCTTGCGCGTCGGCTACGAGGCCTTGGCCTGGGGACGTCATGTCAACGACTACCGCGATGCCTGGGAGATCGTGCGGCGCGCCGATCATCCCGCGATCGGCGTCATCCTGGATAGTTTCCACGCGCTGGCACCCGGCTTCCCGGTCCGCGCGATGGCCTCGATCCCCGGCGACAAGATTTTTCTGGTCCAGCTTGCCGACGCGCCGAAGCTCGAGCTCGACATCCTGTCGTGGAGCCGGCACTTCCGCTCCTTCCCCGGCCAGGGCGATCTGCCGGTCGGCGAGTTCATGGCGGCGATCGCGGCGACCGGCTATGCCGGGCCGCTGTCACTGGAGATCTTCAACGACCAGTTCCGCGCCGGCTCGGCCGCGCAGACCGCGCTCGACGGCCTGCGCTCGCTGATCCTGCTGGAGGACCAGCTTGCGCCGGATTGGCCGAGATTCGCCGCCGAACCGCTGGCACCGAAAGCGAAGAGCCGCGGCACCGGGTTCATCGAGTTCGCCGTCAACGAGACCAAGGCGGGCGAGCTGGGCCGACTGTTCGCGCAGATCGGCTTCCGCAAGACCGGCGCGCATCGCAGCAAGGCGGTGGAGCGCTGGTCGCAGGGCAAGGTCGAGCTCGTCATCAACAGCGAGACCGACGGATTCGCGCATTCGCACTATGTGACGCACGGCCCCGGCGTCTGCGCGATTGCGCTCGATGTCGACAATGCCGGCCTTGCCATGCAGCGTGCGGAGATGCTGAAGGCGCGCACCTTCTACCAGCCGGTCGGGCCGGGCGAATTGGAAATCCCGGCGATCCACGGCGTCGGCGGCAGCCTGCTGTATTTCCTGGACCAGGCCGGCAAGAACTGGGACACGGATTTCGAGCCTGTCCCGAGCGATGCAGCCGCGGACGCGCTGCTCACCGTCGATCACATCGCGCAGTCGATGCCCTATGACGAGATGCTGTCCTGGCTGTTGTTCTACACCGGCATTCTCGACCTCAAGCGCCTGCCGCAGATGGAGATCGCCGATCCCCGAGGTCTCGTGCAGAGCCAGGCCATCATCAACGCCGACCAGAGCCTGCGCTTCGTGCTCAACGGCTCATCCGCCAACCGGACGTTGCCGGCACGCTTCATCTCGGAGTTCTTCGGTTCGGGCGTGCAGCACGTCGCGTTCTCGTGCCGGGACATTTTTGCGGCGGTCGCGGAAATGCGCAAGCGCGGCGCCGATTTCCTGGATATCCCCGCCAATTACTACGACGACATCGAAGCCAAATACGACCTCGCGCCCGAGCTGATGGCGCAGCTGCGCGCCAACCACATCCTCTACGACCGCGAGGGCGACGGCGAATTCTTCCAGGTCTACACCCACATTTTCGACGAGCGGTTCTTCTTCGAGATCGTCGAGCGCAGGGATTATCAGGGGTTCGGTGCGGCCAATGCCGGGATCAGGCTCGCAGCCCAGGCCCGAGAAGTGCGCCCCGCGAGCATGCCAAGGGTGTAGGCTCTCTCCACATCGTCATTGCGAGGAGCGAAGCGACGAAGCAATCCAGAATCCCTCCGTGGAAAGACTCTGGATTGCTTCGCTGCGCTCGCAATGACGGAGGAGAGAGCTGAGATTCCTCTCCCCGCAAGCGGGGAGAGCGAGAGGAATCACCTCACTTCATCTTGCACTTGTCGTGGAAACGATCCTGGTCGTTCTCCACGATGGTCGCGACCGTCTTCAGCGAGAGCTGGCCTTCGGCGTCCTTCACGACGTCCTGGAGATAGAAGCTCTGCACCGGGATGTGGTTCTTGCCGTATTTGAACGCGCCGCGCAGCGACTTGAAGTTGGCCTTCTCCATCTCGGCCTTCATCGCATCCTTCTTGCTGGTGTCGCCCTTCACCGCGACCACCGCGCTGTTGATGAGCTGGGCGGCGTCATAGGATTGCGCGCCGTAATAGGTCGGGCGCAGGCCGGTGTACTTCTTGCGATAGTCGGCGACGAAGCGCTTGTTCTGCTCGTTCGGGAGGTCGTTGACCCATTCCTGCGCGCCGGGCACCCCGAGCGCGTTCTCCTTCTGCAGCGGCAGCGACAGCTCGTCCACCGTGAAGGCGGTGTAGAGCGGCATCGTGCTCTTCAGGCCGGCCTGCGCATATTGGTTGAGGAACTGCACGCCGGCGGCGCCGGGATAGAACACGAAGATCGACTCCGCGCCCGAGGCGCGCGCCTTGGAGAGCTCGGCGGAGAAATCGAGCTGGCTCGGCCAAACCGTATATTCCTCGCCCTTGATCTCGCCCTTGAACGTGTTCTTCAGGCCCGCGAGCATGTCCTTGCCGGCCGCGTAGTTCGGCCCGATCAGGAACACGCTCTTGACGCCTTTCTGGTTCATGTAGAGGCCCATCGCCTGCGGCGTCTGGTCGTTCTGCCAGGAGGTCGAGAACACGTAAGGCGAGCACAGCTCGCCGGCGAGCTGCGACGGGCCGGCATTGGCCGAGATCAGGAAGGTCTGCGAGTCGACCGCCGTCTTCAGCGAGGCCAGCAGCACGTTCGACCAGATGTAGCCGACGATGAAATCGACTTTGTCGGACTGCACCAGCTTCTCGGTCTTCTGCTTGCCGACATCGGGCTTCTGCCCGTCATCCTCGTAGATGACCTCGACCGGCTTGCCGTCCATCTTGCGGCCGATGTGATCCAGCGCGAGCTCGAAGGAATTGCGCATGTCGTTGCCGATCACGGCGGTCGGGCCGCTGAAGGTCGAGACGAAACCGATCTTGATGGTGTCGCCGGCGAATGCCGGGCTCGCCAGCACCAGCGCCGCCGCGCCCGCCAGCCAGAATGCCGTCCTCATAACCACTCCCCTCCTTATTATCGGTCCCGGAAAACGGGGTGATCGCCGCCCCGGGCCTGTCTCTATTGAACGCAAAATCTGTCGCGCCGCCAATGGCTCAGCGGCCGCTGCTGCACCATATTTCGCCCCAATCAGCGATGGCAAGAAATATAATTCTACATACTTCGGCCAAGGCCTGATCCGAGCCTGCGGCGCTTTTTCGCGCCCGATCGATACATCCGGCCTATGCGGCGATTGATGACAGCTATTGGACCGCAGCGGCCGATCCGCACTTAAATGGGGGTGTGGAGCAGCGAGATTCGAGGGCACATCATGACCACGACACCGCATCGCGTCGTCATCGTCGGCGCCGGCTTCGGCGGGCTGGAGACGACCTACCGGCTTGCGGGTGCGCCGGTCGAGATCACGCTGATCGACCGCCGCAACCATCATCTGTTCCAGCCGCTGCTGTACCAGGTCGCAACCGCCTCGCTCGCCACCAGCGAGATCGCCTGGCCGATCCGCCACCTGATGCGAGACAGGCCCGAGGTGACGACGCTGTTCGCGACCGTCAGCGGCGTCGACGCGGCAAGGCGCTGCGTGCTGATCGACGACGGCAGCGAGGTGCCCTACGACACGCTGGTGCTCGCCACCGGCGCGCGCCACGCCTATTTCGGCCACGACGAATGGGAGCAGTTCGCGCCGGGCCTGAAGACGCTGGAGGACGGCACCACGCTGCGCCGTCACATCCTGGTGGCGTTCGAGCGTGCCGAGCGCGAGACCGATCCGGCGAAGCGCGCGGCGCGGCTGACCTTCGTCATCGTCGGCGCCGGCCCCACCGGGGTCGAGCTCGCCGGCACCATCGCCGAGATGGCGCGTCACACCTTGCCCGGCGATTTCCGCAACATCGACACGACCAAGGCCCGCGTGGTGCTGATCGAAGCGGGGCCGCGCGTGCTCGCGGGCTTCGCCGACGATCTCTCGGCCTACGCGCAGGCCTCGCTGGAGAAGATCGGCGTCGAGGTCGTGCTGGGGCAGGCCGTCACCGAGATCAATCGTGAGGGCGTGGTGTTCGGCGGCAAGCTGCTCGAGGCAAAGACCCGAATCTGGGCGGCGGGCGTGCGCGCCTCACCCGCCGCGGAATGGCTGGACGCGCCGGCCGATCGTGCTGGCCGCGTACAGGTCAAGGACGATCTGAGCATCCCTGATCATCCCGAGATCTTTGCAATCGGCGACACCGTCTTGATCAATGCCTGGGAGGGCAAGCCGGTGCCCGGCATCGCACCGGCCGCCAAGCAGCAGGGCCGTCACGTCGCCGAAACGATCAAGGCGCGGCTGCGCGGAGAGCCGACAGGCCCATTCCGCTACAAGCACTCCGGCAGCCTCGCGCAAATCGGCAAGCGGCTCGCGGTGATCGACTTCGGCCGCATCAAGCTGCGCGGCACCATCGCATGGTGGATCTGGGGTATCGCCCACATCTACTTCCTGATCGGCCTGCGCCACCGGCTCAGTGTTGCGCTCAGCTGGCTGTGGATCTACGCGCGGGATCAGCGGGCAGCGCGGCTGATCACGCAGGGAAGCAGTAAGGTGGTGTAGGGGGCTTTCGCGGCGCGTTCCTCTTACCCTCCCCTGGAGGGGGAGGGTCGCGAAGCATGCAGCGAGGCGAAATGCGTAGCGGGGTGGGGTGACAGTCTCTCCGCGGAGACACTGCCGGTGTTGAGAGATCACCCCACCCCGCTCGCGCTGCGCGCGACCGACCCTCCCCCTCCAGGGGAGGGTGAAAGAGACGGCGCTCGCTCCCCTACTTCACCAGCTCGCACCCGCCTTCCGCCAGCGGGCGGAACGCCTGGTCTGCCGGAATCGTCGAGACCAGCTTGTAATAATCGTACGGATATTTCGACTCCTCCGGCTTCTTCACCTCGAACAGGTACATCGGATGCACGACGCGGCCGTCCTGACGGATGGTGGTGTCGCCGAACAATTTGTCCTTGCCTCTGAACTTCTTCATCTCGGGCACGGCGTCCTTGGCGTTGTCGCTGCCGGTCGCGGCGACCGCGTTGAGATAAGCGAGCGTCGAGGCATAGACGCCGGCCTGGTTGCCGCTCGGCATCTTGCCGTTCATGCCCGGCCGCGCGGCGAAACGTTTGGCGAACGCGCGGGTGTCATCGTTCATGTCCCAGTAGAAGGCTTCCATGAGCTGGAGGCCCTGCGCGACCTTGATGCCCATGCCGTGAACGTCGTTGATGAAGAGCAGGAAGGCGACGAGCTTCTGGCCGTTCTGCTGGATCCCGAACTCGGCGGCCTGCTTCACCGCGTTGATGGTGTCACCGCCGGCATTGGCGAGGCCGATCACCTGGGCCTTCGAGCTCTGCGCCTGCAACAGGAAGGAGGCGAAGTCGGAGGTGCCGAGCGGGTGCTTGGAAGAGCCGGTCACCTTCCCGCCATGGGCCTCGATATATTTCTGCGCCTCCGCCTCGATGCCCTTGCCGAGCGCGTAGTCGACCGTGAGGAAATACCAGTCCTTGCCGCCGCGCGACATCATCGCGGCCGCCGTGGTGTTGCCGGTGGCCCAGGTGTCGTTGACCCATTGGATGGTGTTGGGCGAACAGGCCTTGCCGGTGAGATCCGAGCTTGCGGTCGACGACGCCAGGAAGGTCATGCGGCTGTCGCGCAGCAGCGTGTTGATGGAAAGACCAACCGCCGAGTTCGGTACGTCGACGATGGCATCGACGCCCTCGACGTCGAGCCATTTGCGCGCAATGGCGTTGCCGACATCGGCCTTGTTCTGGTGGTCGGCATAGACGATCTCGACCTTGATGCCCTTGCCGCCGCCGTTGAAGTCTTCGGCAGCCATGCGCGCGGCCTCGACCGAGCCCATGCCGTTGGTGTCCTGGAAGATGCCGGAGATGTCGTTGAGCACGCCGACGCGCACGACATTGTCCGAGATCTCGGCGCTCGCCGCGCTGGTCACCAGGCTCGCGGCCAGCGCAAGCGTCCATTTCAGATGTTTCATCGTTCCCTCCCCTGTTTGATGGTTTGACGCGCCGGTCGTTGCCGACGCATCGAGAATCAGACCTGCCGTTCCGGCAGCTTCACCACGAGCCCGTCGAGCTCCGGCGTGATCTTGATCTGGCAGGACAGCCGGCTGTTGGGCAGCCGTTCGCTCGCGGTGCCGTCGAGCAGCGCATCCTCATCGTCGGCCATGCCGGGCAGCCGCGCGAGCCAGCTCTCGTCGACATAGACGTGGCAGGTCGCGCACATGGCGTTGCCGCCGCACTCGGCCAGAATGCCGTCCAGACCGTGTCGGGTCGCGGTCTGCATGGCGCTCTCGCCGTCCGCGGTCTCGACGCGCTCGGACTTGCCGTCGGAATGGATGAAAGTGATGGCGGGCATCAAAGCTCCTGGTCAGGCCGGGGTGATGGTGACGGGTAGGCTATCGAGCCCGCGCAGCGTGTTGTTGAAGCGGCGCTTCGGCTCGCCCGTGATCTCCATCTTCGCGATGCGCCGGGCCAGCGCCGTCAGCATCACCTCGCCTTCGAGGCGGGCAACGAGCTGGCCGACGCACATGTGGATGCCCGAGCCGAAGCCGACATGACCGGAGGTGCGGCGCGTGATGTCGTAACTGTCAGGCTCGTCCCAGCGTCTGGGATCGCGATTGGCGGCGGCGAGGAACATCAGCACTTTCTCGCCCTCACCGATCGTCGCGCCTGACAGCTCGACCTCCCGCGTGGTCGTGCGGAAGAAGGTCTGCACCGGGCTTTCGAACCGCACGGCCTCCTCGAAGGCGTTGCGTGCCAGCGTCAGATCAGCGCGCAGGCGCTGCCACTGGTCGGGGAAGCGCGCAAGGCAATAGACCGCCGCGCCGATGCCGTTGACGGTGGTATCGAGACCGGCCGACAGCAGCGAACGCACCAGCAGCGGTGCCTCGGTCGCGGTGATCTCGCCGTCGTCGACCCGGGCGTGGATACAGGCGCCGAAGCCACCGGGTGCGAGGTTGTCGCGCTGGCATTGCTCGGCGACATAGGCCTGGTGCGGCGCCGAGCGCGCGATCGCCTGCTGGCGCAACTGGTTGGGCGGGCCGAACGCGTTGAACACGACGCTCGCATAGGGGATCAGATGCTCGCGTCCCTCCGCCTTCAAGCCCAGCGCATCCGGAAAGATCGAGAGCGGATAGGCCTCGGCGAGATCGGTGATCGCGTCGAAGCTGCGCTTGTCCAGCAGCGCATCCACCCGCTCCTCCGCCGCGGCCGCAAAGCGATCGCGCACCTGCTTCATCACGGTCGGCGACAGCACCTTTGACAGCACGGCGCGGGTGCGGGTGTGCGCGGGCGGATCGGCCTCGAGGATCAGGCTCGGCGGCCGCCACGGCGTCTCCTTCTTGAAGTCGGACAGGCCGACACCGCGGCTGGAGCAGAAGGTCGCGGGATCGTTCAGCACCGCATGGACCTCGGCATAGCGCGCCACGCCATAGACATTCCACTTGTCGAGATAGACCACCGGACCGGCCTCCCGCAGCCGCTGATGCGTCGGATACGGGTCGGCGAAAAAATTCATGTCGAAGGGATCGACGTCGAGATGCGGGACGGCCGCAGAGCCTGTCGATGCAGGGGCGCCGGATGCGGTCATGGGAGACCTCCCTCATTTTGATCTTGTGAAAGCGCGGCGCATGCCTTTAGGTCGGTGGCCTCACCGCGAGACAGAACGCCGACATGCCTGCGCCTTCGACCAGACCCCGCCACAAGCCTGCGCCCGCAGAGGCGGGACCGACGCTCGATCTCGAGCGTTACGTCCCGGCCTTCGTCACCTTCATCGCCAACAAGCTCTCGAACAGCGCGACTGCGTTCTATCAGCGGGAGTTCGGCGTCAACGTCACGGAATGGCGGGTCATGTCTCTGCTGGCGATCGAGCCCGGCATTCCGGCCTCGCGCATCTGTCACGTCATCGGCTTCGACAAGGGGCCAGTGAGCCGGACACTGGCGGGCCTCGAGAAGCGCGGGCTGATCTCGATCCGCACCGACCCGAACGACGGCCGCACCCATTCGATTTCGCTGACGGCAAGGGGCCGCGCCACCCATGACAAGGTGATCGCCGCCGCGCTCGAACGCGAGCGGCGGCTGTTGTCCTGCCTCAACAAGGACGAGCGCGAGGTGTTGATCGGCCTGCTCCGCCGGCTGCACGAAAATCTCGGCGCGGTCACCGGCGGCACTGAGACCTGACGGGGCGCGCTTCAGGCACCGCCCTCCGTCGCGTCCAGACATACGCCGGCGTTTGCCGACGGCACCGTTCGGGCCGAGCATCGTTTCCTCCAGGATCAGACGCGGCGGTTCTTCCGCCGTTCATCGCTCTCTAGAACGGTTCGCATAAATTAGTTGCTTCGGCAACAAAAGAATCAGCAATATATTGCGGCAGGGTTGCTGGCCTAGTTAGGGAGACGTCCCGCCCCTTCCGTCATTGCGAGGAGCGAAGCGACGAAGCAATCCAGAATGTTTCCGCGGAGGGATTTCTGGATTGCTTCGCTGCGCTCGCAATGACGATGTGGCGACAGGCGCGCCCGACCAAACTCTCTCGTGTCCCGGACGCGCTGCAGCGTGAAACGCTGCTGCGCAGAGCCGGGACCCAGAAGCCGCGTGCACGACGAGAGATGGGCCCCGGCTCTGCAGCACATCACACCGGACGATGCTACGCATCGCCGGGAGTGCTGCGCTGCGTCCGGGGCACGGGTTCAGGCACTACAGCCCGATCCACTCCGCCGCCGCATCATCATTCAAGCGCGCCACCGCATCGGCGCGGCGCGTCAGCACGGCGCGCTGGTTGATATAGCCCTTGTCGGTGATCTCGCCGCCATCGACCGACGGCGGCTCGGCGAGAAGCAGCGCGCGCGTGGCGTGGCCGGAGGAGTTGGGGCCCTGCTGCTTCAGTTTCGCCAGTCCCTGCGCGATGGCGGTCCTGACCTTGTCGTGGGCGAGCACCTCGTTCACATCGGCCGTCTCGCCCGAGCCGGCATGGGCGCGGCAAGCCGCGATGTTCGGGATCACCAGAAAGCGCACCTCGTCGCCGCCATGGCCTGCGACGACGATGTCCTGCGCCAGCGGTGCCAGCGCGGCGATGCCGGCAACGCGCAGCGTGCCGACACTGACCCAGGTGCCGGAATTGAGCTTGAAATCCTCGGCCACCCGGCCGTCGAAGAACAGGCCGCGCTCCGGCCGCGCGCTGTCGGCGAGCTTCACGGCATCGCCGATGAGGTAAAAGCCCTCTTCATCAAAGGCCTGCTTCGTCAGCTCCGGCGCCTTCCAGTAGCCCGGCGTGACGTTGGGACCGCGCACGCGCACCTCTAGCTTGTCGCCGGAGGCGACGAGCTTCAGCTCGGTGCCGGGAATGGGGACACCGATATTGCCGGAGCGCTCCGCGAGGAAATGGCAGTCGGCCGCGAGCGGTGACGTCTCGGTCGAGCCCCAGGCCGAGACCATCGGCATCGCGCGGCCGACGGTCCTGATCGAGAGCTCTTCGAGCGCGTCCCAGAGATTTTGCGGCAACGCGGCGCCGGCATAGAAGGCGAATTTCACCTCGCTGAAGAAGCGGCGGCGCAATTCCTCGTCGCCGCGCAGTGCCGCGATCAGCATGTCGAAGCCGCGCGGCACGTTGAAATAGACCGTCGGCATCACGCTTTTCAGATTGGCCAGCGACGTCGCAAACAACCCGGGCGCCGGCTTGCCGCCGTCGATATAGAGCGAGCCGCCATTGCGCAGCACGAGGTTGAAATTGTGGTTGGCGCCGAAGGTGTGGCTCCAGGGCAGCCAGTCGAGGATGACGAGATCGCCGCCACCCTGCTCCAGAAATGTCCAGGTCTGCGCCTTGGCCTGCTGGCTCGAGGTCAGCATGCGCTGGGTGTTGATGACGGCCTTGGGCGTACCCGTCGACCCCGAGGTGAACAGGAGTTTTGCGATCGTATCCGGCGTCACCGCGGCGAACGCCGTTGCGACGTCGGGCGTTTCGGGCGTCGCGGCGATGGTGTGGAACGCGAGCGCATCGACATCGTCAGCGTTCCCGCTGATGATCTGCGCCTTGTGCAGCGGCTTGATCGCGGCGAGCGCCGCCGCAAATGGTTTCGTGGCGGAGACATAGATCGCGCCCGGCTCGAGCAGCGCGATCATGCTCTTGAGCTTGTCAAAATCTTTCGACATCAACGAATAGGCCGGCGAAATCGCAGCCGAGGGCACGCCGACATGCTGGGCGGCAAGCGCGAGCAGCGCATGGTCGATGCTGTTGTCGGAGAGGATCGTGAGCGGGCGCTCTGCGCTCAGACCCTGCGCCAGAATCCAGGACGCCGCCGCACGCACCTGGCGCAGCGCCTGCGCATAGGTGACGGTGGTCCAGGGCCTGTCGACATCGCCGCGCTCGGCAAGGAAGATTGCATCCGGCGTTTGCCGCGCCCATTGCTCCAGCCAGTCGCCGACGCAGCGCGCGCCATCGCGCAACGGATCGGGCGAGCGCAGCACGATGCTGCCGTTGGCGCGATGCTCGGCGACGGTCCGTGGCGTTGCAAACAGGCTTGCGGTATCGCCGCGTGCGGCGGTTGTCATGATTTCCTCCTCCGCCCGGATCCCGGATCGGCCGCAGCCTCGTTCCGGGCTGCTTTGGCCATAATGTTGGGCATGACAATTGTTGTCGTCAACAACAATCTTTCGCTCCAGCGACAGAGACGCTACAACAGGTCCGGCAGGAGACGCGATTTGACAGCCACCGCAGCCCAGACTTCCGCACGCAAGCGCGCCGGCAACGGCGCGGCGCCTCGGGACATGGCCGACGATATCGGCCTCGACGCACTGGTCGGGCACGCCGGCTATGCGGTGCGCCGCTTCCAGATCTGGATCTTTCAGGACTTCATCAGGACGCTCGGCGATGTCGACATCCGGCCGACGCAATATTCGGTGCTGACGGTGATCGGCGCCAATCCGGGCCTGTCGCAGATGGCGGTGGCAAAACGCCTCGGCATCGAGCGCGCCCGGCTGGTGCATCTGCTCGACAGCCTCGAACAGCGCAAGCTCTTGAAGCGGGTCAAGTCGAAGGCGGACCGTCGCTCGCATGCGCTGCATCTCACGACCCAGGGCGAGACGGCGCTGGCGAAATTCAAGCGGCTCGCGGCCGAGCACGAGCGGCATGTCGAAGAGAAGATCGGCAAGGAAAACCGGGCGCAGCTGCTTCGTATCCTCGCAGGCTTCACCTGATCTCGACTGCCTATGATTTGAGCAGATGCCCATCGTAGGGCGCTGACATCGCTGCCCGTTCGCCTGTCGAAATATCCCCCAAGCCACTGATCACACGGATAATATCCGCAGCAGCATTCCTGCCCGGATAATGTACACAATGGCACATCGCTTGCTTCACTCCAGGTGGAGCAGTTGCCGGAGTTTTGTCGCCATGAGGGCTGAAATGGGGGCTGAGCAGCCTGAAACGATCGCCGCGATTGTGGCCGCGCATCGCGCGGGCACGTTGACGCCGGCAGAGACGGTCGCGCGGACCTATCAGCGCATCCGCGACCACAATGATCCCGCCATCTTCATCAGTCTGCGCGACGAAAAGGATGCGATCGCCGAGGCCGAGAGGCTTGCTACGAAGGACGCCGCCAGCCTGCCGCTCTACGGCGTGCCGGTCGCGGTGAAGGACAATATCGACGCGCTCGGCTTTCCAACCACCGCGGCCTGCCCGGCCTTCTCCACCACGCCCCCACACGATTCGACCGCGGTGGCGCGGCTGCGCGCGGCCGGCGCCATCATCATCGGCAAGACCAATCTCGACCAGTTCGCGACCGGCCTCGTCGGCGTGCGCTCCCCTTATGGCATTCCCAAGAATTCGATCCGCGAGGATCTCATTCCCGGCGGCTCCAGTTCGGGCTCCGCTGTGGCGGTTGGCGCGGGGCTCGTGCCGCTGTCGCTGGGGACCGACACGGCCGGCTCTGGCCGCGTGCCGGCGATGCTCAACAACATCGTCGGGCTCAAGCCGAGCCTCGGCATGATCTCGAATGCGGGCCTCGTGCCGGCCTGCCGCACGCTGGATTGCATCTCGGTATTCGCGCTGACGGTCGACGACGCCGCACTCGCGCTCTCCGTGATGGCAGGTCCCGACCCGGCCGATCCGTTCTCGCGCGACCGGCCGCTGGGCGCGCTCACGCCGTTCCCGGCAGGCTTGCGCCTCGGCGTGCCGCGCAACGGACAGCTGATCTTCTTCGGCGACAAGAAGGCGGAAACCGCCTACGCCGATGCGCTGAAGCGCTGGGCTGCGCTTGGAGCGAAGCTCGTCGAGTTCGATCTCGAGCCGTTCTATGAGACCGCGCGGCTGCTCTATGAGGGCCCCTGGGTCGCCGAGCGTTATCTCGTGATCAAGGATCTGCTGGCGTCCGCGCCGGATACGATCCATCCCGTGACGCGCGAGATCACCGCGGCCGGCGCGCGGCTCACCGCTGCGGACACGTTCTCGGCGCTCTATCGCCTGCAGGGCCTGCGCAAGATCGCCGAGCGGACGTTCGCCAATATCGACGCGCTGGTGCTGCCGACGGCGCCGACGGCCTATACGACCGCGCAGGTGCTGGCCAATCCGATCGAGCTCAACAGCCGGCTCGGCACCTACACCAATTTCGTCAATCTGCTCGACCTCTGCGGCCTCGCCGTGCCGGCATCGATGCGCGCCGACGGCATTCCGTTCGGCATCACGCTGCTCGCGCCCGCAGGACATGACGCGCTGCTCGCGAGCATCGGCCGCGTCTTCCATGCCGATACCGAGCTGAGCCTCGGCGCGAAGGGCACCGCGCAAGCTCCGCTGTCGCCGCTGTCGGCAAGCAGCGGCGATGAGATCCCGATCGCGGTCGTCGGCGCGCATCTGTCCGGCATGGTTCTCAACGGCGAATTGAAGGCGCTGGATGCAAAGCTGATCGAGGCGACAACAACCGCGCCCGACTATAAGCTCTACGCGCTCAAGACCACGCCGCCGAAGCCCGGCATGCTGCGCGTGGAAGCCGGCAAGGGCGCCGCCATCGAGCTGGAGATCTGGTCGCTGTCGCCGTCCGCCTTCGGCAAGTTCGTCAATGCGATTCCTTCGCCGATGGCGATCGGCACGGTGCGCCTTGCCGATGGTCGCAGCGTGAAAGGATTTCTCGTCGAGCCCGAGGTGCTGGGCGACGCGCGCGACATCACGGCGTATGGGGGATGGCGCGCGTATATGAAGGAAGCTGCGACAAAGTAGGTCTCGTAGGGTGGGCAAAGCGAAGCGTGCCCACGATCCCGACCTTCATGAAAAACCGTGGGCACGGCGCTTTGCGCCTCTGCCCACCCTACGGCACCGCATGTGCGGCCTTACACCGAAACCGCGTAGATCTCGTACTCCCCGCGCACCAGTTCGATATGCGCACGCATCGCCGCCGCGGCGCCCTGCTTGTCGCCGCGCATGATGGCGACGACGACGCGATCGTGCTCGGCTTGCGATTTGGCGAGACGGCCGAGGTTGCGGAACTGGGCGCGGCGGAACGGCTGCACGCGCACCCGCGTCGCCAGCGTGATCTCGGCGATGTAGCCGTTCTGCGAGCCCGCATAGATCGCATTGTGGAAGCGTTCGTTGACCTCGTGAAAGCGATCGGGATTGCCGGTGTAGCTCAGCACCCGCAACTCTTCATGGATGGCCTCCAGGCCGTGGCGCTCGGCGGCGGACATGCGCTCGGCGGCGAGGCCGGCACACAATGCCTCGAGCTCGGCCATCGCCTCGAACATGCTTGTGAGACGCTCGATCGAGGGCTGCGCCACCACCGCGCCGCGATGGGCACGCGCTTCGACGAGGCCGCTGGCCACAAGCTGACGCAGTGCCTCGCGCACCGGCGTGCGCGAGACGCTGAAGCGGCGCGCGATGTCGGTCTCGTCCAGGGGCGCGCCGGGGGCCAGGGCGCCGCGCACGATCTCGTCGGCGAGCTGCAGGCGCAGCTCCTCGGCGCGCGTGACCTTCATCAGCGATGGCGAGGCGCGGTCGACGCGGGGCACCACCGGCTCGGCCGGCAGTGCTCCCTGCGGAAGATCGTCGAGCGTCATGCGGTCAAGTCTCTTTCGGCTCGTCGATCATGCTGACATGGGCGGCGACGACGCGCCAGCCCTCGGGAAAGCGAATCCAGGTCTGCATCTGCCGGCCGACTTTGCCAGGCGCCGTATCGCGATAAAACAAAGTAGAGGCCACGGCGGTGTCGCGGCCATAGCTGCTGATCACCGTCTTGGCGGTGCGGCGATTCAGGCCGACCGGCGAGCGGCCGGCGCGGAAGCCGTTGATCGCCTCGTAGCCGTAGAGGTTCTCACCAATGCCGTAGCGCAGCGTGCGGGGATCGTTGCGGAAGAGCTCGCCGAGCACGGCGACGTCGTTGCTGATGAGGGCCTGCTCATAACGATCGAACGCGGCTTTGACTTCCGCGATCACCTCGGGGAGATCGATCTCCATGTCAGAGTCCTCTCGGCGCGGGCGCTGCGGCGACGCCCATCTTTTCCAGGGCGTAGGCGACGCGGAGCGCGATGTCCTCGCGCCAGGGCGCAGCGATGATCTGCACGCCGATCGGCAGCGGCTCGAGCGGCACCGGGACGGCCACCACCGGCAGGCCGATGAAGGAGATCGGCTGGGTGTGGACGCCGATATTGGCGCGCACCGGCAGCTCGACGCCGTCGAGGTTGAAATTCACCTGGCCGAGCTTTGGCGCGGTGCAGGGCGTTGCCGGCGCGAGCAGCACGTCGACCGATTTGAATATCTCGGCGAGCTGCGCGCGATACCAGCGGCGGAATTTTTGCGCCCGATCGACCATCGGCGCCGGCACCATCGCGCCCGCGATCAGCCGGTCGCGCACGGCTGGATCGAAATCGTTCGGCCGCTTGCGCAGGCGATCGAGATGCAGCGAAGCGCCCTCGGTGGTGGTGATGACATAGGCTGCCGCGCGGGCGCGCGCGGCTTCGGGAACGTCGACCACCTTCGTTGCGCCAAGCGCCTTGGCGACGCGGCTGACGGCCTCGACCGCTTCCGGAAACACGTTCTTCTGGAAATACCCGCCGGCGATGGCGATGCGCAAATCCGAGACCGGATTGGCGATCAGCGGCAGCGTCGGCTCCAGCCCGCGCGTCGTGCAGGCGCTGTCCTCCGCGTCCGGGCCCTGCATCACGTCATAGGCGAGCGCGAGATCGGCGGCGGAGCGCGCGAACGGGCCGAGATGATCGAGGCTCGCGACGAACGGGAACGAGCGCGCGCGAGAGAGCCGGCCATAGGTCGGCTTCAAACCAAAAATGCCGCAGAACGAGGACGGCACGCGGATCGAGCCGTTGGTGTCCGAGCCGAGCGCGATCGGCACCAGCGCACCGCCGACGGCACTGCCCGAGCCGCCCGACGAGCCGCCGGTCATTCGCGTGGTGTCGTGCGGATTGCGCGAGGGACCGTCATGGACGTTCTCGCCGGTGAAGTCATAGGCGTATTCGCCCATGTTGAGCGCGCCGACGAGCACGGCGCCGGCCGCCTCCATCCGCTCGATCAAGGTGGCGTCACGCTTGGCCGGCGCGAGGTCGCGATTGATCTTCGAGCCGGCGCGCGTCGAAAGGCCGGCGACATCGAACAGGTTCTTCACCGCGAAGGGAACGCCGGCGAGCGGGCCGACTTCCTTGCCGGCGGCGATATCGGCGTCGATGGCACGCGCTTTCGCGCGGGCGCGCTCGGCGGTGACGTCGGTGAAGGAATTGAGGATGCCGTCGTGCTGCTTGATGCGCGCAAGCGCAGCTTCAGTGGCATCGAGCGCGGACATCCTGCGGCCCGCAACCGCACTCGCGATTCCCGAGGCCGTCATCTCTGGCTTGCTGGTCATGGCAGCCTCACGCCGTGAAAATCGGTGCCGGCTCGGTCTCGTCCGGCAGCGCGAATTCGTCGACGAGGCGGGAGAGCCGCAGCGAGACTTCGAGGTTGGCGCGCACCGCGGGCCTCCAGGCCTCCTCGATCGGCAATGCCAGCGCTTTCGATACGGCGTCGATATAGTCGTCCAGCGGCTCGGCCATCACGCTCCCAACAATTTCTCAGTGCGCTCTCAGTGTACTTGCAACGGCGGATGTGGGATCGCCGTCAGCAGCTCCTTGGTGTAGTCGTCCTTGGGATCGCTGAGGACCTGCTCGGAAGAGCCCTCTTCCACGATTCGACCCGTCCGCATCACAATGACACGATCGCACAGCAAGCGCACCACATTCAAATCATGCGAGACGAACAGATAGCTCATACCTAGCCGCGCCTTGAGATCCTGGAGCAAGTTCAGAACGACAGCCTGCACCGAGACGTCCAGCGCCGCGGTCGGCTCGTCCAGGATGACCAGCTTCGGATGCAGGGCGATGGCGCGGGCGATGCCGACACGGGCCTTCTGGCCGCCGGAGAGCTGGTGCGGGAAACGATCCAGCAGATTGTGCGGCAGGCCGACCATGGTCGCCAGTTCCTCGCAGCGGGCGCGGAGCGCATCGCGGCCCCTGATGTCGCCCAATTGCATGATCGGGTCGGCGATCGCGCGCGCAGCGGTGAAGCGCGGGTTGAGGCTGTCGGTCGGATCCTGGAACACCATCTGGATGCGGCTGCGCTGCGGCAGCCGGGCGAAGGACGCAGGCTGGATAGCGCCGATGTCCTCGCCGTCGAACCGGATCAGGCCGGAGGTCTGGTCGAGCAGGCGCATCACCATCATCGACGTGGTCGATTTGCCGCAACCGGACTCGCCGACGAGGCCGACGCTCTCGCCATGGCCGACCGAGAAGCTGATGCCATCGACCGCGCGGAACACGTCAGGCTCCAGCGGCGGCTTGCGGCCGAACAGCTTTCCAAGCGTCGCGGTGGCGCCCTGGCGCGGGTATTCCTTGACGAGCTTTTCGATGAGGAGGAGGGGCTTTGATATCTCGCCGCCCCCGGGCTTGACCCGGGGGTCCATCGACTGAGATGAATCGTGCGAAGCGTGATGGATGGCGGGGTCAAGCCCGGCCATGACGGGTGCAGCGTCTTCCTCCGGCAACAGATCCCGCAACGACACACCAAGCCGCGGCGTCGCGCGCATCAGCTTCTTGGTGTAGGGGTGTTGCGGGTTGGCAAAAATGTCGGCGGCCTTGGCGGTCTCGACCACGCGGCCCTTCTCCATCACCACGACGCGGTCGCAATAGGCGGCCGCAAGGCCGAGATCGTGGGTGATCAGGATGGTCGACATCGCGCGGCGCTTGGTCAGCTCGACGATCAGGTCCATCACCGCCTTCTGCGTGGTCACATCAAGGCCGGTGGTCGGCTCGTCCGCGATCAGCAGCTGCGGATTGCAGGCGAGCGCGAGCGCGATGACGACGCGCTGGCACATGCCGCCCGAGAGCTCGAACGGGTAGGCATGATAGCGCTCGCGCGGGCGGGCGATCTTGACCTGCTCCAGCGCCTCGATCGCCTTCTCGCCGTGATCGGCGACCTGGGCCTGCTGCACATGGGTGCGCAGCACGTCCTCGATCTGGTCGCCGACTTTCCGGATCGGATTGAGCGCGGCGCGTGGGTTCTGGAAGATCATCGAGACTTCGCGGCCGCGCAGATCGCGCATCTGGTCTTCGGTCGCGGCCTTGACGTCGATGCCGGAGAACATCACCGAGCCCTCGGCGATCCGCCCGGCTCGATCGAGGATGCGCATCACCGCATAGGACGTCACCGACTTGCCCGAGCCGGACTCGCCGACGATGGCGAGCGTCTCTCCCTTGGCGACGGAGATGTTGACGTGCTGCACGGCCTTGACGATGCCGCGGCGGGTGGTGAATTCGACGGTGAGATCCTGAACGTCGAGCAGCGGCTGGGCGGTCATGCGGGGCTGCCGATCAAAAAACGCGAAAACAACCCCATGCACAGTAGAATCGCATTGGATTCATTGGGGAATTTCGGCCGAAAATTTGCCATCACGTCCTCCGCTGGGGATCGACGATGTCGCGCAGGCCGTCGCCGAGGAGGTTGAAGCAGAACACGGCGATCATCAGGGCAAGACCGGGAAACAGCGCGATCCACCATTCGCCTGACACCATGAAGCCGGCGCCTTCGGCGACCATGATGCCCCATTCCGCGGTGGGCGGCCGGACGCCGAGGCCGATGAAGGACAGGCCGGCGGCATTGAGGATGGCGTAGCCCATGGTCAGCGACATCTGCACGATCATGATCGGCATGATGTTAGGGAGAATGTGCACCAGGAGGATGCGGAATTCGCCGTTGCCCGACAGGCGCGCGGCCTGCACGAAGCCGGCGTTGCGACGGACATTGGCTTCCGCGCGCGCGACGCGGGCATAGAGCGGGAAATTCACGATGGCGGTGGCGAGGATGATGTTCTGCACGGTGTTGCCGAGGGCCGCGACGATGCCCATGGCCAGCACGAACAGCGGGAAGGCCATGATAGTGTCGGCGATGCGGCCGACGATGCGATCAGTCCAGCCGCCAAAATAGCCGGCGGCGATGCCGGCAAGGCCGCCCATCAGGAACACCAGCACGACGGAGGCGACTGCGATGAAGGTATCGAGCCTTGTTGCCACGATGACGCGGCTGAAGATGTCGCGCCCCAATTGGTCGGTACCGAACCAGTGAGCGGCCGACGGCGGCTTCAGCGCCGCGGCGGTGTCGGAGGCGAGCGGATCGTACGGCACGACATAGGGGCCGACGATCGCGGCGGCGAGGATCAGGATCAGCAGCGCGAAGGCAAAACCGGTGACCTTGTTTTCGCTGAGGACATAGCGGGTCTGTTCGAGGATCGCAGTCAGTCCCGAGGTGCGTGCGGGACCGACGGGTTCAACAGCAGGCGCAACGGACGTCATAGGACCACCCGGATGTTTTTTGGCCGAACCAGCAAGCCGCGGGGGCGGTTTACCTCTCCCGCTTGCGGGGGAGGTCGGCGCAACGCGCCGGGTGGGGGCTCTCTCCACAGCGGGGCTCTCGCCCGAGGAGATACCCCCTCCCCAACCCTCCCCCGCAAGCGGGAGAGGGGGCACACCCTCGTCGGGGCTTGCAGAGGACAAAACCTCATCATGATCTAGCCCTCCAACCTGACGCGCGGATCGATCACGCCGTACAAGATGTCGATCACGAGATTGAGCAGCACGTACATGACCGCCATGATCAGCACGAAGCCCTGCACCGGCGCGAAGTCCGACGAGATCAGCGCTTCCACGGCGTAGGAGCCGATGCCCGGCCAGGCGAACACTTTTTCGACCAGCACGTTGGCGCCGAGCAGGAACGAGAACACCATGCTGAGCGTGGTGATCACGGGCAGCATCGCGTTGCGGAAGGCGTAGGTGACGATGACGGTCGTCGGCGACAGGCCGCTCGCGCGCGCTGTTCGCACGAACTCCGAAGCCAGCACTGCCAACATCGAGGCGCGCGTCATGCGCGCGATCGGCGCCAGCGAGAAGATCGCGAGCGTCGTCGCGGGCAGGATGAGCTGGCTCAGCGCCGAGCGGAACGCCTCGAGGTCGCGCGCGATCAGGGTGTCGACCAGATAGAAGCCAGTCACGGTCGGCGGCGCGCTGGTGAACACGTCGAGCCGGCCGAGCGGGGCCGGCGACCAGCCGAGCCGGAAATAGAAGACATAGACCAGCACGAGGCCGGTGAAGAACACCGGCAGCGAGACGCCGGCCGTCGTCGTGACGCGACATAAGTGGTCGACCCACGATCCCGGCCGCGTCGCCGCGAGGACGCCGAGCGGAATGGCGATGACGACGGACACGATGAGGCCGAGCAGCGTGAGTTCAGCCGAGGCCGGCAGGCGGTTGCGGATCTCGGCCGCGACCGGCTGGCCCGTCGTCAGCGAATTGCCGAAATCGCCATGGGCAAGATCATTGGTGTAGCGGAAGAACTGCTCGATCAGCGGCTTGTCGAGGCCGAGTTTCTTGCGGATCTGCTCAACGGCTTCCTTGGTCGCGGCGGGACCGGCGAAATACGCGGCGGGATCCCCCGGCAGCGCGCGCGTCAGCAGGAAGGTGACGATGACGACGCCGATCAGCGAGGGAATCGCGAACATCAGGCGCTTGCCGATCATGGTCAGCATGGGGTGCACTCGGCTTGCGCGAATGGCGAATAGCGAATGGCGAGTGGCAAGACGCCCCAGTCGTTGAACACCATTCGCTACTCCCTATTCGCCATTCGCCAGAAGGCTATTCGCCACTCACCATTCGCCCCAATCACCCCTTCGCCATCGCGCGATAGTCCAACCGCCGGTGGAACCAGTACTGATAGCCGCTGATGTTCTTCTGCATCGCGACGTTGACGAAGGGCTGGTACAGCGGGATGCGCGGGATGTCGGTGTAGGCGAGATCGACGAAGCCCTTCACGTCCTTGTCGTAGGTCGCG
The DNA here is from genome assembly GCF_054863025.1 of Bradyrhizobium sp. 23AC. NCBI lineage: Bacteria > Pseudomonadati > Pseudomonadota > Alphaproteobacteria > Hyphomicrobiales > Nitrobacteraceae > Bradyrhizobium > Bradyrhizobium sp. 23AC. The sequence continues at coordinate 468,630 of NZ_JAVAYN010000001.1, forward strand.
GTATCGCCGGCCGCGGCGGCCGTGCGCGCGCCGTCGATCAGCTTGTCCATCTCCGCCGACTTGTAGCTCATGGTGTTGAAGACGGAATTGTTGCCGTGATAGCACCAGTAGAAGAAGTATTCGGGGTAATCGAGCCAGCCCGAGAACACGTTGGTGAAGAGCGGCATCTCCTTCTTGTTCAATTCGGTGCGCCAGTTGGCGCCCGGCACCTTGTTGATCGTGGTCTTGATGCCGATCTGGGCGAGGCTCTCCTGCACCAACACGCAGAGCGGCTCGTTGACGCCGGCGAAGTTGAGGTCGAACGAGATCGTGGTCTCGAAACCGTTGGCGTAGCCGGCCTCCGCCAGCAACGCCTTCGCCTTCTCCATGTCGGTGTTGTATTTATGCGGCTGCGGCCAGGCGACTTCGGTCGCCTTGTCCTTGGCCGCGCCGAACATCGGGTTGGCGAGGCCGAACATCACGGCGTCCATGATCTTCTGATAGGGCAGCGCGTAAGCGACCGCCTGACGCACCTTCGGATTGTCGAAGGGGGGCTTGGTGACGTTCATGCCGATATACTGGATGCCATTGGAGAACGGCAGCGACACCACGTTGAGCTTGCCGTTTGCCTTCATCTCCTGAAAGTCCTTGTTCGGCAGCTCGTAGGAGATGTCGGCGTCACCGCGCTCCAACAGCGCGCGGCGGTTGCCGGCCTGCGGCACCATGCGCCAGATCACGCGCTTGATCTTCGGCAAGGGGCCGCCGACCCAATCCTCGTTGCGCTCCATGATCACTTCGGTGCCCGCGGTCCATTTCGTCACCTTGTAGGCGCCGGAGCCCGCGGTCTGCTGTTTTGTGAACTCGAGACCCCAGGGATCCTTCTCGCTGGCGTTCTTCTTCACCAGCTCGGAGTTGACGATGCAGGGCACGATCACGGCGAGATCGGGAATCGTCAGCTTGTCCTTTTTCAGGAAGTCGACGCGCACGGTGTAGTCGTCGATGACGACGAACTGCTCCGGCTTGGTCAGCGAGCCCGCGCTCATCTGGAAGGTCGGAAAGCCGCCGACGCTGACGGCGCGGTCGAGCGACCATTTCACGTCCTTGGCGGTGACAGGCGCGCCGTCGTGGAATTTGGCGTTCTTCTTCAGCTTGAAGGTGACCGACATGTCGTCGATTCTAAAATCCTCGGCGAGCTCGCCCTTGAACTTGTCGCGGTCGTAATAGGGCACGCCGCCCGGGCCGCTCTTCATCTCGTGGCTGATCAGGCGGTCGTAGCAATTCCAGGACACCTCATAGCCGGGCACGTTGGTGCCGACGCCGTGAATGTCGAGATTGTTGGGGCCGCCTTCCGAGACGATCAGCAGCGTCTCCGAACGGGCGTCGGCATAGGCTGAGGAAATCACCTGTGGCATCGCCGGAAGCGCCGCTCCGGCGGCCAATCCGGAAACGGACTTGAGGAAATCGCGGCGCTTCATGAAATCGCTCCAACACAACGTTTTTGGTTGGAACCGGATTCGCAAGGTTCGTGCCAGAGCTTAACGGATGTTTACGGTCAAGTTAACGAACTGATATCGCTTATAAAATGTCGATTTAGGCGCGTCGCGGCCTTCGTCTCGATCTCCCGATATTGCATACAAAGATACAGATTTGCCTATTCAATGGGCTTAATTTGATTGGCGCCCGCCCAATAAGCACGGCTGTCATTCCGGGGCGATGCGCAGCATCGAGCCCGGAATCCATCGGGCGGCAGCACGCGCAGGATCATGGATCCCGGGCTCGCCGCTCCGCGGCGCCCCGGAATGACGGAGAGATGCGGGGCCGGCGCTCAGCCCGCCCAGATCAGCTCCTGCAGCTCGACGAGATCATCCGCCTGCTCCTGCCAGCCCTCGATGCAGATGTGGCTGTTGAGGTCGCTGGCGCGGTGCAGCAGCATCAGCGCCATCAGCCGGCGCTTCAGCGGGTAGTCGAGCTTCGCATAGCCAAAGCCTTCGAGCAGGCTCTTCACCCTCCCCGGCCGGCCCGCCGCCATGAACGCGCCGGGGCCGAGCAGGTCGTAATCGCGCCATCCCGCCAGCACGTCGCCGAAGTCGAACAGGCCGTTGAGCGACCACTGACCGTCATCGCAGGCGAGCAGGAAGTTCTCCGGAATGTATTCGCCGACCAGAAAGACCGGCGGCGCATTCATCGGAATCAGCTCTTCCGCATCGCGCAGGAGATCATCGAGGCCGGCAAGAAATTTCGGCGCAAGGCCGAGACGGGTGTGCCGGGCCCTGCAGCCCAGCATCTGGGCACGCATAAAGTCGTCCCAGCGCGGCTCGATTCGCGCCAGCGGCCCGAGCGGGGCGCGCTGGACGCTCGCGATGGTCTCGCCGATCTGGCGCAGCAGGCGTTCCTTCTGCGCTTCCACCAGGTGCGGCCACACCTCCGAACCGAGCGCGCCGGCAAGGCGGGTGATGAAGAGATAGGGCCAGCCGTCTCGCGTTCCTTCGGCGACGATCTCGGGGATCGGCAGATCGAGATGGCCTCTGAGCTGCATCAGCGAGCCGCGCTCGGAGACGAATTGCGCGCGGAGCAGTGGCGGGAAGATTTTCAGGATCAGGTTCTCGCCGAGCCCGACGACGAGATTGGTGCCGGTCGCGAACACATGCGGCGCGCTGACATCGAGATCGTGGCTGCGCGCGACGTCGAGCGCGATCGGCAACCATTGCGCAGGCGCAGAGCGAAAGGCGCGGAAGCTTTCATCGTCGGTGAAAGCCGGCAGTGTTTGCGATGGAGCGATCGTCATTCAGGTGCTTTTTGTTGATTCAGTGCGAGCCAAGAAGACGGTGCACCTCTCCCGAGGTCACAGCGGTGTTCAATCGCAGCCGCCTTACCGCTCAGGACTCGCGCGCTCGAACTGGCGCAAGAGCTTGTTGCCGCGTTCGACTGCGGAATCCAGAGCGGCTTGCGCGCTTTTCTGGCCGGCAAAGGCCTGCTCCAGCTCGTCCTCGATTGTGCCGCGGATCAGGACGAAGGAGCCGAGCCGGATGCCCTTCGAATTCTCCGTCGGCGGATTGAGCGTGATCTCCTCGAACGAGATCGCCGAGCCCGGATTGCGCTCGTAAAAACCTTGCGCGCGCGTCAGCTCGGAAGCGGCGCGGGTGATCGGCAGGTAACCCGTGTTCTGGTGCCAGGCGGCCTGCACGCCGGGCTGAGACAGATAGGCGAAGAACCGCGCCACGCCCTTGTATTCCTCGCGCGGCCGGTCGCGCAGCACCCATAGCGTGGCGCCGCCGATGATCGAGTTCTGCGGCGCGCCCTTCACGTCGGGCCAATACGGCATCATGCCGTAGCCGATCTCGAACTTCGAATTCGCCTTGATGTCGGCGCGCGTCGCCGAGGAGCCGATGAAGATGCCGCATTCGCCGCTCTGGAAGCGCGGCTCGGCCGCTTGGCCGCGGCCGCCATAGTCGAACAGTTTTGTCTTTTGCCATTCGGCGAGCTGGGCGATGTGCTTGACCACGACCGGATTGTTGATGGTCAGCTCGGCATCCAGCCCGGAAAAGCCGTTCCCGCGCGTCGCCAGCGGCAAATTATGGAACGCGGAGAAATTCTCGACATGGATCCAGGACGGCCATGATGTGGTGAAGCCGCACGCAGCGCCACGGTCGCGCAGGCGCTTTGCAGCCGCACCCAATTCCGGCCAGGTCTTCGGCGGCGCCTCCGGATCGAGGCCCGCGTCGCGGAACATGGTCTTGTTGTAATAGAGGATCGGCGTCGAGGAATTGAACGGGAACGACAACAAATTGCCGGCCGCATCGGTGTAATAGCCCGAGACTGCGGGCAGGTAATCGGTCAGCGAGAACGGCTCGTGCATGTCCCGCATCAGGCTGAACACCGGATAGATCGCGCCCTTGGCCGCGGTCATGGTGGCGGTGGCGACCTCGTTGACCTGGACGATGGCGGGCTGGCTGCGCGAGCGGAAGGCGAAGATCGCGGCGGTCACCGTCTCGGTGTAATTGCCCTTGTAAGCGGGCACGATCCGGTAATCGGACTGCGAGGCGTTGAAGTCCGAGGCGAGCTTTTCCAATTGCCGCCCGAGCTCGCCGGACATCGCGTGCCACCACGCGATGTCGGTGGCGGCGCGCACGGGCGCGGCCAATGAGAGAGCCGCCAAGGCGGCGACGAGCTGCAAAAGGCGCAATGCTGAAGTCACGATGGCTCTTCCCATGCCGCGCGACAAAGGCGGCTGCCCTGCTTAAGGCGCGGCATTTGCGGTTTCAACCGGGAATGAGCGCCGACCGCGCCGCACAATTACACGGTCGCGCCGGGCGGGATGGCCTTCCCCCGACCATCTGCTAGATTGCATTGAACCTTTTGCCCCCGCCATAGACTCCACCACTGAGGGGTTGAGTGTGCCAGTGTTGAGCCGTGCCGAACTCTCGCGGACCGGAGTGATCGTCGTCGCGCTTCTGCTTGCCGTCTGTGCGACGGGCGCCGTCGCACGCGAATTTCGCGCCGCCGATACCCAGACCGAGGATTACCCGACCGTCCAGGCGCTGCGCTACATGGGCGCGCTGATCGCCGAGCGCAGCGGCGGCCGCCACGAGATCAAGGTGTTCCACTCCCGCCAGCTCGGCGAGGAAAAGGAGACCATCGAGCAGACCCGGGCTGGTGCGATCGACCTCAACCGGACCAACGTGGCGCTGATCGGCAATTTCGTTCCGGCGATGAACGTGCTCGCCATGCCGTTCCTGTTCCGGTCCATCGAGCACATGCAGAAGGTGCTGGACGGGCCGATCGGCAGCGAGATCCTCGATAGCTTCGAGCCCTATGGCTTCGTCGGGCTCGCCTTCTACGATTCCGGGGCGCGGTCGATCTACAACGGCGCCCGCCCGGTGAAGACCATCGCGGATCTCAAGGGATTGCGGATCCGGGTGCAGCAGTCGGAGTTGATGAGCCAGATGATTCGCTCGCTCGGCGCCGAGCCGGTCGAGATGCCCTATGGGCAGGTGCTCACCGGGCTCGCCAACCATCTGATCGACGGCGCCGAGAACAACTGGCCATCTTTCGTGACGACGGATCATTACACGCACGCCGGGCATTATACGCTCACCGAGCACACGATGAGCCCCGAAGTGCTGGTGATCTCGCTGAAGGCCTGGCAGAGCCTGTCGCCGGACGACCAGAAAATCTTCCGGGAGGCCGCGCAGCGCTCCAGCCGGTTCATGCGCGAAAAATGGCGCGACCTCGAGGAGCAGTCGCAGCGCAAGGCGCAGGAAGCCGGCGTCACCATCATCAGGGAGATCGACCGCAAGCCGTTCGAGGACGCGATGGCCCCGATCTACGCCAAGGCCGGGCGCGATCCCGCCGCGGCCGCGCTGATCGAACGCATTCGCAAGGTGGAGTGAGCCGCGTTGGCTGCACTTGGACATACCGAGCACGCAGACCGGCCGTCCGGCCCGATCGGACGGCTGCGCGCACGGCTGGTCGGCGTGCTGCGGGCGGTGCCGATCCGCTGGCGCATCCTGTCGATCGCCGCGCTGAACTCCGCCGTGGTGGTGGTGCTGGTGGCGATGATCTGGAACGGCGCGCAGGTGCTGGGCTCGGCCTGGGGCGACGTGCGCCAGGTGCGCGAATCCGACCGGATCCTGGCGCTGCTCGAAAGCGAAACCGGGCGCTTGCACAATCTGATCCACCGCTACATCAACCAGCCGAGCCCGGACCTGTTCGCCGAGATCCTGCTGCTGCGCGAGGCGGTGCTGGGCACGCTGACCAACCGCGCCGCCAAGGACCCGATGCTGTCGGGCTCGGTCGAGGAGCTGGAGCGCACCACCGACCGCTTCCTCAACGGTTTCGGCGAACTGCGCAGCGTGCAGGCCACCATCGCCAAGACCTATGAGGACCAGGTGCAGGGCCCGGCCAGGGACATGGCCGGCCTCTATTCCATCATCGAAGGCGCCACCGGCCATCGCGACGCGCTGATCTGGCCTTCGCTCGGCAAATCCCGCGAGGCCTTCACCGCGATGCTGGTGGCGGCCAATTCCTATTATTTGTCGCTGTCATCGGGCGCCGCCGACGACGCGCGCCGCAACACCGAGACGATCGAGAAGACCATCCCCGTGATGATCGATCTCGCCGACAACGACCTGCAGAAGATGGCGCTGCGGCGGCTCGGGGCCCGCACCGCCGCGCTGCGCGAGGGCTTTGCAAAGCTCTCGGAGCAGCTCGCCAGCCGCACCGAGCTGCTCCGCAACACCATCGACGCCAGCCAGGCCGAGGCGATCGGCGCCATCGACGACCTCTCGACCAAGATGCGCAAGCGCGAGCAGAAGGCGCAGGAGACCTTTGACCGCACGCTGGCGGATATTTCCCGCCGCGTCCTTTCCATTGCGGTGATCTTCCTCGGCATCATCCTCACCGCCGGCGTGATGATCGCGCTGTCGATCCGCCTGCCGCTGCAGCAGATCATGGCGGCGATGCGTGCGATCACGCTCGGCGATCTCGACCGCGAGGTGCAGGGCACCAAGGCCCGCGACGAGGTCGGCGCCATGGCGCGCGCGGTGGAGGTGTTCCGCGAGAATGCGATCGCCAAGCGCGAGACCGAGGACGAGCTGCGCGCGTCCAAGGAGAAGGCCGAGAGCGCGCTGCTCGAGCTCAATACCGCACAGCAGAATTTGATCGATGCCGAACGGCTGGCGGCGCTCGGCGGTCTCGTCGCCGGCGTCGCGCACGAGGTCAACAACCCGATCGGCATCAGCCTCACCGTCGCTTCAAGCTTTGCCCGGCGCAGCGAGATCTTCGAGGCCCAGCTCAGGGGCGAGGGGGGCCTGCGCCGTTCGCAGCTGGAGGAGTTCGTGCAGTCCTCGCGCGACGCCTCGCAGCAGCTGGTCGCCAATCTCCAGCGCGCCGGCGAGCTGATCCAGTCGTTCAAGCAGGTCGCGGTCGACCGCTCCCATGCCGAGCGGCGGCAATTCTCGCTCAGCGAGGCCACCGACCAGATCATCGCCAGCTTGCGCCCGGTGCTGAAGCGCTCGCCGATCACGCTCCAGGTCGACGTGCCCGAGGGGCTGCTGCTCGACGGCTATCCCGGCTCCTATGGCCAGATCCTGACCAACCTCTTCCTCAACGCCGCCAACCACGCCTTCGCGGACGGGCGCGCCGGCACGATCATCATCTCGGCGCGGCCGCGCGGGACTGAGGACGTCGAGCTCATCTTCACCGATGACGGGGCCGGCATGACCTCCGACGTGCAGCGGCAGGCCTTTGACCCTTTCTTTACCACCCGGCGCAATGAAGGCGGCACGGGACTCGGGCTTCATATCGTCTATAACCTCGTCACCCAGCAGCTCGGCGGGCGCATGATGCTGGAATCCAAGCTGGGACAAGGCACCACTTTTCGCATTATCATGCCCCGGGTCGCCAAGGGCGGCGCGCAAAGCACAGAAAGTGACGGGACTTCTCAATGGCCGAACAGGACGATGTCCTCCACCTGATCGACGATACCGGTACCGCGTCGGAGGATGCCAACGCCCGGAAGTGGAAGATCGCCGTCATCGACGACGATCCGGCCGTGCATGACGGCACCCGTTTTGCTCTCTCGGATTACAGCCTGAACGGCCAGAGCCTGGAGATCCTCTCGGCGCATTCCGCGGCCGAAGGCCGCAAGCTGATGGCCGCGCACAACGACATCGCCGCGGTGCTGCTCGACGTCATCATGGAGACCGACGTCGCCGGCCTCGAGCTGGTCGAATACATCCGCAACGAGCTCAAGAACGAGACCGTGCGCATCATCCTGCGCACGGGACAGCCCGGCCAGGCGCCCGAGCGGCGCGTGATCGTGCAGTACGACATCAACGACTACAAGGCCAAGACCGAGCTCACCGCCGACAAGCTGTTCACCTCGCTGACCGCGGCGCTGCGCTCCTATCAGCAGCTCGAGCGCATGGTGCAGACAAGGCGCGGGCTCGAGATCATCATCGACGCGGCCTCGACGCTGTACGACTTCAAGTCGATGCAGCGGCTCGCCGAGGGCGTTCTGACCCAGCTCGCCTCGCTGCTCAACGTCGATTGCGCCGGTATACTGGTCTTGCGCGACAATGGCGGCATCGACCCCGAGCTCTCGGTGCTCGCCGGCAGCGGCTGCTACAGCCGCTTCATCGGCACCACGACGTCGAAGGCGCTTGACCCCGAACTGCGCGAGATGGTGGAGGCCGCGTTCCAGCGCCGCAAGAACGAATTCGCCGACCACCGCAGCGTGATCTATTTGCGCACCGGGTCCGGCCGCGAGGTGGTGGTGCTGCTGCAGGCCGAGCGCGAATTGTCCGAGACCGACCGCTCGCTGGTCGAGATCTTCTCCTCAAGGCTTTCGATCGCCTTCGACAACGTCATCCTCTACCAGCAGCTTCAGGCCGCCAACACCCAGCTGGAGGACCGCGTCGCCCAGCGCACCCGCGCGCTGATGCAGGCCAACCGCCGCCTCTCCGCGCAATGGCTGCGGCTGCAGCGCGCCAACGGCTTCAAGAACGAGATTTTGGGCACGGTCGCGCACGATCTGAAAAATCCGCTCGGCGTCATCCTCGGCCGCACCGAGATGCTGAAGGAGCTGATCTCGACCGGCGCCTCGGAAAACGGCGTGGTCGCCCAGGTCGACCACATCCGCGACGCCACCAAGCGCCTGACCACGATGGTCGACCATCTGATCTCGGATGCGATGGCCGATGCCTTCGACATCACCATCCGCCGCGAGCCGGTCGATGTCGCCGCCCTGGTCAAGGAGGTCGCCGAGGCCAACCAGCCGCTCGCCGTCAACAAGCAGCAGGCGATCACCGTCGCCGCGCCGGCCAACATCGTCACCATGTGCGACACCGACCGGATCCGCGAGGCCATCGACAATCTCATCAGCAACGCCATCAAATACTCACCGATCGGCGGCAGGATCGACGTGGTCGTCAGCCATGAGGGCAGCGACACCGTCGTCCGCGTCAGCGACGAGGGCGCCGGCCTGTCGCCGGAAGATCTCGGCCGCCTGTTCGGCCGGTTCCAGCGGCTGTCGGCCAAACCGACCGCCGGCGAGAGCTCGACGGGACTTGGGCTCTCCATCGTCAAGCGTATTGTCGACATGCATGGCGGCGAGGTGACCGCCGACAGCGAAGGGCCCGGCAAGGGCTCGACCTTCACCATCACCCTTCCCGCGACCGAAATGCCGTGATCTCAAGACCATGACCCAAAGCCAGCACATCATGATCGTCGACGATGAAGCCCCGGCCCGGGAGATGGTCGGCGATTATCTCAAGATGCACGGCTTCACCGTGACGCTGTGCGACGGCGGCAAGTCCTTGCGCGCCGCGATCCAGGGCGGCATGCCCGATCTGGTCGTGCTCGATCTCAACATGCCCGAGGAAGACGGCCTCTCGATCATCCGCGACCTCAAGAGCCGCATCAACGTGCCCGTCATCATGCTGACGGCAACCGCGAGCCCGATCGACCGCGTGGTGGGGCTCGAGCTCGGCGCCGACGATTACGTGGCAAAACCCTGCGAGCTGCGCGAGCTGATGGCGCGCATCCGCTCGGTGCTGCGGCGGAGCGGGCCGGCCAAGGCCGCAGCGCCGGATGCAGCGGCGGCGAAATCCGACAAGGAGCAATTGGTACGGTTCGGGACAAAGTGGCTCGACCTCGAAGCCCAGGCCTTGCGCGACGACGAGGGCAACGAGCATCCGCTGACCGCATCCGAGTTCGGGCTGTTGAAGGTGTTCGCGGCCAATCCGAAGCGCGTGCTGTCGCGCGAGCGCTTGCTGGAATTGGCCAATGCGCGCGACGCCGAAGCCTTCGACCGCGCCGTTGATCTCCGCATCATGCGCATCCGCCGCAAGATCGAGCCCGATCCGGCAAAACCCGCCGTGATCCGCACCATCCGCGGCGGCGGCTATCTGTTCTCGCCGGCCGGCGAGAAGACGTAAACAGCGCCGCGCGCGCCAGGTGCCGTAGGGTGGGCAAAGCGAAGCGTGCCCACGCGTCTGTCGCCATATCGGAAGATCGTGGGCACGGCGCAAGGGCGCCTTTGCCAACCCTACGGGACCACCTCTCTGGCTCCTCTGTCGCCCCGGGACGACAGCAGTGTGTGCCGCGCGACCGAACGCAATCCCCCGAAATACGTTCCTGGCGGTTCAGCGCGACGTCAAATCCCCAGCCCGTATTTTCCGTACATTGAAATTCCACGTTTTTTTGCCCCGAATGTTTCGTCATCCCTCCTCCGACGAAACAATTTGGCGGCGCACGAAACCATTTTCCCCTTTTCGTGCAGACGTCCCGAAACGTTGGCTCATTAACACTTTGGTCCAAGGAAACGCCGCTCGGTCGCGGCGCTACGGGGAGCCAAGTCAATGCGGAACGTCATCGCCATCAACGCCCAGGCCAGCCAGAGCATCATCGCCGCTCAGGCGACTTCGGACGACATGCTTCTCGAGAGCATTGCCGACGGCAACCGGACGTCGATGCATATCCTTTATTGCCGGCACAGCGTGCGGGTGTACCGCTTCATCCTGCGCATCGTGCGTGACGCCACCGCGGCAGAGGATCTCGTCAGCCAGGTGTTCCTGGACGTGTGGCGGACCGCCGGCCAGTTCCAGGGCCGCTCGCAGGTTTCGACCTGGCTGCTGTCAATCGCCCGCTTCAAGGCGCTGACCGCGATGCGCCAGCGCCGCTTCGAGGACATCGACCAGGAAGACGTGCGGCAGATCCCCGACGATTCCGATACGCCGGAGACCTCGCTCGACCGCAGCGACACCAGTGCCATCCTGCGCGCCTGCGTGCAGAAGCTGTCGCCCGCGCATCGCGAGATCATCACCCTCGTCTACTACCACGAGAAGTCGGTGGAGGAGGTCGGGCAGATCATCGGCATCCCCCAGAGCACCGTGAAGACGCGGATGTTCTACGCCCGCAAGCAACTGGCGGAATTGCTTAAGGGCTGCGGTGTCGAGCGCTTCGCTGCCTAAGCTAAATGAATTCAAAGGGATAGGGCCGCCGATCTGGCCCTCTCCCGGGACACGGAAGTGTTACCGCCCACGAAACAATTGAAACAAAGCACAACATCAGGCGGAAAAACTTCCCCCCTATAAAGCTCACATACGGTTTCGTTAAACCTCCCAAGACTTCCAGCGACCCGGACGGGATGCCCCCCTCCGGGTCGTTTTGTATTTGGGAGCGGCTGAGGCCGCTACATCGTCACGAGCGCGTGACGCGACGTAACGTCCGGCTCGCCCGCTCCGAACTGCCCTCGTGACCCCCATCACGAGTGGCCCGATGCTCGAACTCGCCTTTGCTATCCTCGCCGGCATCCTCACCATCGCGGCGCCCTGCACGCTGCCGATGTTGCCGATCCTGCTCGGCGCCTCGATCGGGCGCGCGGGACATCTGCGCCCGGCGATGATCGCGCTCGGCTTCGTGCTTTCCTTTTCGGCGACCGCGCTGCTGCTCGGCGCAATCACCCGACTGTTCGATTTCGATCCGAACGTGCTGCGCGAGGCCGCCGCGATCCTGCTGCTCGGCTTTGGCCTGTTGATGCTGTGGCCGGCGCCGTTCGAATGGCTGTCGAGCCGACTCAATGGCTGGATCGATCTGGGCAATTCCGGCGCCACCCAGCGCGAGGGCGCGCTCGGCGGGCTCATCCTCGGCACCACGCTGGGCCTGGTCTGGACGCCCTGCGCCGGCCCTGTGCTCGGCTCGATCCTGACGCTGGTTGCGACCTCGAAGAATTTTGGCTGGGCCGGCACGCTGCTGATCGCCTATGCGATCGGCGCCGCGATCCCGATGCTGGGAATAGCCTATGGCGGGCAGGCCGCGACCACGCGGGTGCGCAGCCTGGCGCGGATCTCGCCGCGGCTGCAGCAGGGCTTTGGCATCGTCGTGATCGGCTTCGCGGTCGCCGCCTATTTTCAATACGACACGCTGATCGTGGCGTGGCTCACCGGCTTCTACCCGACCGGCCAGATCGGCCTGTGATCATCCCTCATCTTCACCGGAGGACGCTTCCATGACTTTCAAGCTGCTCGCCGTCTCGGCCGCCCTGATCGGCTTCACCGTCACCGGCGCCGTCATCCCCGGCATCTGCGAGGAGGCCGCCCGCGCCACGCCTGTCCTCACCGCCGCCGCAAGCCAGCAGACCGCGCCGGACTTCGCCGGCGTCACCAACTGGTTCAACACGAAACCACTGAGCATGGCCGAACTCCGCGGCAAGGTCGTGCTGGTCGACTTCTGGACCTATGGCTGCGTCAACTGCGTCAACACGCTGCCGCACGTGACCGACCTCTATGCCAAGTATAAGGACAAAGGCCTCGTCGTGGTCGGCGTGCACACGCCGGAATTCCCGTTCGAGCGCTCCGCCTCCAACGTCCAGGCCGCGCTCAAGCGCCACGGCATCACCTATCCGGTGGCGCAGGATAACGATTCGAAGACCTGGAACGCCTACCGCAACCAGTACTGGCCGGCGCAATACATCATCGACCAGACCGGCAAGATCGTGTTCCAGCACGCCGGCGAGGGCCGCTACGACGAGATCGACCGCACCGTGGCAAAGCTGCTGAACGCCAATAGCTAGGCGCGGCGGGCATGGGGCGGCAGGTTTCAGCTGTCGCCCTTGTTGCTTGACTCCCCGGACCCGTCCGTGGAGTTTCGCGGCAACGGAATCAGCCGCCCGCAATGAACGACGTCACCACCAGCACCGACATCCGCCTTCGTGAAGGCTCCTCGATCGCGCAGCGGCTGGTCATGTCCGCCTTTGCCGCGGCTGTGGCGCTGTGCTTCACGCCCGGCCTGTTTACGCACGACACGCTGGAAATCGTCATATCGGTGGCGGCGCTGCTGGTGGGAGCCGGGTTCGTCGTCGGCATCATGATGGCGCCGGCGGTGGTGTGGATCATCACGCCCGGCGAGATCCTGATCGGGCGGCAAAGCCCGTTCGGAAAGCTGCGTACGCGCATCGTCGCGAAGGACGTCATCACGAGGCTGCAGGTTCCCGGCAGCAAGCGGGTGAAGGCCCGCTTTCAGCTCGTCTTCACGCTGACTTCGGGAGAGCGACTGACGTCCCCGCCGATCTCCGACGTCACCCATGTTCGCGATACCGTGGCCCGGATCGCGACGCAGTTCGAGGTTCCCAATGTCGAGGAGCCCGTCAACCCACTCGATGCCAGCAATCCCGAGATGCATCTCGGCGAGCCGCTCGAGGCATTTTCCGCGCGGGACATCCGCATCGTGTCCCTGATCGCCGTCGCATTGTCCGCCCTGCCCTATGCCTACAAGCTGTGGCGCGGATGGCCGCCCACCCATGTCGATATCCTACTGCTTCCGCTTGGCGTGATCGCGGCGTTCGCCGTGCATCGCTATGCCAACCTCGTCACCGGTGCGTTCTGGATCATCCGCGAGGACGACATCCGCGTCGAACGCCTGTGGGGCGACGGCACGCCGCGCGCCGATCATATCGAGGGGCACGACGTGAAGACGATCACCGTCGAGCGCCGCGGCCGGTCCGAGGACGAACACTGCATCGTCACGATCCGATTGCGCTCGGGGCGACGGTTTCGCAGCCCGCGGATCGGCTCGCGGATGGAGGCGCGCGCGGTGGGGACGGAGATTGTAAGGCGGCTCGGGATCGCGCCGGAGAGTAATAAGATCTGATTGGCGCACAGCGCTCATCGTCGGAGGTGGTCTTTCCGCGAACTCGGTCTGCGCCTCTCCCGCTTGCGGGAGAGGTCGCGCCGAAGGCGCGGGTGAGGGTTCTCTCCACATCGGGAGTGTCCCATTGCGGAGACAGCCCTCTCCCCAACCCTCCCCCGCAAGCGGGGGAGGGAGCGCACCCCCGCCCAGCCGCAGCATCCTAAGCTTTTCGCGCCATCCCCTGTTTGTGGCATTGCCAGGCGGGCGTCAAAAAACCAAAGCATTCTCGTGACATATCAGGGCGGCGCGCCATCAACTTGCCATGAACATGCCCCTCAGGTTTGATGGTTCCGAATGATTTGCGCCGTGGCAGTGGGGAGAGCTTGAAATGACGGATTTTCGTCGCCTGACCGGGATGTTCGTGGCCGCGATCGGCCTGATCCTGTCCGCACCACATGCCATCGCGCAGCAGCCTGACCGCGGCGACGAGCCGGGTCTGGTCGCCGACGACGGCTACCAGCTCGAACCGGAATGGCAGAAGCAGGTCGTCTACTTCCGCACCACCGAGACGCCGGGCACCATCATCATCTCCACGGCCGAGCGCCACCTTTACCTGGTGCAGCCGGGCGGACGCGCGATCCGCTACGGCATCGGTGTCGGCCGCGACGGTTTCCAGTGGCAGGGGCTCGTGAACATCACCAACAAGAAGGAGTGGCCGGACTGGACGCCGCCGCCGGAGATGATCCAGCGTCAGCCCTATCTGCCGCGCTTCATGGCCGGCGGCCCCGGCAATCCGCTCGGGGCCCGCGCCATGTATCTCGGCACCACGGTCTATCGCATTCACGGCACCAACCGCCCCGACACGATCGGCACCAAGGTGTCCTCGGGCTGCTTCCGTCTCGTCAACAACGACGTCGCCGATCTCTATGAGCGCGTCCCCGTCGGCACCAAAGTGGTGATCCGGCAGAAGCCCGAGCTCTGAGGTTTTTGATCCGAGCATGGTCCTCCGGACCATGCTCGTCGCCTTCCCTCCTGATTCCTTTTCCCGATTTTTCGAGAGAGCAACATGATGCGCACTTTTCGAGGCGGCCTGCTGATCGGGCTCGCGGTCGCCGTGCTGGTCGCCGTTCTGGCCATCATCTACGAGTTCTACGACACCCGTACGCTGAAGCGCACCGTGCGCCGCGGCGAGGTGCTGTGCGGCGTCAACAAGGGCCTGCCGGGCTTCTCGTACTCCGAGGACAACAAGAACTGGACCGGCTTCGACGTCGATTTCTGCCGCGCGGTGGCGGCGGCGATCTTCAACGATCCGGGCAAGGCGAAGTTCATCCCGCTCGATGCCGGCGAGCGCTTCAAGGAATTGCAGAGCCGGAAGGTTGACATCCTCTCGCGCAACTCGACCTGGAGCATGGCGCGCGAGCTCGACTACGACCTCTATTTCCCCGCGGTCGCCTATTACGACGGCGCGGGCTTCATGCTGCCGCGTTCGCGCAACAAGGAGACCTCGCTGGACCTGACCGGCAGCAAGGTCTGCGTCCAGGCCGGCACCACCACGGCACTCAACGTCACCGATTACTTCCGTGCCAACAACATGAAGTATGACGAGGTGAAGTTCGACAAGCTCGACGAGGTCGTGAAGGCCTACGACACCGGCAAGTGCGACACGCTCTCCGCCGACGTCTCCCAACTCTACGCGCTGCGGATCAACCTGGCGAAGCCCGGCGACCACATGATCCTGCCGGACATGATCTCCAAGGAGCCGCTCGCTCCCGTGGTGCGCCAGCGCGACGACGACTGGATGATGATCGTGAAGTGGACGCTCTATGCGATGATCAACGCCGAGGAGCTCGGCGTCACCTCGGAGAACATCGACGAGGCCCTGAAGTCGAAGAAGCCGGAAGTGATGCGGCTCGTCGGCACCGAAGGCAATTACGGCGAGCAGCTCGGCCTCACCAAGGACTGGGCCGCCCGCATCATCCGCCACGTCGGCAATTACGGCGAGATGTACGAGCGCAACATCGGCGAGAAGTCGAAGCTGAAGATCCCGCGCGGCATGAACCAGCTGTGGAACGCGGGTGGCGTGCAGTACGCGCCGCCGATGAGGTAGGGAAGAGGCGGCTCTCTCTGCTGTCGTCCCGGCGAACGCCGGGACCCATACCGCGTGATCTATCGATAAGCACAGGTGACAGTACCGCGGAGAGACTCTTTAAACTCCGAGCCTTCGTCAAATTACTCCCTGGGGTTATGGGTCCCGGCGTTCGCCGGGACGACACCCGGGGTGAGGCACCATCGTGCCTTGGGCCGTCGCCTCAATACCCCCGCGCCCGCGCCAGCTGCTCGGTGTGGTAATTGGCGTCGCCGAACAATTCCTCGCACACCCGCGCGCGCTTCATGAAGAAGCCGATGTCGAACTGGTCGGTCATGCCCATGCCGCCATGCATCTGCACGCCTTCCTGCACCGCGCGGGTGGCGGTGGTGCCGGCGCGGGCTTTTGCCACGGCGACGGCTGACGCGGCTTTGGCAACATCGGTATCCAGCGCCTGCAGCGCCTTCATGGTGGCGGCGCGGGTGATCTCGATGTCGACATAGAGCTCGGCGGCGCGATGCTGCAGCGCCTGGAATTCGCCGATCAGCTTGCCGAACTGCTTTCTGTTCTTGAGGTATTCGACGGTACGGTTGAAGACTTCTTCGCTGAGGCCGACCATTTCGGCAGCGACCGCGCCACGGCCGATGTCGAGCACGCCGTCGAGCAGCGCGGCGCCCTGATCGATCTCGCCGAGCACGCTGTCGGCATTGACCTCCACATTGGTGAGCTCGATCCGCGCCGCGTTGTGCGCGTCGACCATGATGGTGCGCTCGATCACAACGCCCTTGGCTTTGGGATTGACCAGGAACAGCGTCAAGCCTTCGCGCTCGCCGGCGGAACCGGCAGCGCGCGCGGCGACGATGAGCAAATCAGCAACGTGGCCATCGACGACCAGCGCCTTGGCGCCCGAGAGCTTGAAGCCGTTGCCGGCGCGCACGGCCTGCAGACTGGTCTGGAGCGGGCGATGCTTTGCGCCTTCGTCGATCGCGAGCGTCGCGAGCAGCGAACCACTCGCGATCTTCGGCAGATACTCCGACTTCTGCGCAGCATTGCCGCCGCGGTTCAGCGCCGAGGCCGCAACCACGCTGGTGGCGAGGAAGGGCGAGGGCATCAAGGTGCGGCCGATCTCCTCCATCACGACACCGGCCTCGACATGGCCGAGCCCGCTGCCGCCGAATTCTTCCGGCACCAAAAGGCCGGCGAAGCCCATTTCGGCGAAGGAATGCCAAAACTCCTTGGAGAAGCCGGTGGGGTCTTTGCTATCGCGCAAATGGCGCAGGTGCGACACCGGCGCCTTGTCGCTGATCAGCCCGCGCGCGCTATCGCGGAGCATTGATTGTTCTTCGGTGAGGACGAGGGCCATGGTGTGTTTCCGATTCGAAATCTAGTTTGGGTCGTCATTCCGGGATGCGCCGCAGGCGCAGGCCCGGAATCCATACTCCCGACTGGTGGTTATGGATTCTCAGATGCGCAATTGCGCATCTTAGCTCGCGCTGCGCGCGCCCCCCGGAATGACGGGTGGCGAGAACGTGCGCCCTACGCCCCCGGCAAATCCAGGATGCGCTTGGCGACGATGCCGAGCATTACCTCGGTGGTGCCGCCCTCGATCGAATTCGCCTTGGTGCGCAGCCAGGCGCGCGGGCGGGCGCCCTGCTTGGAGCGCTCGCTCTCCCATTCCAGCGCATCGGCTCCGCCGGCCGACATCAGGATCTCGTAGCGGCGCTTGTTGAGCTCGGTGCCGTAATATTTCATCGCCGACGAGAACGCCGGATGCGCCTGTCCCGCCTTGGCGAGATCGACGGCGCGCTCGGCGCACGCCGCAAGTGCGGCTTCATCGACGTCGAACGTCGCGATCTTGCCGCGCAGCATGGAATCATCGAGCCGCCCCTGCGCATCGGTGCCGACGGAATCTGCCGCGATCTGGCCGAGCGGACGGCCAACGCCGCGCTCGCCCATGCCGGAGATCATCGCGCGCTCGTGCTGCAGCAGATATTTCGCGACGTCCCAGCCGCGGTTGACGGTGCCGACCACATGCGATTTCGGCACGCGGACGCCGTCGAAGAAGGTCTCGCAGAACGGCGAATAGCCGGAGATCAGCAGGATCGGCTTGGTCGTCACGCCCTTCGAGGTCATGTCGAACAGGATGAAGCTGATGCCGTCATGCTTCTTGGCGGCGGGATCGGTACGCACGAGGCAGAAGATCCAGTCGGCATAGTTGGCGTAGGAGGTCCAGATCTTCGATCCCGTGATGACGAAATCGTCGCCATCGCTCTCGGCACGGGTCTGCAGCGAAGCGAGATCGGAGCCGGCGTTCGGCTCGGAATAGCCCTGGCACCAGCGGATCTCGCCAGCGGCGATCTTCGGCAGATGCTCCTTCTTCTGCGCGTCGTTGCCGTATTTCAGCAGCGCCGGCCCGAGCATCCAGATGCCGAAGCTCGACAGCGGCGGGCGAGCACCGATTCTTCCCATCTCCGCGCGCAGCACCTTGTGCTCGGCGGCGCTCAGGCCACCGCCGCCATACTCCTTCGGCCAGTCAGGCACGGTCCAGCCCTTGTCGCGCATGCGCTCGAACCAGATGCGCTGCGGCTCGGACGAGAATTTTGCGTTGCGCCCGCCCCAGAACACGTCGGCATCCGACGTCGCGGGCTTGCGCATCTCCGGCGGGCAATTGGCTTCCAGCCAGGCGCGCGTCTCAGCGCGGAATGTTTCGAGTTCGGCGGTCTCAGAATCGCTCATGGTCGTTTCCATCAATCAAAATCGACTTGTTGGGCGCGACTCTGGGCCAAGCTCCCGCGGAATTCAACCACTTCCGCGACCCGCATTCCGCTATAGTCGCGACCAAGACGGTGCTTGAAAACAAAGAGGAAACGACGATGCGCCTGAAACTTCTTTCGCCTGGCGAAATGAACGAGAGCCAGCGGCAGACCTATGACGAGTCGATTGCCGGCAAGCGCGGCAAGCCGCCGGCGCCGATGATGGCCTGGCTGAACAGCCCTGAGATGGCCCGTCACGCCACACGGCTCGGCGAAGTCCTGCGCTTCGACACGATATTCCCCGCAAAGCTTTCGGAGATCGCGATCCTGGTCACGGCGCGGCACTGGACCGCGCATTACGAATGGTACGCGCATAAGCGGCTGGCACTGGCGGGCGGCATGAAGCCCGAGATCATCGACGCCATCCGCGACCGCCGCACGCCCGAGTTCGACGATCCCAGCGGCAGGATGATCTACGACGTGGCGAAATCGCTGCACGAGGGCCACGGCGTCGAGAAGGGCCTCTATGATGAGGCGGTGAAGCTGCTTGGCGAACGCGGCGTGGTCGAGGTGATCGGGCTGTGCGGCTATTACACGATGGTGTCGATGACGCTGAATACGTTCGAGTTCGGCCTGCCGGAGGGCGAGGTGTCGGAACTGGCTTAGTTTCTGATCCTGATGCGCAATTGCGCATCAGGAAACGCTGGGTTTCGGGAACGGCCGTAGCACCGCCCCGGAGCCCGCCCTATGTGCATGCTTTCAACGGAGCATTCCCATGTCGCAAAGCCCAGCCGTCGCCGCCGGCACAAGGATCGGCCACGTTCACCTCAAGGTCGCCGATCTCGATCGCGCGCTCGGCTTCTATTGCGGCGTGCTCGGCTTCGAGCTGATGCAGCGCATGGGCTCGGGAGCGGCCTTCATCTCGGCCGGCGGCTATCATCACCACATCGGGCTCAACACCTGGGAAAGCAAGGGCGGCTCGCCGCCGCCGCCGGGCACCACCGGGCTCTATCACACCGCCATCCTCTATCCGACGCGCGCCGCGCTCGCCGATGCGCTGCACCGCGTGCGCTCGGCCGGCATTGCGCTGGATGGCGCCAGCGATCACGGCGTCAGCGAGGCGCTGTATCTGCGGGATCCGGATCAGAATGGCGTCGAGCTGTATTGGGACAAGCCGAGGGAGCAATGGCCGTTCGGGCCGGATGGGAAGCTCTCGATGTTTACGAAACGGCTGGATGTGGAGGGGCTGCTGAGGGACCGGGAAACGTGATGCCGTAGGGTGGGTTAGGCGAAGCCGTAACCCACCATGTCTCAGCGAATGCGGAGCGAAGTTGGCGGATTACGCTTCGCTAATCCGCCCTACGAAACCTGTTTCCCCGCACCATGATCAGCGCGGCCGCAGCCAACTCCAGCGCAGTACACAGTGCCGTAGGGTGGGCAAAGCGGAGCGTGCCCACGAAACCCTGCTGACTCATCGAGCAATCGTGGGCACGGCGCTTTGCGCCTTTGCCCACCCTACGGGAGCTTCGTCCGCGGCGTCCCGCGCACCATGATCAACGCCGCGGCCACGACCTCCAGCGCGATGCAGAGATAGAACGGCAGCGCGTACCCGCCGGACCAATCGCGCAGAAAGCCGACGACGCCCGGACCGAACGCGTAGGTGACCTGGTTGATCGCGGTGTTGAGGCTGATCAGCACGCCGAACGACGCCGACTCGAACTCCTGCTGCACGATCAGCGACGGCAGCGTGATGAGGTTGCCGACGGAGAAGCCGAACACCGCGCAGGCCGCGATCAGCACGTAGTCGTTGTGCAGGTTGATGACGACCAGAAGCGCCGCGGCCTGGCTGAGGAACGACAGCGTGGAGGCCAGCCGCTGGTTGAGACGATCGATCACCAGCGAAAACAGCACGCGGCCGACCACCGCCATCGCGGTCAGCACCGCGACGGCGACCGCGGCGCGCTCGCGGCCGATCACGGGGTCGAGGAACGAGATCAGATGCACGATGAAGCCGACCTGCGCGAACAGCACCAGCGCAAACGCAATCGTCACCGTGAGGAAGCCGACGTCGCGCAGTGCCCAGGTGCGAATCTGCGTCGATGATTGCGGCTTCGCCTTCGCCGCCGCGTGCCAGCCATGGTGATCGGGCGGCCGGCCGACGAGAACAAGGATCACCGGCAGCAGCAGCACCAGCATGGCGCCGGCGGCGGCATACATGGCACTGGCAAAGCCGACATGGCCGATCAGGGTCACCAGCAGCGGCACGCCGACGATGCCGCCGAAGCTGGCGCCGTTGAGCGCAAGGCTGATCGCCATGCCGCGCTTGTGGTCGAACCACAGGCTGATCGTGTTGGTGATCATGGCGAGGCTGGTGCCGGCCCAGCCGAAGGCGAGCACGGCGTCGGCGAGATAAAGCTGCCAGGGCTCGCGCACCGCGCCGATCGCCACGCTAGCTGCCGCCATCGCCAGCGTGCCCGCGATCAGGCAGAGGCGCGGGCCGTATCTCCTCACGGCTTCGCCGACGAACACGACGAGCAGCGCGCCGAACAGATAGAAGAACGTGGTACCCGATGAGATCAGCGTGGTCGGCCAGCCCCGCGCGCGCTGCAGCTCGGCGACATAGACGCTCTGGCCGTAGAAGCCGAGGCCCCAGCCGAAGGTCGCGAGCAGGAAGCAGACCGCGACGATGCGCCAGCCTTCGTAGCGAAGGGAGGATTCATCGATCGCTGGGGCTTGGGGATTGTCGAGCATCGCCGCTTACTCCGTCATGCCCGGGCATCCACGTTGTTCGATCCGAGCACCTAAGACGTGGATGGCCGGGACTAGCCCGGCCATGACGACATCTAAATGGCCCTAACCTTAAAATCACTTCGACCTGGATCGAAGTATCAACGTTGCTGACAGCCTCCTGCCAGTCAGATCGCATCCGGGAACTCGCCCATCGCCGCCTCCAGCCGCGCCTTGCGGCGGCGGGCCCAGGAGACCAGCGAGAGCACGGCAAGGCCCAGCACCACCGGCGGGAACACCACCAGGTTCACCGCCGACCAGCCGTAACTGGCCAGCAATTGCCCGGAGGAGAACGAGCCGATCGCCATCATGCCGAACACCAGGAAATCGTTGAAGGCCTGCACCTTGTTGCGCTCCTGCGGGCGGTGCGTCTCCAGCACCAGCGCGGAGGCGCCGATGAAGGAAAAATTCCAGCCGACACCGAGCACGATCAGCGTGGCCCAGAAGTGCATCGCGGTGAGACCGGAGAGGCCGATGCCGGCGGCGCCGGCTTCCAGCAGCAGGCCGGCGGCCACGACCTTCGGTGCGCCGAAGCGGGCGATCAGCGTGCCGGTGAAGAAGCTCGGCCCATACATCGCGACGATGTGCCATTGAATGCCGAAATTGGAATCGGACACGGACAGGCCGCACATCTTCATAGCGAGCGGCGCCGAGGTCATGACGAGGTTCATCATGGGATAGGAGATGACGCCGCACAGCGCCGCGGCGATGAAGCGCGGCTGGGTCACGATCGCGCGCAGCGGCCGGCCGCCGTGCAAATCGGCCGGCGCGGGCTTGGGCATGTCGACGCCGGCGACGATGCCCATCGCGATCAGCGCCACCGCGGCCTGCACCAGGAAGCTGAAGGCGAACAGATAGGGCTGCCAGACGTCCATCGTCCATTGCACGAGCTGCGGACCGAGCACGCCGGCGAACACGCCGCCAGCCATCACCCAGGACACCGCCTTGGGCCGGTAGGCCGCGCTGGCGCCGTCGGCAGCGGCGAAGCGATAGGACTGCGCCACGGAGCCATAGAGGCCGCCGAGGAAGGTCGCGATGCAGAACAGCGCGAACGAACCGTGCAGGATCGCGACCGAGCCGAGCACGCCGGTGAGCGTGCCGAGGCCGGTGCCGATGACGAAGGCCACGCGGCGGCCGAAGCGACGCGAGATCGCGCCGGTCGGCAGCGTGCCGGCGGCGAGTCCGACCACATACATCGAGATCGGCACGGTCGCGAACGACATGTCGGGCGCGAGCGTGGCGCCGACGATGGCGCCGGTGGCGAAGATCACGGCCGAGTTGGCGCCGGTCAGCGCCTGGGCTGCGGCCAGGCGCACCACATTGGCGCGCACGCGGGCGTCGTCGGCGATCTCATGGGCAGAAGTCACGTCAAGCATCGGCTTTTTCTGCCCGAACGGGCTCAAGGGCTTGTTGATTCCCGGCACTATGGAGGGACGCGAGTGGCCGGGCAACCGGCGCAAACGGGCGCAGGCCATGCCTCTGACGCAATCGGACGGATGATAGCGGGCCGCGCGCTTGACGGCTTGCGCTCGATCAAATCCTATCCGCCGCTATTTTTCGGAGTTTCGTTCATGACCGTCGACGACAGGCCCACGCTCAGCGCTCCCGACGACGATCCCTGGCTTTGGCTGGAGGAGATCGAGGGCACGCAAGCGCTCGATTTCGTCGAGCGGCAGAACAGCCTGACGCTCCAGGCGTTCGGCGGCAAGGTCTTCGAGCACGACCGCGACATCCTCGCAGCGATCTACGATCGCCCCGACAACATTCCCTATGTCAGCCGGCGCGGCAGCGACCTGCACAATCTCTGGAAGGACGCCGCCAACCCGCGCGGCCTGTGGCGGCGGACCGCGCTGACGGAGTTTCGCAGAGCCAGTCCCGCGTGGGAGACCATGCTGGATATCGACAAGCTCGCAGCGCGCGAAGGCGAGGATTGGCTGCTGAGCGGGATCGCCACGACGCCGGGAAGCTCGCGCGCCATTTTGAGCCTGTCGCGCGGCGGCAGCGACGCAGTGACGTTACGGGAATTCGACCTCGTCACGAAGAGCTTCGTGGCGGACGGCTTTACACTGCCGGAAGCCAAGGGCGGCGCGGACTGGCTTGATGCCGACACGCTGCTGCTATCGAGCGCCCATGGCGAGGGCATGGTGACGGACTCCGGATACTCGCGGACAGTTCGCCTGTGGCGGCGCGGCCAGCCGGTCGATCAGGCCGAGGTGATCATCGAGACCACCGCCGATCGCATGATGATCTATGGCGGCGCCGACGACACCGGACCTGAGCCGCGGGTCTGGATCGTCGAGCAGATCGACTTCTTCAATCACGCGGTCTGGCTGCGCGACGCGGCAGGTCGCATGACGAAGCTCGATCTGCCGACCGGCATCTGGCTGCAGGCCCATGGCGACTGGTTCGCGATGAAGCTGCGCAAGGACTGGACGGCCGGCGGGCGGACCTACGCCACCGACACCGTGCTCGGCATCTCACTGTCGGCATTCCTGAACGGCAGCCGCGATTTTGCGGTGCTGTTCGAGCCGGCGCCGCGGCGCGCGTTGCAAGGCCTGTTCTGGGCGGCGGGCAAGCTCGTGCTGTCGATCCTCGACGAGCTGCGCCCACGCTTTGAGATCTGCACGCCATCCGCCACCGGCTGGAGCCGCGAGACGCTTCCCGGCCTGCCTGAGATCGGCGTCGTCGACGTCTGGCCGCTCGATCGTCATCCCAGCGAGAGCAACGGCGATCTGCTCGCCAATGTGCAGGATCCGCTCACCCCGCCCTCGCTGCTGTTGATCGAGCGCGGCGTCGCCAGCCCGATCGTCCTGAAACAAGCGCCGAAGACGTTCACCGCCGACGGCCTCGAGGTGACGCAGCACGAGGCGGTCTCTGTTGACGGCGAGCGCATTCCCTATGTCCAGACCGGCCCGGGAGCCGAGACCGGCGATGCGCCGGTCTATATGAGCGCCTATGGCGGCTTCGGACATTCGGTGAAGCCGTACTACAACGCCTCGCTCGGCAAGCTGTGGCTGGAGCGCGGCGGCACCATCGTGCAGGCGAATCTGCGCGGCGGCGGCGAGTTCGGCACGCGCTGGCACGATGCCGGCCGCCTCGCCGGCAAGAAACTCTCGCACGATGATTTCGCCGCGGTTGCGGCCGATCTCGTCCGCCGTGGCGTGACGCGGCCGAAGCGCATTGCTGCACAAGGCGGATCGAACGGCGGCATCCTCATCACCAACATGCTGGTACGCTACCCCGAGCGCTTCGGCGCGCTGTTCTGCACCATCCCGCTGATCGACATGCGCCGCTACACAAAGCTGCTCGCGGGCGCGAGCTGGATCGCGGAATATGGCGACCCCGACAAGCCCGAGGAATGGGAGTGGCTGAAAACCTACTCGGCCTATCACAATGTAAAAGCCGGCCAGACCTATCCGCCGATCCTGATCGCCACCACGCGGCGCGACGACCGCGTCCATCCGGGCCACGCCCGCAAGATGACGGCCAAGCTGCAGGCCATGGGCTACGAGGCCTGGTTCTACGAGCCGGAAGCCGGCGGCCACGGCTACGGCAAGGACAACAAGGAGCGCGCCGGCTTCGAGGTGCTCGGCTTCCGGTTCTTGAAGGAGAAGATCGGGTGGAGGGATGAGGGGTGACGGGACTCGTTTGGTCGGTGCAGACCAAGGCCGGCTCTTGCCTCTCCCGCTTGCGGGAGAGGCCGACGCGCTCGAAGAGCGTGGCGGGTGAGGGTTTTCTCCTCTTGGGGAGTCTTCGTTGTCGAAACACCCTCTCCCCAGCCCTCCCCCGCAGGCGGGGGAGGGAGCACACCTTCCGCGTCGCTTACCGCTCAAACACCAGCGTCAGATTGTTTGCGGGCATGTCGATCGTATCGACGAGGCGAAGACCTGCAGCCTTCGCGAGCGTTTCGACATCGCCGATGTCGCGCACGCCCCAGTCGGGATTGCCTTCCCGCAGAGAGGTGTCGAACACCGCATTGCTGAGCGCGGTGTGCTTGCCGTCGCGCTTGAACGGGCCATAGAGGAACAGCTTGCCGTCGGGGCGCAGGTAGCGGCCGGCGCCGGCGAACAGGCCCTCGGCCACGGCCCAGGGCGCGATGTGGATGACATTGGCGCAGAACACCGCCGCAAGGCTCGTCGGCGCCTGTCCGCTTTTCATCTCCGGACACCAGTCGGGATCGGTGAGATCGATCCGCAGGGGGCTGCGGATGTTCGCGAGGCCCGTATGGACGCGCCAGGCCTCGATGCTCTTGAGGTGGCGCTGGTTGAGGTCGCTCGGCCACCAGATCAGGCCGGGCGTGTGGCGGGCGAAATGGACCACGTGCTGGCCGGTTCCGCTGCCGAGCTCGACCACGTTGCCGGTCAGCCCAGTGAGGTGCTTTTCCAGCGCCGCCCAGATCGGCGCATGGTTGCGATGGAACGCGGGTGCATCGAGCCGCCCATCGGGCTCGACCCGTCCGCCATCCCTGCCAAATTCGACGACATATTCAGCCAAGTCAGTCCCCAATGAATGTGAAACAGCAAAGACGGCCGTAAGGGCCAAACGCCCTAGAATAATTTGCTAGTGCCAAACCTTGTAGATGAACAAGCTATCTCATCGGTTGCAATGCGCAGGATATTAACTCCATTTTGCCGCGTGCATAGTCTTGATTGTCAGGCGATGCCCTTTGTGCTTTGGAACGCTTATATTTCCGCAAACGAGATCATCGACATAACGCCTGGGACGATGCCTTGACCGCCTTTCCTTGCAAGCTTGCCGTCCTGGCGGCGCTGGTCCTCTCCGCCGGCGCGGCTGTGGCTCCGGCGCGGGCACAATCCGCTGTCGCCGACGGCCAGAAGCTCGCCTTCGATCGCGGCAAGGGCAATTGCCTGACCTGCCACGTCATCAAAGGCGGCGACCTGCCGGGAACAATCGGGCCGGAACTGAAGGACCTCAAGGCCAAATACCCCGATCGCAACGAGCTGACCGCGATCATCTTCGACGAGACCAAGCGCAATCCGCAGACCATGATGCCGCCGTTCGGCCGGAACCGGATTTTGACCGAACAGGAGATCAGCGCGATCGTTGATTTCCTGCAGACCCTGTAACGGCCGGCTGCCCAGGAGACTTGAGATGACCACGACCACCGGCCCGCTTGCGACGAGGCGCCTGATCCTTCAGGGCGCGGCCTCTGTCGCCCTGCTCGGCCTTGGCAATCTGCCGTTCGCGGCGACGCCCGCGTGCGCCGCGGCCAACGACAAGTATCCGGAAGAGGCCTTCAAGCAGAAGAACGAGGCCGACGCGATCAAGGCGCTCTATGGCAAGACCGCCGAGCCCTCCGACAAGGTCAAGCTGGATGCGCCCGAGATCGCCGAGAACGGCGGCGTGGTGCCGGTGTCGGTGACGACGACGCTCGACAAGGTGAGCTCGATCTCGTTCTTCGTGACCGAGAACCCGTACGCGCTTGCAGCGTCCTACAAGATCGCCGACGGCACAATTCCGGGCGTCGCCAACCGGCTGAAAATGGCCAAGACCACCAAACTGGTCGCCATCGTCGAGGCTGACGGCAAGCTCTACAGCGCGACCAAGGAAGTGAAGGTCACCGTCGGCGGCTGCGGCGGCTAGGAGGATCGGTCCGATGGCATCAAGCATTCGCGTGCGCGCAACATCCAATGGCGACATCACCGAGGTGCAGGCGCTGATCCAGCACCCCATGGACACCGGCCTGGTCAAGGATTCCAAGGGCGAGCCGATCCCGGCGCACTACATCCAGGAGCTGAAGTTCGAATGTAACGGCAAGGACGTCTTCGTCGCCGATTGGGGCACTGCGGTCTCCAAGGACCCCTATGTGAAGTTCAGCTTCAAGGGCGCCAAGAAGGGCGACGACCTCAAGATCTCCTGGACCGACAACAAGGGTGCGTCGGATACGACCACCGCGAAGATCGCGTGATGAAGACCCGCTCTGCCCTGCTGCTTGGCTCGCTCAGCGCCGCGCTAGTGGCGTTCGCCCTCACCTCTCCGCGCGTCGTCGCGGCCGACAAGGTCGATCCCGTTGCCGACGCCAAGGCGTTCCAGAACTTCTTCTTCCAAAAATTTCCCGATGTGAAGCACGAGGACTTCGTCAACGGTCCGTACTCCATGAACGCGGACATGAAGCGGCAGTGGCAGGAGAAGGAGGAATTCCCTCCTTATGAGTTCGCGCTCGATGCCGGCAAGGAGATGTTTGCCACCCCGTTCAAGAACGGCAAGACCTATGCCGATTGCTTCCCCAACGGGGGCGTCGGCATCCGCCAGAACTATCCCTATTTCGACGAGAAGGAAGGCAAGGTCGTCACGCTGGAGCTCGCGCTCAACCGCTGCCGCGAGGCCAATGGCGAGGCGCCCTACTCCTACGTCAAGGACGAGATGGCCTCGCTCACCGCCTACATGGCCTTCACCTCGCGCGGCAAGCCGATGGACATCAAGATTCCCGACGATCCCCGTGCGCTCGCGGCATTCGAGAACGGCAAGCGCTACTTCTACACGCGGCGCGGCCAGATGAATTTCTCCTGCGCCAGCTGCCATGTGCAGAGCCCGGGCGAGCGCATCCGCGCCGAGATCCTGGCGCCAGCGCTCGGCATCCTGAACGCGATGCCGATCTACCGCTCCGAATGGAGCGGCATGGGCACGACCAGCCGCCGCTTCGTCACCTGCAACAGCCAGACCCGCGCGGTTCCGCTGGAGCCGCAATCGGACGAATATCGCGACGTCGAGTATTTCCTGTCCTACGTCGCCAATGGCCTGCCGATATCTGGCCCGGGAGCGCGGCCATGAAGCGGTCACTTCCCCTCGCCATGCTCCTGGCGCTCGGCCTCGCGTCAGTGGCGCGCGCGGCAAATGAAGCGGATTACAAGGCGGCCTACGCCGCCGCCGAAACCGCATCGAAGGAGGCTGCCGGCTTGCGTAACCAGTGGACCGTGACCGTCTCGACGCTGGCCGCGGCCAAGAAAGCGGCGGATGGCGGCGATTTCGACCGCGCCACCGCCGCAGCCAGGGAGGCCGAGGCGCTGGCAAAGGCGTCGACCTTCCAGGCGACGTCTGAAAAAGAAGCCTGGAAGGCGATGGAAATCCGCTAGACTGGCCTCAACTGAAACAGTCTTGCGACATTGAGGGCGCGGAGAATTTTGGTATGGCGATCCGCCGCCGCGATTTCCTGAAGAGCGCAGGCCTTGCCGCTGCATCGCTCAGTCTGCCGCGGCTTGCGCGGGGCACTGAGTCCGCGAGCATTTACGACCTCGAGCGCTTCGGCAACGCGCGCATCCTGCACATCACCGACACGCATGCGCAGCTCAACCCGGTTTATTTCCGCGAGCCCAGCATCAATATCGGCATCGGCGAGATGGCCGGGCGGCCGCCGCATCTGGTCGGCCGCGCCTTCCTCGATCGTTTCGGCATCCGTCCCGACAGCGCCGATGCCTATGCCTTCACCTGCGTCGAGTTCGAGAAGTCTGCAGGCCGCTTCGGCAAGCTCGGCGGCTTTGCCCATCTGAAGACGCTGGTCGATCGCTTGCGTGGCGATGTCGGCGAGAAGCGTTCGCTGCTGGTCGACGGCGGCGATCTCTGGCAGGGCACCGGGCTTGCCAACGTCATGCAGGGCCGCGACATGGTCGAGGTCGCCAATCTGCTCGGCATCGAAGCGATGACCGGGCATTGGGAATTCACCTATGGCGAGCAGACGCTGCGCGACAATCTCGAGCGCTTCAAGGGCGAGTTCCTGGCGCAGAACGTGTTCCTGACCGAGGAAGCCGCGTTCAACGACGCTCCCGCCTTCGACAAGGCCACGGGACGCGTGTTCAAGCCTTCGATGATCAAGGAGATCGGCGGTCACCGGGTCGCGATCGTCGGCCAGGCCTTCCCTTACGTGCCGATCGCGCACCCCAAGCGGTTCACGCCGGACTGGACCTTCGGCATCCGCGAGGAGGAGTTGCAGAAGCATGTCGATGCCTTGCGCGGCACCGACAAGGTCGATGCCGTCATCCTGCTGTCGCACAACGGCATGGACGTCGACCTCAAGCTCGCAGGCCGCGTCACCGGCATCGACATCATTCTCGGCGGCCATACCCATGACGCCGTGCCGCAGCCGATCGCCGTAAAGAACGCCGGCGGCACCACGCTCGTCACCAATGCCGGCTCCAACGGAAAATTCCTCGCCGTGGTCGATCTCGCGATCGACAAGGGCAAGGTCAGCGACATTCATTATCATCTGCTGCCTGTCTATTCCGAGCTGCTGAAGCCCGACCCCGGAATGGCCGAGCTGATCGGCCGGCTGCGCGCGCCGCATGTGACCGACTGGTCGGCAAAGATCGCAACGCCCGACCGCCTGCTCTATCGGCGCGGCAATTTCTCCGGGCCGGTCGACGAGCTGATCTGCACCGCGCTGCGCACCGAGCTGGATGCCGAGATCGCGCTGTCGCCGGGGTTCCGCTGGGGCGTCACCGCGCTGTCGGGCCAGGCGTTGACCATGGAGGACCTGCTCGCGGAGACTGCGATCACCTATCCCGAGACCTATGTGCAGGAGATGACGGGAGCCCAGATCAAGGACGTGCTGGAAGACGTCTGCGACAACCTCTTCAACGCCGATCCCTATTATCAGCAGGGCGGCGACATGGTGCGCGCCGGCGGGCTCAGCTACACCTGCACGCCGACCGCCGCGATCGGCGGCCGCATCTCGGAAGTGAAGCTCCATGGCGGCAAGGCGCTCAGCGCCAGCCACCGCTACAAGGTCGCAGGCTGGGCTTCGGTCAACGGCCAGCAAGGCGCGCCGGTGTGGGACGTCGTCGGCAAATATCTGCGCTCGGGCCGGATGTTTCAGGAGCGGCTCGGCTCCGGCGTGACGCTGAAGGGCGTCGAGGACAATCCGGGTATTGCGGGACAAGGATGATGCGGGCGCAACCGTTTCGCGCGATGCTGCTGACGCTGCTGGCCTGGGCGGCGGTACCGCCAGCATTTGCGCAGCAGGTGCCGCTTCAGGACAAGCCGTTCGCAGAGCACAGGATCGTGCTGCAGCTTTCCGACGGCGATGCAAGGAAGCAGGCGCTGGTGCTGAGCGTCGCCAACAATCTTCTGAAGGCGTACGACCCCGACAAGATCGCGATCGAGGTCGTCGCGTTCGGCCCCGGCGTCGATCTCCTGTTGTCCGGCAGCGAGCGTCGCAAGCAGGTCGAGAGCCTGATCGCGCAGGGTGTGCGCTTCGACATCTGTCTCAACACGGTCGATACGATCGAGCGCGAGACGGGCAAGCGGCCTGAGTTCATCCAGGCCGCGACACCGGTGCAGGTGGGCGTGGGGCAGATCCTGTTCCTGGCGGAGAACGGGTATACGGTGGTGCGGCCGTAGGGGGCGTTGTCCCGCCGAACACGCGTGTATCCAATCCACCCGGCGGACGACGTCCGCATGACCATCGGAAACGGACAAAAGAGGCGCGCTTGGTCATGTCGGCCAAGGGCCAGATCCGGACTCATGCTGCGAATTTCAAGAAGGTGTGGCGGACCGGCGAGGTATCCACGCTTGCCTCACACGGCATAACGCCGGTAGAGCACGACGATTACAGCGAGTACCGTCCCGGCATAAATGACCCGAGCGGCGTGATCCAAAATAATAGCGGCGCGCTTTCGGCCGGCGTCTCGAAGTTTTTCATGTTTGTAGCCCGCCAAGATCGTCATCAGGCATAGTATGAAGAAAATGTAGAACATCTCTTCGACGACCACCGTGTATCCGACATCGCCGACCTGACTGGCGACCGTCACGAGCAGCACCGCGCTCGCCAGGATCGAGGTCACTGGAATCGTCACGCGTTCACGAAACATGGTTTCGGGAAAGAACAGCGTCGCGAACACGACGAGCACGAGCAGAAACAGCGGCAACAGGTTCTTCAGCATGTAGATGGCGGAGCTGCGGCGCAGCATGATGGTCGCATCGAAGCCTGCGAATTCCGTCATTGCCTCGGCACCAAACGAGGACGCCTTTCCGAGCGTCGATCCGCTGGACCGAGATTCGACGAAATAGTTCAGTCCGAGAAATCGCCAGAGCTGAAGTCCGGAATAGGCCCCATCCTCGGCCCGCGAGCTTCCGTCGTCGGCGAGCCGCAAGCCGAACCGATCGATGACATAGGTGATGAGTTCCCGCCGCTGCTTCGTGTTCTGGAAACGTAGACGCAATTCCTGCGTGTCGAACGGATAATCATGGAGATCGAAACGGGCTTTGAAATCGCCGTTGATTCGATAGAGCCGATAGCTCAGGCCGTCTTCCTGTCCAATCTGAATCGGCCGAGCCGGATCGAACGCCCCGCGATCCAGCAAGGCCGGGAACTCGACGTGCGTCTGCGCTTCATCGTCCCCGGCGAACCGCATCCAGAGATAGAAGTCGACGTTGAACGAATTTTGCTTCACGTCGATCCGGCTGACGCGAATGATGTCGATGCCGGTATAAACGACGCGCTGTATCCAGTAGTGTCGGTCGCCGAACGTGACGACACGGCCCTCCTCTCGTTCCGCGGCGAGATCGATTCCTTTGGGCTGATCGATGCGTACGAGTTGCAGCGGCGCAGTGACGAACAAACCGTAACGGAAGAAACCCAGTCGAATCGGGCGCGGAATGTCGCGGTTCGCGTTGAAATAGAGCCGCCCAGTCAGCCCGACGACCGCCGATTTCGGATCGTTGATCGCGGCAAGCGCGACGCGCACACGGTCGCGATCTGCAACCTTGCTGTCGGATCGTTTCTGAATCCCCTGCCCCATAAACCGGGGATGTACGGCAGCTCGTTTTAGCGCATCGATCATCAGGCGCGCAGCGTCATACGAGCCGCCGGCAACCCAGCTTGGCAAGGTTCCCGCTTTCGCTTTGTAGTCGGCGGCAAAGACCTGCGCTGCCACGCCGGCACTGTCGAACATCAGCGAGGAAGCAGCATACAGATTCTCGCTGAAGAAACCCGGCTGCACTTTTTCCTCGGGCTCATTGGCGAAATTCTGCAAATAGCTTTCGCGGGCCGCGGCTTGGGATGCAATGATCATTCCCCTGATACCGCGGCGGCGGAGCGCCTTGACGATGTCTGCGCTAAAATCGGTTGCCGCGCCGACGACAATAACACCGGGCCCGGGCTCCTGCGCGGCAGCGTCCAGCGCCTCATCCGTCGATCCGATCTGACCGGCTGCGACGTCCAGTCCGAACACACGCAACTGCTCCGCCGGATAGGCCGTCGCAAATCCACGCTCAAAATTCTTGCCGTAGGAATCGCGCGTGTGAACGAGACGGACTTTTGGCTCCCTCATCACGGCGCGCAGATGTTCCGCGATCGAGCGCGCCTGCACGGAGACCGGCGACAGCGCACGAAAATAATATTCACTGTTGCTTGTCAGATCGTCGGCAGCTGAGCTTCCCGTGAGTGCCGGTATCCGCGCATCCTTATATATCGGCGCCGCCGCGAGCGACGCCGAGCTGAGATAATGTCCGAGCACAGCGACGCACGGGCTGTCGGCAATCGCCTGCGCATTCGCGCGCGCCACGGCTGGATTGCTTGCGTCGTCGAACAGAACGAGCTCAATCAGCCGTCCGTTGACACCCCCTTTGGCATTCACCTCGTCGATTGCAAGCTGCGTCGCGACCAGGCTTTCCGCCCCGGCCGTGGCGGACGGGCCAGAGAGCGAATTGGCGAATGCGATGCGAATAGGCTCTGGGCGCGTCCAGAGGATGGCGGCCCAGGCGACAGCAAGCACCAGGACCACGCCTGCAACAACGGCAAGCCACACTATCGGCCGCTGCTTCATCGTCGATCCTCGCATCGGTCGGCATAAGCCGAGATTCGTCAGATCGAAGCCTCAATCAGGCCGAGATTGCCGCCGCTGACAGCGTTTTTCAAGCCCGACCCATCGCCACCGGCAGAACCAAGACCACTCAAGGCGGATGAAGGACAGTGCGTGGTGCCGAAGGTCAGAGCTGTCGGCCGTGGCCTTGTCCACCCTGATGAGCCGACGGGGAGCGGCTTGGCCCAGACTTCGCGTTCGGGCTAGAAGCAGACCTCTACAAGCCGCTCGTCGTGGCTTTCCAAAACCTATCCATCGCTGAGCAATGCTCTCTGGACTTCGGCCCCAGGAAGCCTGCCACCGACCTGAAATCGAATGCCTTTGTGCCATCCGCATGCTGTAGTGATTCAAGAAAGCCGGTTGATAACGCGGCACGTTCTTGAGCAGAGCCGTCTTCGAGCGCTTGTTCGCAGAGTTCAATGACGGATTGTATTGTGCTTTTTGGCAGTCGATTGAAATGCTCGACAAGAGCTTCCGCCAATCCGGCACCCACGAGGGTTACGGGCACCACTTCAGTCGACCATTCGGCCTTTAGCTCAGCGAGCACTTCTCTCAATTGAGGTGCAAGATCAGCAATTCTTTCAAGATAGCTCTCATCCCCAAGCATGCGACCAAAATGTCGGACACGGATCATGTCGGCAATGGGTCACAAGGCGTTATCCCTCAGGCCGGGTCGCGTGTCCGCTTCGCTCCTGAAAGCGGGCGTCGCAGATTTATGAGCCCTAGTGCGCAATTGCGCACCAGGCAGGGACGACACCGAATTTGTGGACCGCCCGCCCTCTCGCCCCCATCACGCGGAATAAAAATCTTCCAAATTTTCTTCTTCGCGCAGTGAATTACTTCTCTTTTTGCCTCCCGACGTAGTAGAATCTATAAATCACGCCACGCCGGGGTCTTGCCATGATCTTCCGCCAGCTCTTCGACAGCGTTTCGGGCACCTACAGCTACGTCCTGGCCAGCCGCCCAGGCGGCGAGGCGCTCATTCTCGATCCCGTACTGGAGAAGGTCGATCGCTACTGCCAATTGCTGCGCGAGCTCGACCTCAAGCTGGTCAAGGCGGTCGACACCCATTTGCATGCCGACCACGTCACCGGCCTCGGCGAGCTGCGCGACCGCACCCATTGCATGACCGTGATGGGCGACCAGACCAAGGCCGATGTGGTGGCGATGCGGGTCGCCGACGGCGACAAGGTGACGATCGAGGGCCTGTCGCTCGACGTGATGTACACGCCCGGCCATACCGACGATTCCTATTCCTACCTGATGGGCGATCGCGTCTTCACCGGCGATACGCTGCTGATCCGCGGCACCGGCCGCACCGATTTCCAGAACGGCTCCTCGCGCGCCCAGTACGATTCGATCTTCAACCGGCTGCTCAAGCTGCCGGACGAGACGATGGTGTTTCCGGCGCACGACTACAAAGGCGACACCGTCTCCACCATCGGCGAGGAGAAGCGCTACAACCCGCGGCTCCAGGTGCGGTCGGTCGACGAATATATCGAGCTGATGGCCAACCTGAAGCTGCCCAATCCGAAGATGATGGACGTGGCGGTGCCCGCCAACATGCATGTCGGCCTGCATCAGGAGGAACTGGAGAAGGAAGGCCGCGCGCTCAGCGCGGTCGAGGCGATCCGCATTCTCGGCCGGCCCGACATGCTGCTGGTCGATCTGCGCGAGACCAACGAGCGGATGAAGCACGGCATGCTCGAAGGCGCGCTGCATACGCCCTATCCGTCCGTCGAGGAGAGCCTCAAGCCCGGCGGTATGCTGCGCGAGGTCGCCGCCGCCACCGGCCGCCGCATCGTGTTCTTCTGCGCCTTCGGCGAGCGCTCGGCGATGGCGGTGGCCGCCGCCAAGGCGGCCGGCCTTTCCAACACCGCCCATATCGCCGGCGGCGTGGATGCCTGGAAGAAGGCGGGCGGGCCGCTGGTGCACTGACGGCCCTGCTTGCGATAGGTCAGAAACTACACATATGTTCCGGATAGGATCGGATGCAGCATCACCATCCGGGAACAGCCATGGCCAAGATCGGCAAGCCAAGCGAGCCGCCCAAAATCGCTGACAAAAAGCGGGCGGAAGACAAGGTGAAGATACCCTCGCCTCCTCCCGATGACGATGACTACGAGGACGGCGATATCGCGACGCCCAAACGCGACCGCTACGGTCCGGATGACGAGTCGTTGTGAGAGCATGAAGTTCACCTCACGAACGGTGCGTTCCCTCCCTAGTGGGGAGGGTTAGGGAGAGGGTGCCACACGGCACACTCTTTGGAGAGGGCGGCGATTAACTCTGCATCGACCGGATGGAGCCTTTGCTGGGTACGCCTCTCCCCCGCCCTCCCCCACAAGGGGGTGTGCCTCGCTGAACCAGTGAGCAGATCTTGAGATGGCAGCGCCCCACCCGCACTACCTGCCATGCGCCTGCGTTCATGGACAAATAACCGCTCTCCCCGATAGTTTGCGCGCCTTCCAGGGAGTGAAACCGGAATTGCAATGGTCGACGTTCTCGCCGCACCGCAGCAAGGCAAGGCGGACAGCGCGCTACGCACGCTGACCGGAATCTCGATCGCGCATTGGGTCAGCCATTTCCATCTGCTGGTCCTGCCGATGCTGTTCCCGTTCCTCAAGGCTCAGCTCGGCGTCGGCTATATCGAGCTCGGCTTCGCGCTCACCGTGTTCGCGGTGGTGTCCGGATTGACGCAGGCGCCGACCGGCTATCTCGTCGACCATTTTGGCGCGCGGCGAATTCTGCTGATCGGCCTCACGCTCGGCGGCTTCGCGCTGATCCTGCTCGGCCTGCACCTCAGCTACGCCTCGCTGATCGCCTGCGCCGTGCTGCTGGGTCTCGCCAATAGCGTCTATCACCCCGCCGACTACGCGATCCTGGCCGAGCACATGGACGAGGCACGGATGGGCCGCGCCTTCTCAATCCACACCTTTGCCGGTTTTCTCGGAGGCGCGGTGGCGCCGGCGATCGTGGCTGCACTCGTCACACTGTCCGGCGGCGTCGGCGCGCTGATCGCATCGGGTGCGATCGGCATTCTGGTGGCATTGCTGCTGCTCGTCATGAACATTCCCGACGCCGGCGCCAGCAAGAAGAAGCCGGGCGCGGAGAACGCGCCGAAGCAGGCTGTCATCACACCGGCGCTGATCGTGCTGACCGCGCTGTTCATGCTGCTCAGCCTCTCGGTCGCCGGTATCAACAATTTCGGCGTTGTCGCGCTGATGAGCGGCTATGGCACGTCCTACTCGGCAGCCAACGTCATGCTGACGGCATTCCTTGGCGCCAGCGCCGCCGGCGTGCTTGC
This sequence comes from Bradyrhizobium sp. 23AC, assembly GCF_054863025.1. Lineage (NCBI taxonomy): Bacteria > Pseudomonadati > Pseudomonadota > Alphaproteobacteria > Hyphomicrobiales > Nitrobacteraceae > Bradyrhizobium > Bradyrhizobium sp. 23AC. Next base: position 504,987 of record NZ_JAVAYN010000001.1, read on the forward strand.
CGGCGGTTTCCTCGCCGATCACACCGAACGCCACGGCTATGTCGCCGCGGCCTGCTTTGCCGTGAACGCGGCGATCGTGCTGCTGATCGCGCTGGTGACGCTGCCCGGCTGGGCCCTGACCGCCGCGATGACGGCGGCGGGTTTTCTCTCCGGCGTGATCGCCCCCTCGCGCGACATGCTGGTGCGCAATGCGGCACCTCCCGGCGCTGCGGGGCGCGCCTTCGGCATCGTCTCGACCGGTTTCAATCTCGGCGGCATCATCTCACCGCTGCTGTTCGGCTGGATCATGGACCAGAGCGCGCCGCACTGGGTGTTCGGCGCGTCGGTGGTGTTCATGGTGGCGACGGTGGTGCTGTCCCCGTTCACGGAGCGGAAGCGGGAAGGCAAGGCGTAGCTACAAATTCGACCGTCGTCCCCGCCTGGTGCGCAATTGCGCACGGGGGGCGGGGTCCCATAACCAAAGGGAGCTATTGTCGCGCGAAGCTGGTCACTCCGAGTCTTCGCTAAGTTGCTGCCTGTGGTTATGGGTCCCGGATCTGCGCGCGCTTAGAGCGCGCTTGTCCGGGACGACGACAAGAAACAAGAAACAAACCGGGAAGAAACACATGAACAATCCTGATCTCGTGATCCGCGGCGGCACCGTTGCGGATGGTCGCGGCGGCGAGCTGTTCGAGGCCGACGTCGCCATCACCGGCGGCAGGATCAGCGAGGTCGGGAAGATCTCTGGCAAAGGTACCGAGGAAATCGACGCGCGCGGAAAACTGGTGACGCCGGGTTTCGTCGACGTGCACACCCATTACGATGGCCAGGTCACGTGGAGCCAGGATATCACGCCGTCCTCGCAGAACGGCGTCACCACGGCGATCATGGGCAATTGCGGCGTCGGCTTTGCGCCGTGCAAGCCTGTCGATCACACCCGCCTGATCCAGCTGATGGAAGGCGTCGAGGACATTCCCGAGCCTGTCCTGAGCGCCGGCATTCCCTGGGCCTGGGAGAGCTTTCCGGACTACATGAACTGGCTCTCCAAGCGCGACTTCGACATCGATGTCGGCGCGCAGCTGCCGCATGCGGCGCTGCGGGTCTATGTCATGGGCGAGCGCGGCGCGCGCCGCGATCCCTCGACCGCGGAGGACAATGCCGCTATGGCGAAGCTCGCGGGCGAAGCGGTGCGCTCCGGCGCGCTCGGCTTCTCGACCTCGCGCACGCTCAACCACCGCACCTCCACCGGCGACTTCACGCCGACGCTGAAGGCCGGCGAGGACGAGCTCACCGCGATCGCCGGGGCGATGCACAGCCAGGGCCGCAGCGTGTTGCAGTTCGTGCTGGATCTCTCCACCATCCACGAAGATTTGCCGATGATGTTGCGGGTCGCCGACACGACGAAGTGTCCGATCTCGTTCTCGATCACGCAGAACGACAAATCGCCAAACCGCTGGCGCCAGACGCTGGACGAGATCAATGCGGCGGCGAAGCGCGGTCTCTCAATCACCGCGCAGATCGCGGCGCGCCCGGTCGGCCTGCTGCTCGGGCTCGAGCTGTCGCGCAATCCATTCCAGACCCATCCGAGCTACAGGGCGATCGCGCATCTTCCCTTGAAGGAGCGGCTGGCGCGGCTGCATCAGAGCGATGTGCGCAAGGCCATCTTGAGCGAGACGGCGACCGCCACCGACGATCCGCTGTTCTTCCGTCCGAACTACGACAAGATGTTCCTGCTCGGCGATCCCCCCGATTACGAGCAACCGCCGGAGAACGCACTGGGGCCGCAAGCGCGCAAGCAGGGCCGTCAGCCGGAAGAGCTCGCCTATGACGCGATGCTGTCGGACGAGGGCCGCGGCATGCTCTACGTGCCGTTCCTCAACTATGCCGACGGCAATCTCGACGCGACCCGCGAGATGCTGATCGACCCGCAATCGGTGCCGGGCCTGTCCGACGGCGGCGCGCATTGCGGCATCATCTGCGATGCGAGCTTCCCGACCTATCTGCTGACGCATTGGACGCGCGACCGCACGCGCGGCGAGAAGCTGTCGATCCCGTTCGTGGTCGCGGCACAGTCGCGCAAGACCGCACTCTCCGTCGGCCTCACCGATCGCGGCCTGATTGCGCCCGGCTACAAGGCCGACGTCAACGTGATCGACTATGACCGGCTGCACCTGCATCCGCCGAAGGTGCATTACGATCTGCCGGTCGGCGGGCGGCGGCTGTTGCAGGACGTCGACGGCTATGACGCCACGATCGTCTCAGGCGTGGTGACGCGGCGGCATGGCGAGGCCACGGGCCGGCGGCCGGGGAAGCTGATTCGCGGGGCGCAGGGGCTCGCGAGCTAGCACGGCGTTGTTACTGACCCTCCCCTGGAGGGGGAGGGTCAGAGAACAGCCCCCTTACGTCGGCGACACCGCACCCTTCAGCGCGCTGGCCTGTGCCGCAGCACCACGCACTAACCTTGCCTTTTCCGAGTTCGGCCACAGCAGCAGCAGGCCGAGCAGGCCGGAGCCGACCATGATCACGGCGTTGATGGTGAAGCCGGCCATGTAGCCATCGACCGTGCTGCCGGCACGCTGGATCATCGCCCCCATCACGGCGGGCGCAATGATGCCGGCGAGCGTGTAGAGCGCACCGTAGATCGCGAGGATCGCGCCGCGCTGCGACGACGGCGTGAACTCGCCGAGCATCGGCGGGCAGACCACATAGATCGCCCCGCACAGGCCAGAGCCGACCACGAGCAGCGCGATCTGCAAGCCCGCGCCCTGAACATGTGGCATCATCGCCAGAATCAGCCCGCCGATCACCAGCGGCACCGAGCCGAGCACGCCGCGAGCCACGCGGGTGTTGTAGCCGCGCGCCATCATCACCTGCGAGATCCACCCGGTGAGAATGACGATGGTGGCGCCGAACACCCAGGGCAGGATCGAGATGAAGCCGGCCTGGCTCTGCGAGAAGCCGAGCCCCTTGACGATGAACGGCGTGAACCAGGTCAGGCCCAGCGACAGCGCCCAATAGGCACCGAAGGTCGCGGCGACGCAGCCGATGAAGGTGCGAGAGGTGAGAAGCTGCAAGTAAGGGATCTTCTGCTCGGTCGCGGCCAGGACCTGCGTGTCCTCCAGCGGGCCTTCCTTGCCGAGTGCGAGCCAGGCACAAACCCAGATCAGGCCGACGACGCCGAGCGCGCCGAAGGCATAGTGCCAGGAATGATTGACGATGACCCAGTTCAGCGCCGGCACCGCGAGGATCACGCCGAAGGCCGAGCCCTGCGACAGGATCGCGGTCGGCAGCGTGCGCTTCTCGTCGGGGAACCATTTGTAGATCGCGTGCGCGGCGACGGAGAAGGCCGGGCCTTCGCCGGCACCCAGCACGATGCGGCAGATCAGCAGCGTGGTGAAGGAGACGGTGCCAACCATCGGAAACTGCGCCAGCGCCCAGATCACTGCGAGCACGAGCAGCACCCAGCGCGTCGGCACCTTGTTGACGATGAAGCCGACCACGATGGCGGCGATCGAGAACAGGAAGAAGAACGAGGAGCCGAGCAGGCCGAACTGCTCCGGGGTGAGCTTCAGATCGGTCATGATCGGCACGCCGGCGAGACCGACGACGATCTTGTCGGCGAAGTTCACGACCATGAAGAGGAAGAGGAGAAAGGTGACGGTCCAGGCGCCCTTTGGCGTTGCCTTGGTCCCGATCGCCTTGCCGGCTACCTCCGTCGTTCCCTCAACGCTCATGATTCTCCCCCGTCGATGTCTTTTGGCACTTTTTTGATTTGGCTGTCTTGGGAGCTAACAACGGCTTCGAGACCAACGCAACCCGGCATTTCCGCAGCAAGTGTGCTACGCAGCAATTCCGCTAATTCCGCCCGGCGCCATTCATCGTGTTGAGCATCAAGAATCTCTCCAAGACCTTCTCCTCGGCCGGCGAGCCGGTCCATGTGCTGCGTGGCGTCGATCTCGACCTTAAGGAGGGCGAACGCGTCGCGCTGACCGGCGAGTCCGGCAGCGGCAAGAGCACATTGTTGCACCTGATCGCGGGACTCGACGCCGCCGATGGCGGCACGATCCGGCTGGAGGACAAAGAGGTCACCGCGCTGTCCGATGCAGGGCGCGCCAGCTTGCGGCGCGACCGGATCGGCCTGGTTTTTCAGCAATTCAACCTGATCCCGAGCCTGTCGGTCGCGGACAATCTGGTTTTCCAGGCGCGGATCGCCGACCGTCACGATGCAGCCTGGACCAAGGAGCTGGTCGAACGGCTCGGCCTCGGCGCTCTGCTGAAGCGCTATCCCGAGCAATTGTCCGGCGGCCAGCAGCAACGGGTCGCGATCGGCCGGGCGCTGGCGACAAGGCCATCGCTGCTGCTGGCGGACGAGCCGACCGGCAATCTCGATGAGACCACCGCCGAGAACGTGCTGGCGCTGACGCGCGACCTCGTCGCGCGCACCGGCTGCGGCTTCCTGATGGTGACCCATAGCCTGCATCTGGCCGGCACGCTCGACCGCCATCTCACCCTGCATGCGGGGCGGATCGCATGAGACGCGCGCTCTGGGTGCTCGCAGTGCTGCTCAGCCATTGGCGGCGTCACAAGATGCAGTTCGCGACGCTGCTGGTCGGGCTGATCGCGGCGACCGCGCTGTGGAGCGGCGTGCAGGCCATCAACCAGCAGGCCCGCAATGCCTATGACCGCGCCGCGGCGACATTTGGCGGCACCCGCACGGCCATGCTGGTCGCGCCTGCTAGCGCGACATTTTCCCAGGAGCTGTTCATCAAACTCCGCCGCGCCGGCTGGCCGGTGTCGCCGGCGCTGGAGGGTCGGGTCCAGATTAACGGACGCTCGGTGCGGCTGCTCGGGATCGAACCGGTCACGCTGCCGGTCGAAATCGGCAACGCACCGCGTCTCGGTGCTGCGGATTTAGGCAGTTTTGTTGCACCACCGGGCCAGACATTGGTGGCGCGGGAGACGCTGAGCGACTTGCAGGAAACAGAGGGCGCTGCGCCCCCGATCAGCAACGGCACAAGATTGCCGCCGCTGCGCGTGTTGCCGCAGCTCGCGCCCGGCGTGCTGGTGGTCGATATCGGCGTGGCGCAGCGTCTGCTGAACAAGCCGGATCAGCTGTCGCGGCTTCTGATCGGCAAGCCCAAGAGCAAGCCTGCGCCGCTGGCAAGCGTGGTCGGCGACCAGTTGCAGCTGGTCGAGCCGACTGCAGAGACCGAGCTGGAACGCCTCACCGACAGCTTTCACCTCAATCTCACGGCGTTCGGCCTGTTGTCGTTCTTCGTCGGCCTGTTCATCGTCAACTCGGCCGTCGGCCTCGCTTTCGAGCAGCGGCTGCCGATGCTGCGAACGCTGCGCGCCTGCGGCGCCTCGGCGCGGCTGGTCAACGCCGTGCTGGTGGTCGAGCTCGTGGCGCTGGCGCTGATCGCCGGCCTGATCGGGCTCGTCTGCGGCTATTTCATCGCGGCAGTGCTGCTGCCCGACGTCGCGGCGTCACTACGCGGGCTCTATGGCGCACAAATCCCGGGGCAACTGACCTTACAGCCTGAATGGTGGCTCGCCGGCATCGGCATCAGCATTGCGGGCGCGCTTGTTGCGGCGGCGACCAGCCTGATCAAGGCGATCAGGATGCCGGTGCTGGCGACCGCGCAGCCGCACGCCTGGCAGCAGCGGCAGCGCCGCTGGCTGATCCTGCAGAGCCTCGCCGCCTGCGCCGTGTTCGCGGTCGCGCTGCTGTTGCTTCAGTACGGGCAATCGCTGATCGCGGGCTTTGGCGTGCTGGCGGCGCTGATGTTCGGCGCGGCCTTGATCCTGCCGGCGTTGCTCGAGATCATCCTGCTAGCGGGTCAGCGCGCCGCGAGGAAACCGCTTGCGCTGTGGTTCTGGGCGGACAGCCGGCAGCAGCTATCCGGATTGTCGCTGGCGCTGATGGCGCTGCTGCTCGCGCTCGCCGTCAATGTCGGCGTGTCCACCATGGTGGAGACGTTCAGCCGCACCTTCCTCGGCTGGCTCAATGGACGGCTCGCCGCCGACGTCTACGTCAGCGCCTCCGACAATGCGCAAGGCGTCGCCATCCGCAACTGGCTGCGCGAGCGCAGCGACGTGCAGGCGATCCTGTCGGGCGGTCGCGCCGAGGCCCAGCTTCAGGGCCAGCCGGTGGAATTGCTCGGCCTGCCCGATCACGCGCTCTATCGCGATCGCTGGCCGCTGCTCGAAGCCGCGCCGCGCGCCTGGAACCGGCTCATGCCGGGCAATGCCGCCTTCATCAGCGAGCAGCTCAGCCGCCGCCTCAACGTCCGCATCGGCGACGTCGTCGAGGTGCCGGCGCCGGGCGGGACCTGGGAGCTCGACATCGTCGGCGTCTATGCCGATTACGGCAATCCCAAGGGGCAGCTGACCGTGAACGTCGCGGCGCTGATCCGGCAGTTTCCGCAGACGCCGCAAACGCGGATCGGCCTGATCGTCGCCAAGGAGAACATCCCCGGCCTGATCGCGGATTTGCAGAAGCAATTTGCGCTCGACGACCGCAGTGTGGCCGACCAGGCGACGGTGAAGGCGGAATCGATCCGCATCTTCAACCGCACCTTTGCGGTGACCTCGGCGCTGAATGCGTTCACACTCGGTGTCGCCGGGATCGCGCTGTTCACCAGCCTGTTGACGCTGGCGAACTCCCGCCTGCCGCACCTCGCGCCGCTATGGGCGATCGGCATCACGCGACCGCGCCTTGCCGCGATCGAATTGACCAAGACCCTGTCGGTGGCGCTGTTCACGGCGCTGCTCGCCGTGCCGCTCGGGCTCCTGGTGGCGTGGTGCCTGATCGCGATCGTGAACGTGAAGGCGTTCGGCTGGCGGCTGCCGTTCCACGTGTTCCCACTGCAGCTGGTCGAGCTGGTCGCGGTCGCGCTGTTGGCGTCGCTGCTTGCGGCACTGTTGCCCGTGGCACGGCTGGCGCGAATGCAGCCAGCAAATCTCGTCAAGGTGTTTGCCAATGAGCGCTGATCGCATGTCGCGCCGCGCCTTCGCCGGCGGCTTCGCTGCGCTGGCGCTCGCACGCCGCGCCAGCGCGCAAGGCTATGCGGGGCTCGGTGAGAAAGCGGATGACTTTGGGAAGGTGACGCCGGGAAAGCTGTTTGCCTTTCCTGGCGATCACGGGCCGCATCCGGAGTTTCGCATCGAGTGGTGGTATCTCACGGCAAACCTCGTCGATTCCAGCGGTGCGGCTTGCGGCTTGCAATGGACGCTTTTCCGCCAAGCAACGCAGCCGGGCCCGCAAGGCGAAGGCTGGGCCAATCAGCAAATCTGGATGGCGCATGCCGCAGTGACGCGCGCCGACACCCACCGCTTCAACGAGGTCTTTTCACGCGGCGGGGTCGGGCAGGCTGGCGTCACGGCCAAGCCGTTCGATGCCTGGATCGACGATTGGGAGATGAAGGCTCTCGAGCGAACCGATGACCGCACTTTGGCGCCGCTGGCGCTGAGGGCGTCCAGCACAGATTTCAGCTACGCACTGACGCTGGAGGCCGATCGCGCTGTGGTGTTGCAAGGCGATCGCGGCTACAGCCGCAAGTCGGAGCGTGGGCAGGCGTCCTATTATTACAGCCAGCCGTTCTACCGCGCCCGCGGCACGCTCACCATCGACGACAAACCGGTGGACGTGACGGGCCAGGCCTGGATGGACCGCGAATGGAGCAGCCAGCCGCTCGACGCCGACCAGACCGGCTGGGACTGGCTGTCGCTGCATCTGTCGTCAGGCGACAAGCTGATGCTGTACCGGCTACGGCAGAAGGACGGCAGCGACTATCCCCTCGGCAACTGGATCAGCGCTGCCGGCGAAACGCAGATGATCGCGGGCGGCGACATCCAGATGATCCCGAAGGCGACGGCGGAGGTTGCGGGACGCAAGCTGCCGGTGGAATGGCAGATCGCGATCCCGTCGCGATCGTTCTCGATCCACTGCAAGCCGCTCAATCCCAGGGCCTGGATGGGGACCGGCTTCTCCTATTGGGAGGGGCCGATCAGATTTGCCGGGACGCATGACGGCGTTGGCTATCTCGAGCTGACCGGGTATTGAAGCGGCGACCTCTTCAACGGGATTCCGCGATGTATCACCTCACCGCCCTCGTCACGTTGCTGGCGATCGCATTTTATTTCTTCACCGCCATCAACGTCTCGAGCGCGCGCACCAAGACCGGCGTCAAGGTGCCGGCGATGTCGGGCCATCCGGATTTCGAACGCGCCTTCCGCATCCAGATGAACACGCTGGAATGGATGCCGATTGTCCTGCCGGCGCTCTGGCTGTTCGCGATCTATATCAGCGACGGCATCGCGGCAGGGATCGGCGCGGTCTGGATCATCGGCCGCATCGTCTACTTCGTCGGCTATACGAAGGCGGCAGCCAAGCGCGGCCCAGGCTTCATGATCCAGGGCATCGCCGCCATCGCACTGTGGGCCGGCGCGCTGGGTGCGGTGGTGTTGCGGCTGGTGTAGTGAATCACATCACGCGTGCTCGTGTCCCGGGCACGGCGCAGCGTGCAACGCTGCGCCGCTGAACCGGGATCCAGTCAGGCCTCCACGCCCGGAGAAGCGTGGGTCCCGGCTCTGCGCAGCAGCGTTTCACGCTGCAGCGCGTCCGGGACACGAGAGCCTCACTTCGTCAGCGGGCAGCCGCTGTCCTTGGCGGTGAAGAAGGCCTTGTCGCCGGGGACGGTGGCGAGCAGCTTGTAATAGTCCCAGGGCTTCTTCGATTCCGAGGGCTTCTTGACCTCGAACAGATACATGTCGTGGATCATGCGGCCGTTCTCGAGCACCTTGCCGCCTTGCGCGAAATCGTCGTCGACCGGCAGCTCCTTCAGCTTCTTGGCAACCGCATCCGGATCCTTGGTGCCTGCCGCCTTGACTGCCTTCAGATAGCTCAGCGTCGCCGAATAGGTGCCGGCCTGAATCATGTTCGGCATCCGGCCGGTGCGCTTGAGGAAGCGTTCGCCGAGATTGCGGGACTTGTCGTTGACGTCCCAGTAATAGCCTTCGGTCAGCACCAGGCCCTGTGCAGCCTGGAGGCCGAGGCCGTTCACTTCGGCAAGCGTCATCAATAGGCCCGCGAGCTTCTGGCCGCTGGCGACGATGCCGAACTCGGACGCCTGCTTGATCGAATTGGTGGTGTCGAGGCCGGCATTGGCAAGGCCGACGATCTTCGCCTTCGAGCTCTGCGCCTGCAGCAGGAACGAGGAGAAGTCCGAGGAATTGAGCGGCACGCGCACCGAGCCGACCACCTTGCCGCCATTGGCGGTGACGATCTCGCTGGTGTCCTTCTCCAGCGCGTAACCGAAGGCGTAGTCCGCAGTGAGGAAGAACCAGGTGTCGCCGCCGGCTTTGGTCAGCGCACCACCGGTGCCGACACCGAGCGCGCGGGTGTCGTAGGCCCAGTGGAAGCCGTAGGGTTGGCAGGCATCGCCGGTCAGCCGCGAGGTGGCGGCGCCGACGACGATGTCTATCTTCTTCTTTTCCTTGGAGAGCTCGTGGATCGCGAGCGCGACCGAGGAGGTCGTCAGCTCCGTGATCATGTCGACGTTCTCGACGTCGTACCAGCGCCGCGCGATCGAGGTCGCGAGGTCAGGCTTGTTCTGGTGATCGGCGGTGACGAGCTCGACCTTCTGACCCAGCACCTCGCCGCCAAAATCCTCGATCGCCATCTTGGCCGCCTCGACCGACCATTTGCCGCCGTAATCGGCATAGACGCCGGATTGGTCGTTGAGGATGCCTATCTTGACGCCTTGCGCGGAGGCCGGCGCCGCCAGCACCAGAGCAGAGGTTGCGACGGCGGCCAAAAGTGCTGATTTCATCTGTTAGCTCCCAGCAGTTTTCTGTTTTGAAATCGCGCGGATACTAGTGAAGAACCCCGCGCCTGCCCATCCATTTCACGTTGGTCGTTAGTATGGGCGTGTGCCAATTGGCATCGCGGGTGGCGCGACAAAAATGAGCTGTCGTCCCGGACGAGCGAAGCGAAGATCCGGGATCCATAACCACTGGGAGGAGTTTGGGCCGAAGCTGGTAACTCCTAGTCTTCGCCAAACTCCTCCCTGTGGCTATGGGTCCCCGCTTTCGCGGGGACGACACCGTGAGTGAGGGGACGCACGTGACCGCCACCGACAACTAGGGGGCCGCCACCTGCGGCTTCTTCCCCTCATTCCGCCCTTCCGCCAGGTTCCGCACCACCACGTAGAAGATCGGCGTGAACAACAGGCCGAACAGGGTGACGCCGATCATGCCGAAGAACACGGCGACGCCGACGGCCTGCCGCATCTCCGAGCCGGAGCCGCTCGATATCACCAATGGCAGCACGCCGAGGATGAAGGCGAAGGACGTCATCAGGATCGGCCGCAGGCGCAGCCGGCAGGCGTCAATCACCGCCTCCAGCCGCGGCTTGCCCTCGTTCTCGATGTCGCGCGCGAACTCGACGATCAGGATCGCGTTCTTGGCCGCCAGCCCCACCAGCACGACGAAGCCGATCTGGGTGAGGATGTTGACGTCCTGACCCATGATGCGCACGCCGATGGTGGCAGCGAGCAGGCACATCGGCACGATCAGGATCACCGCGAACGGCAAAGTCCAGCTGCCATATTGCGCAGCGAGCACGAGGTAGACGAACAGCACGCAGATCGGGAACACGTAGAGGCCGGCATTGCCGCCTGTGATCTGCTGATAGGAGAGGTCAGTCCATTCGAAGGTGAAGCCGCTCGGCAAGGTGTCGTCCGCGAGCTTCTTGATGGTGTTGAGCGCCGTGGTCGAGCTGGTGCCCGGCGCCGGTTCGCCCTGGAGCTCGGAGGCCGCGTAGAGATTGTAGCGCGCGACGCGATCAGGTCCGGAGACGTCCTTGAACTCGACCACGCTGCCGAGCATCACCATGTCACCGGACGCGTTGCGTGTGCGCAGGCGTGCGAGGTCGCTGGGCTCTTTCCGGAACGGGAAGTCGGCCTGCGCGGTGACGTGATAGGTGCGGCCGAACAGGTTGAAGTCGTTGACATAGGTCGATCCGAAATAACTCTGGATCGTGTCGTTGATATTGGAGATGGGAACGCCGAGCTTCTGCGCCTTGGTGCGGTCGATGTCGACGAAGAGCTGCGGCGTGTTGGCCGAGAACGGCGAGAACACCGTGGGGCCGAGCAGCGAGGGCGATTTGCGCGCCGCGGCGACGAGCTCGTCGGTGGCCGCGGCGAGCAACTCAGGCCCGCGGCCCTGACGGTCCTGGATGCGGATGGTGAAGCCGCCGCCGGTGCCGATGCCAGGCACGGCCGGCGGCGGGATCACGATGATGAAGGCGCCCTGGATCGCGGACAGGCGCTTGCGCAGCTCGACCGTGATGGCGTTCGCAGACAATCCCTTCTTCATCCGCGCCTCGGGCTCGTCGAACACCGGGAAGAGCGCCGCGGCATTACCCGCCTGCGTGCGCGTTGCGCCGGAGAAGCCGGCGAAAGCGGCGACGCGGACGATGCCCGGCGTATCCAGCGCGATCCGCTCGATCTCGCGCACGACCTCGGTGGTGCGCGCCAGCGAAGCCGCGCCCGGCAATTGCACGGATACGATGACGTAGCCGCGGTCCTGCGCCGGGATGAAGCCTTGCGGCGTAGTCGCGATCAGCCAGCCGGCGCTTCCGATCAGCGCGACGTAGATCAGGATCATCACCACCGCATGGCGGATCACGAAATTGGCGAGGCCGGCATAGCCGTGCGCCAACCGGTCGAACACACGGTTGAAGACCCCGGTGAAGGCACCCCACGCCCGCGCGATGACATTCCAGCTTGCCGGCGGCCGCTTCTCCTCGTGCGGCACCAGGATCTGCGAGGCCAGCGCCGGCGACAGCGTCAGCGAGCAGAAGCAGGAGATCGCGGTCGCAACCGCAATGGTGACGGCGAATTGCTGGAAGAACTGCCCGGAAATACCGCCCAGGAACGCGGTCGGGACGAACACGGCGCAGAGCACCAGCGCGATCGAGACCAGCGCGCCGCCGACCTCCTCCATGGTCTTGAGCGCGGCATCGCGCCGGCTCATGCCATGCTCGAGATGGCGCTCGACATTCTCGACCACCACGATGGCATCATCGACCACGATGCCGACCGCGAGGACGAGGCCGAATAGTGTGAGATTGTTGATGGAGAAGCCCAGCGCCGCCATCACCGCGAAGGTGCCGACCAGCGACACCGGGATCGCGATGATCGGAATGATCGCGGGCCGCCAGCCCTGCAGGAATACCAGCACGACGATGACCACGAGCAGCATGGCCTCATAGATGGTCTTGATCAGCTCGTGGACGGACTGCGCGATGAATTCGGTCGGGTTGTAGCCGATATTGTAGTCGAGACCTTTCGGGAAGCTCTCCTTCAGCCTCGTCATGGTGTCGGTAATGCTCTTCGCGGTAGCGAGAGCGTTCGATCCCGGCCGCTGCGTCACCAGCATGGCGACCGCGGATTTGCGCAGCAGGAAGCTGTTGGTGCTGTAGGCGAGCGCCCCGAGCTCGATGCGGGCGACGTCACGCAGCCGAACGACGCGGCCATCGGAGCCGGCCTTGATCAGGATGTCCTCGAACTGCTTCTGGTCCTTCAGGCGCCCGGTAAAGGTGAGATTCGGCTGGAACGCGCGATCGGCGATCGGCGGCTCGGCGATCTGGCCGCCGGCGATCTGCACGTTCTGGGCGCGGATCGCGGCCAGCACTTCCGCCGAGGTCAGGCCGAGATTGGCGATCCGGTCAGGGTCGAGCCACAGCCGCATCGAATAGTCGCGCGCGCCGAAGATCTGGATGTCGCCGACGCCGTCGAGACGCAGCAGCTGGTCGCGGACCTGGAGCAGCGCGTAATTGGAGATGTAGAGCTGGTCGAAGGTGTCGTCGGGCGACAGCATGAACACGACCATCAGGATATCGGGCGAGTTCTTGCGCGTGGTGACGCCGTTGCGCTGGACCTCCTCGGGCAGGCGCGGCTGCGCGATCGCGACGCGGTTCTGCACCAGCACCTGGGCCTTGTCGAGATCGGTGCCGAGCTTGAAGGTGACGGTGATGGTGAGCTGGCCGTTCGAGGTCGCCTGGCTGTAGAGGTACAGCATGTCCTCGACGCCGTTGATCTCCTGCTCGATGGGAGCTGCGACCGTGTCGGAGACGGTCTGCGCGGAGGCGCCGGGATATTGCGTGGTGACGACGACGGTGGGCGGCACCACTTGCGGATATTCGGACACCGGCAGCGTGGTGTAGGCGAGCGCACCGATGATCAGGAGCACGATCGACAGCACCATCGCCAGGATGGGCTGGTTGATGGAGAGACGACCGAGATTCATGACTTGCCACCGGCTGGGGCTTGCGCGGTCTGCGGGGCAACCTTGGCACCGACACGGGCACGCTGGATGCCGTTGACGATGACGCGGTCCTCGGCCTTCAATCCTTCGCGGATCACGCGCAGGCCGTCATCCAGCGGCCCGAGCACCACGGGACGCGCCTCGACGGTGTCGTCGGGCTTCACCACGAACACGATCTTGCGGGACTGGTCGGTCGCAACAGCGACGTCCGGAATCAGCAGGGCCTCATAGGGTGCGCTGCCGATCAGCCGTACGCGCCCGAACTGGCCGGGCAGGATCGACAGATCGGTATTCTTGACCACGGCGCGGCTGCGCAGCGTGCCGGTCGAAACGTCGAGCCGGTTGTCGAGGAAATTGATGGTGCCTTCATGGGACGGCTTGGTTTCGCCGGCGAGCGTCACCTGCACCGGATTGGCCGTGTCGCGCGAGCTCGGGCGCCGCCCTTCGAACCACAGCTTGCTGTATTTGATGAAGGTCGCCTCATCCATGTCGAAATAGACGTAGATCGGATCGAGCGCGACGATCGAGGTGAGCAGCGTCGAGGTGCCGGTGTCACTGCCCTGCACGAGATTGCCGGGGCTGACGAGATGACGGCTGACGCGGCCGGTCAACGGTGCCGTCACGTGCGTGAACTCGATGTTCAGTCTGGCGGCTTTGAGCGCACCTTCAGCCTGCACCTCCGCCGCATGCGCAGCTTGCAGGGCCTGACGGCGCTGATCGACGACCTGCTCGGAGACCGCGCTGGTCTGCACCAGGCTGAGGCCGCGGTCGAGCTCGCGCTTGGCAAGTTCCACCTTGGCGCGGGCATCCGACAGCTGCCCCTCCGCCTGCGTGGCCACCGCCTCGAACGGACGCGGGTCGATCACGTAAAGCAGATCGCCCTGATGCACGATGGCGCCGTCCTGGAATTCGACCGAGTTGACGAAGCCGCCGACGCGCGGGCGCACCTGCACCTCCTCCACCGCCTCGAAGCGGCCGGTGAACTCGTCCCAATCGGTAACGGTGCGCTTGACCGGCTGGGCGACCGTCACGGGCGCCGGCGGCGGGGCAGACGCTTGCGAGGTGGGCTGCCCGCAACCGGTGAGCGCGAACGAAGCGACGAGGAGACCCGCTAGTGCGTAATGCCGCGGCTGGACGAATTCGTGCTTTTTGACAAGTCGCTCGCTTCCATCCGGTCCAGCCATCCCAGGTCCTCGCATCGTCCTCATGTCAAAAGCCGCGGAAAAGGCAGGGTAGGCATTTACCCGCGGGCGTTCCAAGATGGGTGCAGTTGATGACCACTTCAAGACCAAAGCGCGTGCAGGGCTTCCAAGCGCGCCCTGACCGGATGGCGGGTTGACGGGAGGGAGTGGAGCTCTCTCACGCGATGCGAGACTGATGACGAAGGCACGATGCCACCCTCCCCTGGAGGGGGAGGGTAAGAGAGAGCCAGCGCCTTCGCACATGACGAACGCCATCCGCTCGGCTAGATTGCCCTTACAAAAACAAGACGAATTGTCCGGGAGGACAGGCGTGCACCAGGGACGTGTCGTTTTCGGCGCGATCGAGGAGGTCGTGTTCGGCCATCCTGCAACTGAGGCCATCGTCGCGCAGATGGACCGGCTGGGAACGCGCCGTGCCTTCCTGATGGTTTCGGGCACACTGAACCGGCAGACCGACGAAATCGAGAAAATCAAGCAGGCTTTGGGCCCCCGCTGCGCTGGCCTGTTCGATGCCATGCCGGCGCACACGCCGCGCGAGGCGGTGATCGCGGCAACCAACGCGGCGCGCGAGGCCGGCGCCGACCTCATCGTCACCGTGGGTGGCGGCTCGATCACCGAAGGCGCCAAGGCGGTGCAGCTTTGCCTCGCCAACGGCATCGACGATATCGACGGCATCGAGCGGATCCGCGTGCACAAGGGCGTCGCACCGGAGATGACGGCGCCGACCGTGCGCCAGGTTAGCGTGCCCACGACGATCGCGGGCGGCGAGTTCTCGTCCATTGCGGGCGTGACCGACCGAGCTGCGCATGTGAAGCAGATGCTGCGGCATCCGCTCGCCGTACCGCGCGCGACCATACTCGATCCCGCGATCACCGTGCACACCCCGGAATGGCTGTTCCTGTCGACCGGCATCCGCGCCATCGACCATTGCGTCGAGGCGATCTGCTCGCGCGAGACGCATCCCTATGCCGACGCGCAAGCGGTGAAGGGCCTCGCCATGCTCGCCGACGCGCTGCCGCGGGTGAAAGCCGACCCCGCCGATCTCGACGCGCGGATGGACGCGCAGATCGGCACCTGGCTGTCGATGGGCGCGCTCGCGGCCGGCGTTCCCATGGGCGCGAGCCACGGCATCGGCTACGTGCTCGGCGCGGCCTTCGACGTGCCGCACGGTTACACGTCCTGCATCATGCTGCCGGCGGTGATGCGCTGGAATGCAAGCGCCAATGCCGAGCGGCAGATGATCGTCGCGGCCGCCATGGGCTTTCCCGGCCACAACGCTGCCGACGTGCTCGATGCCTTCATCCGCTCGCTGGGCATGCCGCGCAGCCTCGCAGAGGTGCGTGTATCGCCCGAGCATTTCGAGACAATCGCCGACCAGGCGATGCGCACCAACTGGATCCCGCGCAACCCGCGCAAGATCGAAGGCCCGGCGCAGGTGCGCGAAATCCTGCTTCTCGCCGCATAATCCAAAGCCGGAGGATAGATGTACCCAGGTCAGCATGCCCGCCTACGCCCGCTGCAGCCCGCCTTCATCATGGCGGCCACGGGCGAGGCCGTCACCTATCGCGAGCTCGATGCGCGCAGCAACCGGCTGGCCCATCTGTTCCGCAAGCACGGCTTGAAGCGGCTCGACCACTACTCGATCTTCATGGAGAACAATTCGCGCTATCTGGAGGCCTGCGGCGCCGGCGAACGCTCCGGGCTGTACTACACCTGCATCAACTCGTTCCTGACGCCGGGCGAACTCGCCTATCTGCTGGTCAACAGCCAGTCGAAGATCCTGATCACCTCGGTGGCGAAGCTCGACATCGCCCGCGAGGCGATCAAGGCCTGCCCCGACATCAAGCTCTGCATCGTCGCCGACGGCCCCGGCGAGAGCGAGCGCATCGTCGGACTTGCGGACGTCACCGCGGATATGCCGGCAACACCGATCGCGGATGAGTGGCTCGGCACGGCCATGCTCTATTCGTCCGGCACGACGGGACGGCCGAAAGGCATTCTGCGGCCGCTGCCGGAGGAGCCGCCGAAGCACAATCTGCCGCTGTTCGATTTCCTCACCAAGCTCTGGCACTACCGCGAGGGCATGGTCTATCTCTCGCCGGCGCCGCTCTATCACTCGGCGCCGCAGGCGGCCGTGAACCTCACGATCCGCATGGGCGGCACCGTGATCATCATGGAGAGTTTCGATCCCGAGCGTTACCTCGAGCTCGTCCAGCGGTGGGGCATCACCCACACCCAGCTGGTGCCGACCATGTTCTCGCGCATGCTGAAGTTGCCGGAGGAGGCGCGCGGCCGCTACGACCTTTCGTCGCTGGAGATCGCCATCCACGCCGCTGCGCCCTGCCCGGCTCTGGTCAAGGACGACATCATCAAATGGTGGGGCCCAATCATCCACGAATATTACGGCGCCACCGAAGGCCTCGGCTTTACCGCCTGCAACAGCGAGGAATGGCTTAGCCACCGCGGCACCGTCGGCAAGGTGCTGCTCGGCGACCTCCACATCCTCGACCAGAACATGCGGGAATGTCCGACCGGAACGCCCGGCCAGGTGTGGTTCAAGACCGCCTCGCCGTTCGAATATTTCAACGATCCGGAGAAGACCAAGGAGGCGCGCTCGGCCGACGGCAGCATGAGCACGGTCGGCGACGTCGGCTATGTCGATGCCGACCGGTTTCTCTACCTCACCGATCGCGCCACCTTCATGATCATCTCCGGTGGCGTGAACATCTACCCGCAGGAATGCGAGAATTTGCTGATCACCCATCCCAAGGTCGCCGATGCCGCGGTGTTCGGCGTGCCCAATCCCGATCTCGGCGAAGAGGTGAAGGCGGTGGTACAGCCGATGCCTGATGTCGTGCCGGGCGAGGCGTTCGCCGAAGAGCTGATCGCATTCTGCGCAAAATCGCTGTCGCGGCAGAAGGTGCCGCGCTCGGTCGATTTCGAGAAGGAATTGCCGCGGCTGCCGACCGGGAAGTTGTACAAGCGCCTGCTCCGGGACCGGTATTGGGGGAACAAGGCGTCGAGGATCGTGTGAGGGCGCGGCGGCGAGCTCGCTGTCGTCCCGACGTTCACCGGGACCACAGAGGAGCTTGTTGATACGACTGCGCGCAAGACCGGCACCGGAACCATCTCTTCGCACCTGCACTCTCACATCGTGAGAGTATGAAGACCTGCGGCCTTCGGTCATCCGAATTGTCGAGGCGGCATGCGGCCTTACCGGTTGCCTCCCTCGACTCGCGTGCTATCGTCGCGACAAACAGGCCGCAAAGGCCAAAAAGACTGATGTCCAGGGAGGATGAGCATGCGGAGCGTGTGGGCGCTCGCCGCAATGGCGGCGCTATCTGTGCTGACGGCCTCAACCAACACGCTCGCCGGCGAGCCCAAGCAGGGCGGCGTCCTGCGAATGTATCACCGCGACAGCCCGGCCAACGCATCGATCCTCGAGGGCGCGACCTATTCGGTCAACGTGCCGTTCATGGGCGTCTTCAATAACCTTGTCATTTACGACCAGCACATCGCGCAGAATAGTCCTGAGACCCTGCGGCCCGAGCTCGCCGAAAGCTGGTCCTGGAGCAGCGACAACAAGAAGCTGACGTTCAAGCTGCGCCAGGGCGTCAAATGGCACGACGGCAAGCCGTTCACATCGGCCGACGTCAAATGCAGCTTCGATCTGCTGATGGGCAAGTCACAGCAGAAGCTGCGGCAGAATCCGCGCAAGGCCTGGTACAACGAAGTCAACGAGATCACGACGAGTGGCGATTTCGAGGTCTCCTTTGACCTGAAGCGGCCACAGCCGTCACTGCTGGCGATGCTCGCGTCCGGCTATACGCCGGTCTATCCCTGTCACGTCTCGCCGGCGGACATGCGCACCCATCCGATCGGGACCGGACCGTTCAAGTTCGTCGAGTTCAAGGCCAATGAATCGATCAAGCTGACGCGAAATCCGGACTATTGGAAGAAGGGCCTGCCCTATCTCGACGGCATCGAGTACACGATCATCACGAACCGCTCGACCGCGATTCTCGCCTTCGTCGCCGGCAAGTTCGACATGACCTTCCCGACCCACATCACGATTCCGCTGCTGAAGGACATCAAGTCGCAGGCGCCGAACGCGTCTTGCGTCGTCGAACCGACCAACGTTTCGACCAACATCATCGTCAATTCGACCTCGGCGCCGTTCGACAACATCGATATTCGCCGGGCGGTGGCGCTTGCGCTCGACCGCAAGGCCTTCGTCGATATCCTGTTCGAAGGCCAGGCCGACATCGGCGGCACCATGCTGCCACTGCCTCAAGGCGTCTGGGGCATGCCCAAGGAAAAGCTCGAGACCATTCCGGGCTATGGCCGGGACGTGAACGCGAACCGCGAGGAAGCGAAGAAGCTGATGCAGAAGGCGGGCTACGGCCCCGACAAGCACCTCGCGGTGAAGGTCTCGACGCGCAATCTCGCGGAATATCGCGACCCCGCCGTGATCCTGATCGACCAGCTCAAGAGCATCTATATCGACGGCGAGCTCGACGTCGTCGAAACTGCGAACTGGTTCCCGAAAGTCGCGCGCAAGGACTACATGCTCGGCCTCAATCTGACCGGCAATTCCGTCGACGATCCCGACCAGTCCTTCTACGAAAACTATTCCTGCGGCTCGGAGCGGAACTACACCAATTACTGCAACAAGGAGATCGAGAAGCTGTTCGACGTGCAATCGCAGGAGACCGACACCAGCAAGCGCAAGCCGCTGGTCTGGGATATCGACAAGAAGCTGCAGGAGGATGTCGCCCGCCCGATCATCTTCCATGCACGGGCCGGCACGTGCTGGCAGCCCTATGTCAAGGGCGTCACGATCATGTCGAACAGCTCCTATAACGGCTTCCGCTACGAGGACGCGTGGCTCGACAAGTAGCGCGGCAGGCTGAAGGCTTTGGGATTTTGGTTTTGAGCATGATCTTGTCGGAAAACCGCTGCGCACTTTTCCGGATCATGCTCTAGCGGCTCGCGGAGGGCGAAGGATGTTTGCCTATCTGGTGCGACGCCTGTTCCTGATGCTCGTGACCCTGTTCGGGATCTCGATCGTCATCTTCCTCCTGCTGCGCATCGTGCCCGGCAACATCGTCGACATCCTGTTCGCCGCGGCCGGCTATGTCGATCCCGCCGACAAGGCCAACCTGGAGAAGGAGCTCGGCATCGACCAGCCGCTGATCGTGCAATATTGGCATTGGATCAGCGGTTTTCTGCGCGGCGATTTTGGTTACTCCTACGTCTCCGAAAAGCCGGCGCTCCAGGAGATATTGCCGCGGATCCCGATCACGGCGCGGCTCGCCGGCCTCGCGCTGTTGTTCTCGGTCTCGATTGGCATTCCGCTCGGCGTCATCAGCGCCGTGAAGCAGGGCACACGGCTGGATTACGCCTTGCGTGTCGTCAGCCTCAGCGGCTTGTCGCTGCCCTCGTTCTGGCTCGGCCTCCTCATCCTCACGGCGTCGGTGGCGATGTTCGGCCAGATGCCGATCTTCAATCCGAATCCGCAGACCTGGCTCGAGGCTTTCGCAACCTACGCCGTACCGGCCGCCGCCGTCGGTTTCCGCAGCGCCGCGCTGACCATGCGCATCACGCGGTCCTCGATGCTGGAGGTGCTGCGTCAGGACTACATCCGCACCGCGCGCGCCAAGGGCGCCTCCGATGCCGCCGTGAACTATCAGCACGCGCTGAAGAACGCGATCCTGCCCGTCATCACCGTGATCGGCATCGAGGCGGCCTTCCTGATCGGCGGCCTGATCGTCACCGAGACGGTGTTCAACATCCCCGGCGTCGCCCGCTTCCTGGTCGAGGCGATCCGCTGGCGCGACTATCCGATTGTGCAGAACCTCGTGATGCTGATCGCCGTCGTGGTGGTGAGCGCGAATTTCATCGTCGACATGCTCTACGCCGTGTTCGATCCGCGCATCAGGTACACGGATTAGGAGATCAATTTGGCCGCGATCGACTTCGACGTTGAACTGAGGCGGGCCGGCGCGCATGCGACCGGAGGCTGGCGCCGCGTGCTGTTTCTGGCACAGCGGCATGTGCTGGGCGCCGCCGGCCTCATCATCATGACCGTGTTCGTGTTCACGGCCATCTTCGCCGATTTCATCGCGCGTTATGATCCCCTGTCGATCGATTCGGCCCGCGCTCTGGCCCGCCCGAGCCTGGCGCACTGGATGGGAACAGACTCCTTCGGCCGCGACGTGTTCAGCCGCATCATCCACGGCGCGCGGATCTCGCTTGCGGTCGGGATCGGCTCGACCGCGCTCGGCGGCACGATCGGCGTCATCGTCGGCCTCACCTCCGGCTATCTCTCCGGCTGGGTCGATCTCGTATTCCAGCGCGTCTCCGACGTCCTCCAGGCTCTGCCGCTGCTGGTGCTGGCGCTGGTGATGACGGCGGCACTCGGCCCGTCGCTGCCGAACGTGATCATTGCGATTGCCATTCCGCTGATCCCGACCGTTGCGCGCGTCATCCGTGCCAACACGCTGGCGCTGCGCGAACTCCCCTTTATCGAAGCCGCCAAGTCGATCGGCATGAGCGAAGTGCGCATCGCGCTCCGCCACGTGCTGCCGAACACGCTGGCGCCGCTGATCGTGCTCGCGACCGCGCAGCTCGGCTCGACCATCCTGACGGAAGCTTCGCTCTCCTTCCTCGGCCTCGGCATTCCCGAGCCTTATCCGTCATGGGGCCGCATGCTCTCCGAGTCCGCCGCCGAGTATGTCCGCACCGCGCCGTGGCTGGTGATCTTCCCGGGCATTGCGATCAGCCTCGCCGTGTTCGGCGCCAACCTGTTCGGCGACGCCCTGCGCGACATCCTGGATCCGAGGCAGCGCGGCTGATGACGGACAAATCCCACCTTGTGCTCGAAGTGAAGAACCTGAAAACGGTGTTCTTCACCAATTCCGGTTTGTTCAAAGCCGTCGACGACCTCTCCTTTACCGTCAAGCGCGGCGAGACACTGGCGATCGTCGGCGAATCCGGTTGCGGCAAGAGCGTCACGGCGCTGTCGCTGATGCGGCTGGTGCCCGATCCGCCCGGCCGCATCGTCGGCGGCTCGATTTCGCTCGAAGGCACCGACCTGCTGGCGCTGGATGAGGCGGAGATGCGCGCAGTCAGGGGCAACCGCATCTCGATGATCTTCCAGGAGCCGATGACTTCGCTCAATCCGGTGATGCGGATTGGCGACCAGATCGTCGAGGCGGTGCGGCTGCACCGGAACATCCCGGCCAAAGAGGCCCGGAATATCGCCGTCGAGATGCTGCGCCTGGTCCGCATTCCCGAGCCGGCGCGACGCGCGAAGGAATATCCGCATCAACTCTCCGGCGGCATGCGTCAGCGCGCGATGATCGCGATGGCGCTGGCCTGCCGGCCGGCGCTGCTGATCGCGGACGAACCGACCACCGCGCTCGACGTCACCATCCAGGCGCAGATCCTGGCGCTGATCCTCGACCTTCAGAAGGAGCTCGGCACCGGGCTCGTGCTGATCACGCATGATCTTGGCGTTGTCGCGCAGACGGCGCAGCGCGTGATCGTGATGTATGCGGGGCGAAAGGTCGAGGAAGCCAGCGTCGAAGCGCTGTTCGCCGCACCAAAACATCCCTACACGCGCGGGCTGATGGCTTCGATCCCGGCCGTGCCGGCCACCGGCGTCCCGGCGCAGGCACGGCTGAACGAAATTCCCGGCACCGTGCCGTCGCTGGTGCGGCTGCCGAAGGGCTGCGCCTTCGCACCGCGCTGCAAGCTCGCAATCAAGCGCTGCGAGGCCGAGTATCCGCCGCTGGCGGATTGGGGCGGCGGACATCTTGCAGCCTGCTGGCGTGCGGCTGAAGTCGCGGAGGTGGCATGAGCGAAGTTCTGCTCGAAGTCACCAACCTCAAGAAGCACTACCCGGTGCGGGCCGGCGTATTGCGCAGGCAAGTTGGCACCGTGCACTCGGTCGACGGCGTCTCGTTCTCGGTTCATGCCGGCGAGACGCTCGGGCTCGTCGGCGAATCCGGTTGCGGCAAGTCGACGGTGGCGCGCAGCGTGTTGCGGCTGGTCGAGCCAACCTCGGGCCAGATTCGGCTCGAAGGCGAGGACATCACCCATCTGTCCAAGGCGGCACTGCGCCCGCACCGGCGCTCGATGCAGATCGTCTTCCAGGACCCGTTCGCCTCGCTCAATCCGCGCATGACCGCCGGCGACATCGTCGGCGAGCCGCTTGCGGTGCACGGGATCGCCAGCGGCAAGGCGCTGGATGCGCGGGTCGCAACGCTGTTCGAGCAGGTGGGCTTGCGAGCCGACCAGATGCACAACTTCCCGCACCAATTCTCCGGCGGCCAGCGCCAGCGCATCTGCATCGCGCGCGCGCTCGCACTCGAGCCGCGCCTGATCGTCTGCGACGAGCCGGTGTCCGCGCTCGACGTCTCGATCCAGGCGCAGGTCATCAACCTGCTGATCGACCTGCAGCGCCAGCACGGCTTCTCTTATCTCTTCATCGCGCACGATCTTGCCGTGGTCGCTCATATCAGCCATCGCGTCGCCGTGATGTATCTCGGCCGCATCGTCGAGATCGCAGGCAAGGACGAGCTGTTTCGCAATCCCAGGCATCCCTACACGCAGGCGCTGCTCGCCTCGGTGCCCGTGGCGAATCCGCTCGCGAAGAAGCTCGCGCCGCTGGTCGACGGCGACGTGCCGAGCCCGGTCAATCCGCCGCCCGGATGCGCGTTTCACACCCGCTGCCGATTTGCGATGGAGCGTTGCAAGACGGAGCGACCGGCGCTGATGGAAGCGGGCGACGGGCATCAGGTGGCGTGTCTGCTCAACGAGGGCACGGGGCGGAGCCAGTTGGCGCCAACGATCTGATCACGGGCCACGCCGCCAAGGCAGCAGCGAGATGCTTGAGGGTGTGGCCCGAGACGATGTGTCCTGTCGCTTCGAAAATGAGCGCGTCGCCGAGTTCGAACAGCTTCGCCAGCACATAAAAGAAGATCACGCCGCCGAGCGGCACGCCGAGCGCGCCAGGCCGCAGCCGCGTCAACGCCAGTCCCACGGCAAGTGCCATGCCGCCGAACTGCACAACCACCCATGGCGTGAGATTCTCGCGTGCCACCCAGGCAGCAAGCAAGCCCGCAACCATCATCAGCACCAGCACCGCCTCGCCGGCACGCACGCTAATGCGCTCACTGGCCGCGATGCCCAGAAAGCCCGCAAATGCCACCGCCATGCCGAGGCGGTCGGCCACGAGCCGTTGCGGCATGTCGGGGTCGAGGTGATAGAAGCCAGATCCCAGGCAGGTGAGGATCAGTCCGACGAAGAACCAGCTTGCACCCACGGGCGCATCATGGCGGGCGCGGATCCGCTCCGAACCCCAGACGCCCATCGCGAGAAAGGCGAGATTGCTCAGCACATCGCCGGCGTTGGGCACACCGAGCCAGGTGCGATTGTCGACGAAGTGCGGGATGTGCCAAGCGGCGGCGGGCAGCGCGGGAGCGAGGAGTGCCGACAGCGTCAGAGCGCAGAGGGCCGCAATCAGGTATCTCTCGCGGAGTTGTGTGGCGGCGAACGAGAAGCGGCGGGATACCGACGGGAGCATCGGATTGGTCGCTTGGGCGGGATCATTTGGGCGCAACATGCCGGCTCCAAAAATTGAACAATGTTCAATATATGTAGCTTGAAAATGAACGGCGTTCAAATTGAATTTTTGACCTTGCACCAATATGTAATTAAGCAACTGAAATAACAGGTGATTTTTTACCGCACGCCAGATGCCGTAGGGTGGGCAAAGCGGAGCGTGCCCACGACTTTTTTGCGATTAGCGCGAGATGGTGGGCACGGCGCTTTGCGCCTTTGCCCACCCTACGAGACTGCGTTCGCCGCGCTAACCTGCCCCGATCTCGGCGACGATCCTGCCCGTCGTCACCTGCTCGCCTTCGGCAACGTCGATAGCCGCCACCACGCCGTCGACGCCGGCCTTGTGGACGTGCTCCATCTTCATCGCTTCCAGTGTCAGCACCGGCTGACCGGCGGCGACGCGGTCGCCCGGCTTGACCAGCACGGCGACGACGCGCCCGTTCATGGCGGCGCGCACCTTGCCGTCGCCGCCGTTGGCAGCAGTGGCCTTCGGCGCGGCGAGCGTGAGATCGGTGACCGCGAGCGGGATGCCGCGATGCTGGAGGTAGAGCCGGTCGCCGTCGCGCAGGAATTTGGCGCTGTCCATCACGCCATTGTGGCTGAAGCGGACGGCGTCGGAATCGAGTTGGTCGATCTCGAACTTGTCTTGCCGGCCGTCGGCGGCGACAGTGTAACTACCATCGCGCTCACGCGTGACTTCGAGTTCGTATGTCTGACCGGCGATCTCGATCTTCGCTGGCAGTGGAAAGGTGGCGGCGAGGCTCCGCCCGCCCTGCCAAGACGGCGCGCGCGGGTTCGTGACGTAGAGCAGCAGCCCCGCCAAAGCCGTATCGAAGGCCGCGTCCGCACGCGGCGCCAATAGCTCATCGCGATGCGCGCCGATGAAGGCCGTCGTCGCCTCACCCTTGGCGAAGCCGGGATGGCGCAGGCACGACATCAGGAACGCCTGGTTGGTGGTCACGCCGAACGCCGTGAGCTGCTCCAGGCCGACGATCAGCCGCGCTCGCGCCTCCTCGCGGCTCGCGCCGTGACTGATGACCTTGGCGATCATGGAATCGTAGAACGGCGGAATCTCCGAGCCCGATTGCAGCGCGTGCTCGACGCGGACGCCGTCGGGCACCTGCCAGCGCGCCATGCGGCCGGACTGCGGCATGAAGTCGTGCCCGGCATCCTCCGAGCAGAGCCGCACCTCGATGGCATGGCCGGCGACCCTGATATCCTGCTGCTTCACCGGCAACGGCTCGCCGCGCGCCACGCGCAGCTGGAGTTCGACGAGATCGAGCCCGGTGATCGCCTCGGTCACGGGATGCTCGACCTGGAGGCGGGTGTTCATCTCCATGAAGTAGAACGCGCCGCTCGCATCGAGCAGGAATTCCAGCGTGCCGGCGCCCTCGTAACGCAGCGCCTTGACCGCGGCGACCGCGACTTCACCCATCTTCGCGCGCAGCTCCGGCGTCACCGCAGGCGACGGCGCCTCCTCGATCAGCTTCTGGTGCCGCCGCTGCACCGAGCAGTCGCGCTCGCCGAGATGGATGGCGTTACCATGGCTGTCGCCGAACACCTGGATCTCGATGTGGCGTGGATTCTGGATCGCGCGTTCGAGGATAACAGTGGGATCGCCGAATGCCGCCTTCGCCTCCGAACGCGCGCTGCGCAGGGCATCAGGGAACGAGGCCGCGTCCGTCACGAGCCGCATGCCACGACCGCCGCCGCCGGCGACCGCCTTGATCATCACGGGAAAGCCGATCTTTTGGGCCTCTGCGAGCATGACCTCGTCGCCCTGCTCGGCGCCCTGATAGCCGGGCACGCAGGGCACGCCGGCCTTCTTCATGATCTCCTTGGCGCCGGCCTTGTTGCCCATCGCCTCGATCGCCTGCGGCGAGGGACCGATGAAGATCAGGCCGGCATCCTTGCAGGCTTGCGCAAAATCCTCGTTCTCGGCGAGGAAGCCGTAGCCGGGATGAACGGCATCTGCGCCGCTCGCTTTCGCAGCGGCGATGATCGCGGGGATGTTGAGATAGGATTGCGCCGGCAAGGCTTCGCCGATGCGCACGGCCTGATCCGCCTGCTGCACGTGGAGCGCATCGCGGTCCGCGTCCGAATAGACCGCGACGACGCCGAGGCCCAGCCGCCGCGCGCTGCGCATCACGCGGAGCGCGATCTCGCCGCGATTGGCGACCAGGACCTTGAAGAACGGCCGGTGCTGCACTGATCCGTTCCTCATGGGCGTGCCACCGAAAACTGCATGCGCTGGGGCGTGCGTGCGTCGCCCTCGCGGCAGATCGCGAGCACTTCGGAGAGGACCGCGCGGGTGTCGCGCGGATCGATCACGCCGTCGTCGAGCACGCGAGCGCTGGTGGAGAACACGTCCATCTGGCCGTCGAATACGCCAATGATCTGCGCCTTCATGGCATCGAGTTTTTCCTTTTCGACCGGCTTGCCGCGCCTCGCGGCAGCGGCTTCCGTCACGATAGCCATGGTCTCGGCCGCCTGCTCGCCGCCCATCACGGCGGTCTTGGCGTTGGGCCAGGAGAAGCAGAAGCGCGGATGGAAGCCGCGGCCGCACATGCCGTAATTGCCGGCGCCGAACGAGGCGCCGCAATAAATGGTGATCTGCGGCACCGTCGCCGAGGTCACTGCCTGGATCATCTTCGAGCCGTGCTTGATCATGCCGGCTTCTTCATAGGCTTTGCCGACCATGTAGCCGGTGGTGTTGTTGAGATAGAGGATTGGCGTGCGGGTCTGGCAGCACGCCTGGATGAAATGCGTCGCCTTGTTGGCACCGGCGGGATCGAGCGGCCCGTTGTTGGTGATGATGCCGATCGCCTGTCCTTCGATGCGGGCGTGGCCGCAGACGGTGGCGGGGCCGTAATTCGGCGCCATCTCGGTGAAATCGGAATCGTCGACGATGCGTGCGATCACCTGCTTCATGTCGACGGAGCGCTTGTGGTCCATCGGCATGATGCCTAGCAGCTCGTCCTGGTCGTAGCGTGGCGGCTTGAATTCCGACGCCGTCCTGCCCGGCCGTTCCCATTCCAGCGCCGCCATGATCTCGCGCGCGATGCGCAGTGCATCGCGGTCGTCCTCGGCGAGATGATCGCCGAGACCAGAGACCTGGGTGTGCATCTCGGCGCCGCCGAGCTCCTCCTCGGTCGCGATCTCACCGGTCGCGGCCTTCAGCAGCGGCGGCCCGGCGAGGAAGGCGCGGGTACGACCGCGGACCATGACGATGTAGTCGGAGAGACCCGTCTGATAGGCGCCGCCGGCAGTCGAGGAGCCGTGCGTGACGGTGACGACGGGCAGGCCTGCCGCAGAGAGCCGCGCCAGATTGCGAAAGATGTTGCCGCCACGGACAAAATCCTCGACGCGGTAACGCAGCAGGTTGGCGCCGGCGCTTTCGACCAGTTGCACGTAAGGCAGCTTGTTCTCCAGCGCGAGCTCCTGCACCCGCAGCGTCTTGTCGAGGCCGTAAGGTTGCAGCGCGCCGGCATCGATGCCGGAATCGCTGGCGCTGACCATGCAGCGGATGCCCGAGACGAAGCCGATGCCGCCGATGACGCCGCCGCCGGGCACGCTCTTGGTCGCGTCCGGTACATCGAACATGTAGCCGGCGAGCGTCGACAGCTCGATGAAAGGCGCTCCGGGGTCAAGCACCAGCGCGACGCGCTCGCGCGGCAACAGCTGCCCGCGCTTGTGAAAGCGATCCTTCGCCGCCGCCGACGCCGCGCGGGTGCGCTCTTCCAGCGCGCGCATGCGGTCGATGAGGCCGAGCATGCCGTCGCGGTTGGCGTGGTAGGCGGCGCCGCCGGGGGAGATGGTGTTTTCGAGAATGGACATCAAATCTCCTGCCCGTCATTCCGGGGCGCGCGGAGCGCGAGCCCGGAATCCATACTCCCGATCGTGGTTATGGATTCCGGGCCTGGCCCTTCGGGCCATCCCGGAATGACGGAGTATGTGACTACTTGTTCGTCCCAAAGATCTTCCGCGCCTCGGCGGGGCTCGCGATCTCGCGGCCGGCACGGCGCGCGCAGGCAGCGACGGCTTCGATCAGCTGTCCGTTCGACGTCACCTTCTTGCCGTCGGCGAGATAGAAAGTGTCCTCAAGACCGGTGCGGAGGTGGCCGCCGAGCTCGGCGCAACGCTGGTGCAGCGGCCAGATTTCCTCGCGGCCGATCGCGGTGACCTGAAAATGCGCCTCGGGACGTTTCAGCTTGATCAGGATCGGCAGCAGCTCCGGGTCCGAAGGCATTCCCGAAGCGACGCCCATCACAAAATTATACTCGAGCGGTCCCTTGTACATGCCGACCTGGGTGTACATGCCGACGCAGCGGACGATGCCGACGTCGAAACATTCGAACTCGGGGATGGTGCCGACCGCGTTCATGACGTCGAGATAGTCCTTCACCTTCTCGACCGCGTTGTCGAACATCATCGGTGGCCAGGCCCAAGTATTGTCGGCCTTCACCTTCAGATAATTCAGCGAGCCGGCATTGCAGGCGGCGATCTCCGGCTTGGTCTCGCGGATGCAGTCGAGCGCCCCAGAGTAGTTCGGCCCCGACACGCCCGAGGTGTGATTGATGATCACGCCGGGACAGGCTTCACGGATCGCCTGCTGGATCTCCTTGCTGACGGCGACCTCCCAGGACGGCAGATGTCCCTTGCCCGGCGCCTGCTGACGCAGGTGGATGTGCATGACGGACGCACCGGCATCGAACGCAGCCCTGGCCTCGCGTGCCATCTGCTCGGGCGTAACCGGCACGTTGTGCTGCTTGGGGTCGGTGAGCACGCCGTTCAGCGCGCAGGTGATGACGGCCTTGTCGCTCATGCCTTGGATATCTCGCACGTTGAGAATTCAACGCTTGCGATCATGTGATGGGCGGCATGCGGCTTCTTGCGCGGAGAAGCTGGAGAAAACGACGAATTCGTAGGGTGGGCAAAGCGAAGCGTGCCCACCATCTTTGCCAGTTGCCGAGAGGTGGTGGGCACGGCGCAAGAGCGCCTTTGCCCACCCTACGAGAGCGAGCCTAACTCGCCTCCGCGAGCCGCACCGTCTCCGTGCTACGATAGATCGCAAGGTCGCGCGAGCCGACGAAGATCGCGCGCGGCTTCAATCCGTAGAAGCGGCGGATCGAATGGCTGAAATGCGTGGAGTCGGGATAGCCGATGTCCTGCGCGAGATGGGCGAGGTTGAGGTCCTGGTTGGCGAAGTGCAGCAGATGCCGTGCGCGCTTCCAGGCGCGGAAGGAGCGGAACGAGATGCCGGTCTCTTCCTTGAACAGATGCAGGAAGCGCGAGGCCGAGAGCCCTGCTTCCGCCGCGCAGGTGTCGGCCGTCACCGGCTCGCCGGAGAACCGCTCGATGCGGGCGACGGCGCGGGTCACGCGCGGATCGAGCTCGCGGCGAGCAAGCGCCTCGCCAAAGCACATCTCGTCGAACTCGGCGGTGGTGATGTCGCCGTAGCGGCGCTGGCGGAGCAGCGCGTAGGCGGCGAGGATCTTGCGGGCATAGAGAGCCTTGTCCGGCCCTCGCAGCCGCTCGGCCAAAGCCTCGATCACGCCATCCGGCATGCTTTCCGGCTCGAGGGTCACGCTGATTGCAGTGCGGTAGTCGCTGGCGATGGAATGCCGCTGGTTCGGCAGGGTCACGATCAGTTCGTCCGACGTGTGGACGTCGTCGATCGTCAGGTGCAGGCTGCCTTTCACCGCGACGTAGATATGGCAGCAGCCGGGGGTCCGCTTGCGAGGGCGCCCGAGCAGGCCGGCATAGAATACCCGCTCCGGCGTGATCAGCATCAGATGGTCGGATTCGCGACCTTTATCTTCCATTGGATCCTCCTCGCGCGGCTCTCTGGCCGCTGCGGACGGAGGCACCTTAGCGGAAATTTGGGCGCTGTCACGACGGGATAGCGCTGTCATCGAGCGCAAAGCGTTGGCATTCCAGGACGGCGATGTGCCGGTCCGGAACCATCGTGAGACTGTAGTCTCGACGTGCGGAGGTTTACGCCCTCACGCGCGGTGCAACATTCTGCTCGGCGCCAGCCTTCTGTTCCGCAGCAACCGCACGCTTGAAACCGTCCCGCTGCTGCAGGCGCGCCCAATAGGCTGCGACATTTGGCCCAAAATCCTTGGCGAGCCCGATATTGTCGGCCAGCCGAAGCGCATAACCGATGACAATGTCAGCGGCGGTGAAGCGGCCGGCGCACAATGTTTCGGCATTGGCCGTCGCTGCCTCGACGGCGCGCAACCGACCCAGAAACCATTTCGCATAATCGCCGGCGACCTGCGGATTGCGCCGCTCCTCCGGCTCGAGCTGGGTGTATCGGAGCACCAGCGTCTGCGGGAAGGTTAACGTGGCGTCGCTGAAATACATCCAGTTCAGAAAGGTGCCATAGGCGGGATCTTCCGGCCCGACCATCAGCGGCGTCGGGCCATGCTTGATGCCGAGATAGTGACAGATGCCGGAGGATTCGGTCATCTTCGTCTCGCCGTCCACCATGAAGGGAATCGTGCCGAGCGGATTGAGCGCCAGATATTCCTTGGCGAAGACCCGCGGCGGGAACGGCAGCATCTTCAGTTCATATGGCAGCCCCATCTCCTCCAGCATCCAGAGCGGACGGAACGAGCGCGCGGCGTCGCAGTGATAGAGCGTTATCATCAGGCGTTTCCTTTGCTGCCGGGCAGCGTGCCCATCATCTTGCACAGGACCATCAGCATGACCTCGTCGGCACCGCCGCCGATGGAGGTCAGGCGGCTGTCGCGATAGGCACGGCTGACCGGCGTCTCGTTGGTAAAGCCCATTCCGCCCCAATATTGCAAGCAGGCGTCGGTGAGCTCGCGGCCGAGCCGACCAGCCTTCAGCTTGGCCATGGTCGCGAGCTTCGTCACGTCCTCGCCGGCCACCAGCTGCTCGGCGGCACGATAGATCAGCGAGCGCAGCAGCTCGACCTCGGTCTGCATCTCCGCAAGCTTGAAGTGCACCACCTGGTTGTCGAGGATGCTCTGGCCGAAGGCCTTGCGGTTGCGGGTGTATTCAATGGTCTGATCGACGATGTATTCATGCGCCTTAAGACAAGCCGCCGCACCCCAGAGCCGCTCCTCCTGGAACTGGATCATCTGGTAGGTAAAGCCCTTGCCTTCCTCACCGATCCGGTTGCGCTTGGGCACGCGGACATTGTCGAAGAAGATCTGCGCGGTGTCGGAGGAGCGCATGCCCATCTTGTCGAGCTTGCGGGCGATGGTGACGCCCTTGCTCTTCATGGGCACGCAGATCAGCGACTTGTTGCGGTGAACTGGCCCGTCGCCGGTGTTGGCGAGCAGGCAGATCCAGTCGGCCTGGGTGCCGTTGGTGATCCACATCTTGCCGCCGGTGATGACGTAATCGTCGCCGTCGGAGCGCGCCTGGGTCTTGATTGAGGCGACATCGGAGCCTGCGCCCGGCTCGGAGACGCCGATGCAAGCGACGAAATCTCCCGAGACCGAGGGCGCCAGAAACTCGCGCCGCACCTCGTCGGAGCCGAACCGCGCCAGCGCCGGCGTCGCCATGTCGGTCTGCACACCGATCGCCATCGGCACGCCGCCGCAGGTGATGGCGCCGAGCTCCTCCGCCATCATCAGCGCATAGGAGTAGTCGAGGCCGGAGCCGCCGAACTCCACGGGCTTGTTCAGGCCGAGGAAGCCGAGGCTGCCCATCTTCTTGAACAGCTCGTGCGCCGGGAAGATGTCGGCCTTCTCCCAGTCATCGACATGAGGGTTGATCTCATTGGCGATGAACTTTTGCAGGGAACGGCGGATGTCGTCATGGTCGGCGGTGAATAGCATTTTGTCCTCTCGTCATTCCGGGGCGCGCGCAGCGCGAACCCGGAATCCATTCCTCTGCGGAGTCTGGAGCCCGATGGATTCCGGGCTCGTGCGCGTTGCGCACGCCCCGGAATGACAGAGGGTCACAACCCCATCTGCCTCGATGCCAGATCCTTCATGATCTCCTCGGTCCCCCCGCCGATGGCGTTGACCTTGACCTCGCGGTAGATGCGCTCGGCCTTGATGCCGCGCATGAAGCCGGCGCCGCCGAAGATCTGCACGGCTTCCGAGGCGCAGAACGCCATGGTCTGCGTCGCCTGGTTCTTCATCATGCAGATTTCGGCGACCGGGCTTTCGCCCTGCTCGAGCCGCCAGGCCAGCATCTCCAGCATCGCCTGGGACGCTGCGACCTTCTGCGCCATGTCGACGATCTTGTGACGGATGACCTGGTGCTGGGCGAGCGGCTTGCCAAAGGTCTTGCGCTCCCTGGCATAGGCGATCGCCTCGTCAAGGCAGACGCGGGCGAAGGCGGTGCAGCCTGCCGCCATGCCCATGCGCTCGCTGTTGAAATTCTGCATGATGATCTTGAAGCCCTGGCCTTCCTCGCCGATCAAATTTTCGGCCGGCACGCGGCATTGGTCGAAATGCAGCGTCGCGGTGTCGGAGGCCCACCAGCCCATCTTCTTCAGCTTGGTCCTGGACAGGCCGGGCGTGTCGCCCTCGATCAGGAGCAGGCTGACCCCGCCGGCACCTTCGCCGCCCGTGCGCACAGCAACGGTCAGATAGTCGGCGCGCATCCCCGAGGTGATGAAGGTCTTCTCACCGCTCACGACGTAGTGATCGCCGTCGCGCCGCGCCCTTGTGGCGAGGTTCGCGACATCGGAGCCGCCGCCCGGCTCGGTGATCGCGAGCGCGGAGATCTTGTCGCCTGACAGCACCTGCGGCAGCACGCGTGCTTTAACCTCCGGCCGTGCCGCCCGCGCAATCGGAGGCGAGCCGATGGTGTGACTCATCAGGCTGGCGCTGACGCCTCCGGCGCCCGCCCGCGCCAATTCCTGGCTCGCCACGATCTTCATGAACTGGTCGGCGGCGATCCCGCCATATTCCTCAGGGAATCCCAGGCCCAACAGGCCGATCCCGGCCGCCTTTCGATAGAGCGCGCGGGGGAATTCGCCGGCCTCGTCCCACTCATGGGCGAACGGGGAGATCTCCTTCTCGACGAAGCGGCGCATCATTTCGCGGAAGGCATCGTGCTCGGCGGTATAGAACGGGCTCTTCATCGCAGTCTCGCCTCGCGGACGGATTCGTCTCGTTCACCATGGCCGGAACATCGGCGGCTCACTTGCGCAGAGTGGCTGACCGAAGAACCACTGCGGCGCGGGCCATGGCCTAGCAACTCAACGCAAGACGATTTTGACCCCTCGCGCGCCAACTCCAAATCAAAAAAAGACGTCGATGCGCCAACTCCGGCTGGCCTCAGGGCCACGCCGAGCATGGTGCACGGCAATAGGGATGCAGGCGGTAAGGACCGCCGAGGGAGGAATTCTTGGCCGTTCGTTACTACGATTGGATCATTCATCATGGCCGCCGCACGCCTGACAAGGTTGCGGTGATCGACCTCGCGAGCGAGCGCCGCTTCACCTATTCGCAGCTGGACGCCCGCGTCTCGCGCCTCGCCTCATTCCTGCGCCACACGCTGAACGTCTCACGTGGCGACCGTGTCGCGGTGCTGGCGCTGAACACGACCGATACGCTGGAGGTGCAGTTCGCCTGCGGCCGCCTCGGCGCGATCTTCGTGCCGCTGAACACCCGGCTCACCGTCCCCGAGCTTCAGTTCATCACCGGCGATTGCGCGCCGAAGGTGATGATCCACGACACCGACCTCGCCGAGACCGCGCTTGCCCTCGCAAAGCTGTGCGGGATCGCGACCAGTCTGCTGCTCGGGCCCGGCGGGGCCTATGAGGCCGGCATCGCCGGCGCAAAGCCGCTCGAGGCGATCGAGCAGGTCACGCTCGATGACATCTCGACCATCATGTACACGTCGGGCACGACGGGACATCCGAAGGGCGCGACCATCACCCATGGCATGACCTTCTGGAATTGCGTCAATCTCGGTGGCCCCGCCTGCATCGGGCCATCCTCGGTGCTGCTCACCGTGCTGCCGCTGTTCCACACCGGCGGACTGAATTGCTACACCAATCCGGTGCTGCATGCCGGCGGCACCGTGATGATCATGCGCGCGTTCGATCCCGGTATCGCGCTCGGCCTGATCAACGATCCCGCGCAGGGCATCAACGTGTTCTTCGGCGTGCCCGCGATCTACCAGTTCATGGCGCAACACCCCGCCTTCGCGACGACCGATCTCGGCCGGCTGATCGTGGGCGGTGTCGGCGGCGCACCGATGCCGGTGCCGCTGCTGAAGGTCTGGGAGGCGCGCGGTGTCGCACTTCAGCAAGGCTATGGCATGACCGAGACCTCGCCGGCCGTGCTGGTGCTCGACCGCGAGGATGCGGCGCGCAAGGCAGGCTCCGCCGGCAAGCCCGTGCTGCACACCGAAGTGCGCATCGTGCGCCCCGACGGCAGCAACGCCGATGTCGGCGAGCTCGGTGAGCTCTGGGTCAAGGGGCCGAACATCACGCCGGGCTACTGGAACAGGCCGGAGGCGAACAAGACCTCCTTCACCGACGGCTGGCTGCACACCGGTGACGCGACGCGTGTCGACGAGGAAGGCTTCTACTACATCGTCGACCGCTGGAAGGACATGTACATTTCCGGCGGCGAGAACGTCTATCCGGCCGAGGTCGAGAACGTGCTACACCAGCTCGCGGCCGTTGCCGAAGCTGCCGTGATCGGCATTTCCGATCCGCAATGGGGCGAAGTGGGCCTTGCCATCGTCGCGGTCAAGTCGGGCCAGAAGCTGACCGAGGCCGATGTCTTCGCGCATTGCGCGGCCAATCTGGCGCGCTTCAAATGTCCGCGCCAGATCCGCTTCGTTGACGCGCTGCCCCGCAACGCCACGGGCAAGATCCACAAGCCGACCTTGCGCAAGGAGTTCTCGGTGGCCTCCGAAGTCGACAAGAAAGCCGCCAACGCCTGACCCAAGCGCCCCTCGCGGGCGCTTTTCTTTTTTGAAGTGCCTGCTCCACCCAACAAGAAACCCCAAGGAATTTCCATGAAAAACAAGAAACTCGTCCTGCTCGCTGCGGCAACTGCCCTGACATTGCTCTCCACCCAGGGCGCTTTCGCGCAGAAGAAATACGACACCGGCGCCAGCGACACCGAGATCAAGATCGGCAATGTCGAGGCCTATTCCGGTCCCGCTTCCGCCTACGGCATCATCGGCAAGACCGAGGAAGCCTACTTCAAGATGGTCAACGACCAGGGCGGCATCAACGGCCGCAAGATCAACTGGATCTCCTATGACGACGGCTATTCGCCGCCCAAGACCGTGGAGCAGATTCGAAAGCTGGTCGAAAGCGACGAGGTCTTCCTGGTGTTCAACGCGCTGGGCACGCCGACCCAGACCGCCGTCCAGAAATATCACAACTCCAAGAAGGTGCCGCAGCTCTTCCTCGCCACCGGCGCTAGCAAGTGGAACGACCCGAAGAACTTCCCCTGGACCATGGGCTTCCAGCCCAGCTACCGGGTCGAGGCCCAGATCTTCGCAAAATACATCCTGAAGGAAAAGCCGGACGCGAAGGTCGCGATCTTCTATGCCAACGACGATTTCGGCAAAGACTATGTCGCCGGTATCAAGGATGTTTTCGGCGACAAAGCATCGAAGCTGATCGTCGCCGAAGAGAGCTACGAGACGTCGGAGCCATCGATCGACGCCCATATCGTCAAGCTCAAGGGCACCGGCGCCGATGTCTTCGTGAACATCTCGACGCCGAAGTTCGCGGCGCAGGCCATCAAGAAGATCGCGGAGCTGGAGTGGAAGCCGATGCACCTGATGACCGACGTCTCGGTGTCGATCGGCGCCGTGATGAAGCCGGCCGGCCTCGAGGCATCCGAAGGCGTGCTGTCGGCCGGCTATCTGAAGGACGCCTCGGATCCGCAGTGGAAGGACGACGAGGGCATGAAGAAGTTCATGGCCTTCATCGACAAGTACATGCCGGGCGCGAACATTTCGGACGCCAATCTGGTTTACGCCTACGCCGCGGCCCAGACGATGGTCCAGGTGCTGAAGCAGTCGGGCGACAACCTGACCCGTGAGAACGTGATGAAGCAGGCCGCCAGTCTCAAGGACTTCGTCCCCGACACGCTGATCCCGGGAATCAAGATCAACACCTCCGCCACGGACTTTGCGCCGATCGAGCAGCTCAAAATGTGGCGCTTCAAGAAGGGCCAGTGGGAGCTGTTCGGCGACATCATCAGCGCGGAGACCGGAGGCTAGCTCGACCGACCTACTGAAACACACCGAATAGCGGCCGAAAGGCCGCTATTCTTGTTCAGCGAGCAGCGCTGCCCTGCCGGCGATTTCGGCCTCGCCGCCGACGTCGATCGCCACGATGGACAGGCCGAGAGGACGCGAATCGCCGACGCCCCTGAGCACCGGGCATGACCACGCAAGGGTGGCGATACCTGATGGCGGCAGATCGAGGCTAAGCGTATAGCTGTCGCAGCCGATCACGATCGCGGCGGGATCGACAGGCGCGCCGTCGAGATAGAAATGCGTGCCGATCGCGTCGAGCGGCGCGCGAAGTGCCGGGCTTCGAATGCGGACGATGTTGCGGCCGGGCGGCCCCTCGATCCGTAGGGCAGCCTGCGGCTCGCTCCACCGGAAAGTGTAACCGGCGGAAGACTCTTCGGCATGGAAGCCGATCTGCGCAAGAACGTGCTTGCCCATGAGCCCGGCAGCGGGTCTGCCCCGCCGGTACAGGTGGGAAATGCAATCGAGTCTCTGAAGCCTTATCAGTGCGGCGATGTAGCGCTTCATCCATCGGCCGATCGCCTCGCTCGACCCGATGCGCTCCAACGCCGTCAAGACCGTGCGTGCACGTATGACCCCCAGACGGGCTGCCGCACGCGTGCCGAGCCCGCCGAACAGAGCCGGTGCGACCCAGCGCAAAAAGGCACGCAGCATCTCATCGGGCCGCTTCCAGCCCCGCCCCGCGAGGCTGTCGCGCACGAGTGCTTTCAATGCATGGCGGGCGAGCGAGGCATCGAACTCGCCCTGCTTGCTCCAGTCGAGCGGAATTTCCAGCAGCTCGCTGCCGGGATCGTCGCGCGCCTCACTGAGATAGCGTATCTGGCCCTGCACAAAATCGCGCGTAAAGGTCTCGAGCTCGTCGAGCCTGCCGACGTAGTAGTGATGGACGCAGGCTCCATCCAGATAACCGATGACGTGACCGCGCGCATAATAGCTGGCGGCGAGTACCCATTCGGCAAAGTGACCCAGATCCGTGCGCAGGCCGCCGCACTCCTCGTAGACGTCCCGTCGTGTCACGAAACACTGATCGAGCACCTTGAGCCAAGGATGCACCTTCATGCCGAATTCGATGTCGGCTTGGTACATCGCAGCTTCTGCCTCCGACAAGGCATTGTGGCAAACCGGGATCGAACGGCAGGAGAATCCCGACCAATCGGGATGATCTTCAATGGCGCACAAGCAGAGTTCGAGTACGTCGGGTTCGGGACGGCAGTGTGATTCCGTGAAGAAAAGGTAGGAGCCGCGGGCCTTCGCCGCGCCCAGCGCACTCAACTCGATGTCGTGATTGGATTCGCTGTATTCGAGATGCGCATCGTCGCCGACGAGCGCCTCGATATCCGCGCGAAGTTTGGCGTCCGGCGGTACGGCGAGGATGATCTCATACAGAGATCTGTCTACGCTCTGTGATGTCCAGCCGAGCCAGGATTGCCGCCACTGCCCGCGATGGTCGTCGAGCGGGATGATGATGGAGAACAGCGGAGATTCGCCGATGCATGGGGCGCGCGCGTTCTGCATACCCCCTTATAGACGCAGGCAACGCCATTCCGGATTCTTTCTTGCGGACTATACCGACAGAAACAGTGCGAAGGATTCTTCCACCGTGCGGCGCAGATGCTTTCCGTACAACGCATGGTTGGCGTCGCCGGGCCCGACCCTCCCCAGCGACGGCTTCGGGACGTTCCGGAGCGGAACGTAGGCGATCGGCGCTGCGATCGGCGTGAGCTGTGAACCAGGCCCGGCGCGGAGCGTCGAGATGATGCCGTACATCTCGCCGGCGACCGTCGGCCGCGACACTGTGATCACGCGATGCTGGCCGTGCTTGATGATGACGAGGTAGATGAAGCCTGACTGATGCGGGACGGCGACCTCGCCGGTATGCTCGTAGGCGGTATCGGTGCGATCGCCCTCCCGAAAGACCAGCGAAGACACCTTCGGCTCCCAGACGATCTCGGTGCGGTACGCGAAGATCGCGTCCTTGTCGCCGAACGACGGCCGCAGCGTGATGTAGACGTCCTCGAGCCAGGTCACGGCCCGATGCGCATAGGAGCCAAGACTGTCGGGAGCGACATCGTTGGCGGCCTGAGGCGCCGCAACGACGGGGCTCTTGCGCAAGGAGACGCCCAGCGCCTGCTCCAGCCGGACCGTGGTCGCCAGCGTAAACGGCCGCCGGCCGCCGAGCACCTTCTCCAGCGTCGACAGGCTGAGCTTGGCCTGCTCGGCCAGCGTCTGCCGGGAGATCCGGCGTCTGGCGAGCTCCTCGCGAATGGTCTCGGCGATCTCGCGGCTCTGCTCGTCCGAAAGCTGCTTGTCGGTGAGTTTATCCTGCATCTGCATCGCTAATCCTGCTCCAGCACGGCCATTCTAGCAGGGCGGACAAACCAGCACAAAACCACACATGGGCGCCCCACGGCAGCCTGCCCGGGCCGGCCGCGGCGGAACATGACCGATCATTCTGCTCGCGAAATCGGCCCCTCCCGGCGAATGCTCGGAGCCAGCAAACGTCCTTCCGGAGCAGGCCAATGGACACCTACGACACAGCCGACAACGACGAGCACCCCATGTTGAAGGGGCTGATCAAGCTCGGATTGTTTCTTCTCGCGCAGGGTATCGCGGTGATGCTGATGGCCTTCGTGGCCCTGCTCGTTAGCTTCGGGACCAGTTGGTCGGCAACGACCGAGCAGGCCAGCCTGCTCCAGCCCGGCGACGCCAGGTCCGGCTCCCTCCTCCTGAAGGAGGATGGCGCCACCACCGAAGCGATCCGCCTTGGCACCGACGTCGACATCACGGTCTCGGGCCCGACGCTGCGCGCGCGCGTCACCCAAATCTTCCGCAATCCGACCAAGGACTGGGTCGAAGCAATCTATGTCTATCCGCTCGCGACCGGCGGCGCCGTCGATACGCTGAAGATGGTGGTCGGTGACCGCGTCATCGTCGGAGACATCAGGGAGCGGCAGCAGGCCCGCGTGATCTACGAAGAGGCGCGCCGCACCGGTCAGAGGGTGGCGCTCACGGAGCAGGAGCGGCCGAACATCTTCACCAATTCGGTCGCCAATATCGGCCCCGGCGAGACCGTGCTGGTGCAGATCGAATATCAGGAGCCGGTGCATCAATCCGGCAATGAATATTCACTGCGACTGCCGCTGGTGGTCGGACCGCGCTACAATCCGGCGCCGATCGTCCAGAGCGTCGACTTCCGCAAGGACGGATCGGGCTGGGGCACGGCGACCTCGGACCCGGTCCCGGACCGCGACCGCATCTCGCCGCCTGTGCTGGATCCCGCCAGGAATGCACCGGTCAATCCGACCAGCATCACGGTGCGCCTGAAGGCCGGCTTCGCGCTCGGCGAGGTCAAGAGTCACCACCATAAGGTCAAGATCGAAAGTCCGGACAATACGGATCGCGTCATTACGCTGGCCGACGGTGCCGTCCCCGCCGACCGCGACTTCGAGCTGACCTGGAAGCCCGCCGCCGAGAAGGCGCCGTCGGTCGGCCTGTTCCGCGAACATGTCGGTGATGCCGACTACCTGCTCGCCTTCGTCGCTCCGCCCAGCGCCGAGCAGACGACGCAAAAGCCGCTGCCGCGTGAGGTCGTGTTCGTGATCGACAATTCGGGGTCGATGGGCGGCA
The DNA here is from genome assembly GCF_054863025.1 of Bradyrhizobium sp. 23AC. NCBI lineage: Bacteria > Pseudomonadati > Pseudomonadota > Alphaproteobacteria > Hyphomicrobiales > Nitrobacteraceae > Bradyrhizobium > Bradyrhizobium sp. 23AC. The sequence goes on from NZ_JAVAYN010000001.1 coordinate 544,985, forward strand.
CGTCGATCGTCCAGGCCAAGGCCAGCCTCGCCTATGCTCTGTCCCGGCTCCAGCCGACCGACCGTTTCAACGTCATCCGCTTCGACGATACCATGGACATGCTGTTTCCCGCCTCCGTGCCGGCAGACGCGACCCATGTCGGTGATGCCACCTCGTTCGTGAGCGCGTTGCAGGCACGCGGCGGCACCGAGATGGTGCCGGCGATGCGCGCCGCACTGGCCGACAAACTCGGCGACACCGGCACGGTTCGCCAGGTCATCTTCCTCACCGACGGCGCAATCGGCAACGAGCAGCAATTGTTCGAAACGATCACGGCGATGCGCGGCCGCTCGCGCGTCTTCATGGTCGGCATCGGGTCGGCGCCCAACACCTATCTGATGACCCGCGCCGCCGAGCTCGGCCGTGGCGCCTTCACCCATATCGGTTCCGTCGAGCAGGTCGAGGAGCGCATGCGCGGCTTGTTCGCCAAGCTCGAAAACCCGGCCGTGACCGGCCTTACCGCGAAATTCTCCGAGGCCAACGCCGACATCACCCCGGCGATGATCCCCGACGTCTATCGCGACGAGCCGCTGGTGCTGGCGGCAAAGCTCGACAAGCTCGCAGGCTCGCTCGAGATCAAGGGGCGCATCGGCGACCGTCCATGGTCGGTGACGCTGCCGCTGCAAAATGCAGCCGAGGGCAACGGCCTGTCGAAACTCTGGGCCAAGCGCAAGATCGGTGACGCCGAAGTGGCGCGCGCCATGCGGGAGCTCGCGCCCGAGGAGGCCGACAAGGCGATCCTGGCGCTGGCGCTCGACCATCAGATCGTCACGCGCCTGACCAGCCTTGTCGCCGTCGACAAGACGCCGAGCCGGCCCGAAGGCGCGCCGCTCAAGCTCAGCGAATTGCCGATCAACCTGCCGGCCGGCTGGGAGTTCGAGAAGGTGTTCGGCGAACGGCCGCAGGTCCCGGCACACTTGCGCGAACGCCATGCCGATGCGCGCACCTCACCCGCCGCGCGGCGTCCGACACCCGCAGCGCCTGACGCGATCCGTCTGCCCAAGACGGCAACTTCAGCCGAGCTGAAGATGACCGCAGGCCTGGTCCTGATCGTGCTCGCCCTGATCCTGTTCGTGTTCAACCGGCGTCGGCTCTTGCTCACCGACGCCGCTTGAGAGAGGAGCCTCCCCGAACTCCTCTGTTAGCGCGCGCGGCTGCCCGTCCCATACCAACGGCCGCGCGCGTCTTTTTTCCTGTCATTGCGAAGAGCGAAGTGACGAAGCAATGACGAGAGTAGATGTCATGCCCCGCCTCTTATCTCCCCTGGTTCTGGCACTGATCGGCCTCATCTTGTTCGGCGACGGCGCCTACATCCATGCCAAGGCGTGGCTGGCGCAGTTGCTGCTGGAGCGCGCGTTCGACAAGAGCCTTGCGACGGGCGAGGTGATCAAGCCGTGGGCATGGGCCGACACCTGGCCGGTCGCGCGGATCGAGGTGAAGCGGATAGGCGCCAGCGCGATCGTGCTGGAAGGTACGAGCGGCCAGGCGCTTGCCTTCGGGCCGGGCCATATCAGCCGAACGGCTGATGCGGGCGAGCGCGGTGTTGCCGTATATGCAGCGCATCGTGACACACATTTCCGCTTCTTGCGAAATGTTGCCGTCGGAGACGTCGTTGAGATCACCCGCCGCGACGGCAAGCATTTTCGCTATCGGGCGGATTCTTCGGCCGTTGTCCGTTTCGACGCGTCGGGCGTCGATCCCTCAGCGCAGGGGGCGGAACTCGTGCTCGCGACCTGCTGGCCGTTCGACGCCGTTACGTCCGGCCCGGAGCGCTACGTCCTGCATGCCACCTTGATCGAAACACGTGAATAGCGGTTCGCAATCGGCCCGTCCGGGAACGATCGAGCCCTCTCAAACCGCGCCGGACACGCCGGGCCATCGCGTTTGACGCGACCGTGAACTGGCGCCGCCGACCAGAGACCTGTAAGAAGGTCCCATTGATTTTTGGACGTTGTAATTTGCGAAAGCTCGATAGATGGACGACGAGTTCAGGCAGCGCCTCGAACAGCGAATGGAGCAGCTCGAAAATCGCGTCGCGCTGTTGGAAAGGAATCAGGATCTCATCGCCGCCGGGCAAAGGCGCTCCTCGCTCCGGAGCCTCTGGCGGCGTCCTCCGATGTGGACCTTCGAGCAATATCCACCGCGCTTGCTCAACCTGACGGCTTTCCCGCCAGCGCCCTCGACCCACGAGAATGCACCGCGGATCGCGATGGTCACACCGAGCTACAATCAGGCGCAATATCTCGGCGCCACGATCGACAGCATCGTGAGCCAGAACTATCCTAACCTGTATTACCACGTGCAGGACGGCGCCTCGATCGACGGCACCGCTGACCTCCTAAAGTGCCGCGGCGAGAGCATCAGCTGGAAGAGCGAACCTGACAGCGGACAATCGAACGCCATCAATCTCGGCTTCGCCGGCGTCGACAGCGAGATCATGGCCTATCTCAACAGCGACGACATGCTGCTGCCGGGGACGCTGGCCTATGTCGCCAACTACTTCACGTCGCATCCCCATGTCGACATCGTCTATGGGCATCGCGTCTTCGTCGATCGCGAGGGACTCGAGGTCGGCCGTGCCGTGCTACCGCCCCATGACGGACGCGCGCTGCAGTATGCCGACTATATCCCGCAGGAGACGATGTTCTGGCGCAGGCGCGTGTGGGACAGGATCGGTCCGATCGACGAAAGCTTCCACTACGCGATGGATTGGGACTTCATCCTGCGGGCGCAGGCCGCGGGATTCAAATTCGTGCGCCTGCCGCGATTTCTCGCCTGCTTCCGAATCCATGATGCCCAGAAGACGGCATCGACCTACGCGATCGGCGTCCGGGAGATGGGCATCCTGCGGCGCCGCGCTCTCGGCTTCGATCCGACACAGGTACAGATTCGCCGCGCCATCGCCCCCTATCTCGCGAGGCAGGTCGTCTTTCACTACGCCCACAAGCTGAGCCTGCTAGGGTACTGAGCGGGCGGCGATCACCCACCTCGTGCCGAATGAACGTCGTGATCGAGCCAGACCCGCTCGAGCCCGATGCCGAGCGGCCGCGCGTCGGAGCTCAGTCCGAGATCCGCGGGCGAGCGTGGATCGGATAGCGACAGGCTGATCGTCAGCGTCCCGTCGGCGGCAATCGCGGCGGGATCGAGCATCAACCTTCGCAAACCCGCGAACGCCTCTCTCGAGAATGTCAGTTGCTGCGGCGCTCCGTTGCCGACGCGGCAGGCCGCCCGCAATTGCGGATTTCCGTCGGAAACGAAAGCCCGGCACGCCAGCACAAGCTCGACCGGCCGTGACGGAATGGGATGGACCTCGAATTGGAGCACGCAGTTCCTGGCAATGGACCAGGTGCCCCATTGCTCCGGCTCGCTCCATCCCTCGATCAACGCGGCGACGCCCGCTCCGCCATGCGCGAATTCGAGCTCCTTTACGCCGAGGACCGGCGAGGACACGGGAGCCTTCAGAGCGGTCGGATCGAGCGGCCCCTGATCCGGAACGAATTGCGCGATCACGCGCACTGCGTCCGCAATCGAATTGAGCCCAAGCGCAGAACCATCCAGCTCGTAAACCACACGGTTCGGTCCGGTCACGCGAACACCCCCGCGGGGTGGCGGCCGATCCGCAAGGCGGGCAGGAATGATGATGTCAGCAACGTCGAACCCAGGCGTGCGGGCGAGTTCGCCGATGGTCTGCACGGTCCGATCATACAGGGGCGGCCGATGGTTGATGTCGGTCGCGAGCGCCTGTGCCAGCGCCTTGAAGTCGAGCCGCACATCGCCGTGATCCGCCAGCAGCAGACGCTTGAGGACAAGCATGTCCTTGGCGATGAAGAGCTGAAGGGCGTTGAGATCGGGGAGTTGGGGATCCTCGTCAATGGGTCCGAAATCGCGCGCCCCTCGCGGCGTCTCGAGCAGATCAGCGGTCTCGAAGAACAGCGCGTGACCGGTGCTGTGCTGCGAGAACCCGGCCATGCTCAGAGGCCGCGACAGTCGGATGAAACTGTCGGTCAGTGCAGCGTTGGCGATACCGGACGCCACGTCGGGCGATAGACCGATGAAGTAGCGCCCACCGATCGCACGCATCCGATCGATGATGCTGCGGCGGACGAACGAATTGTAGATCATCGGCAGATGCGCATAGTTCGCCTGGAAACCGAAGATGCGCCTCAGTTCGTCGCGCGACGAAACTCGCTGTGCGGACGAGGTCAGGTCGATCTCGGCGAGCAGCCGGTTGCGGAAGGCCGCATGGTAGTAGCTCGGCCAGTGATAAGTGTAGGCGCTCCAGCTCAGGAGATCGATGTTTCGGCCGGAGAGCATCTCCGATGCCGTGGCACATGCATAGGGCATCAGCCCGTCGTCGTCGCCGATGAAGGCGACGTACTCGCCCGAGGCGTGGCCGAGCGCCGCCTCCCAATTGTCGGTCATGGTCAGAACGGTCTCGCTGGCAAAATGCCTGAAGCGCTCGTCCTGGAGGTCTGCGACGATCTTCGCAATCTCGGGATTGCCGCCATTGTTCTGAACGATGAACTCGCAATCTGCATGCGCAGGCTGGCACGCCATGGTCGCGAGCGCATGGCGAAGCGTGTCGGGACGATCGAGGGTCGGCACCACGATGGACAGCAGCGGCATGATCACCAATTGAGAGAATGAGGGTCACGGTTTCCTAGCATCTTGCCGGACCGTTCGCACTTTCGCCAAAAGTCTCGTGATGCTAGCCTCATCGCCAAATCCTGCCCATTCCGTCTCGCGGCATGGAGCGGCCACGATCAGCCCCCGAAGCCGGCGCGCGGGGCGCGCGTTGCAACAAGAACAAGAAGTGAGGGAAGCGCATGGAAGCTCAAGTGCCCGCCGCATCGGTTTCTCCGCGCTCATGGTCTCCACCGCCCGACGCCGGAGAGATCGTCAAGGGCATCCACGCCATGCTGCACCCGCACAACATCGTGCTGGTGGGTGCAACCGACAAGCCCGGCAATTATGCCGAACGCATCTGGAATAATCTGATCAAGTACGGTTACGAGGGCGGCCTCTATCCGGTCAACGCCAAGCGGGAAACCATCTGGGGCGTCCCCTGCTACAAGGACTTTGCGAGCCTCCCGGAAAAGCCGGATCACGTTCTGGTGCTGGTGCCGGCGCGCTTTGCGGTCCAGGTGATCCGCGATGCCGCGGCCGCCGGTGCACGGTCGGCCACCATCGTCACCTCGGGCTTCAGCGAGTTGCAGGACGAGGAAAGCCAGAAGCTCGCGGCCGAATTGCAAGCGGCGATACGTGAGACGGGACTTGCGGTCACCGGCCCGAATTGCCTCGGCAACTTGAGCGCCGGCGAAAAGCTCTTCACCAACATCGACGATCGCATCGTCACCATGGAACAGGGCGCGGTGGCGATCGCCGGGCAGTCCGGCGCCATCGTCATGGCGATCCGCCAAGCGCTGGAGGATCGAGGTGTCGGCGTCGGCTACATGGTGACATCAGGCAATGAGGCCGGGCTCGAGACGCCAGACCTGATGCGCTATTTCGCCGAGGATCCGAGCATCAAGGTGATCGTCGTCTACCTCGAAGGCGTGCGCAACACCAAGGCCTTTCGCGAGGCCTGCAAGGCAGCGCGCGCTGCCAGCAAACCCGTGATCGCACTCAAGCTCGGTTCGTCCGAGGGTGGCCGGGCCGCGGCGATGGCACATACGGGTGCGCTTGCAGGCTCGATCGAGACGTTCGACGCCATTGCAACGCGCGAAGGCGTCATCCGCGTCGGCGGGCTCGACGAGCTGATCGAGACCACGGAATGCTTCGTTCATTGCGGCGTGCCCAAAGGCGACCGGCTCGCGGCCGTCACGCTGTCGGGCGGCAAGCGCGGCATGCTGCTGGACGCCTTCTATGCCGAGGGCCTGAACTTTGCGCCACTCAGCCCGCACGTCGGCTCCGAGCTGGCAAAGATGCTCGGGCCCGGGTCGATCGTCGGCAACCCGCTCGACGCCGGCTTTGCCGCGGTGGTCGATCCCTCCGTCTACATGAAGTCGATCAAGCTCATGATCGACGATCCCGATATCGACATCGTCATCGTCGATGCCGAGCTGCCCAAAGCCCCGCACGAGCTTCGCGAGCGCAATTTGCGCATCGTCGACGACATGGCGCGCCAGGGCGGCAAGCCCGTGATCTATATCAGCGCGATGTCGATCGGCTTCACCGAGTTCACCAAGACCTTGCGCAAATCGCTGCCGCATCTCGCGGTCATGCAGGGCATGGACCGGGCGGTGACCGCGATCAAGTCGCTGCTCGACTACGCCAGGCTGCGCAAGGAGGTACCCGATATCGTATCGAGCTCGAAACCTGCCGCGCGCACCGTGCTGGAGAAGGCGCTGAAATCGGCGAACGGTGCCGCGCTCGACGAGGTCGCCTCGAAGAAGCTCCTGAAGGCCTATGGCATTCCGATCTCGAAGGAAGCGATCGCGCAGACGGCGGCCGAGGCGGTGAAGATCGCCAAGCAGGTCGGCTTTCCGGTCGTGGCAAAACTCGTCAGCGCCGAGATCCTGCACAAGTCCGATATCGGCGGCGTGGTATTGAACCTCAACAGTGCCGCCGAGGTGAAGAAGGCGTTCGCCGATATCACGGCCCGGGTGAGCAAGTTGAAAGGCAAGCCGAAGCTGGACGGCATCCTGATCGCGCAGCAGGTCAAGGCCGAGCTCGAGCTCGTGGTCGGCGCCTCGCTCGATGCCGAGATGGGACCTGTCGTGCTGTTCGGGACCGGCGGCATCGACATCGAGCTGATGAAAGACGTCGCGCTTGCCGGCGCGCCCTTGGACGAAGCCGAGGCGCGGCTCCTGATCGGCCGCACCAAGGCCGGCATCAAGCTGCGCGGCTATCGCGGCAAGCCGGCCCTGCACGAGGCCTCCGCGGTGAAAGCGCTGGTCGGCCTGTCCAATTTGATCGCGGATGCCGGCGACCGGATCGCCTCGATCGACATCAATCCGTTCCTGATCAACACCAGGACGGGCGTAGCGGTCGATGCGCTGATTGTGCTGAACAATGCTGCTGCCAGGCGGGTTGCCGGGCATTGAGGCCGTAGGGCGGATTAGCGCCAGCGCAATCCGCCAATTCACACGACTGCTGCGGCGAAAACGGCGGGTTACGCTTCGCTAACCCGCCCTACCTACCATGGGGGGCTCCTTCCAACTTCCCCGCTTTGGCCGTAGAATCGCCTGATGGCACGCGCGAGTAATCTGGTGATCGGAACGGCGACGCTGGCGGTGATCGCCGTGGCGTTCGGCGGCCTGCTCGGCGTGCAGAAATGGCGCACCATCCAGAGCCGCAGCCAGTTGCGCGTGGTATTCGAGGGCGGGTCCGCCAGCGGCCTGCGCCGCGGCGGACCGGTCAATTTCGACGGCGTGCCTGCGGGCCAGATCCTGTCGATCAAGCTGGACAATCCGCGCAGGATCGTGGCGCTGGTGATGCTCGACAACACCGCGCCGATCCGCAAGGACACCGTGGCGGGCATCGAGTTCCAGGGCCTCACCGGCGTTGCCGCGATCTCGCTGATCGGGGGCGCGCCTTCCGCGCCGCCGGTGCCGCTGGACTCGGACGGCGTCCCCGTGCTGACCGCCGATCTCAGCGACGCCGAATCCATCGTCGACACCCTGCACAGTGTCGACCGCACCATCGTCAGCAACGCCCCCGCGATCAAGGAGGGCCTGCGCACGTTCGAGGACTACACCGCCGACCTCCGGAGCAAGGGTGGCGAAATCGACTCCATCATGGCCAAGGTCGACACCGCCTTCGCGGGCTTCGACAAGGCGGTCACGAAGATCGAGGGCGTGGTGCCCGGCTTCGTCGACGGCAAGGCCGACGAGCTGTTCGAAAAGATACAGGGGCTGCACGAGCTCGCCGACACCATGAGAAAGAAATCGGCCGGCTACCTCGAAGACATCCGTCGCTCGCTGCTCGACGTCAGCGAGGCTGCCAACAAGATGAGCGGGACGCCGGCCCCCGCTGCCGCCCCGCGCCCGCCGCGCAAGCCGCCGCAGAAGAAGCAGTGACGCCTCCCCTGTCCTCCCTCTCAAGGGAGCCGACCATGCCTCACCACGCGTAGCGTACGACGCCCTTGCCGGCGTAGGAGCGGGTGAGGTTCGAGAACTCTCCCTCGAACGTCGCCGATGCAGACCAGCCGTTCATCCAGTTCATCTGCGCTGATGCGGTGGTCAGAGCCGAATCGCGCGCCTGGGCGGCACCGTTCACGACGAAAGCCGATCCCGGCAGGGTCTGGAACACCGCGCCGACAGTGCGGTCCGGGTTGTAGTCATGCGCCCAGGCGAGGCGGCCGCGCAGGGTCACCAGGCCACCGGCCGCGGCAAACGATCTGTCCGCGCGCAGGCCGAGCTCGGTGCGGGTGCTGGTCACGTCCTTGGCGACATAGTTGAGCGCGAAGACATTGCTGCCGACCACGGCTGCCTCTGCATAGGTCGGAAGGCTGAACAAGGTGGCCTGGAGCGCGGCATAGGGCGTGACGCCGGCCCATTGCGTGGCATAGCGATAGCCGCCCTCGATGCGCCCCGAGATCGCGTTGGCGTTGAACTGCGCCCGCAACTGGTCGTAACCGGCAGCCGTCACGACGCGGTTGGTCGTGACGTCCTGCCAGCCATAGGCGAGCGCCGCCGTGATGTAGGCAGGTCCCGCCGTATGACGCACGAAGGCACCGGCCTGGAATAGATCGGAGCGACCCCAGCCGAGCCCGTTGACGTTGAAGGCGGTCCCGCCGCCTGCGAGTGCAAAGCCCGCAATCGTCGACGGCGAGAAGCGGTAATCGAGGCCCACGGCAGTGCCGTAGACACTGCTGCTCGTGTTGTTCGAGCCGAGGCCGGCATTGCCGTCCGTGGTCTGCGAGCCGCCATAGCCGGCCGTCCACACATCCCAGCGCTGCTCGAAGGTTGCCGCCGGTGCCTTGCGGTAAATCGAGGCGAAGGCGTCGCGCGCGCTCTTGTCGCGCGCATTCGCGTCCGCGGCAAATGGCGACGCGCCAGGCGTGCCGCTGCGTCCTGAGCTGAAGACGTCGGTCAACAGGCTCATGAACAGGTTCATCGCATTGAACGTCGTCTGCTGCGATCCCGTTGCGGATTCACCCGAGGCCTGCGTCAGGCCCCCGGGACCAAGACCCGCGAGTTCGGCCTGCAGGAAGCCGTTGGTGTTGAAGAAGTTCTGAAGGGTCGTTGCGACGTTCTGCTGGTTGACGTTGAGCGCGTATTTCGCGCCGTAGTTCAGCGTGAAATCGAGGAAGACCTCGTTCGATCCGACGGTCGTCGTGCCGATGAGGCCACCCGGCGCGGCAACGCCCGAAAAATTCCCGACGGAGGTGCCGAAGAAGTTCATGATCGAATAGTGCTTCATCACCGCGGCGCCCGGATACAGCGCGACGCCGACAGTGCCGTCCAGCGCGACATTGCCGGTGACGAGCGCGTGGCTCGTGCTGGATCCGCTACCGACCTGCACCACATAGACCGAGCCGGACTGAAGCGTGAGATCGCCCTGAACCTGCATGCTCGAGCCCGGGCCGCCGTCGCCGGGCGCATAGATGCCGCCGTTGGCGATGAGGGTATTGCCAACGATTCCGGCGCCGAACAACGCACCACCTGCATTCACGGTGGTCAGGCTCGACTGCGAGATGTCACCATCGACCCGCAGGATGCCGCCGTTCACCGTGGTCGTGCCGGTGTAGGTATTCGCGCCCGAGAGGATCAACGTGCCGCTGCCGACCTTTTCCAGCAAGCCGGGGCCGACGGGACCGCAACCGCAGGTATCACCGATGACGCCGCTGACCTCGGTCGAGAGGTTGTTACCGCCGACGACGAGGGTATTGCCGCCGCCGATGTAGTAGAAGCCGCTGCCTTCGATCGATCCTGCGGTGATGCGACCATCGCCGGCCGGACCGGTGCCTCCACCGAAATCGACGACGCCGGTCCCGATGGTGATGAAGCGTGCGTTGCCGCCGGTGGAGTTGTCGAAGAATTCGGTCCTGCCGCCGTCCTTGGTGATGATCGTGGCATTGCCGGCCGTGGTGAACGCGCCGAAATCGGTGAGACCATCCGCTTCATTGATGATGGTTGCATTGCCGGCGGTCGCCGTGTCGGAGCCGGCGAACGTCCCAAACACGGTCCCGCCAAAATCCTTGTTCACGATCGTCGCCGAGCCCGCCGAAGATTGCTCGATGAATATCGTGCCGCCGCCATTCTTGTTGGTGATGTTGGCCGTGCCTGCATTAGTCCGTCCGAAGAAGCCGATCAAGCCGCCGTCATTGATGATGGTGGCCCGACCGGCCGTCGCGGTGTCGGCTCCACCCCCGAGCGGATCGCCGAAATACACCTGCCCGTTGTTGGTGATCACGATCGAGCTGGCGGAGGTTGCGTTGAGGAACATCGTCGTGCCGGAGAAGGCGTTCAGGATCGACGTGATTCCCGACGTGTCGGCATTGACGATGCTGAAGAGGCCCTCGTTGGTGACGGCGCCGACCATGCTCGCGGTGTGGGTCGCGTCACCGAGCTGCAGGGATCCGCAATTGCAGATGAAGGTGCCGCCGGTATAGGAGTTCGCGCCGAGCAGCGCCAGGGTACCTGGTCCCTGAACATTGATGCCGTCGCTGCCGACAATGCGCGAAACGATCGCGGCCGAGGGATCGCTGGTGCCGGTCACATCGTTGGTGACGAACGTGGTGCCGCCCGCAGCCAGCCTGAGGTCGCCGCCCTGAATGGTATAGATCGAGCCGTCGGCGGTGAGGTCGAAGCCCACGAGGCTGGTGAGCTGCACGCCGCCCGGCGTAACCGTCACCGTGCCGCCCGTCGCCGGCGTCGAGGGAGCGCTGCTTCCGAACAGCGTGCCGGCTGACGCGGGATCATAGGCCGTGCTGGTCGCTCCAAAGAAGTCGGTCCAGTTGGTCGTAGTGTTGTCCCAGACGCCGCCCCCGCCGTTGACGATGCCGTTCGGCGTGGTCTGTGATCCGTTGAAGACCTGCTGGGCCCCGACTGGGCTCGCCATAACGATTGCGCTCGAGACGAAGCCGGCCCCGAATGCCACGCGCATTACCGCGGCACTCCGGCGCGAGCAACTCCCCCCGCTCGATCGCAACCAAGCCCCCACGCTCGTTCCTCACCCCGCGGCGCTCCCCAGCGGCGCCGCGGGGAACTTAGGCGAAGAGGATGGGCGGTAGAACTACGGGGCATCGAAAATCTGCCCACGGGCCCCCCAACTGGGGCAGATTCAACAGCCCATGTTGTAACCGCGCCACGGTTTTGCCGGGCGCCATTCCCATTCCGCGCACATACGGGCGCATGAGAACGTCCGCATTTGTGGACGGCCATTCACATCAATGGTTGACCGTCCAACTCATGGTGCTGGCAAGGGCTCAGTAATTGCTCGGAGACGACCCATTCGGGATGCCGTCAATCGGACATTCGTCCGTGCCGGGGGTCGAGCGGGTCATCGCCTCGACCATGTCCCTCGTCCCTTCGGGATCCTTGATCCAGTTCTTGTAGAAATCATACGGGCACGCCGCGACGCCGCGCGGGCTTTCGCCGGAGTTGATCATGCCGGTGTAGCCGCGGTGGACCAGCTTGTAGAGATGGTTCTGCGACTGGCCGTTGCGGCGCGCATCGCGGATCAGGTGTTTCGACAGCTGTGCGTACTGGATGCCGTAATCCTCCTCGCCGCATTCGCCGAGCGTACGGCCGTCGAAGCCGATGATCGCGGAGTGGCCAAAATAGGAATAGACGCCGTCGAAACCGGCGGCATTGGCGACGGCGACATAGACGTTGTTGGCCCACGCCATGGCCTTCGAGATCAGAACCTGCTGCTCCTTGGCCGGATACATGTAGCCCTGGCAGCGCACGATCAGCTCGGCACCCTTCATGGCGCAGTCGCGCCAGATCTCCGGAAAGTTGCCGTCGTCGCAGATGATCAGGCTGACCTTCATCCCCTTGGGGCCGTCGGAGACATAGGTGCAATTGCCGGGATACCAGCCCTCGATCGGCACCCACGGCATGATCTTGCGGTACTTCTGCACGATCTCGCCCTTGTCGTTCATCAGGATCAGGGTGTTGTAGGGCGCCTTGTTCGGGTGCTCCTCATGTCGTTCACCGGTCAGCGAGAACACGCCCCACACTTTTGCCTTGCGGCAGGCCTCGGCGAAGATCGCGGTCTCCTCGCCGGGCACGGCGCACGCCGTCTCGTACATCTCCTTGGAGTCGTACATGATGCCTTGCGTGGAATATTCGGGAAAGATTACGAGGTCCATGCCGGGCAGGCCGGCCTTCATGCCCACCACCATGTCGGCGATCTTGCGGGCGTTATCGAGCACCTCGGCCTTGGTGTGCAGGCGGGGCATCTTGTAGTTCACCACGGCGACGCCGACGGTATCGTTACTGCTCGAAATGTCACCGTGAAGCATGTTGGGCGCTCCTGTCGTTTATTGGTTTGAGGTCATCGCGCGCTAATGGCTGATCATCCAGGGCCGTGCCGTCGGGAAACCCTTGGCGCCGCTCCCGGTCTTGGTCATCAGCCGCGCCGGCTTTTTCTTGTCTGACGCGTTCTTCTTCACGGTTTTGCCAGTGGAGCAGCAGCCGCAGCCCGGACCGTGCGAAGCCTTGTATTGCGCGAGCGTCTGCGGCGCATGGGTGCTGCGCTCGTTGACGGCATGCGCCTTGCGCTTCTCGGCCGGCATGCAGAAGAAATTCGGCGCGGTCAGGATCACGCGCGGCGCCGACGTCTCGCAGCGCGGGCAGCTTTGCGGATCGTCGCACTCGGCCATCGGGCGCAGATCCGTAAAAGGTCCGCAGTCGTCACAGAGATATTCGTAGACCGGCATCGCATCACCTAAGCTCTTGCCTGTTCATACAACTCGCTGCCACCATTCGTGTGGAGACAGCCCCTCACCCCAACCCTCTCCCCGTAAGAACGGGAAGAGGGAGCGCACCGGCTACTTGTCGGGCGAGATCGGCATCTGGATATCGCCGGTGATGTGCTTGATGGGACCTGCCGCCGACGGCATCACGTCGAAGTCGAAGATCTCCGTCGGCAGCCACAGCGTGGCGCAGGCATTGGGCACGTCGACCACGCCGGAGATGTGGCCCTGGCACGGCGCGGTGCCGAGGATCGAATAGGCCTGGGCGCCGGAATAGCCGAACTTCTTCAGGTACTCGATCGCATTGAGACAGGCCTGGCGATAAGCGATGTGGACGTCGAGATAATGCTGCTTGCCGGCTTCATCCACCGAGATGCCTTCGAAGATCAGATAGTCCTTGTAGTTCGGCGTGATCGGCGACGGCTTGAAAATCGGGTTCTTGATGCCGTATTTCGACATGCCGTCCTTGATCACCTCGACCTTCAGATGCAGCCAGCCGGCCATCTCGATGGCGCCGCAGAAGGTGATCTCGCCGTCACCCTGGCTGAAGTGCAGATCGCCCATCGAAAGACCCGCACCCGGCACATAGACCGGGAAGTAGATCTTCGAGCCGCGGGAGAGATCCTTGATGTCGCAATTGCCGCCATGCTCGCGCGGCGGCACCGTGCGCGCCCCCTCCGCGCCGATCTTGGCCTTGACGTCGCCCTTGGCGCGGCCGCCATGGGCGGTCGCCGCGAACGGCGGATTGGCAAGGCCCGGGACGCGGGTCGGATTGGTCGAGATCAGCTCGGCCTCGCGCTTGTTCCAGGTCTCCAGCATCTTCGGATCAGGAAGACAGCCGATCAGGCCGGGATGGATCAGGCCGGCGAAGTTGACGCCGGGCACGTGGCGCGACGACGTATAGAGGCCCTTGATGTCCCAGATCGATTTCTGCGCCAGCGGGAAATGGTCGGTGAGAAAACCGCCGCCATTCTGCTTGGAGAAGAAGCCGTTGAAGCCCCACAGGCTCTCCTTCATCGGACCGACGTCGAGCAGGTCGACGACAAGGAGGTCGCCGGGCTCGGCGCCCTTGACGCCGATCGGACCGGACAGGAAGTGCACGATCGACAGGTCGATATCGCGCACGTCGTCGGCGGAATCGTTGTTCTTGATGAATCCGCCGGTCCAGTCATAGGTCTCGATGATGAAATCGTCGCCGGGATTGACCCAGGCCACGATCGGGATGTCGGGGTGCCAGCGGTTATGCACCATGTCATTTTCGTAAGCCGACTTGGTGAGATCGACCTTGATCAGTGTCTCTGGCATCGAGATGCTCCCCTTTTACATGGTTGGTTAGACGGACAGATATTTCGAGACCTGTGCGGCATCGACGGCATCGCGCGGATCGTCGCGCACGATCTCGCCGTTCTCGATCACCAGCACGCGGTCGGCGATGTCGAGCGCGAAGCTCAGGACCTGCTCGGACACGACGATCGAGAGCCCCTTCTCGTCGCGGATGCGCTTCAGGGTGCGCGCCATCTCCTTGATGATGGAGGGCTGGATGCCTTCGGTCGGCTCATCCAGCAGCAACACCTTCGGTTTGGTTGCGAGCGCACGCGCAATGGCGAGCTGCTGCTGCTGGCCGCCGGAGAGATTGCCGCCGCGGCGGCCTTTCATCTCGAGCAGGACCGGAAACAATTCGTAGATGTCGCCGGGCACCTCGGATTCACCCGCGACGACGAGGCCGGTCTCGATGTTCTCCTTCACCGTCATGGTGGAGAAGATCATGCGGCCCTGCGGCACATAGGCGAGACCCTTGGCGACGCGCTCGTAGCTCTTGAGGTTACCGAGCTCAGCGCCGTCCATGGTCACCGAGCCTCTCCTGGCCGGCAGGATGCCCATCAGCGACTTCATCAGCGTGGTCTTGCCCATGCCGTTGCGGCCCATGATCGCCACGATCTCGTTGGGCGCGACCTTGACGTTGAGCCCGTGCAGCACCTCGCTCTGGCCGTAGGCGACGTGAAGATCGGAAATTGCCAGCATCGAGATTCTCCTCAGTGCCCCAGATAGACTTCGATGACCTTGGGATCGTTCTTGACCTTCTCCATGGTCCCCTCGGAGAGGATCTGGCCCTGGTGCAGCACGGTCACCTTGTGGGCGATGTCCTCGACGAACTTCATGTCGTGCTCGATCACCAGCACCGAACGGTTCTTGATGATGCGGTTGAGCAGCTCGGCGGTCTTGGCGCGTTCGGACACGCTCATGCCGGCGACCGGCTCGTCGAGCATCAAGAGGTCCGGATCCTGGATCAGCAGCATGCCGATCTCGAGCCATTGCTTCTGACCATGGCTGAGCTCGTCGGCATAGGTGTTGAGCTTGTCCTTGAGGAAGATCATCTCCGCGACCTCCTCGACCCGATCCTTCACGAGCTGGTCGCGCTGAAAGGTCAATGAGCCGAACACGGTGCGGCCGCGCGGGAACGAGATCTCGAGGTTCTCGAACACGGTGAGATCCTCGAACACCGATGGCGTCTGGAATTTGCGTCCGACGCCGGTCTGCACGATCTCATTCTCCCTCATCTTCGTGAGCTCCTTGCCACGAAACTGGATCGAGCCCGAGGTCGCCTTGGTCTTGCCGCAGATCAGGTCGAGCACCGTGGTCTTGCCGGCGCCGTTGGGACCGATGATGACGCGGATCTCGTTCTCCTCGACGTAGAAGGAGAGATCATTGACCGCCTTGAACCCGTCGAACGAGACCGTCAATCCGGAGACAGCGAGCAGGAATTCCTTGGGTTGATGACCGACGAGCATGATCTATCTCCTCACTGCCAGCGCGGCATCGGCATCGTGATGACCGACGAGCATGATCTATCTCCTCACTGCCAGCGCGGCATCGGCATCGTGATGACCGACGAGCATGATCTAT